>NZ_JAJFER010000003.1:0-656024 GCF_020707295.1 Massilia sp. IC2-476
GATCCCACGATACCCAATAGAGCTGTCGGCTAGATAGTCTTGGACAACCGCGAGCTTGAATTGCTCACTGTACTTGGTCATGAAAAACCCCCAAAAGTTGTGTCCAACTTTTGGGGGTCAGTTCAATATGCCGGCGTTTTTTTTGGTTTCGTAGGGTGGGCGGCTTAGCCGCCCACGCGTTCAAGCGGCGGAGGAATAGTTAATGCGCGTCAGTTCACCGCAGTGTTGAACGCGTGGGCGGGAGACCCGCCCACCCTACGGATATCTCACCTCGATAAACTCGCCAGGCATCAAGGGATGCGTCGCCAGCGAAAACGGCCCGATGCTCGAGCGCACCAGCCGCAAGGTCGGCAATCCCACCGCCGCGGTCATCCTGCGGACCTGCCGGTTCTTGCCTTCTTCCAGCGTGATCGCGATCCAGCTGGTCGGCTTGTCCTGGCGCACGCGGATCGGCGGGTTGCGCGGCCACAGCCAGGTCGGCTCGGCGATGCGCACCGCCTTGCACGGCTTGGTCACGAAGTCGCCCAGGTCGAGCGGCGCCTGCAGTCGGGCCAGTGTCGCGGCGTCGGCCATGCCGTCGACCTGCACCAGATAAGTCTTGGCTTCCTTGTGGTCGGGGTGCGCGATCTTGTGCTGCAGCTTGCCGTCGTCGGTCAGCAGCATCAGGCCTTCGCTGTCGGCATCCAGGCGGCCGGCAGGGTAGATATTGGGGATGTCCAGGTAGTTGGCCAGGGTCTCGCGACCGTCCTCGCCGGAAAACTGGCACAGGACCTGGAAGGGTTTGTTGAACAGGATCAGAGGCATGGAATACGAATGGAGCGATAAAAGGTGCTGCGTGGCGCCTTGGAAAATACTGGTGCATAATGCAAGACGCTAGGATCGTCTTCTACAAGACTTGCAGGCGTATTCCACATTGTAGTTCATACAGCAGGCAGGCTTGAGACCGCGCTGGCGGCCTGTCGGCGACGAATGGGAGAGCACGATGTTCCAACATATCAAGGTCCCGGCCGACGGCCAGAAAATCACTGTCAACGCCGACTATTCGCTGAGCGTCCCGGACACTCCGGTCATTCCCTATATCGAGGGGGACGGCACCGGCGTCGACATCACCCCGGTGATGCTGAAGGTCGTCGATGCGGCCGTGGAAAAGGCGTATGGCGGCAGCCGCAAGATCAGCTGGATGGAAATCTATGCCGGCGAAAAATCGACCAGCGTCTATGGCCCCGACGTCTGGCTGCCGGCCGAGACGCTGGACGTGCTGAAGGATTACGTGGTGTCGATCAAGGGCCCGCTGACGACCCCGGTGGGCGGCGGCATCCGCTCGCTCAACGTTGCGCTGCGCCAGGAACTCGACCTCTACGTCTGCCTGCGCCCGGTGCGCTATTTCGCCGGCGTGCCGTCGCCGCTGAAGCAGCCGGAAAAGACCGACATGGTGATCTTCCGCGAGAACTCGGAAGACATCTACGCCGGCATCGAATGGGCCGAAGGTTCCGAAGGCGTCAAGAAGGTGATCAAGTTCCTGACCGAGGAAATGGGCGTCAAGAAGATCCGCTTCCCCGAGAGCTCGGGCCTGGGCGTCAAGCCGGTGTCGCGCGAAGGCACCGAGCGCCTGGTGCGCAAGGCGATTCAGTACGCGATCGAGAACGACAAGCCTTCGGTGACCCTGGTCCACAAGGGCAATATCATGAAGTACACCGAAGGCGGCTTCCGCGACTGGGGCTACGCGCTGGCGCAGAAGGAATTCGGCGCCGAGCTGATCGACGGCGGCCCATGGTGCAAGTTCAAGAACCCGAAGACGGGCCGTGAGATCACCATCAAGGATTCGATCGCCGACGCCTTCCTGCAGCAGATCCTGCTGCGTCCGGCCGAGTACAGCGTGATCGCCACCCTGAACCTGAACGGCGACTATATCTCCGACGCGCTGGCGGCCCAGGTCGGCGGCATCGGTATCGCGCCGGGCGCCAACATGTCGGATTCGGTGGCGATGTTCGAGGCCACCCACGGCACCGCGCCGAAATATGCCGGCAAGGATTACGTGAATCCGGGTTCGCTCATCCTTTCGGCGGAGATGATGCTGCGCCATATGGGGTGGGTCGAAGCGGCCGACCTGATCATCCGTGCGATGGAAAAGGCGATTACCTCGAAAAAGGTCACCTACGACTTCGCGCGGCTGATGGAAGGCGCGACCCAGGTGTCCTGCTCGGGCTTCGGTGAGGTGATGATCGAGAATATGTGAGGCGAATCGCGCGCTGGCGCCTTTCGGCAGGACCGATCAGCCCCGGGCTTGAATAAGCCGGGGCTTTTCTTATATAGAGGGGAGGGGAGCGACGGAGGCATCGCCGCACTGTTGCAGGACACGCGCGACTTTGTGGCGGAACTGGCTTATGCTCGTACCACAGGCGGAGATTTGCGCCGCGGGGCGAAAAAAAACCCCGCTGGGGGCGGGGTTCTTCGCCTCCGGGAGGGGAATGATTACATGCCCTGGATGTTGGAAGCTTGCTTGCCTTTCGGGCCTTGCGTGACTTCGAATTGGACTTTTTGACCTTCTTTGAGGGTCTTAAAACCGTTCATGTTGATCGCGGAGAAGTGTGCGAACAGATCCTCGCCGCCGTCATCGGGAGTGATGAAGCCAAAACCTTTGGAATCATTGAACCACTTAACAGTACCAGTTGCCATAAAAGAACTTTCAAATTTTAACTAATCACACGAGCCATAAAAGCAAGAAGCTTCTTGCCCCCTCCTCAGCCTGCTCACTTCTTATCAACAAGTACATAAGTACAATGTCAATGACTGCATTGTTGGTGGAATAATCACTGAAGTCAAGCGGTTTTGGACCCTTGTTGCCAAATTTTCCACAGCAGAGGTAACGCGGCTCTTGATTTCGTCAATTGGATCGCCATCTGCGCATAAATCGGAAAACGCGTAACATGGAAGCACATGAGAACGAGCTGATGTTTACGCTTGGCACAGACTTTGAAAGCATTAGAATACGCCCATGGCTACGAAGCATGACACCGAACAGCTGCTGGAGCGGCAGACCGTAAAACCGCCACCCTTGTACCAGGTGGCGTTGCTGAACGACGACTACACGCCAATGGAATTCGTGGTCGCGATCATCCAGGAGTATTTCAACAAGGATCGCGAAACGGCGACCCAGATCATGCTTTCCGTGCACCGTCACGGCAAGGGCGTCTGTGGGGTGTTTTCCAAAGATATAGCGTGTACCAAAGTGGAGTTTGTCTTAACGCATGCGCGTAAGGCAGGGCACCCCCTGCAATGCGTGATGGAGGAAGTATGATTGCGCAGGAACTTGAAGTATCCCTACACATGGCCTTTGTCGAAGCCCGCCAGGCCCGCCACGAGTTCATTACCGTGGAGCACCTGCTGCTGGCCCTGCTCGACAACCCATCAGCCGCCGAAGTCCTGCGTGCGTGCGCGGTCAATATCGAAGACCTGCGCAAGACCTTGACTAATTTTATCGGTGATAACACCCCGACCGTGCCTGGCACGGGCGAGGTCGACACCCAGCCGACGCTTGGATTCCAGCGTGTGATCCAGCGTGCGATCATGCACGTGCAGTCGGCCTCGAACGGCAAGAAGGAAGTGACCGGCGCGAACGTGCTGGTGGCGATCTTCGGCGAGAAGGACTCGCATGCTGTTTACTACCTGCACCAGCAGGGCGTGACCCGTCTCGACGTGGTCAATTTCATCTCGCACGGCGTGCGCAAGGACCAGCAGCTCGACACCAGCAAGGCGTCGGAAGGCGTGGAAGAAGCGCAGGTCGAAGGCCAGGCCAAGGAAAGCCCGCTCGACCAGTTCACCCAGAACCTGAACAAGTCGGCTGCCGACGGCAAGATCGATCCGCTGATCGGCCGCGAGGAAGAAGTCGACCGCGTGATCCAGATCCTGTGCCGCCGCCGCAAGAACAATCCGCTGCTGGTGGGCGAGGCCGGTGTCGGCAAGACCGCCATCGCGGAAGGCCTGGCATGGCGCATCGTCCAGGAAGACGTGCCCGAGATCCTGCAGAACGCCGTCGTGTATTCGCTCGACATGGGCGCGCTGCTGGCCGGTACCAAGTACCGCGGCGATTTCGAGCAGCGCCTCAAGGCCGTCCTCAAGCAGTTGAAGGACACGCCGAACGGCATCCTGTTCATCGACGAGATCCACACCATCATCGGCGCCGGTTCGGCTTCGGGCGGCACGCTCGACGCATCGAACCTGCTCAAGCCGGCCCTGGCCAACGGCCAGCTCAAGTGCATCGGCGCGACCACGTTCACGGAATTCCGCGGCGTGTTCGAGAAAGACCATGCCCTGAGCCGCCGCTTCCAGAAGGTGGACGTGAACGAACCGTCGGTCGAGCAGACCGTGGCGATCCTGCGCGGCCTGAAGTCGCGCTTCGAAGAGCACCATGGCGTGAAGTATTCGGCATCGGCGCTGTCGACCGCGGCCGAGCTGGCGGCCCGCTTCATCAATGACCGCCACCTGCCGGACAAGGCCATCGACGTGATCGACGAAGCCGGTGCCGCCCAGCGCATCCTGCCGAAGTCGAAGCAGAAGAAGACCATCGGCAAGACCGAGATCGAGGACATCATCGCGAAGATCGCGCGGATCCCTCCGCAGACCGTCAACCAGGACGACCGCAGCAAGCTGCAGACCATCGACCGCGACCTGCGCAACGTGGTGTTCGGCCAGGATCCTGCGATCGAGGCGCTGTCGGCCGCGATCAAGATGGCCCGTGCCGGCCTGGGCAAGCAGGATAAGCCGATCGGCTCCTTCCTGTTCTCGGGTCCGACCGGTGTCGGCAAGACCGAGGTCGCCAAGCAGCTCGCCTTCATCCTGGGCATCGAGCTGGTGCGCTTCGACATGTCCGAGTACATGGAGCGTCACGCCGTGTCGCGCCTGATCGGTGCGCCGCCGGGCTACGTCGGCTTCGACCAGGGCGGCCTGCTGACCGAGGCCATCACGAAGAAGCCGCACGCGGTGCTGCTGCTGGACGAGATCGAGAAGGCCCATCCGGACATCTTCAACATCCTGCTGCAGGTGATGGACCACGGCACGCTGACCGACAACAACGGCCGCAAGGCGGACTTCCGCAACGTGATCATCATCATGACCACGAACGCGGGCGCCGAGAGCCTGACCAAGCGCTCGGTGGGCTTCGTGGATTCGAAGGCGCAGGGCGACGAGATGGCGGACATCAAGCGCATGTTCACGCCGGAGTTCCGCAACCGCCTGGACGCGATCATCAGCTTCCGCGCGCTGGACGAGGACATCATCCTGCGCGTCGTGGACAAGTTCCTGATGCAGCTGGAAGAGCAGCTGCACGAGAAGAAGGTGGAAGCCGTCTTCACCGAGAAGCTGCGCAAGTTCCTCGGCAAGAAGGGCTTCGATCCGCTGATGGGCGCCCGCCCGATGTCGCGCCTGATCCAGGACATGATCCGCAAGGCCCTGGCCGACGAGCTGCTGTTCGGTCGCCTGGTCAACGGTGGCCGCGTGACGGTGGAGCTGAACGAGAAGGACGACGTCGTGCTCGAGTTCCCGGAAGGGGACGCCCTGCCGCCGCCGGCTCCGGCGGAGACGGTGGAGATCGAATAATCTTCGGTCGAGTGAGAGAAACCGCGCTTCGGCGCGGTTTTTTTTTGCGCTTACGGTTTGCATCGAAACTTGGGTTCCGGCCTTCGCCGGAACGACGTGCTAAAGCTGAGGGCAAAAGGAAGCGCCTCAAGCCCGCAGCCTATAAACCGTCATGCGCGCCACTGGCGCCCATGACTTCCGGCGAAGGCCGGAATCCAATTTTGCACGCCTACCACCAGCCCATCATTTTTTTGCACGTATGCACACCGCGCACGCCTTCACGTATGGCAAACTCTTTTTCTTCAGTAACTCCTCGCCACCGTGAACATGACCGTGTCCCGCACCATCCTCGCCCTTTCGCTGGCCCTGATCGGCAGCCAGGCCGCCGCCGCCGACCCATACTTCCGCTTCCCCGCCATCCGCGGCGACAGCATCGTCTTCACCGCCGAGGGCGACCTGTGGCGCACCACGCTGCTAGGGGGCAAGGCGACCCGCCTGACCACCCATCCTTCCGCTGAAACCCAGGCCGCGATCTCGCACGACGGCAGGCACGTCGCCTTCGCCGCCTCCTACGAGGGCGCGCAGGAAGCCTATGTGATGCCGATCGAGGGCGGGCTGCCCAAGCGCATCACCTTCGAGAGCGGCGGCGTGACGGTGCTGGGCTGGACGGCGCAGGGCGAAGTCCTGGTGAGCACCCAGAATTCGGTCGGTCCCTCGCAGCACCGCATCGTGGCGGCGCTGGACCCGGTCAAGATGACGCGCCGCGTGCTGCCGCTGGCCGACGCCAACGACGCCGTGCTGAGCGACGACGGCCGCAGCGTGTTCTTCACGCGCATGGGCCTGTCGATGACCAACGATAACGTCAAGACCTACCGCGGCGGCGCCCATGCCCAGCTGTGGCGCTACGAACTCGGTTCGAAGAACGAGGCGGTGCGCCTGTTCAAGGACGATACGTCGAACAGCCGCCGCGCCATGTGGTGGCAGGGCCGCATCTACTTCATCAGCGACGCCGGCGGCGCCGACAACATCTGGTCCGCGCTGCCGGACGGGAGCGACCGCAAGGCCCACACCCAGCACCGCGAATGGGACGTGCGCACCGCCGCGCTGGGCGACGGCCGCATCGCCTACCAGCTGGGCGCCGACCTGCGCGTGTTCGACATCGCCAGCGGCAGCGACACGCGGGTACAGGCCAGCCTGGTCTCGGACTTCGACCAGCAGCGCACCCGCCGCGTACGCTCGCCGCTCGACGCACTCACCAACATCGAACTGGCCAGCAAGGCCGAACGCATCGTGATCACGGCGCGCGGCAAGGTGACCATTGCCGGCACCGGCAGCTACCGCCGCGTCGAGATCGCGGTACCGGAAGGCGCGCGTGCGCGCAGCGCCGTGTTCAGCCATGACGACAAGTGGGTTTACGCCTTTGTCGATACCACCGGCGAGAACGAGATCTGGCGCTACGCCGCCGACGGATCAGGCAAGGGCGAGCGCCTCACCATCGACGGCGCCAGCCACCGCTCCGGCATCTACCCGTCGCCTGACGGCCGCTGGCTGGCCCACACCGACAAGAAGGGCCGCACCTGGCTGCTCGACCTGCAGGCCCGCACCAACGTGATCATCGACGACGCCAAGCAGGTCGGCGCCGACCGTCCTGACCAGGTGGTGTGGTCGCCCGATAGCCGCAACCTGGCTTTTGTCCGCGTCGGCAGCAGCGAACAGCGCAACCAGATCGGCATGTACAACCTGGCCAGCAAGGCCATGGCCTTCGTCACCACCGACCGCTACACGGCCGATTCGCCGGTGTTCTCGCCGGACGGGAAGTGGCTGTACTTCCTGTCGTCGCGCCACTTCAACGTCGGTAACAACGGCCCCTGGGGCGACCGCAACATGGGCCCCGTGTTCGACCGCCGCGTCGGCATCTACGCACTCGCGCTGCAGCCGGGCGTACGCTTCCCGTTCAAGCCCGAGGACGAGCTGACCAAGCCGGAAGTGGCCACCCCCGAAGCCGCCGCCCGCACCGCGGTCCAGACCCCGGGCAAGGAAGAAGCCGACAAGAGCGCTGCTGTTGCCGCCGCAGCCGCCGCCACCGCGGCAGCCTCTGCCTCCGACCCGAAAGCCAAGACGCCGACGCCGGCAATCGATTACGCCGGCCTGCGCGAGCGCCTGTATGAAGTGCCGATCGCACCGGGCAATTACCGCGCCCTGGCGATCGACGAGAAGCGCCTGTACATCCTCGAATCCGACAATGGCCGCAGCGGCGCCCTGAAGACCCTGGAGATCTCGCGCAGCAGCCCGCAGCCGGAAGTGTTTGTGGCCAACGTGCGCGAGTTTGGCCTCAGCACCGACCGCAAGCACATCTTCTACCGCACTTTCAACGCCACTGGTCCGGGCGAGATGCTGATCGTGGCCGCCGGCGCCAAGGCCCCGGCCGACGTCAGCAAGGCGCGCGTGAAGATCGATGACTGGGCGGTCAGCACCAATCCGCCGCTGGAATGGAAGCAGATGTTCAATGACGCCTGGCGCATGCACCGCGACTTCCTGTACGACGCCAACATGCGCGGCGTGGACTGGGTCGCCGTGCGCAATCGCTACGCGCCGCTGGTCGAGCGCGTGACCGACCGCGCCGAACTGGACGACGTGCTGGGCATGATGGTTGGCGAAGTCGGCGCACTGCATTCGCAGATCCGTCCGGGCGACGTGCGCCGCGCCACGGGCGAGGGCGTGCCTTCGAGCCTCGGCGCCGTGCTGTCGCGGGTGGGCGAGGGCTTCCGGGTCGACCGCGTCTACCGCAGCGAACCGGAGCTGCCGTCCGAGCGCGGTCCGCTGTCGGCGCCCGACGTCGGCGTGAAGGAAGGCGACGTCATCACCGCCGTCAACGGCAAGTCGCTGAGCGACAGCCGCGACATCGCCGACCTGCTGCTGGACCAGGCCGACAAGCAGGTGCTGCTGCACGTGAAGAGCCCGGGCGCCAAGGCGGCGCGCCCGGTGATCGTCACGCCTGTGAACATGGCGCGCCATGCGAGCCTGCGCTACTCCGACTGGGAGCAGAGCAGGGCGCAGCAGGCCGACCAGGCCTCGAAGGGTAAGATCGGCTACCTGCACCTGCGCGCGATGACCGCGCGCGACATCAACGCCTTTGCGCGCGACTTCTACGCCAACATCAACAAGGAAGGCCTGATCATCGACGTGCGCCGCAATAATGGCGGCAACATCGACAGCTGGATCATCGAGAAGCTGCTGCGCCGCTCGTGGGCCTTCTGGAGCTCGAACGGCAACCTGCCGCAGTCGAACATGCAGAACACGTTCCGCGGCCACCTGGTGGTGCTGATGGACGAGTTGACCTACTCGGACGGCGAAACCTTCGCCGCCGGCGTCAAGGCCCTGAAACTCGGCCCGCTGGTCGGCAAGCGTACCGCCGGCGCCGGCGTCTGGCTCAGCGACGGCAACGGCCTGGCCGACAACGGCATGGCGCGCGTGGCCGAGTTCGGCCAGTTCGCGGCCGACGGCGACTGGCTGATCGAAGGCGTGGGCGTGACCCCGGACGTCGAGGTCGACAACCTGCCGCACGAAACCTTCCAGGGACGTGACCGCCAGCTGGAAGTCGCGATCGAACTGCTGGAAAAGAAGATGCAGGAGCAGCCGGTCAAGCAGTGGAAGCCGGCGGCGATTCCGGCGCTGAAGCGCCAGTGGGAAGCGGGCGAGGCATCCGTCAAGACGCCGTTGACCAACAAGTAGTTCGGGAGTGGGCGGAAACGCATTCGGTTTTCGCCCACGCTTGGATGTTCAGGCAGTCAAGGGAAGTGCATTGAAGTGCTTGCTGACCGCTGCGTGCGCTTCAGCCTGTGCCAAGGTCGCTCTGCCGCGTGGACTCGCGCTGAGGTGGAGAATGTTCATCATGCGTTCTTTCATCATTCACGCCTTTGCGAGTGGCTTCATGCGGAAGCTGATCCCCATCCGATTGATGGCATTCATCGCTGCGATCACCAGCGTCAGCTCGACCAGATTCTTCTCCCCAAATACGGACAGCGCTGCAGCATAGGCGCGGTCGGAGGCATGCGTTTCACTTACACGCGTGACTTCCTCCGTCCATGCCAGCGCTGCCCGTTCCTGGTCCGAGAAGAGATAGTCCGCCTCTTCCCATACCGGCACCAATACCAGTTTGTCGACAGACATCCCAGTCTTGATGAGGTCACGGGAATGAATATCGATGCAATGCGCGCAGCCGTTCAGTTGCGAGGTCCTCAGGAATATCAGGTGGATCAGCTCCTTGGGCAGGTCGGTGCCGGTGGTAACGTAATGGTGGAGTGCGCTGACAGCCTTCGCACCTTCAGCAGACACCTGGAACCAGTTTGGGCGTTTCATGAAAATCTCTCCTTATGTCACGTGGCGACCGCAATACGCGTCCCCTCGCTTGCAAGACGGCTGAGTTGGCTGATTTGTGACAGTCCTCGTACCACGTAACGAATGTTCATCGGAGCAACCATGCAGAAGTGGCTCGACACCGACGACTCCAAACGTGTCGGTCAAAAGCACGGCAATGCCGAATCGACCGGGCACCAGTCCGGACGCCGCATCGTCGAACTGTTGCACCGGCGCGCTCAGGACCTGAGCGCCGAAGACATCGCGCACATGCGCAAAGTGGTTGGGTATATCCACCGGCACCTGGCACAGGGACCTACCCGAAGCGACCCGGCAACAAGCGATTGGCGCTACTCGCTCATGAACTGGGGCCACGATCCGGAGAAGAAATAAGATTACTGGCCTTGGCCGCCTGCAGAAGACACAGGCGCTTCAGGAAAGGGAGCGTGTGTCCAGATGTCAGACCTGGCCCTCTTGACCCGCACTTGCAGCTATGGGAAGCATTTCTGATCAGAGCCCTGACGAGCACTGGCGCTGGTCTCGGGCGCTGGGAGCATCCTGCGTACGGTCCTGCAGCTTCTTTTTGAGCTGGGCGGCAGGCTCCGCATAGATGAATCCGAATGACACGCAGCCATCACGCCCCTTGACGGCATGGTGCAGGCGGTGGGCTTGATAGATGCGCTTCAGGTAACCTGTGCGCGGCACATACTTGAACGGCCAACGCTGGTGCACCAGACCGTCGTGCATGAAGAAGTACAAGACGCCATACGTCGTCAGGCCGACGGCGATCCACCGCAATGGCCAGAACCAGTTGGCTGCGGCGAATAGCACGATCGCAAACACGGTGAACACAACAGCATACAGATCGTTTTTCTCGAACCAGCCGTCATGCGGTTCATGGTGGGACTTGTGCCAGTTCCAGCCCCAGCCATGCATGATGTGCTCATGCGACCAGGCCGCAAACCATTCCATGAAGGCGACGGTCCCCAGCACGAGCATGAGCGGGATGAGGTAATGCAATACGCTATCCATTCTCGACCTTGGAATATTCCGGGTTGATTGTCGACCGGCGCTGTGCCGGCAGTTTCCACCACGGCACCCATGGGGCGGCGTGGTGCTCATGATGGTAGCCGAAATGGAAGCAGCTCAGCAGGGATAGGACATGCGACAGGTCGTTGCTGCGGGCGCAGTGCCGGTCAGCGAAGGGTATGTCATCGACGCGGTGCGGACGATAGGTGCCGAAATAGAAGAGCTGCACAGAAGAGAGCAGCGCCGGCAGCGCCCAGAACACCAGCATGGTCGGGAAGCGCTCACGCAGGATGAGCAAGTAGGCGACCACCACGACAGTCAGCAAGCCAAATTCACGCCAGCCAAAGTAATGGCGGAAGAACTTGAAGTACCAGGGCCAGAAGCTTCTCGGATGATCGATGTCGAAATCGGGATCGTCGGCCGTGCCGGCATGGCGATGGTGGGCATGATGGTTTTCATACAGCTTGTCATACGAAAAACCGGCATAGATAAAGACACAGAAGCAGCCGATGGCGCGGTTCAGCCATGGAGATTGCGGCGCCAGCGAGCCGTGCATCGTATCGTGGGCAACAATAAACAAACCGACGCTCAGCCAGCACTGCAGGACAATGACGACGGGGGCCGCCAGCCAAAGCCATGTCGCCGTCCAATCGATCAGGAAGATCGCGCTGACGTGAACGGCCAGCCATGTGGCGACAACCAGGCCGGCAAGCGCCAGCCCGACCGCTGTCGTAGCACTGCTGACCCGGGTATCGATCATCGATGTCGTCATGGGGAACCGCCACCGGCACGCTGCCATGCAGGCAGCCGTTCAGTCAAACCGCCCTGCGGTGGCGTCAAAAGCTGCTCTTGGCCGCGTCGTGGGCGGGGTCAGCGTCTATCGCACCGTTTTCTTCCAAAATGGCTGCAGCCTGTTCGAGCCGGGAAGCGTCGGCAACGGTCACCGTCATCACGCACAAATCCCCGCGGGCGGCGGGCTTGAAGACATCCTCGTAGTCGGTGCCGCCTTTGACAGCGGGGGAGTCGCCCACATAGAAATTGCTTTCAGCTGGGCCAGCCTCGTCGGTGGTCACATTCACATCGATGCCGTCGCCGTCGAAGCCCTGGGCCAGCAAGCTGTTGCGCGCTGCTTCTGCGGCCTCGAAATTGGGTAGCATCCGAACGATCTGATTGTTCATGGTTTCTCCACGTTGGCGGTAACAAAGACCTTAGCAGAATCATACTGTGGGCGGCGCAGGACATCTGGCACGCATGCAAATCGGGTCGGCAGTGCCGGGTCCATGTCGGGTCGTCGGCAGACTCCGGCCATTCCTGCAGCTTCATCACACTGTCACATAGTCTTTCTACACTGCAAGTATTCCACCCACGCGGATACTTGCAATGTCACTCGCAAAGCTCCAGACCGGGACCAAGCTCCTCGGCGCCTTCGGTATCGTCTCCTTCCTGATCCTGCTGCTGTCCGCCGTGGCGCTATGGCGCATGCAGTCTACCGACAGGCTGACCCACGACCTCGTCTACGACAAGCTGGCCAAGCAGCAGTTGAGCGCCGACCTGCTGGGTGTCGAGCGCCTGAACGGCTCGCGCACCATTGCCATCGCGCGCAGCGACAGCCTGGAGCTGGCCGACTACTTCGGCGCCCAACTGGCCCACGGTAAAAAGGCCGCCGCCGCGATTGAAGCGCAGCTGGCCAGGCTGCCGCTGTCCGCGCGTGAAGCGTCCCTGCTGGCCGAAGCAGCCCGGCATAAGGAAGCCCTGGCCAAGGTCGAGGCCGCGCTGTTCCAGGCCAAGGAGCTCGGCCAGACCCAGGTCGTCGAGCAGCTCGTCGCCGGTGACTGGCAAAGGGGCTATGCGGCCCGCGCCGGCGCGCTGGAAGCCCTGCTGGCGCATGAAACCGAGGAAGCCCGCCGTCTCGCGGCAGAATCGGCGGCTGCTTCGCTGTCCGGCAAGTCGCTGGTGCTGGCACTTGGGGTATGTGCGCTGGCGATTGGCGCCGCCATGGCCTGGCTGCTGACCCGGAACATCGTCGGCCCGCTGCAGCAGGCCGCCACCCTGGCCGAGCAGGTGGCGCATGGCGACCTGCGCCCCGTCATCCGTCACGCGCGCCACGACGAAATCGGGCGCCTGTTCGACGCGCTCAACGGGATGACGGGTGGCGTCTCGGCCACCGTGTCCCAGGTACTGCAGGGCGCCCAGGCCATCGATGCGGCTTCCAACGATATTGCGGACGGCAACCTCGATCTTTCGCGCCGCACCGAGCGCCAGGCCTCGGCCCTGCAGCAGACCGTAAGCACGATGGAGGAACTGAGCGAAGCCATCGCCCGCAACAACGCCAGCGCGCGGTCTGCCAATCGACTCGCCCAGTCGGCCTCGCAGGTTGCCACCCGCAGCGCGCAAGCGCTCGAGCAGGTGGCGGCGCGCATGGGGGCGATCAAGGCGTCGAGCGAGCGCATCGTGGACATTACCGGCATGATCGACAGCATCGCCTTCCAGACCAATATCCTCGCCCTGAACGCGGCCGTGGAGGCGGCACGCGCCGGCAGCGAAGGCCGTGGCTTCGCGGTGGTGGCGGCCGAGGTGCGCAACCTGGCCCAACATTCGGCGACGGCGGCCAGGGAGATCAAGAAGCTGATCGGCGAGTCGAGCGAGGAAATCGCCGCCGGCACCGACATCGCCGGCACGGCGGGCGAGACCATGCGCGCGGTGCTGGCCCACGTGCACGACGTGGCCAGCCTGCTCGACACCATCCATACCGCCAGCAGCGAGCAGGCCGGCGGCGTGGCCCAGGTGACCCAGGCGATTGCCGACATGGACGAGTCGACCCGGCAGAATGCGGCGATGGTCGAGCAGGCCGCGGCGGCGGCCGCGTCGATGCGCCAGCAGGCGGCCGAGCTGTCGGCCCTGGTCGCCACCTTCCAGCTGCGCGAGACGGGAGAAGGGCGGCGCGCCCTGACCGCAGCCTGACGGGGATGGCGGCTTGCAGTATCATGCCCTTCCTCCAAACGAAAGCCGCGCATGCTCATCATCACCATCAAACAGGGCAAGGAACAGGCCCTGCTGTCCGGCGACCCCTGGATCTACCTGTCCGCCATCGAGAAAGTCGAGGGCAAGCCGCAGGAACGCAATAAATCCGGCGCGACCGCCACCGTGCAGTCCTCGTCGCGCCGCTTCCTGGCGCGCGCAGCCTACAACGCCAAGTCGCAGATCGCGGCCCGGATCTGGACCTTGCGGGAAGACGAGCCGGTCGACCATGCGCTGATCAAGCGCCGGGTGCAGGCCGCCGTCGAGCGCCGCTTAGGCGCGCTGGGTGACGCCGGCCCGCAGGCACTGCTGCAGCTGGTCGACGGCGAACAGGACGGCCTGTCCGGGCTGCTGGTGCACGCCTACGGCGGCGCGACCGGTTACCTGGTGTGCCAGTTCAATGCCGCCGGGGTCGACCTGTGGAAGGTCGCGATCGTGCAGGCGCTCCTGAGAGCGACGGGCTGCCCCAATGTCTACGAGCGCAGCGATGAGCTGGTACGCAAGGCCGAAGGCCTGCCGGTCACCCGGCGCGTGCTGGCCGGCGAAGAGCCGCCCCAGCGCCTGATGGTGCGCGAGGACGGGCGCCTGCTGCCGATGGATATCCGCACCGGTTTCATCTACCCGCGCTGAGCAGCCACATGGAATGCTGGCGATGAAGCTGTCACAGGGACTGCGCGCCGTCGCCGCGGTCGAGGCGACCAAGGGCCTGGTGGTCGTGCTGGCCGGCTGCGGCCTGCTGGCGCTGGTGCACCACGACCTGCAGCGCGCCGCCGAAGCGCTGGTCCGGCACACCCACCTGAATCCGGCCTCGCACCTGCCGCGCGTGTTCATCGCCTACGCCGGCCAGCTGGACAATGCGCACCTGATGCAGCTGGCGCTCGGCGCTTTTGCCTACGCGGCGGTGCGCCTGGTCGAGGCCTATGGCCTGTGGCACGAGCGCGGGTGGGGCGAAGCCTTTGCCGCGGCCAGCGGGGCGGTCTACGTGCCCTTCGAGCTACGCGAGCTGCTGCGCGCGCCCGGCCTGCTGAGCATTATCCTGTTGGCGGTCAACGTCGCGATCGTCGCCTTCATGCTCTACGGCCTGCGCCGCCGCCGGGCAGGCGCGCGCCGTTGACATCCTGCGTCCATCGCCGACAATGAGCTGACGGCTCTTGCGGAGGATGGCGCATGGTTTCGAATCAACCCGGCTTCCTGTTCGCCACCGGTATCGAGAACAGCATTCCGACGATTGATGGCGGCAGGCATCGCATCGACGAGATGGAAAAGTGCGGCCACTACCGCTACTGGCGCCGCGACTTCGACCTGGTGCAGGACATCGGCATCCGCTTCCTGCGCTACGGCCTGCCGCTGCACACGACATTGGTCGGCGCCGACCGCTACGACTGGTCCTTCGCCGACGTGGTGTTTCCCGACCTGCGCCGCCGTGGGCTGGTCGCGATCGTCGACCTGTGCCATTTCGGCCTGCCCGACTTCCTGGGCAACTTCCAGAACCCGGATTTCCCCGCCATCTTCGCCCGCTATGCGCGCGCGTTCGCCCTGCGCTATCCCTGGATCCAGCTGTACACGCCGGTGAACGAGATGTCGATCAGCGCGCTGTTCTCGGCCCTGTACGGCTGGTGGAATGAGCAGATGCGCAGCGACCAGGCCTTCGTCACTGCTTTGAAGCACCTGGTGCAGGCCAACCTGCTGGCCATGCGCGCGATCCTGGAAGTGCGCCCGGACGCCCTGTTCGTGCAGAGCGAATCGACCGAGTATTTCCATGCCATGTCGCCGGCGGCGATCGGCCCGGCCGAAACCATGAACGCGCGCCGCTTCCTGTCGCTCGACCTGAACTACGGGCGCCGGGTCGACTCCACCATGTACGAGTACCTGCTGGATAACGGCATGACGCGCGAGGAATACCACTACTTCCTCAACAATAACCTCAAGCACCACTGCATCATGGGGAACGACTACTACCAGACCAACGAGCACCTGGTTGCGGCCGACGGCGCCAGTACGGCGTCCGGAGAGATCTTCGGCTATGCGGTCATCACCCACCAGTACTACAACCGCTACCGCCTGCCCGTGATGCACACCGAAACCAACCTGTGCCAGGGGCCCTGCGCCGACGAGGCGGTCAAGTGGCTGCGCAAGGAATGGGCCAACGTGCTCCGGGTGCGCAACAACGGCGTGCCGCTGGTCGGCTTCACCTGGTATTCGCTGACCGACCAGGTCGACTGGGATACCAGCCTGCGCGAGGACAATGGCCATGTGAATGCCCTGGGCCTGGCCGACCTCGACCGCAAGCTGCGCCCGGTGGGGATTGCCTACCGCGACCTGATCCGTGACTGGACCGAAGTGCTGCCGACCCAGAGCGTGTGCCTGCAGGTGCCGCTGGCGCTCGATGAGGATTATCCCGAGCGCGGCGGTTCACGGCCACGCCGGCTGCCCGAGCCTGTTGCGGCGACGGCGGCGCCGACCAATGCGGAATAGACGAGGGCGGATTGCGGTTCCTCAGCCCGCGCGCACCGCCATGCGCCGTGCTGCGCTCAGCAGCAGGATGGTGGCGGCTGCCGCTGCCATCGCGGTTACGATCGTGTTGAACAGGCCATGCTCGAAGCTGCGGGCGGGGCGCACCCAGTAACCAGCCGCCGCGCCGGCCACCGTTGCCGCGCCGATGGCGGCGAGCACGGCCTGCCGCTGTACGGCGCTGAGGCGGCCCGGCGGCAACGCGCCGGGTTCGATCCGCGCGAACCAGGCGGCGATCGCCAGCGCGCCGACCAGGCTGCTCAGGTGCTGCAGCAGATTGAACAGGGGGATCGCATGGCTGCCCAACTGCACCGGCGTGCGCAGCAGTTCGACATGCCGCACCACGGCCGTATTCGTATGGGTGAAGGCATCCCAGCCCACGTGGGTGGCGGCGCCCAGCGCCAGCGAGGCCAGCACAATGGCGGCGCCACGCGGCGCGCGCGGCCGCCAGTCATTTTGCGGCGCCATGCGGGCTGCGATGCGCGCCGGCGCCCAGGCCAGGAAGGCGTCACGCAGCAGCAAGTGGTAGGCCAGCCAGACCAGCAGCCCGGCCGGCACGCAGTACAGCAGCACGCCGGCCGCGCTGTGGGTGAAGCCGCCGTTCGCAACCAGGGGCAGGAAGTAGACGAAGTCGGGCGCCATGCTGCCGACCACCAGAGCCGACAGTGAGGTCAGCCGCGGCGCGGCCGCATGCAGCGGCAGCACCGCGGCCGGGTGGCACAGGGTAAAGGGCATGTCTTAGATAGCCGCCAGCGCCCGGCGCAGGTCGTCGCGCTGGTCTTCCAGGTGCTCGATGCCGACCGACAGGCGGATCAGGCCATCGCCGATGCCCAGCTCGGCGCGTTGCTCCGCCGGGATGCTGGCATGGGTCATCAGGGCCGGATGTTCGATCAGGCTTTCCACGCCGCCCAGGCTTTCGGCCAGGGTGAACACTTCGCAGGCTTCCAGGAAGCGGCGTGCTCCCGCCAGATCGGTGGCCAGGTCGATCGAGACGATGCCGCCGAAACCGTTCATCTGGCGTCGCGCCAGTGCGTGCTGCGGGTGCGATTCCAGGCCCGGATAGAACACCTTGCGCACCTTCGGCTGCTGCTGCAGCCACTGGGCCAGGGCCAAGGCGTTGGCGCTGCTGCGCTCCACGCGCAGTGCCAGGGTCTTGATACCGCGCAGCACCAGGAAGCTGTCGAAGGGGCCCTGGATCGCGCCCACCGCGTTCTGGATGAAGCCGAGCTGCTCGCCCAATGCCGCGTGGCGCTCTTCCTTGCCGACCACCGCCACGCCGCCGATCACGTCCGAGTGGCCGTTCATGTACTTGGTGGTCGAGTGCACCACGATGTCGAAGCCCAGTTCCAGCGGGCGCTGGACAATCGGGCTGGCGAAGGTGTTGTCGCACACGGTGATGACGCCGCGCGCCCGGCACAGGGCGGCGATGGCGGCCAGGTCGGCGAGTTTCAGCATGGGGTTGGTCGGGGTCTCGACCCACACCAGTTTCGTCTCCGGCGTCAGGGCCTTGGCCAGCGCATCCGGGTCGGTCAGGTCGGCGTAGCTGAAGGTATGGCCGGCGCTCTTGCGGCGTACGCGCTCGAACAGGCGGAAGGTGCCGCCGTACATGTCGTCGCCCGCCACGATGTGCGAATTGGCCGGCAGCAGTTCCAGCACCGCCGCGATGGCGGCCAGGCCGGAAGCGAAGGCGAAGGCGGCGCTGCCGCTTTCGATGTCGGCCACGCAGCGCTCGAGCGCCCAGCGCGTCGGGTTGTGCGAGCGGCCGTAGTCCAGGCCCTTGTGCACGCCCGGGCTCTCCTGGCGGAAGGTCGAGGTGGCGAAAATCGGCGGCATCACGGCGCCGGTGGCGGGCTCGGGCGCCTGGCCGCCGTGGATCACGCGGGTGGCAAGATGTTTTTTCTGGTCGGTCATGAAAGGGTCCTACGAAGATGGTTGAGCAGGTCGTAGCGGGTAATCAGGCCATAGAAGTGGTCGCCGTCGGCGATCACGGCGGTCAAGCCGCGGTCGAGGATCTCGCGCAGGTGGCCCATGCTGGCGGTCGGGGCCAGGGTCTGCAGCGAGGACGTCATGGTGGAAGAAACGGGCGCACTGAAGTCACCCTGTTTGCCTGTCACGTGCAGCAGCAGGTCCGATTCGTCGATCAGGCCGGCCAGCTTGCCACGCTCGTCGATCACCGGCAACTGCTGCAGGTCGCTGCTGCGCATGCGGTTGAAGGCGGTGAGCAGGGTGTCGGAGGGCGAGACCGTGACCACTTCGCCGGCGTCGTAGCGGCGCCCGATCAGGTCGCGCAGGTCGCCCGTCTTCGGGCGCGTGATCAGGCCCTGGTCGACCATCCAGCCGTCGCTGTAGACCTTGGTGAGATAGCGGGTGCCGGTGTCGCAGACAAAGGTGACCACGCGCTTGGGACGGGTCTGTTCGCGGCAGTAGCGCAGGGCGGCGGCCAGCAGGGTGCCGGTGGAGGAGCCGGCCAGGATGCCTTCCTGCTGCAGCAGCAGGCGGGCGGTGTTGAAGCTTTCTTCGTCGGGAATCGTGTAGGCCTTCTTCACGCGCGACAGGTCGGCAATGCCGGGGATGAAGTCTTCGCCGATGCCCTCGACCGCCCACGAGCCGGCATCGGTGCGCAGCACGCCGGTGTTGATGTAGTCCGCCAGGATCGAGCCCTTCGGGTCGGCCAGTACGAACTCCAGGTTCGGCTGCGTCTTCCTGAAGTAGCGCGACAGGCCGGTGAGGGTGCCGGAGGAGCCGACGCCGACCACGATCGCATCGAGCCTGTGGTTGACCTGGTCCCAGATCTCGGGGCCGGTGGTGGTTTCATGGGCGCGCGGGTTGGCCGGATTGTTGAATTGGTCGGCGAACCAGGCGCCGGGAATCTCTTTCGCCAGGCGCGCCGCATAGTCCTGGTAATACTCGGGGTGGCCCTTGCCGACGTCGGAGCGGGTCAGGTGGATTTCGGCGCCGAGCGCCTTCAGGTGCAGGACCTTCTCGGCCGCCATCTTGTCCGGCACCACCAGCACCACGCGGTAGCCCTTGATGCGCGCCACCAGCGCCAGGCCCAGGCCGGTGTTGCCGGCGGTGGCTTCGACCACGGTGCCGCCCGGCTGCAAATGGCCGTCGTGCTCGGCCTGTTCGATCATGGCGCGGCCGATGCGGTCCTTGATGGAGCCGCCGGGATTCTGGGATTCGAGTTTCAGGAACAGCTGGCATGGACCGGTGTCGATCCGGGTCACTTCAATCAGGGGGGTGTCACCGATCAGGGAAAACAGTGCAGCTTGCGACGCATGTTGCATAGTGCCTCCGAAAGGCCGGGCAGGGCCCGGGCGGTGCGCCGCTTCGTGGGCGGCGCTATACGAAGAGCTGGCTTTGTATGGATGCCAGGCCATGTAAAAATGTCATGATACGGCGAATATCTGCGTCAGTGTTGATCAGGATGGTGTCTCGGACTTCAAACGGCGCCACAGAGTCGTGCGGCTGATGCCGAGATGCCGCGCCGCCGCATCGCGCTGTCCGCCGAACCGGGCAAGCACGTCCGCAAGGCTTTCCGTATCCGGCCTGGGCGAGGACAGGGCGGGATCATCGGCGCTGCCCTTGGCTAGCTCTGGAGCAATCGACACCAGGAAACTCGGAGTCAGCGCCTGCAAGGGTTCGGCCGCCAGGAACAGGGCCAGCCGTTCCATCAGGTTGCGCAGCTCGCGCACATTGCCCGGCCAGGCGTAGGCTTCGAGCAGCGACGCGCAGGCACGCAACTCGGCGTGCAGGTTCGGATGCGGCCGGGCGCCGAGCGCGGCCAGCGCGTGCTTGAGCGACCACTCCGCCAGCGGAACGATGTCGGCGTCGCGCTCGCGCAGCGGCGGCAGCGCCAGGCGCAGCACCGCCAGGCGATAGAACAGGTCGGCGCGAAAGCGCCCCTCGCGCACGCGCGCTTCCAGGTCGCAGTGGGTGGCGCTGATCACGCGCACCTCGATTGGCACCGGCCGGGTGCCGCCCACGCGCATCACTTCGCGCTCTTCCAGCACGCGCAATAGGCGCGTCTGCAGGGCGAGCGGCATCTCGCCGATCTCGTCGAGGAACAGGGTGCCGCCGTTGGCGGCCTCGAACAGCCCCGCATGGCCGCCGCGCCGCGCGCCCGTAAAGGCGCCTTCCTCGTGGCCGAACAGTTCCGATTCCAGCAGCGATTCGGCGATCGCGCCGCAGTTCACCGCCACGAAGGGACGGTTGGCCGCGCGGTGCGGGCCTTCGCGGTGGATGGCCTGCGCCACCAGTTCCTTGCCGCTGCCGGTCTCGCCCTGGATCAGCACCGTGGCCGGCGAGCGCGCGTACAGCAGCACGGTCTGGCGCAGGCGCTCCATCGCGCCGGACTCGCCGCGCAGGTCGTTCAGGCCGCGGCGCACGCGGCGTCCTTCGGGTGCGGGGCCGCGGCGAGCCCGGCCCGCTTCCAGCCGGGTCAGGCGCGCCGTCTCGAGCGCGTCGTCGAAGGCCTGGCGGATCGAGGCCGCCGAGTACAGGAACACGCCGGTCAGGCCGGCTTCCTCGGCCAGGTCGGTGATCAGGCCGGCGCCGACGATGACCTCGATGCCGGCCGCCTTCAGTTCGTTGATGCCGGCGCGCGCGTCCTCTTCGGTCACGTAGGTGCGCTGGACGATGTCGATGCCGAAGGTGTCGGCGAACTCGGCCAGTTCGCGCAGGGATTCCTGGTAGGTGATGACGGCGATGCGCGTCGAGACGCGGCGCGCGCGCGCCAGCGCCTGCATCACGTCGAAGCCGCTGGCCTTGGCCACCACCACCGGCACCGAGATGCGGCCCTTGAGGTAGGCGGCGTTGGAGCCGGCCGCGATCACCACATCGCAATGCTCGGTCGCGAGCCGCTCGCGCAGGCTGCGCGCCGCTTCGTCGAAGCCCAGGTGCAGCGGCTCGATCGACGCCAGGTGGTCGTATTCGAGGGTGATGTCGCGGAACAGGTCGGACAGGCGCGACACCGAGACGGTCCAGATGACGGGCTTGTCGGCGCTGTCGGCAGGGCTGCCTGCGCTCTTGCGTGGGGCGTAACTCATGTTTCAAGTGTAGCCGATTCCATGCCCGCTGTTTCAGCCTGGAACACCATCGCCGTCAGTTCCGCGTAAGGCAGCGTAAGAATGAGGTAAGGGCGCGCCCGTAGGATGGACCCAGCCCTGAATAACAGGCATCACCAGAATAGATAACCGGAGACACAATTGGATCAAGACGTTGTACATCGGGTCAAGTCCGACCCCAACTATCGCAAGCTGGTCACGAAGCGCTCGCGCTTCGGCTGGATTCTCACCTGGAGCATGATGGTCGTGTATTACGGCTTCACGCTGCTCTGCGCCTTCGACAAGGAATTTATGGGCAGCCGTTTCGGCGACGGCGTCATGACCTGGGGCATTCCGCTGGGCCTGTTCGTCATCCTGTTCACCGTGGTCGTCACCGCCATCTACGTGCGCCGCGCCAACGGCGAATACGACGAGCTGACCGAGGCCATCAAGGCCAAGGCAGCCTCCTCGCGCCAGGAGGCCGCATGAAGACCCGTGCCCTGAGCTTCCTTTCCCTGCTGGCCCTGAGTGGCGCCGCATGGGCCGCGCCCGACCTCGGCCAGGCCACCAAGCAGGCCACCAACTGGACCGCGATCAGCATGTTCGCGATCTTCGTCGTGCTGACCCTGTTCATCACCAAATGGGCCGCGGCCAAGACCCGCTCGGCCTCCGACTTCTACACCGCCGGCGGCGGTATCTCGGGCTTCCAGAACGGCCTGGCGATCGCCGGTGACTTCATGTCGGCGGCCTCCTTCCTCGGCATTTCCGCCGCCGTGTTCCTGGACGGCTTCGATGGCCTGATTTACGCGATCGGCTTCCTGGTCGGCTGGCCGGTGATCACCTTCCTGATGGCCGAGCGCCTGCGCAACCTGGGCCGCTTCACCTTTGCCGACGTCGCCGCCTACCGCTTCCACCAGAAGCCGATCCGCGTGTTCGCGGCCTCCGGCACCCTGGTCGTGGTCGCGTTTTACCTGATCGCGCAGATGGTCGGCGCCGGCCAGCTGATCAAGCTGCTCTTCGGCCTGGAATACTGGATCGCGGTCGTCATCGTCGGCGTGCTGATGATGGTCTACGTGCTGTTCGGCGGCATGACCGCGACCACCTGGGTGCAGATCATCAAGGCCGTCATGCTGCTGGCAGGCGCGTCCTTCATGGCCTTCTCGGTGCTGGCGCAGTACAACTTCAGCCCTGAAAAGCTGTTCGCGACCGCGACCGAAGTGCACGCCAAGGGCGACTCGATCATGGGCCCGGGCGGCTTCCTGAAAGACCCGATCTCGGCAGTCTCCTTCGGCATGGCGCTGATGTTCGGCACCGCCGGCCTGCCGCACATCCTGATGCGCTTCTTCACCGTCCCGAGCGCGAAAGAAGCCCGCAAGTCGGTGCTGTGGGCCACCACCTGGATCGGCTACTTCTACATCCTCACCTTCATCATCGGCTTCGGCGCGATCGTGCTGGTCGGGACCAACCCGGACTTCAAGGACGCGGCAGGCAAGCTCCTCGGCGGTAACAACATGGCGGCGGTGCACCTGGCCAAGGCCGTGGGCGGCGACATCTTCCTGGGCTTCATCTCGGCGGTGGCCTTCGCGACCATCCTGGCGGTGGTGGCCGGCCTGACCCTGTCGGGCGCCTCGGCCGTGTCGCACGACCTGTACGCCACCGTGTTCAAGAAGGGCAATGCCAACAGCGCCGACGAACTGAAGGTCTCGAAGATCACCACCATCGCGCTGGGCGTCATCGCCGTGCTGCTGGGGATTGCCTTCGAGAAGCAGAACGTCGCCTTCATGGTGTCGCTGGCCTTCGCGATCGCGGCTTCGGCCAACTTCCCGGTGCTGTTCATGTCGGTGCTGTGGAAGGATTGCACCACCCGCGGCGCCACCGTGGGCGGCTTCCTGGGCCTGGCCACCGCCGTGATCCTGACCCTGGTGTCGAAGTCGGTGTGGGTCGACGTGCTCGGCAACGCCGCGCCGATCTTCCCCTACACCTCGCCGGCGATCTTCTCCATGGCCGTGGGCTTCTTCGGCATCTGGTTCTTCTCGGTGACCGACAAGAGCCCGCGCGCAGCGATCGACAAGGCCGGCTTCGAAGCGCAGGAAGTGCGTTCGGAAACCGGCATCGGCGCCGCCGCAGCGTCCGGCCACTAAGCCTTCCGGCTCTGCCAGAACCCCGCTGCGGCGGGGTTTTTTTATTGCTACAATGTTTCATTTGCGTTTCAGATTGCGTTTCAGTGAAACATTTGATTGGGTCCTACACCCGCTAAGTACCTGATTTTTCGCAGGAACAAGACTGGCACGTCCCTTGCATTGGTAATCCGCATTCGACCAACGCATCATTGAAAGGTTAAGCATGACTCATCACTCCGCCGGCGCCGCGTTCCGCAAAGCCGTCCAGGAAGAATCCCCGCTGCAGGTCATCGGCGCGATCAACGCCAACCACGCGCTGCTGGCCAAGCGCGCCGGCTACCGCGCCATCTACCTGTCGGGCGGCGGCGTCGCCGCCGGTTCGCTGGGCCTGCCGGACCTGGGCATCTCGAGCCTGGAAGACGTCCTGATCGACGTGCGCCGCATCACCGACGTCTGCGACCTGCCGCTGCTGGTCGACATCGACACCGGTTTCGGCGCATCGGCCTTCAACGTGGCGCGCACCGTGCGCTCGCTCATCAAGGCCGGCGCCGCCGCCTGCCACATCGAAGACCAGGTCGGCGCCAAGCGTTGCGGCCACCGCCCGGGCAAGGAAATCGTCAGCAAGGACGAGATGGTCGACCGCGTCAAGGCGGCCGCCGACGCGCGTACCGACGATGACTTCGTGATCATGGCCCGCACCGACGCGCTGGCCGTGGAAGGCCTGGACGCTGCCATCGAGCGCGCCGTCGCCTGCGTGGAAGCGGGCGCCGACATGATCTTCCCGGAAGCGATGACCAGCCTGGAGATGTACAAACAGTTCGCCGACGCCGTCAAGGTGCCGGTGCTGGCCAACATCACCGAGTTCGGCTCGACCCCGCTGTTCACGCTCGACGAACTGCGCAGTGCGAATGTCAGCATCGCCCTGTATCCGCTGTCGGCCTTCCGCGCCATGAACAAGGCAGCCGAGAACGTCTACAACGCGATCCGCCGCGACGGCACCCAGAAGAACGTGCTGGACACGATGCAGACCCGTGCGGAACTGTACGACCGCATCGACTATCACAGCTACGAGCAGAAGCTCGACGCGCTGTTCGCCCAGAAGAAAACCAAATAAATCACCTCGAGAACACAGGAGATCCACGCATGAGCACCCAGAACAACGAGACCCCAACGTTCAAGCCGAAGAAGTCGGTGGCCCTGTCCGGCGTCGCCGCCGGCAATACCGCGCTCTGCTCGGTGGGCAAGTCCGGCAACGATCTGCACTACCGCGGCTATGACATCCTGGACGTCGCCACCACCTGCGAATTCGAAGAGATCGCCTACCTGCTGGTGCACGGCAAGCTGCCGACGAGCGCTGAACTGAAGGGCTACAAGGCCAAGCTGAAGTCCTTGCGCGGGCTGCCGCAAGCCGTCAAGAGCGCGCTGGAAGCGCTGCCGGCCGGCGCCCACCCGATGGACGTGATGCGCACCGGGGTATCCGTGCTGGGCTGCACGCTGCCGGAAAAGGACGACCACAACATCCCGGGCGCGCGCGATATCGCCGACCGCCTGATGGCGTCCTTCGGTTCGATGCTGCTGTACTGGTACCACTTCAGTCATAGTGGCAAGCGCATCGACGTCGAGACCGACGACGACTCGATCGGCGGCCACTTCCTGCACCTGCTGCACGGCGAAAAGCCACGCGAGTCCTGGGTGCGCGCGATGCACACCTCGCTGATCCTGTACGCGGAACACGAGTTCAACGCCTCGACCTTTACCTCCCGCGTGATCGCCGGTACCGGCTCGGACATCCACTCGGCCATCACCGGCGCAATCGGTGCGCTGCGCGGTCCGAAACATGGCGGTGCGAACGAAGTGGCGCTGGACATCCAGAAGCGCTATGAGAATGCCGACGAAGCCGAAGCGGACATCCGCAACCGCGTCGCCAACAAGGAAGTCGTGATCGGTTTCGGCCACCCGGTGTACACCATCAGCGACCCGCGTAACGTCGTGATCAAGGAAGTGGCGCGCACACTGTCGCAGGAAGCCGGCTCCATGAAGATGTTCGACATCGCCGAGCGCCTGGAGTCGGTGATGTGGGAAGTCAAGAAGATGTTCCCGAACCTGGACTGGTTCTCGGCCGTGTCCTACCACATGATGGGCGTGCCGACCGCCATGTTCACGCCGCTGTTCGTCATCTCGCGTACCTCCGGCTGGGCCGCGCACATCATCGAGCAGCGCATCGACAACAAGATCATCCGCCCGAGCGCGAACTATGTGGGTCCGGAGGATCTGCAGTTTGTGCCGATTGGGGATCGGAAGTAAGCTTAGTACACGCGGCCCCAAGACCGTCGTACCGGCGAAGGCCGGTACCCAAGTTTGGTTGCGGTGCCACTCACGCGAAATTGGATCCCGGCCTTCGCCGGGATGACGGTTTTCAGGGTGGCTAACCAATCAGGCGTATCGAGTATACCGAGCCTTAATCGAGATTCATCATGATGAACACCAACCACCGCAAACCCCTCCCAGGCACCTCGCTGGACTACTTCGACACGCGCGCCGCGGTCGAGGCCATCCAGCCCGGCGCCTATGACACGCTGCCGTACACCTCGCGCGTGCTGGCCGAGAACCTGGTCCGCCGTTGCGACCCGGCCAGCATGACCGATTCGCTCAAGCAGATCATCGAACGCAAGCGCGACCTCGACTTCCCCTGGTTCCCCGCGCGCGTGGTCTGCCACGACATCCTGGGCCAGACCGCGCTGGTCGACCTGGCCGGCCTGCGCGACGCCATCGCCGAGCAGGGTGGCGACCCCGCCCTGGTCAACCCAGTGGTCCCGACCCAGCTGGTCGTCGACCACTCGCTGGCCGTCGAGTGCGGCGGCTTCGATCCGGACGCCTTTGCCAAGAACCGCGCCATCGAGGACCGCCGCAACGAAGACCGCTTCCACTTCATCGAGTGGACCAAGAAGGCCTTCCAGAACGTCGACGTGATCCCGCCGGGGAACGGCATCCTGCACCAGATTAACCTGGAGCGCATGTCGCCCGTCATCCAGCAGGAGAAGGGCGTCGCCTATCCGGACACCCTGGTCGGCACCGACTCGCATACCCCGATGGTCGACGCGCTGGGCGTGATCGCGATCGGGGTGGGCGGACTGGAAGCCGAGAGCGTCATGCTGGGCCGCGCGTCCTGGATGCGCCTGCCGGACATCGTCGGCGTCGAGCTGACCGGCAAACCGCAGCCCGGCATCACCGCCACCGACATCGTGCTGGCGCTGACCGAGTTCCTGCGCAAGTCGAAGGTGGTCTCGGCCTACCTCGAGTTCTACGGCGAAGGCGCATCGAGCCTGACCCTGGGCGACCGCGCCACCATCTCCAACATGGCCCCGGAGTTCGGCGCCACCGCGGCGATGTTCTACATCGACGAGCAGACCATCAAGTACCTGCGCCTGACCGGCCGCGAAGAAGAGACCGTGCAACTGGTCGAGGCCTATGCGAAGGAAGCCGGCCTGTGGGCCGACAGCCTCAAGACCGCCCAGTACGAACGCGTCCTGAGCTTCGACCTGTCGTCCGTGGTGCGCAACATCGCCGGCCCCTCGAACCCGCACAAGCGTGTGCCGACCTCGGAACTGGCGGAGCGCGGCATCGCCGGCAAGGTCGAGAACGAAGCCGGCCTGATGCCGGATGGCGCCGTCATCATCGCGGCGATCACCAGCTGCACCAACACCAACAATCCGCGCAACATGATCGCGGCCGGCCTGATTGCCCGCAACGCCAACCGCGCCGGCCTCACGCGCAAATCCTGGGTCAAGAGCTCGCTCGCGCCGGGGTCGAAAGCCGTGGCCCTGTACCTGGAAGAAGCCGGCCTGATGCCGGAACTGGAAAAGCTGGGCTTCGGCGTGGTGGCTTTTGCCTGCACCACCTGCAACGGCATGAGCGGCGCGCTCGATCCAACGATCCAGCAGGAAATCATCGAACGCGACCTGTACGCGACGGCCGTCCTGTCGGGCAACCGCAACTTCGACGGCCGCATCCACCCTTACGCCAAGCAGGCCTTCCTGGCCTCGCCGGCGCTGGTGGTGGCCTATGCGATCGCCGGCACCATCCGCTTCGACATCGAGAAGGATGTGCTGGGCGTGGACGCTTCCGGTAAAGAGATTCGCCTGGCCGACCTGTGGCCGTCGGACGAAGAGATCGATGCCGTCGTGGCCAGCAGCGTCAAGCCGGAGCAGTTCCGCAAGGTCTATACGCCGATGTTCGCCCGTGTCGCGGACGATGGCGAGAAGGTGAGCCCGCTGTACGACTGGCGTCCGCAGAGTACCTACATCCGCCGTCCGCCGTATTGGGAAGGCGCGCTGGCCGGCGAGCGTACTTTGGCCGGCATGCGTCCGCTGGCGGTCCTGGGCGACAACATCACCACCGACCACCTGTCGCCGTCGAACGCGATCCTGCTGGACTCCGCCGCCGGCGAGTACCTGGCGAAGATGGGCCTGCCGGAAGAGGACTTCAATTCCTATGCCACGCACCGCGGCGACCACCTGACGGCGCAGCGCGCAACCTTCGCCAACCCAACGCTCAAGAACGAAATGGTGCGTGACGCGATGGGCAACGTGAAGGCGGGTTCGCTGGCGCGTATCGAGCCGGAAGCTACGGTTACGCGCATGTGGGAAGCGATCGAGACCTACATGGAGCGCAAGCAGCCCCTGATCGTGATCGCCGGCGCCGACTACGGCCAGGGCTCGTCGCGTGACTGGGCGGCCAAGGGCGTGCGCCTGGCGGGCGTGGAAGCGATCGTGGCCGAAGGCTTCGAGCGTATCCACCGCACCAACCTGGTCGGCATGGGCGTGCTGCCGCTGGAGTTCAAGCCGGGCGTGAACCGCCTGACACTGGGCATCGACGGCACCGAGACCTTCGATGTGATTGGCGCACGCACGCCGCGCGCCGACCTAACGCTCGTGATCCATCGCAAGAACGGCGAGCGCGTCGAGGTGCCGGTGACCTGCCGTCTCGATACCGCCGAGGAAGTGGCGATTTATGATGCGGGTGGGGTCTTGCAGCGTTTTGCGCAGGATTTCCTGGAATCGTCGGCTCCCAAAGCTGCTGCATGACTGTAGGGTGGGCGGATTTCCCGCCCACGCGGTCAACCATTATGTGAATGGTCGCGACGCGATTTGAATGCGTCGGCTGACCGCGTGGGCGGCGAAGCCGCCCACCCTACACAACCGGACAATGTAATGGCCTTTACACCCCAAATCAAAATCCCCGCCACCTACATGCGTGGCGGCACCAGCAAAGGCGTCTTCTTCCGCTTGCAAGACCTTCCCGCAGCCGCCCAGACACCCGGCGCGGCGCGCGATGCGCTCCTGCTGCGCGTGATCGGCAGCCCCGACCCCTACGGCAAGCAGATCGACGGCATGGGCGGCGCCACGTCGAGCACCAGCAAGGCCGTGATCGTCGCGAAAAGCGACCGTGATGACCACGACGTCGACTACCTGTTCGGCCAGGTCTCGATCGACAAGCCCTTCGTCGACTGGAGCGGCAATTGCGGCAACCTGTCCTCGGCCGTCGGCTCGTTCGCCATCGCCAGCGGCCTGGTCGAACCAGGCCGCGTGCCGCAAAGCGGCATGGCCACGGTGCGCATCTGGCAGGCGAACATCGGCAAGACCATCATCGCCCACGTCCCAGTGACCGACGGCCAGGTGCAGGAAACCGGCGACTTCGAACTCGACGGCGTCACCTTCCCGGCGGCCGAAGTGCAGCTGGAATTCCTCGACCCGGCGGCCGAGGAAGAGGGCGCCGGCGGGTCGATGTTCCCGACCGGGAACCTGGTCGACGAACTCGAGGTGCCGGGCGTCGGCACCTTGAAGGCGACCATGATCAATGCCGGCATCCCGACCATCTTCGTGAACGCGGAGGCGATCGGCTATACGGGCACGGAGCTGCAGGACGCCATCAACGGCGACCCGCGCGCGCTCGCGATGTTCGAGACCATCCGCGCCCACGGCGCCCTGCGCATGGGCCTGATCTCCAGCATCGAGGATGCGGCCAAGCGCCAGCACACCCCGAAGGTCGCCTTCGTGGCCAGGCCCGCCAGCTACGTCGCCTCCAGCGGCAAGCAGGTCAATGCGTCCGACGTCGACCTGCTGGTGCGCGCGCTCTCGATGGGCAAGCTGCACCACGCGATGATGGGCACCGCCGCGGTGGCGATCGGTACCGCGGCCGCGATCCCGGGCACCCTGGTGAACCTGGCGGCCGGCGGCGAAGGTGGGGAAAATAAGCGCACCGCGGTGCGCTTTGGCCACCCGTCCGGCACCCTGCGGGTCGGGGCCGAGGCGGTCCAGGCGAATGGCGAGTGGACGGTCGCGAAGGCGATCATGAGCCGCAGCGCGCGCGTGCTGATGGAAGGCTGGGTGCGTGTACCTGGAGATTGTTTCTAGACCATCGCGTTGATGGGCCGCAACAACACGGCCCGTTTGCGTTCCTGTTAGTTATGGAACAGCAAGCATTTGTGGTTTATGATTGCTAAAAGGCAAGCCAGCCCATAGCAAAAAAACCATAATGGACCGACTCCCAAGCAAGCATGCGCTCGTCGCCGGGCTCGCCACCGCGGGCGCCGCGGCGCAGGCGCAGGCCAAGGGCGCGGACCTCGAGCAGGAACTGCTGCACGTCGCCTTGCGCGAGCAGCACGCCATCCTGGAAAACGCGCCGGTCGGCATCGCCTTCACCTTGCCGGGCCAGTTCAAGTCCTGCAATCCGCGCATCTGCGAGATGCTCGGCTATTCCTACGCCGAGTTGTGCCGGCTGCGCCCGGTCGACATCTTCGCCACCCCCGAGGCCTATCACGTGCTGGTCCAGGAAGCCTATCCGGTGCTGGCCGGCGGCGGCCTGTATGAGAAGGGCGAGCAGCCGTTCCGGCGCCGCGACGGCTCCATCATGTGGGCGCGCCTGCGCGGCCGCGCGGTGGACCCGAACGCGCGCGAAGCCGGCACCATCTGGATCGCCGAGGACGTGACCGATGCGCGCCAGGCGCTGCTCGAGGTGCAGGCCATCATGAACAACGCGACGGTCGGCATCATGTACACCCGCAACCGGGTCATTCACCGCTACAACCCCGCCTTCGGCCGCATGTTCGGCTACCGCGACGGCGAGGCGCTGGGCCGCTCGACCCGCATCGTGTATCCGGACGACGCGTCCTTCCAGGAGTTCGGGACCACGGCCTACCCGCAGCTGGCGCAGGGCCTGCCTTACCGCGCCGAGACCGAGCTGGTACGCAAGGACGGCAGCCGCATCTGGGGCCAGCTCAACGGCTACCTGTTCAACCCGGACGACCCCGAGCTCGGCGCGATATGGATGTTCGAGGACCGCACGCGCGAGCGCCACGACGAAATCCAGCTGCGCAACGCGCTGATGGAAAACCGCGCCATCCTCGACAACGCGGTGCTGGGCATCGCGGTGGTCGAGAGCGGCGTGACCCTGCATTGCAACAGCAAGATGGAAGAGCTGTTCGGCAGCCCGGCGGGCGGCATGGACGGCACCCCGGTGCGCGCGCTCTACCCGGACGAAGGCGCCTGGCGCACGGCGCGCGCCGATACCCTGCGCAGCTTCGGGACAGGGCAGGTGCACACTGCCGAATACCGGATGGCGCGCCGCGACGGCACCCTGTTCTGGGCGCGCCTGTCGGGACGCCTGTTCGACATGGCCGACAAGGCCGGGCGCAGCGTCTGGATGATCGACGACGTCACCAGCCAGCGCGAGGCGGCCGACGCGATCCGCCGTGCCCGTGACGAACTCGAGATCCGCGTGGCCGCGCGCACCGCCGAACTGGCAGGCGCGAATGCGCTGCTGCAGGAAGAGATCGCGGAGCGGCGCCAGGCCGAGGCGCGCGTGCACCACATGGCGTATTACGACAGCCTGACCCGGCTGCCGAACCGCGTGCTGCTGTCCGACCGCCTCGACTGCGCCCTGCGCGCCGCGCACCGCAACGGGCAAAGGCTGGCCGTGATGTTCCTCGACCTCGACCGCTTCAAGACCATCAACGATTCGCTCGGCCACGCGATCGGCGACCAGCTGCTGCGCGAAGTAGGGCGGCGCCTGTGCGAGTCGGTGCGCGAGAGCGACACGGTGGCGCGCCTGGGCGGCGACGAGTTCGTGGTGCTGCTGCCGGACGTCGGCGGGCCCGACGAATGCGCGCTGGTGGGCGACAAGATCATCGATGCGCTGGCCACGCCCTTCCCGCTGGAAGGCCACAGCCTGCACATCACGCCCTCGATCGGGATCTGCCTGTGCCCGGACGACGGCAACGACGTCGACACCCTGATGCGCCATGCCGACGCGGCGATGTACCACGCCAAGGCGCTGGGGCGCAACAACTACCAGTTCTTCGACCAGCGCATGAACCAGGCGGCGGCGCGCCGCTTCGAGCTGGAATCGAACCTGCGCGGGGCGCTCGCGCGCGGCGAGTTCGAGCTGCACTACCAGCCCATCATCAGCACCGCCACCCGCCGCCTGCACGCGCTCGAGGTGCTGCTGCGCTGGCGGCGCGGGGCGCAGTTCGACAATGTACTGGTCGGCCCGGACGAGTTCATCCCGATCCTGGAAGAGAACGGCATGATCGTCACAGTCGGGGAGTGGGTGATCCGCACTGCCTGCGAGCAGAGCATGGCCTGGCAGGCGCTGGGCCTGCCCGCGGTGCCGCTGGCGATCAACCTGTCGGCGCGCCAGTTCATGCACGACGGGCTGGTGGAATCGATCCGGGGCATCGTCGGCGCGACCGGCATCGATCCGGCGCTGGTCGAGTTCGAGATCACCGAGACCGCGCTGATGCAGCACGGCGGCCAGACCCTGGACACGCTGCGCCAGATTAACGGCATGGGCATGCGCGTATCGATCGACGACTTCGGCACCGGCTACTCGAGCCTGGCCTACCTGAAGCGCTTCCCGGTCCGCAAGATCAAGATCGATAGGGCCTTCGTGCGCGAGCTGGAGGCGAGTTCGGAAGACCGCGCCATCGTGGCCGCCGTGATGGCGCTGGCCAACAGTCTGCAGCTGTCGGTGGTGGCCGAAGGCGTCGAGACCGAAGGGCAGTACGCGCTGCTGGGCGGCTACGGCTGCCAGTACGCCCAGGGCTACCTGTTCGCGCGCCCGCTGCCGGCAAGCGATGCGGCGCGCCTGCTGGTCGATTCGGCGCTGGACGCGATCACCGGTTAAGCGCTCACTCCGCCAGTGTCGCCACCACCGGTGCGTGGTCCGAGGGCTGCTCCCACTTGCGCGTCTCGCGGTCGATGTGGCAGGCGGTGCAGCGCTCCGCCAGTGCGCTTGATAGCAGGATGTGGTCGATGCGCAGGCCGCGGTTGCGGCGGAAGGCCATCTGGCGGTAGTCCCACCAGCTGTACTGTTTTTCCGGCTGTTCGAACAGGCGGAAGGCGTCGTGAAGGCCGAGCGCCGTCAAGCGCTGCAGTGCTTCGCGCTCGGGCGGGGTGAAGTGGATGTGGTTTTCCCATTCGGCCGGGTCGTGCACGTCGCGCGCTTCCGGCGCGATGTTGTAGTCGCCCAGCACGGCCAGCTGCGGATGCGCGCGCATCTCGGCTGCCACCCACTCGTGCAGGCCAGCCAGCCAGGCCATCTTATAGGCGAACTTGTCGCTGCCGATTTCCTGGCCGTTCACCACGTAGGCGCAGATGATGCGCATGCCCTGGATGGTGGCGGCGATCAGGCGCTGCTGCTCGTCCTCGAAATACGGGTTGCCTTTCTGGACGTCCTCGATCGGATGCTTCGACACGATCGCCACCCCGTTATAGGTCTTCTGGCCGGTGAAGGCGACCTGGTAGCCGGCCTCGTTCAGCGCGGCCACGGGAAACTTGTCGTCGGTGAGCTTGGTCTCCTGGATGCACAGCACGTCGACCGGATTCGCCTCCAGCCAGGCAAGCAGGTGCGGCAGACGGATTTTCAGCGAATTGACGTTCCAGGTGGCGATGTTCATGGTATGCGGTGAGCTGTGTTTAAAGGAGCGCCGCCGCTTGCGGGCGGCAAGCATCAGCGGCGGCCGCATCATACCCGATCGGCGCACCAGGAGTGGGGCCGGGCCGCATCCGGCCGCGGAGAGCCGCTAGCGCGCCTGGGTCGCTTTCCACGCCAGCCGTCGCAAGGGCGCGGGTAGGCGCGTGATCGTCTTCTTGAGGTGAAATTTCAGGCCCATCGGGCCTGCGTGGGGATGGACGAACATGCGCTCGGCGATGTCGAACTTGGCTTTCGCGAACGCGTCGTTGGCGGCCTGCAGGCGCAGCTCGCTGACCATGTCGCGCAGCGCCGGCACATAATGCTGCACATTGCGGTGGTGTTGCGAAGCGTATTCCAGGATCTGGGCGCTGCCCACGATCATGTAGAGCGCGTCGGCCGAGTCGTTGCCGTCATGCCGCCTGATGCGCGCAAGCGGCGCGGCGCAGCAGGCGATCTTGCCGGCGGCCGCCGCACGCAGGGTGAACTCTCCGTCCTCGGCGCCGACGCGGTTGAACATCGGATTGAAGCCACCGATTCCCTCGTAAAACGCCTTCTTGAGGGTGCATCCGGTCGGATAGAAAAAGTGGATGGTGAACAGGCGCAGATACAGGTCCGGAATGTCGCGGTAAAAGCCGTCGCTCAGGCGGGCGCCCTGCATGAAGCTGTCGGGGGCCTGAGACAGGTGGTCGGACTCCAGCTCGTCGCCGCGGAACTTGCGGATATTGGTGTACGCGGCATCGATGTCCCGATGCGCATCCAGCCATGTGCCCATGGTCTCGACGAACTGCGGCTCCAGCAGGTCGTCCGAATCGCACAGGGTGACATACTCGCTCGAGGCGGCGGCAACCCCACGATTGCGCGCGGCCTGTACGCCCCCGTTCGCGCTGCGGATCAGCTTGATACGTCCTTCGTAGGGCCCGAGCACCTCGACGGTCTCATCCGTCGAGCCATCGTCGACCACGACGATCTCTGCGAACGGCACCGTCTGGCGCAGGGCGTAGTCGAGCGTTTCGGCGATGAGATGGGCGCGGTTATAGGTCGGGATGACGAGCGAAAGGGAGACGGCCATGATATTTACTTGATGAACGGGATACAAACTATATCATTCAGGCACCATTCTTTGATGAGCAGCAGGCGACTTCATCCAAACTGAAAATCGGCAGCGCCGATTTTGTTGCGTGATTTCACGGGAAGAGAGGTAGGCAGGCCTTATGCTGCTTGCATTCATTTCATCAATTTAACAGTCGTAAATATAATAAACCGTGGGAAATTGTTGCTAAACGACCTACACTATTGTGTGCAGTACAAGTGGTCATGCTAGAATAACTTAATAGAATACTAAAGCACTGTGTTTTTTATGCAGTGTGGACTGTAAAACCATTCGCAAAAGCATTAAACTAGCGGGAAAGCATTTAACACTGTTTCTTGATAAATATATGGTATTGCGCTGTGGCAACTAACGCAGTACTATGGAGACTGAGAAAACAGGTTCGGTTGCCAGCCCCGCCCATCAATCGTGCGGGGCATGTTGGCACGGTGCAAAGTGGTACTATTCGAAATCTTGTTTTTTCGATAGCAGATGAACCCGAACGCCGATTTACAAAGGACTGAAATGCGCACTGCATTCGAAGCGTGGGCTGCCCGCGAAGGCCATATCACCCGCCGCCGCGAGGACAAACCCGAGGAATATCTCGTCTACGAAACCCAGCGCCGCTGGGTGATCTGGCAGGCCGCCCTGACGCACGGCGCCAAGGCTGCAGCCGAAGCGCCATCGAAGTTCGCCAGGGAAGAGCAGAAGCCGGCCGTGACCCAGGACGAAGCAACGGTGCGCAACCGCGTGCTCAACGAAGTGCTGGACGCATTCAGCGAACTGGACGAAGCCGCCGGCATGGAAGGCGTGCTGAAGGTCATCCAGGGCCTCAAGAAGAAGCAGAAGGAACTGGCCGACAGCAAGGCCTGAGTGTCCACGCAACGCTACCGCCACTACAAGGGCGGTGTCTATGAGCTGGTCTGCGAAGCCGTGCTGGAAGCAGACCACACGCCCGTGATGGTGTACCGCGGCCAGGACGGCGCCGTCTGGGTTCGTCCGCGCGCCGCCTTCTTCGAGACCGTCGAGGTCGACGGCGCCGCCGTGCCGCGTTTCGCGGCGCTTCCCGAATAGCCACCCTTCAGCATTTGTTCTTGCCTGCCGTTAATGGCAGCATGAAGCAACTTTTCTCTATCCTGCTGGCTGTCCCGCTCTTGCTGAGCGGCTGCGCCACCGTATCCGATTCGCCCCTGCAGCAACTCGAACTGCATGCCGTGCTCGACTACCAGGAAGTCGGCGGGGTGGGCTGCATCCTGAGCAATGACATGGGGCGCTGGTTCGTGGTCGCTCCGGGCCGGGTGACCGTCACCCGCAGCACGAAGCCCCTGACGGTCAGCTGCAAGAAGGACGGCGCCGGCGTGGCGCAGGAAAGCGTCGGCTCGCGCGCCGACATGGCGGGGCTGATGGGGAATGTCGTGATCAGCGCCGGGGTCGGCATGCTTGTCGACCGCTACACCGGGGCGGGCTACTCCTACCCGGCCAACCTGACGGTGCTGATGGCGCCGCTACCGTCGAAAGATGCGCTGGCGGCAAGCCAGCGGGTCGACAGTCCGGTGTTCTGAACAATAAAAAGCCCCGCATGCGGGGCTTTTTTCTTGATGAAATAATATTTCACCACAGCGCAGGAATGAAAGAATATTTCATTCCGGCGCTGCCAGATTTCAGACGCGGTTCATCAGGAAGGTGGTCAGCAGCGGCACCGGACGGCCGGTCGCGCCCTTGTTGGCACCCGATTTCCAGGCGGTGCCGGCGATGTCCAGGTGGGCCCAGGTGTACTTGCGGGTGAAGTTCTCCAGGAAGCAGGCCGCGGTGATCGAGGCCGCGCCCGGGGTGCCGATGTTGGCCAGGTCGGCGAAGTTCGACTTGAGCTGCTCGTTGTAGTTCTCGCCCAGCGGGAAGCGCCATGCCACGTCGCCGGCCTGCTTGCCGGCGTCCAGCAGTTCTTCGGCCAGTGCGTCGTGCGCGTCGTCGTGGCGGGTGAACAGGCCGCTGGTGTGGTGGCCCAGGGCCACGATGCAGGCGCCGGTGAGGGTGGCGATGTCGACCACGGCGGCCGGCTTGAAGCGCTCGGCGTAGGTGAGGGCGTCGCACAGGATCAGGCGGCCTTCGGCGTCGGTGTTCAGGATCTCGATGGTGAGGCCGTTCATCGAAGTCACGATGTCGCCCGGCTTGGAGGCGCGGCCCGACGGCATGTTCTCGCAGGCGGCCACGATGCCGATCACGTTCAGCTTCAGGCCCATCTCGCCGATCGCGCGGAAGGTGCCCAGCACCGAGCCGGCGCCGCACATGTCGTACTTCATCTCGTCCATGCCCGGACCCGGCTTGATCGAGATGCCGCCGGTATCAAAAGTGATGCCCTTGCCGACCAGGACCACCGGCGCATCCTTCTTGTTGCCGCCCATGTGCTTGAGGACGATGAACTTCGGCGCTTCGTCGCTGCCCTTGGCCACCGACAGGAAGCTGCCCATCTTGAGGGCTTCCAGCTGCTTGCGCTCCAACACTTCGATGTCGAAGCCGTATTCGTCGGCCAATTGACGCGCGGTGTTCGCGAGGTAGGTCGGGGTGCAGACGTTCGGCGACAGGTTGCCCAGTTCCTTGGTCAGCTGCATGCCGTTCGAGATCGCGACGGCCTGCGCCAGGGTGCCCTTGAGCGCGGTGGCGGCATTCGCGGCATCGGCCGCGATGGTGATCTTGCGCACGCCGGTCGGCTGCGGGTCTTTCTTGCTCTTCTGGCTATCAGTACGGTGCTCGGTCTCGTTGGCGGCGATCACAAGTGCGCGCACTGCCCAGTTGACGTCGCGGTCTTTCACATCCGCCAGCGGGAATGCGATAATGGCATCCTGGCTGCCCAGGGTAGCGAATACCTTCAGGGCGGCGCCGACGGCGCTGCTATAGCTCTTCTCGCTCAGCGCTTCGTCCGTGCCCATGCCCACCAGCAGCACGCGTGCCGCGGCGACGCCGTTCACGCCGCGCAGCAGCAGGGTGGAACCGGCCTTGCCGCTGATATCGCCGGACTTGAGCGCCGCGGTGATGTCGCCGCTGGCATCGAGGGCCCTGGCAGCCTGCGACAGCTTCTTGTTCTCGAACACGGCCACTGCCAGCACGCCGGCTTTGGCGGCGGCCAGGGTGTTCTTGGTGTCGAATGCTTTTATGCTAAAGTCCATTTTTTTGGTTCTCCGTTTCGTGATTTTTGCGGCACTGACGCGGCGCACTGCCTAACCTGCAATTATAGCTATTTATTGAATGATCTTTCGACGCGCCCTGCAACGTGAACTCGCCAGCTCCGCCGGCGCCACCTTTACGGTGCTGTTCACGATCCTGGTTACCTGGACCCTGATCAGGGTCCTGGGCAAGGCCGCCGGCGGCAAGGTCGATTCGGCCGACGTGCTGGCCCTGATCGCGTTCGCGATCCTGGATTACCTGCCGACCATCCTCACCCTCACCACCTTCATCGCCGTGCTGGCCGCGGTCACGCGCAGCTACCGCGATTCCGAGATGGTCGTGTGGTTCGCCTCCGGCATGTCGCTGCGCCGCTGGATCCGGCCGGTGCTGACCTTCGGCCTGCCGATCGTGCTGGTGGTGGGGGCGCTGTCGCTGGTGGTCACGCCCTGGGCCGCATCCAAGCGCCTCGAATTCGTCGAGCGCTTCCAGAACCGCGAAGACCTCAAGCGCGTGGCGCCCGGCCAGTTCCGCGAATCCTCCTCGAGCGACCGGGTGTTCTTCGTCGAACGTTCGGGCGGCGACACCGCCGTGGTGCAGAACGTGTTCGTCAATTCGCAGGACAAGAACGGCACCTCGATCGTGGTCGCCAGGGAAGGCGTGATCGAGAGCGACGCCAATGGCGGCCAGTACCTGGTGCTGTCCAACGGCCGGCGCTACCAGGGCCAGCCGGGACAGGCCGACTTCCAGTCGATGGAATTCGAGCGCTACAAGATGCGGGTGGCTACCCGCGCCCCGGTGCTGGGGACCGACACGCCCAGCAATGCGCTGCCCACCTCGATCCTGCTGAAGGTCGAGAACCAGTACACGCGCGCCGAACTGCTCGACCGCATCTCGGCCCCGCTGATCTGCCTGGTGCTGATGCTGCTGGCGATTCCGCTCGGCTTCGTCAACCCGCGCGCCGGCAGCTCGGCCAACATGATCCTGGCGCTGCTGATCTTCTTTACTTACCTGAACCTGAACAAGCTGATGGAAAACAGCGTCAAGCGCGCCAAGCTCGATTTCGACGTGGCCTGGTGGCCGCTGCACCTGGCCGCCGCGCTCACGGTGGCGGCCCTGTTCGCCTGGCGCCTGAACGTCAACCACCGCTGGCATCCGCTGGCCCTGCTTAGTGCCTGGAAGCGCCGCCGTGCGCCCCTGGCGGCCGCACCAATCCCGGCGCCGGCGCCGCTGGCGAAGTCGGAGGCCGAATGAGCATCCTGCAGCGCTATTTCGCGGTCAATATCGCGCAGGCGACCGCCTTCGTGCTGGTCGCCTTCCTGGCCCTGATCTCCTTCATGGACCTCACCAGCGAACTGCCGTCGGTGGGCAAGGGCGGCTACGAATTCCAGAACGCGGTGATGTACGTGCTGCTGCTGGTGCCGGGCAATGTCTACCAGGTGATGCCGGTCGCGGCCCTGCTGGGCACCATCTACACCATGGCGCAGTTCGCCTCGACCTCCGAGTTCACCATCATGCGCGCGTCTTCGATGTCGACGCGGATGGCAGGCTGGATGCTGTTCAAGATCGGCATCGTGCTGGTCCTGGTCACCTTCGTGTTCGGCGAACTGATCATCCCGCGCACGGCCCCGCTGGCCGAGCGCGTGCGCCTGGCGGCCAAGGGCTCGGCCCTGTCGGCCGATTTCCGCTCGGGCATGTGGACCAAGGACAGCATCCATAGCGATGGCGTGAAAGGTCCGGTGATCGGCACGCGCTTCTTCAACGTGCGCCAGATCCGCCCGGACGGCCAGCTGGTCGACGTGCGCCTGTACGAATTCGACGCCAACATGCGCATGCGCGCCCTGATCACGGCGGCCGGCGGCACTTATGGCGGCAACAACACCTGGCGCCTGCGCGATGTCTCCGAGACCGTGTTCAGCAACAGCCGCACGCTGCCGGCGCCCGGCACCCCGGTGCCGCAGGGGCAGTCGATCGCGGCCAGCTTCGGCCAGGAGACCGCCGCCGTCGCCACCCGCAAGATGGCCACGCTCGAGCTGGCCTCGGAGATCACGCCCAAGATCCTGTCGGTGTCGCGTTCCGAACCGGAGCGCATGTCGGCCAACGAACTGGCGGCCTATACCCGCCACCTGGCGGAAAACCGCCAGGAGACCGAGCGCTTCAAGGTCGCGTTCTGGAAGAAGATCATCGACCCGCTGTCGATCCTGGTGCTGATGGCGCTGGCCTTGCCCTTCGCCTACCTGCACACCCGCAGCGGCGGCGTCAGCCTCAAGATCTTCGTGGGCATCATGATCGGCGTGGCCTTCCTGCTGCTCAACGCACTGTTCTCGAGCCTGGGCGTGCTGACCGCACTGCCGGCCTTCTTCACGGCGGCCGCGCCCAGCCTGCTGTTCCTGCTCATTGCGATCGGCGCCCTGCGCTGGGTGGAGAGACATTGATGACACGCGCACTCGTCCTGTTTGCCCATGGCGCGCGCGCCCAGTCCTGGGCCGCGCCCTTCGAGCGCCTGCGCGACGCGGCGCAGGCGCGCCTGCCGGAACTCCCGGTGCGGTTGGCCTTCCTGGAGCTGATGGAGCCGCGCCTGCCGGAGGCGGTCGCCGCATTGGTGGGCGAGGGTGTAGATGAGATCACGGTGGTGCCCGTGTTCCTGGGGCAGGGCGGCCACCTGCTGCGCGACCTGCCGCAGCTGGCCGAGGGCATCCGCGCTGCCCATCCCGGACTGCGCCTGCAGGTCGCCGGCGCCATCGGCGAAGATCCGCAAGTGCAGGCAGCCATGACGGATTACTGCATCCGTTCGCTCGGCTGAGTTAATAAAGCGACATTGTTGTTTTGAAAAACGGCTGAGCAAAGCGACAACTCGATTGCACTTCTTTGCAATGTTTTGTTGCCTTTTTGCGTATTGATTCACGGAAATTTAATTTCCATCTTTAAATAAAAAATTCCGTGCGGCATGATCGTTCCAATTCTCCAGGAACGAAGCATGAGCACAGAAATCACCGACTTCGCGCCGGTCGGCATCGTCGACGACCGCGACATTCTCTCCACGACCCTGCGTAGCGGCCAACTGGCTGCCACCCTGAGCGCCATCGACACCGGCCCGCTGACGGGCGGACGCTGGTTCATCGACAGCCAGTCGCATCCCGGCCTGTTCAGCATCGCCTACAACCCGGCCACCGATACCGCGGCGCGCCTGCTGGTGAACGACGCCGCCCTGTTGCCGGCAGCGGGAGCGGGTGTGTCCGTCACCGTCCATTACTACGACCGCTACCAGCTCGACGGCAGCGCCAATCCGCTGCCGGGCAAGGGTTTTGTAGAAACCCTGGTGTACACGGTGGAAGCGGGCACTGCGCGCGAGCTCGACGGCTTCGGCAGCGAGCTCGATCTGGGCAGCGCCGGCGCGGGCAGTCCAGCCCTGGCCAGCCTGTCCAGCGGCGCAGTCGCCGCCGCATGGCAGGCGTCCGACGGCGCACTGTGGGCCCAGTTGCGCGACGCCGCCGGCGCCGCAAGCGGGGCCGGTTTCGTGCTTGCCGCGGCGGGTGCGGCGCCCAGCCTGTCCGCCTTCGAGAACGGCGGCTTCGTGGCCGCCTACCGCAGCGAAGCCGGCATCGCCTGGCGCATCGTCGGCGCCGACGGCAGCGCCGGTCCCGAACACCTGGCCGCCGGCCCTGACGCCGCCATGCCCGACGTCGCCGTACTGGCCGACGGATCCTTCGCCCTCGCCTGGCGCAGCGGCGGGCAGGTGCGGGTGCAGCAGTTCGATGCGGGCGGCAATGCGCTCGGCGTGGAGAAGGTGTTCGGCACGCTCGGCACGGCCTTCAGCCCGAGCCTGACGGCCCTGGGCGCGTCGTATGCCGTGAGCTGGGGCGAGATCGGCGACGGCAACGTGTACGCCGCGCTGGCCGGCGGCGCCACCGTGCAGGTGTCGAACGACGGCCTGGCCGCGAGCCTGTCCACCGCCGCGCCGCTGCCCGAGATCGTGGCGCTGGCCGATGGCGGTGTCGTGGTGGCCTGGGACAGCTATGCCAACTCGCCCTTCGGCTTCGCCCTGAGCGACATCTTCTTCCAGCGCTTCGACGCCAGCGGCAAGCCGCTCGGGACCATCACCCAGGCCAATGTCGACAGCGGCAGCGGGCGCTATGGCGCCAAACTGGCGGCCTTCGACGACGGCGGCTTCATGCTGGCCTGGCAGGCCGAAGGTGGCGACTTCGACGCCAACGGCGTGTTCGGCCGCCGCTTCGGCGCCGACGGCAGCGCGCTCGACCTGCGCGAGTTCGGCATCAACGAGGGACGTGCCGGCGACCAGGCCAGCCCGGCCCTGGCCGCGCTCGCACACGGCGGCTTCGCGGCGGCATGGATCGATACCCAGGACGGCGGCGTGGCGCGGCTTGAGGCGCGTGTGCTGGCGGGGACGCCGCCGCCGGAGCCAGTCGGCGACCTTGCTGCCGGCAGTGCCCAGCTTGGCGCGCCGCCGGTGGCACCGGACCCGGTGCTGCCCGTGCCCGTGCCGGTGCCCGTGCCCGTGCCCGTGCCAGTGCCGGCGCCCAACGTTCCCGCAGCGCCGCCGAGCGTTCCAGCGCCAGCGCCAGCTCCTGCTCCAGCACCAGCACCGGCGCCGCCGGTCGCCACCGCACCGGTCCCGCCGGTGGCCGCACCCGCGCCAAAGCAGGACCTGATCGGCCATACGGGATCGGACCTGATCCGCGCCGGTGCGGGCGTCGGCAACCAGCGCATCGACGCCATGGACGGCATCGACACCGTCAGCTACGGCGGCGCGCGAAGCGGCTTCGCGCTGCTGCGCGGGCCTGAGGGCGTCAGCGTGACCGACAAGGCGGGCGCCAGCGACCTGCTGGTGAACGTCGAGCGCCTCGCCTTTGCGGACGGCGCCGTCGCCCTCGACATCGATGGGGTCGCCGGCCAGGCCTACCGCCTGTACGCGGCCGCCTTCGACCGCGCGCCGGACAAGGCGGGGCTGGGCTACTGGATCGCCACGATGGACGGCGGCACTGGCCTGCGCCAGGTGGCCGCGGCCTTTGCCGCCAGTCCCGAATTTGCCGAGCTGTATGGCGCCAGGCCGAGCGACAGCGAGTTCATCGAGCTCCTGTACAACAACGTGCTGCACCGTCCCGCGGAAGAGGCGGGCCGCGCCTACTGGGTCGACGCCCTGTCGGTGCATGGGGCCGCGCGCGCCGACGTGCTGGCTTTCTTCAGCGAGAGCGCGGAGAACCAGGCACAGATCATCGGCGCCATCCGGAACGGCATCGACTTCGCGCCGTGGGCATAAGCTCAACAGAGTTGGCAGGCAGGCTATCCAGCCTGCCAACTCTGTTGGGAAGGCGGCAATCGAGTGTTGGGTTTGCGCTGCATTGCCATGTGGAATTTAAATTTCCCTCTGTCAAAAATTATTGACGTGAGGCATCATCAATCCAACAAGGGCAGCACTCCCGCCTACCTTCTCGAGCAAGCACTCCCATGAGCACCGAAACCGATTACGCCCCGGTCGGCATTATCGACGACCGCGATATCCTGTTGACGAGCCTGCGCACCGGCGATACCGCCGCGATCCTCACGCCCATCGATTTCGGCGTGCTGACCAGCGGCCGCTGGGTGATCGATGCGCAGTCCATCCCCGGCCTGTTCACCATCGCCTACAACCCGGCCACCGATACCTCGGCCCGGCTGGTGGTGGCCAACAGCGCCCTGATGCCGGCGCCCGGCACCCCGGTCACCGTCACCGCCCACTATTATGACCGCTACCAGATCGACGGCTACGGCAATCCGCTCCCGGGCAAAGGCTTCGCCGAGACCCTGGTCTACACGGTGGAAGCGGGCACCACGCGCGAACTGAACGGCTTCGGCAGCGACATCGCGCTCGGCAGCGGCAGCACGGCCGCCAACCCGGCCCTGGCCACGCTCCAGGATGGCGGCATCGCCGCTGTCTGGCAGGGCGCCGACAACGCGGTCTGGGCGCGCGTGCAGGACGCGGCAGGCAATGCCCATACCAGCGCCTTTGCCCTGACCTCAGGCTGGGACGGCAGCGCCGAAGGCCAGCCCGCGGTGGCGGCGCTGAGCGGCGGGCGTTTCGTGACCGCCTACACCACCTCGCTCGAAGGCCAGCCGCGCATCGCCTTCAAGATCGCCGACGTCAACGGCAACCAGGCCGGCCAGGTGCTGGTCGACGGCGGGCTGTCCTGGGACACGTCCATGCCCGACGTGGCCACCCTGCGCGACGGCTCCTTCGCCATCGCCTGGCGCGCCGGCGGCCAGGTCCACGTGCGCGTCATGGACGCGAACGGCAACGCCGTCGGCGCCGAGCAGGTCTACGGCAGCCTCGGTACCGCGTTCAGCCCGAGCATCGCCGCCACCGGCGCCGGCTACACCGTGAGCTGGGGCGAAATCGGCGACGGCAACGTCCATGTCGCCGCGCAGGGCGGGCTTGCCACCATCGTCAGCGGCGACGGCCTTGCGGCCAGCGTCAGCACCGCCGCGCCGCTCCCGAGCATCGCCGCGCTGGCCGACGGCGGCTACGTCGTCGCCTGGGACAGCTACGCCAACGAGCCGCTCGGCTTTTCGATGAGCGACATCTTCTTCCAGCGCTACGACGCCGCGGGCAACAAGGTCGGCGCGCTCACCCAGGCCAATGTCGATAGCGGCGGCGGACGCTTCGAAGCCGCGGTGACCGCCCTCAGCGACGGCGGCTTCGTGGTGGCCTGGCAGTCCAGCAGCGGCGACTTCGAGGGCAATGGCGTGTTCGGACGCCGCTTCGACGCCGGCGGCTACCCGGTCGACCAGCGCGAGTTCGCCATCAACGAAGGCCGCGCGGGCGACCAGGCCAATCCCGCCATCACCGCGCTGGCGAACGGCGGCTTTGCCACCGCCTGGGGCGATACCAATGGCAGCAGCTCTCAGGTCGAACTGCGCGTGCTCGCCGGCGGCATGGACCCCGGCGGCGGCAGCGGCTGGACCGGCGACAGCGGCCAGCACCTGGTGGCCGGCATCGGCAGCGAGCGCCTTGGCGGTTTCGCAGGCGTGGACACGGTCAGCTACGCCGGCGTGCGCAGCAACTTCACCGTGATCCGCGAGGGCAGCGCCAGCGCCACCGTGATCGACCACGTCGGCAACAGCGGCGTCGACACCCTCGCCAGCGTCGAGCGCATCGCCTTCAGCGACGCCTCGCTGGCGCTGGACATCGACGGCATCGCCGGCAAGGCCTACCGCCTGTACCAGGCCGCCTTCAACCGCACCCCGGACAAGGGCGGCGTGGGCTACTGGATCAAGATGATGGATGCGGGCCAGACGCTGGAGCAGGTGGCGTTCAATTTCGCCAACAGCCCGGAATTCAAGCAGATGTATGGCGCGAACGCGAGCGACGCGCAGTTCGTCGAGCTCCTGTACAACAACGTGCTGCACCGGAGCGCGGAAGGCGCAGGGCGCGACTACTGGCTGGAGGCGCTGGGCGAGAAGCATTTGCCGCGCGCGCAGGTGCTGGCCTATTTCAGCGAGAGTGCGGAAAACCAGGCGCAGGTGATCGGGGCGATCCAGAACGGGATCGAGTTCACGCCCTGGATCTGAGGAGATTCAATCAGGTGGCTGGTGCTCGCGCATCGCGAGCGCCTCGCCGAGCATCACCAGGACCGGGCCGTGGCCCGGTTCCAGGCCGCGCGCCAGGTCGGTGAGGGTCATGCGGACGATGCGCTGGTCCGCGCGGCTGCAGTTTTCCACGATGACCACCGGCAGGTCCGGCCGCCGTCCTTCCGCCAGCAGGCGTTCGGCGGTGGCGGCGGCTTCGCGCCCGCCCATGTACTGGACCAGGGTGTCGGTCTCCGGCAGGGCGGGGTGATCCGGCTGGTCGGGCGCCGTGCTGGAGGTGAAAAAGGCGACGCTGCGCGCCACGCCGCGCTTGGTCAGCGGCTGTTTGGTTGCGGCCGCGGCGGCGACCGCGGTGGTGATGCCGGGGACGACTTCGACCTCGATGCCCGCCGCTTCCAGCGCCCGCAATTCTTCGTCGGCGCGCCCGAACAGCATCGGGTCGCCGCCCTTCAGGCGCACGATGGTCTTGAATTTGCCGGCGCACTCGACCAGCTGCTGGTTGATCAGGGTTTGCGCGACCGAGCGCTGGCCCGAGCGCTTGCCGACCGAGATGAGTTCGGCCTGGCGGCACAAGTCCAGCATCTCGGGGGTGACCAGGGCGTCGTAGAGCACGACGTCGGCCTGCGCCAGCAGGCGCGCGCCACGCACGGTGATGAGATCCGCCGCGCCGGGGCCGGCCCCGACCAGATAGACTTTTCCCAGCACCGCCATAGAACCCCTTCGCTTATTGATCCAGTCGGATCATACCCGCTGAGACGGTCTGGTGGGTGACTTCGTCGATCAGGATGAAGGCGCCCGTCGCGCGGTTGTCGGCGTAGGCATCGGCCGCCAGCGGCTGCTGCACGCTCAGTTGCACGGTCGCGATATCGTTCAGCTTGAGGCCATCGCCCGCGTGGCGCTGCTGGGTGTTGACGTCCAGGATGCTGTCGACCTGCTTGATCTTCGCGGCGGTCTGGCGGGTGCCGTGCTTGATCCAGTACTTGCGGCGCGCATCGAGCGGCTCGTCCGACATCCAGCACACGTCCGCTACCACCTGCTTGAGCAGGGTGGCCGGCTGCTCGCTGCCGGCCAGCAGGTCGCCGCGCGAGATGTCGAGGTATTCGTTCAGCAGCAGGGTCACCGATTGGCCGGCCACGGCCGTCTGCAGCGAACCGTCGAAGGTGACGATGTCCTTGACCGTGGCGGTCTGGCCGGACGGCTGTACCACCAGCTGGTCGCCGACGGAGACCTTGCCCGATTCGATGCGGCCCATGTAGCCGCGGAAGTCATTCGCTTCGTGGCCGTTGTGGCGCGCCACCAGCTGCACCGGGAAGCGGAAGGGCGCGGCGTGCGATTCGTCGTAGACCGACAGGCCTTCCAGCAGCTCGATCAGGGTCGGGCCTTCGTACCAGGGCGTATTCTCGGAGCTTTCCACCACGTTGTCGCCGCTGAGTGCCGACAGCGGGATCGCGGTGACGTCCTTCAGGCCGAGCGAGTCGGCGAATTCGCGGTAGGCGGCGACGATGCGCTCATACACGGTGCGGTCGTAGTTCACCAGGTCCATCTTGTTAACGGCGACGATTACGTGCTCGATCTGCAGCAGCTTGGCGATGGTCGAGTGGCGCTTGGTCTGGGTCAGCAGCGTCACGCTGCCGTCGTCACCGAGCTTCACTTTCGAGACGTCGACCAGGATGATCACGGCGTCCGCGGTCGAGGCGCCGGTGACCATGTTACGGGTGTACTGCTCGTGGCCCGGGGTGTCGGCGATAATGAACTTGCGCTTCGGCGTCGCGAAGTAGCGGTAGGCGACGTCGATGGTGATGCCCTGTTCGCGTTCGGCTTCCAGGCCGTCGGTCAGCAGCGACAGGTCGATGGTGTCGCCCACGGTGCGCTTGTGCTTCGAGCGCGAGACGGCGGCCAGCTGGTCGGCGAAGATGCCCTTGCTGTCGTACAGCAGGCGGCCGATCAGGGTGCTCTTGCCGTCGTCGACGGAACCGGCAGTGATGAAGCGCAGCAGGCCGCGTTGGTTCAGGTTATCGGTCATGGCATTCATCAGAAATATCCTTGCTTCTTGCGTTTTTCCATCGAGGCTTCGGAGGTCTGGTCGTCCATCCGGGTCGCGCCGCGCTCGGTCACTTCGGTGACGGCGGTTTCGGCGATGATGTTGTCCACGGTGCCGGCAGTCGAGGCCACCGGGCAGGTGCAGGAGATGTCGCCCACGGTGCGGAAGCGCACGGTGCGGGTTTCGACCTGTTCGCCGTCTCTAGCCGGGGTCAGGGGCGTCAGCGGCACCAGCAGACCGTTACGCGGGATCACCTGGCGCTCGTGCGCAAAGTAGATCGAGGGCAGAGCCAGCTTTTCGCGGGCGATGTACTGCCACACGTCGAGTTCCGTCCAGTTCGAGATCGGGAACACGCGCATGTTTTCGCCCGGGTGGACGCGGGTGTTATACAGGTCCCACAGTTCGGGACGCTGGGCTTTCGGGTTCCACTGACCGAATTCGTCGCGGAAGGAGAAGATGCGCTCCTTGGCGCGTGCCTTTTCTTCATCGCGGCGGGCGCCGCCGATGCAGGCGTCGAAACCGTGCTCGGCGATGGTTTCCAGCAGGGTCACGGCCTGGGCCGCGTTGCGCGAATCGGTCTGCGGGTTGCGCAGGCGCACGGTGCCGCGCTTGATCGAATCCTCGACCGAGCCGACGATCAGGCGTTCGCCCAGTTCCGCCACCCGCGCATCGCGGAAGGCGATCACTTCGTCGAAGTTGTGGCCGGTGTCGATGTGCACCAGCGGGAAGGGGAACTTACCCGGGCGGAAGGCCTTCTCGGCCAGGCGCAGCAGCACGACCGAATCCTTCCCGCCCGAGAACAGCAGGGCGGGGTTGCTGCATTCGGCAGCCACTTCGCGCAGGATGTGGATCGCCTCGGATTCCAGGGCGTCGAGGTGGCGCGCATTCACGTCGGTGAGCACGGCCGGGTTGTCGAGTACTGTCGTCATGTTGTGTTTGCCTTTGTGTGGTTGCGTCACGCAGCCACGGATTTGATGCGAATGAGTTTGCCGTCGACCACGTGCAGGCCGCATTCCTTCGATTCGGGGTTTTCCCACCACCAGCGGCCGGCGCGCACGTCCTCGCCCGGCTGGATCGCGCGGGTGCAGGGTTCGCAGCCGATCGACGGGTAGCCGCGGTCGTGCAGGGCGTTGTAGGGGACGTTCTGGGTGCGCAGGTATTCCCACACGTCTTCCTCCGACCAGTCGGCCAGCGGATTGAACTTCTGCATGCCGTGTGCGGCATCGTCTTCCTGCACGGCCAGTTCGGCACGCGTGGTCGACTGGGCGCGGCGCTGGCCGGTGATCCAGGCCTGCTTGCCGCTCAGTGCACGGCTCAGAGGCTCGACCTTGCGCACGCGGCAGCATTCCTTGCGCATCTCGACGCTGTCGTAGAAGGCGTTCAGGCCGTTCTGGGCCACGTAGGCCTCGACCGCTTCCGGTTGTGGCTTGAACAGCGCGATCTCGTAGCCGTAGGTGTCGCGCACGCGGTTCAGCATGTCGAGGGTCTCGGCATGCAGGCGGCCGGTCTCGAGCGAGAAGATCCCGATCGGCAGTTTGGCTTTCAAAATCAGGTCGGTCAGGACCATGTCCTCGGCCGCCAGGCTCGATGCGAACACGGCGGGCGAGTAATCTCGCGCGATGCGCGCCAGGATGGCTTGCGTTTCCTCGACACGGCGGTGCAGATCGCTCATGGTGATTCCTTAGATGCCTGCACCGATATCGGTGAGTTCAGGCGGGGTGCCGCGCGGCGCACGGCGGAACAGCGGCAGCGGTTGGTCGACCGATGCTTGATAGGTTTCCGAGAACACGGTCAAGCCCTTCAGCGCATCATGGATGCTGCGGTCCTGGCGGGTGGCGAAGGCATCGAAGCCGACGCGCGACATGGGCCACAACTGGTCACGCAGCACGTCGCCGATGGCGCGCAGCTCGCCCGTATAGGCCAGGCGCTTACGCAGGTTGAAGGCGGTCGAGTAGCCACGGCCGTCCGAGAACTTCGGGAAGTCGACGGCGACCACGCCAAAGCGGTGCAGATCTTCCTTGATGGCGGCTGCCTGCTCGTCCGGCGCCAGCCAGACGCCGATCTCGGCGCGCCCTAGCAGCGCGGCGCGCTGCGCCTGCCACACGGTCAAGGGCACGATGATCTTGCCTTCCGGGACCTCGACGGCTTCCGGGGTGTCGCCTTCAGCGAGGCGCAGCACGCTCCAGTCGTCCTCGACCACTTCGCGGTGTTTGATGATCTGCTTGTGCAGGACAAAATTAGGCATAGTGGTCTTCCCCAACCAGTTCGCCCGCCGCGATCGGCGTGGCATAGACATGTTCCTTGAACGGCGTGATGCCGAGGCGCTGCACGGTGTCGACGAAGCGCTCGCCTTCGAAGCGCTCGCGCACATACACCTCCAGCAGCCGGCCGACCACTTCCGGCATCTGCACCGCCGAGAAGGATGGGCCGATGATCTTGCCGATCGCCGAGTTGTTGCCCTGCGAGCCGCCGATCGACACCTGGTACCACTCGCTGCCGTCCTTGTCGACGCCAAGGATGCCGATCGCACCCACGTGGTGGTGGCCGCAGGCGTTGATGCAGCCCGAGATGTTCAGTTCGATGTCGCCGATGTCGTGCTGGAAGTCGAGGTTGTCGAAACGCTCGGCAATCGCGGCCGCGATCGGGATCGACTTGGCGTTCGCCAGCGAGCAGAAGTCGCCGCCCGGGCAGGCGATGATGTCGGTCAGCAGGCCGATGTTCGGCGTTGCCAGGCCCTTGGCCTTGACCAGCTGCCACAGCTCGAACAGCTTCGACTGTTCGACGTCGGCCAGCACCAGGTTCTGCTCGTGGGTCACGCGCAGTTCGCCGAAGCTGTACTTGTCGGCGAGATCCGCCACGAAGTCCATCTGCTCGGCGGTCGCGTCGCCCGGCGGCACGCCGGTCTTCTTCAGCGACAGCACCACGGCGGCGTAGCCCGGCACCTTGTGCGGCTTGACGTTGCGGTTGACCCAGTTGGCGAAGGCGCGGTTGTCCGCGTGCTGGGCGGTGACATCGATGTCTTCCAGCTGGGCGTAGCCATGCGGCTGGAACCATTGGGCGACGCGGTCGAATTCGTCCTGGGTCAGGGTTTCCGGACCGTCCTTCAGGTCTTTCCACTCTTCTTCGACCTGGCGGGTGAATTCTTCCACGCCCAGGGCTTTCAGCAGGATCTTGATGCGGGCCTTGTACTTGTTGTCGCGGCGGCCGTGCTGGTTATACACGCGCATCACGGCTTCGGTATAGGTCAGCAGGTGCTGCCACGGCAGGAAGTCGCGGATCACCGAGCCCAGGATCGGGGTACGGCCCATGCCGCCGCCGGCCATGAACTTGAAGCCGACTTCGCCCGCGTCGTTGCGCACCAGGGTCAGGCCGATGTCGTGGATGGCAATCGCGGCGCGGTCCTCGACGGCGCCGTTGATCGCGACCTTGAACTTGCGGGGCAGGGCGATGAACTCGGGGTGGAAGGTGCTCCACTGGCGCAGGATTTCGGCGAACGGGCGCGGATCGATGATCTCGTCGGCGGCCACGCCGGCGAATTCGTCGGTGGTGATGTTGCGGATGCAGTTGCCCGAAGTCTGGATGGCGTGCATCTCGACCGAGGCCAGGTCTTCCAGGATCTGCGGCGTCTGCTCCAGCTCGATCCAGTTGTACTGGATGTTCTGGCGGGTGGTGAAATGGCCGTAGCCACGGTCGTACTTACGGGCAATGTGGGCGAACATGCGCATCTGCTTCGACGCCAGCAGGCCGTAGGGCACGGCAACGCGCAGCATGTAGGCGTGGCGCTGCATGTAAAGGCCGTTCTGCAAGCGCAGCGGCAGGAATTCTTCCTCTAGCAGCTCACCGTTCAGGCGGCGCTCCACCTGGCTGCGGTACTGCGCGATGCGTTCGCGCACGATGAGATGGTCGTAGTGGTCGTAGCGGTACATGGTCTCGTCCGGTGTGGGTAGACCCATTGCTACACTGTCCACCCGTTAAATGGTTGGGCAAGTGTACGGACCAGTCTATATATTCCAAACTACGGAGATTTCATTTGCTTATATGCGTAACTTGAATAAGCATCTTAAAATGTCGTCTGCTGACACAATCACAAGAACCCATATCACTTCATGAACCTTCACCAGCTGCGCTTCGTGCGCGAAGCCGTCCGCCAGAACTACAACCTGACCGATGCGGCCAAGGCGCTGTTCACCTCCCAGCCCGGGGTTTCGAAAGCCATCATCGAACTCGAGGAAGAGCTGGGGGTGGACATCTTCACCCGCCACGGCAAGCGCATCCGCGGCCTCACCGAGCCGGGCCGGCTGGTGCTGCAGTCGGTCGAGCTGATCATGCAGGAGATCGACAGCCTCAAGCGCATCGGCAAGGAATACGCGGCCCACGACAGCGGCAGCTTCACCATCGCCACCACCCACACCCAGGCGCGCTATATGTTGCCCAAGGTGGTGCAGGCTTTCATGCAGAAATTCCCCAAGGTGCGCTTGTCTCTATTGCAAGGCAATCCGCGCCAGATCGCCGACATGGTCAAGAACGACCAGGCCGACCTGGCGATCGCTACCGAATCCATCGCCGCCGTCGAAGGCCTGATCACGCTGCCGTGCTACCAGTGGGAGCACGTGGTGGTGGTGCCGCACGAGCACCCGCTGACCCGCTCGAAGGCGGTGTCGCTGGAAGAAATCGCCAGCTACCCGGTGATCACCTATGATGCCGCCTTTGCCGGCCGCAGCAAGATCGACCATGCCTTCGGCCTGCGCAACCTGAAGCCGGACGTGCTGCTGGAAGCGATCGACGCCGACGTCATCAAGACCTATGTCGAGCTGGGCATGGGCGTGGGCATCATCGCCGGCATGGCCTTCGACCCGGAACGCGACCGCAATCTGCGCGCCATTCCCGTCGGCCAGCTGTTCGGCATGAACGTTTCGCGCGTGGCCATCAAGCAGGGCGCCTACCTGCGCAGCTATATCTATACTTTCATCGAACTGCTGGCGCCGACCCTGAACCGCAAGATGGTCGAGTCCGCCATGCGCGGCGGCGAGAACTACGAACTCTAAGAATCAAGGAAAGACCATGAGCAATAACCCTGTCGCAGATTTCTACACCGCCATTGCGGACCACTACGACGCCCAGTTCCACGACGAAACCGACGAGGACCGCCAGGATGACCTCGAGGACATGGCCGAACAGGTGGCCGACCTGATGCGCGGGCACACCGTGCTGGAGCTCGGCTGCGGTACCGGCTTCTGGACCGACGCCATTGCCGAGACGGCCGAATCGGTCCTGGCCACCGACATCAGCGAGGCCATGCTGGAGGTGGCGCGCGAGCACGGGCAAGGCCTCGAGAACGTGCGCTACCGCGTGGTCGATGCCTTGAACCTGCCCGGCGACCTCGGGAAGTTCACGGCAGTCTTTGCCGGATTCCTGTGGTCGCATTTCAAGAAGGAGGAGCAGGACGCCTTCCTGGCCGGCCTGCGCGCCCGCATCGGCAAGGATGCGCTGCTGGTGATCATCGACGACGTGTATGTCGAAGGTGCGAGCCCGACCATCGCACGCACCGATGCCCAGGGCAATACCTGGGCCCAGTTCGTCGATGCCGACGGCGTGCGCCACGAATTGCCCAAGAATTATCCGACCGACAGCGCGCTGCGCAAGCGCCTGGGCACGGCGGTCCGGGAGATCAAGATCGGGCGCGGCGAGTTCTGCTGGGCGCTGACCTGCCGCCTGAAGTAACTTTAGTCAGCCTCAAGACCGTCGCACCGGCGAAGGCCGGTGCCCAAGTTTGTGGAGGCGCCACACCCGTTCTAGAATCCGCGGCCCATTCCCATTCCGATACTGCCACCGCCGGACGGCCCGCCACCACCTGGCCCGCGGCCACCCCGTCCGCCACGTTCTGCCCCTTCCGGTTTCCCGGCGCGTTCCGGCCGGCCTTCGCCGGGCCCCGGCGGCTGACGCTCCAGCATGCTCCTGAAACGCGCCAGCACCAGCGCACGCTGGCGGTCGTTGAGCGCGTCGTTCATCGTGAACCAGATCTCGCGCAATTCCTTGTCCTCGTCATGCACCGACGCTGCATCGTCGGCGAGCGCGGCGGCGAGCGTCCTCACTTCCGCGGAAGGCTCGGCCGCCAGCTTGCGCGAGGCGGCGTCCAGTTCGTCGCGGCGTTCCTTGCGCAGGCGGAGGATGGCGCGCGTCTTGCGCATGCTCTGTTCCCACAGCAGGTTCTGGTTGTCGCTCAGGGCGAGTTCTTTCTTGATCTCCGGCGCCTGCATGAGCAGGTCGTCGGCGCGCCAATCGGTGACAGGGACGGCGTAGGCGAGGGACTGGGTGCAGAGGAAGGCAGCGGCGAGGGCGAAGGTGGCGAGTTTCATGGTCATCGGTCGAAAAGCAGGGAAGCCATTCTCTGTTGCCTGACCGTTAAGCGCGGTTGCCCATCTGTAAGGAAATGTTGCACGTAAGGTGTTACGCGTACCCGCCCGACATAAAGTCGCGCCTTCCGGCATCGCACCTGTCAATACTGCGATCGCCGTCGATATACTGGCCTGATGGAAAAGGATCGTGGCTTGAGTCTGCCAAGCGGAACGATGGAACCGCTTGCACAACTGAATGCTTGGAAAATAGCCGGGATAGAGCTTGGCTTCGTCTACCTTCGGCAGGGCGGCGGCCTCATTCAAACCGGCCGGGCGCAACTGACGGACCTGGACGATAGCACACTAAAGCTGGCTTCCGGCACATGCACCCTTTTGGTCATGCACCTTGGCGCATCATTGACGCAGGAACCGCAGTGGTTCTTTGAGCCGAATCTGAACGGCGCCTATCAAGTTGAAGGCATCGGAATTGCCCTGCCTAACCATGACTGGCTATTTCTCTCCGAGGCCGTTCTACCCGAGCGTCTCGCACTTTCAGCTGGTAAGCGTTGAGACTCGACCTGGACTCAAAATGAATTCGAAAAATCTTCTGCTGCTAGTTGCCGTCTGTCTAGGGTGCACTGCGGCTGCTGCGGAATCGGATAGCGTCGGCAATAAGAAGCTACCTGCGGGAGCGGTGCTCATGTGCAGGCAGCACGTACACGGCTCATCCGACAAGCCGATGCATATCGACTGGCAGGCGTTTGGTCTCAATGAGGATCGGGAAAGAATCAAACATTTTTATCAAGCTCAGTTTGGGCAGCCTCCTACTCGCGAAGATGCTCAAAGCTACACCTGGATCTTCGAAGGCAAACAGAATGAGTTGCACTACTCAGTGCGAACACCGTCGGCTAATGGTCCATGGGCTGCGTGCTCGATACAAGCAACTAACTTCGAAGTGATTGTTCTCATCTCCAATGCAAGTTGGCCAAAGGGCCGCTAACTGCTCCGCCGTATGTCCTCGTAGTCCATCGTGTCCGTATCCGGATCGGACGCAAGCGGCGCCCCCAGCAGCTTGAGCCATGCAAAACCGGCAATGCCCGCCACCATCGAAGCAACCAGGATCGCCATCTTCGATGCATTGATGGCCTCCGGCGCACCGGTAAACGCCAGGTTGGTGATGAAGATCGACATCGTGAAGCCGATGCCGCCCAGCAGGCCCGCGCCCAGGATGTGGCGCCATGCCAGGTCCAGCGGCAGGCGGCACAGACCAAGCGACACCGCGGCAAAGCTGAACAGGAAAATGCCGACCGGCTTGCCGGCGACGAGGCCCAGGATGATGCCCAGGCTGTTCGCGCTCAGCAGTTCCTCCGCCCATCCGGCGCCGATCACGATCCCTGTGTTCGCCAGCGCGAAAACCGGCAGGATCAGGAAAGTCACCGGCTTGTGCAGGATGTGCTCGAGCCGGTGCGAAGGCGATTCGGCGTCGTCTTCCTCCCTTGAATAAGGAATCGCGAAGGCGAGCAGCACGCCAGCGATGGTCGCGTGCACGCCGGATTTCAGCATCAGGAACCACATCAGCGCGCCGCCGACCAGGTAGGGCAGCAGCACCATCACGCGAAGGAGCCGGTTCATCGCCAGCAAGCCAGCGAACACGGCCAGCGCGCCGAGCAGGTAGAGGAAGGACAGGTCGCTCGTATAGAACAGGGCGATGACGACGATCGCTCCCAGGTCGTCCATCACGGCGAGCGCGGTCAGGAAAATTTTCAGCGAGGCCGGCACCCGGCTGCCGAGCAGGGCCAGCACGCCAAGGGCGAAGGCGATGTCGGTCGCCATGGGAATGCCGACGCCGGCCTGCGTCGGGGTGCCGCTGTTGAAGGCGAAGTGGATCAGCGCCGGCACCGCGATGCCGCCCGCGGCCGCCAGCATGGGAAGCATGGCATTGCGCAGGTCGGACAGCTCGCCGTTGTACAGCTCACGCTCGAGCTCCAGGCCGATCAGCAGGAAGAAGATCGCCATCAGGGCGTCGTTGACCCAGTGTTCAATGGAGAGCCCGGCAACATACTGATGCCAGAAGCCGAGGTAGCCCGGGCCGAGCGTCGAATTCGCGATGGACAGCGACACGAGCGTGCAGGCGATCAGGACGATGCCGCCGGCCTTGCTCGACGCGAACAAGGCTTTGAAGGTATGCGAGAGACGACGTTCGATGCGCATCATGCGGCCTCCAGGGCTGCGTGCTGCGACCGGGAAGGAAAAGAAGAAGCGGGTTGGATGCTGTGCATGATGGTCGCGAATAAGCCGCGTGGCGGCCCGACCATCGCGCATCCTGTCGTGCCCTTGGCGGCACGATCACCCGCGACCATGATAGCACGCCGGGACGCTCGCGCGCCCCGGCCCAGTTGCCTCAGCCGATGGTTTCGCCGGCGACCTTGTCCTGCGCAGGCGCCTGCTTGTTGCGCTGTTCCCAGAAATGCGCGCCCTTGATGCCCAGCGCTACCGGGTCGAACTGCGGATCCTTGCCCAGCTTCTTCTGCGCCTCGTAGTCGCGCAGGCACTTGAAGGCGGTGTCGCGCATCAGGAGGATGGCGATCAGGTTCAGCCAGGCCATCAGGCCCACACCCAGGTCGCCCAGTGCCCAGGCGACATCCGCCGTCTTCACGGCGCCATAGATGGTGGCGGCGATCATGCACAGCTTCAGCACGAAGGTCATCCACGGACGGTTGACCGTGCGGTTGAGGTAGGAGATGTTGGTCTCGGCGATGTAGTAGTAGGCGACGATGGTGGTGCCGGCGAAGAACAGCAGGGCGATCGCCACGAACAGGGCGCCAAAGCCCGGCATGATGTTTTCCAGCGCGGTCTGCACGTAGCCCGGACCCGAGGCCACGCCCTGTACGCCGGTGAACATCGGGGCGCCGTTCGGGCCTTCGACGTTGTACTGGCCGGTGATCAGGAGCATGAAGGCGGTTGCCGAGCAGACGAACAGGGTATCGATATAGACCGAGAAGCCCTGCACCAGGCCCTGCTTGGCCGGGTGGCTCACTTCAGCAGCCGACGAGGCGTGCGGGCCGGTGCCCTGGCCTGCTTCGTTCGAATACACGCCGCGCTTCACGCCCCACTGGATCGCCAGACCCAGGATGGCGCCGAAGCCCGCATCCAGTCCGAAGGCCGAGCTGAAGATCAGCTTCAGCACGCCCGGCAGCTGTTCGATGTTCATCGCGACGATGGCGCAGGCCACCAGGATGTAGCCCAGCGCCATGAAGGGCACCACGAATTCGGCGAAGTGGGCGATGCGCTTGACGCCGCCGAAGATGATGAAGGCCAGCACCACGGCCAGCGCGATGCCGGTCACCATGGTGTCGATGCCGGCCGCCGTCTTCAGGCTCTCGGCGATCGAGTTGGCCTGCACGCCCGGCAGCAGCAGGCCGGTCGCGACGATGGTGACGATGGCGAACAGCACCGCATACCATTTCACGCCCAGGCCCTTCTCGATGTAGAAGGCAGGGCCGCCGCGGAATTCCTTGTTGATCGATTCCTTGTAGACCTGGCCCAGGGTCGACTCGACGAAGGCCGAGCTGGCGCCGAGGAAGGCCATCATCCACATCCAGAACACGGCGCCGGGGCCGCCGAAGGTGATGGCGGTGGCGACGCCGGCGATGTTGCCGGTGCCGACGCGGCCGGCCAGGGTCATGGTCAGGGCCTGGAAGGAGGAGACGCCCTGGTCCGAGCTCTTCCCGTCCATCATCAGGCGGCACATCTCGCCGATGTGGCGCAGCTGCAGGAAGCGCGAGCGGATCGAGAAATACAGGCCGGCGCCCAGGCACAGGCCGATCAGGGCCAGGCTCCAGACGTACTCATTGATTGCGTTGACCAATTCATGCATTGCAGTGTTTCCCTCGGAAAACTTATCGATTGATTGTCGCCGGAAACGCTGCCCGGCAGTGTGTGGTTAGCAACGATACCCGAAGAATTTGCTGATTCCTACCGTTATTTTTTCTGCACTGCGGCATGCCCGCGCAGGGTGCACGGCGGGCGGCGTCGGCACGTTTTCGGTGCATCAGTGGAGGCGGATCGGCGCCGTCGTGGTGCCGTCGCGCACCTCGATCGCCGCGTCTTCGAAAGACGGCGGACCGAAGCGGCTGGCGGCATCGCGGCTGAAGCCGTAGTTTTCCTTGGGGATGCCGATGAAATTGCGGTCCAGTTCGCTGTTCTCGTTCTCGTCCTGGTAGGCCAGCACCGCCCAGGTGCCCGGCGGGATGTCCTTGAGGCTGACCACGGTCTCGCCGGCCTGGGCCGGCACGGAAGCGCTGTAGGCGCACTGCTTCAGGAAGCGCGCGCGGTCGCAGACGGCGACATTGATCTTGCCCTTGCCGCCGGCGACGTTCGAGACCCGTACCTCGACGGTCGCGGCAGACGCCGGCAGGAGCGCCAGCAGGAAGGCAGAGGAAAGCAGGACAGACAGCAGGTGACGCATGGGTTTCCTTTCATTGATCGAACTGGTTTGTACCGTCGCTGAACCGCGCGGCGCGTGGCTTGCCAGCCGTGCATGGCGGCGCCTGTGATAGGCTCCGGATACTCCCTCGCCCTTTATTTCGCCATGCTGCTCAACGCCTTCATCGTCGTGCTCACCGTCGTGCTGATGGAGGTGTTTTCCATCGTTGCGCACAAGTACGTGATGCATCGGTTCGGCTGGGGCTGGCACCGTTCCCACCACGAAGCGCGCACCGGCTGGTTCGAGAAGAACGACCTGTACGCCCTGGTGTTCGTCGGCGCGGCGGTCGCCATGATCTGGTTCGGCATGCGCGGCTTCTATCCCTTGCAGTGGATCGGCGCCGGTGTCACGGCCTATGGCTTGCTCTACTTCGTCGCCCACGACGGCCTGGTGCACCGGCGCTGGCCGTTCCGCTACACGCCGCGCAGCGGCTATCTCAAGCGCCTGTACCAGGCGCACCGCATGCACCATGCGGTCGAGGGGCGCGACGGCGCCGTGTCCTTCGGCTTCCTGTACGCGCCGCCGGTCGCCGTCCTCAAACAGCAGCTGCATGCGCTGCATGGGGGACGCTTGCAGCGCCACCCGGACGCTGCCACAGCGTCGCAGGACGCATCGGCGGCGACGCCAGGCGCGAACTGAGGGCGCTGCCCGCACCTCGGGCCAGCAGCCACAGTTTCATCGCCTTGCTGGTGCCGCAGCGCTCGTCCCAGGCGTGCTCTCCGCGCCGCTTCACCTCGATCCCGATCTGGCGGTAGACATTGCGTGCGCTCGCGATCGCCCAGGCTGAACGCAGGGGCAGGGCGGCAATGCCGGCACGCGCCGAATCGTAATAGGGTTCGGCGTAGTCCACCAGGCGCGCCGCAAGCTGCGCCAGCCGTGCGCGGTGGCGCGGGTCGGCCAGCTCCTGCTGGGGGATGCCCGCTTCGCGCAGCCACTGCGCCGGCAGGTAGCAGCGCCCGACGCCGGCGTCTTCGACGATGTCGCGCGCGATGTTGGTGAGCTGGAAGGCGATCCCGAGGTCGCAGGCGCGGTCCAGCACGCGCGGGTCGTGGGCGCCCATGATCGAGGCCATCATCAGGCCGACCACGCCGGCCACGTGGTAGCAGTAGCGCAGCGTGTCCTCGATGCTCTCGTAGCGCGCGCCTTCCACGTCCATGGCAAAGCCTGCGAGGTGATCGAACGCGAAGCGCGGGTCGATGCGGTGGCCCAGCGCCACTTCCTGGAAGGCGGCAAAGGCCGGGTCATCCATTTTTTCGCCGGCATAGGCACGCCGGGTCTGGTCCTGCAATTGCGCCAGCGCGGCGCCGGCATCGTGGGCCGGAGCCGCCTCTACATTGAAGCCGAGCTCCTGGCCGTCGACCACGTCGTCGCAGTGGCGGCACCAGGCGTACAGCATCAGCACGCTGCGCCGCGTTGGCGGATCGAACAGGCGCGCCGCCGCGGCGAAGCTTTTGGAGCCGACCTCGATGGTGCGAGTGGCGTGGTCCATCAAGGCTTCGCTCATGCCTGCACCTCCTCCGCGATCATCAGACGGGCGGTGGCCTTGGCCGAGCCGATCACGCCCGGCACGCCGGCGCCGGGATGGGTGCCGGCGCCCACCAGGTACAGGTTACTCAGTTCGCTGTCGCGGTTGTGCGGGCGGAACCAGGCGCTTTGCGTCAGGATCGGCTCCAGCGAGAAGGCCGAGCCCAGGTGGGCGTTCAGCTGGTCGCGGAAGTCGATGGGGGTGAAGAAGCGGGAGGTGACCAGCTGGCTGCGCAGCCCCGGCATGTAGCGCTGCTCGAGGTAGTCGAGGATGCGGTCGCGGTAGCGCGGGCCTTCCACCGACCAGTCGATCGGCGCATTGCCCAGGTGCGGCACCGGCGCCAGCACGTAGTGGCTGCCGCAGCCGGGCGGGGCCAGCGACGGATCGGTCACGCAGGGTGCGTGCAGATAGAGCGAGAAGTCGTCGGCCAACTGCTGGCCCTTGAAGATGTCCTTGATCAGTTCGCGATAGCGCGGGCCGAAGCAGACCGTGTGGTGCTGCAGCTGCTCGTGGTGCTTGTCGAGGCCGAAGTAAAGCACGAACAGCGAGTTGCTGAAGCGCTTCTTGCGCAGGGCTTCGCCTTCGGCCGCGCCGCGCGGGTGCTGGCCCAGCAGGCCGGCATAGGTGTGCACCACGTCGGCGTTCGAGGCCACGGCGTCGGCCTCGAACAGGCGGCCGTCCTCGAGGCGCACGCCGCTCACGCGCTTTCCGGCGGCTTCGATGCGGGCTACCGGGGCATTCAGTTCGATGCGTCCGCCGATGTCCTGGAACAGGCGCACCATGCCGCGCACCAGGGCGCCGGTGCCGCCGCGCGGGAACCACACGCCCCATTGCCGTTCCAGCGCGTGGATCAGGGTGTAGATCGAGCTGGTGGCAAACGGATTGCCGCCCACCAGCAGCGAGTGGAAGGAAAAGGCCTGGCGCAGCTGCTCGTCCTGGATGAAGCGCGCTACCAGGCCGTACACGCTGCGCCAGGCCTGCAGGCGCGCCAGCTGCGGGCCGGCCGAGATCATGTCGCGGAAGGACAGGAAGGGCACGGCGCCGAGCTTCAGGTAGCCTTCCTCGAACACGGCTTTCGAATAGGCCAGGAAGCGCCGGTAACCTTCGACGTCGGCCGGGTTGCGCGCATGGATCTGGCGGTCCAGGGCCTCCTGGTCGTTGGCATAGTCGAAGTGGCTGCCGTCTTCCCAGCACAGGCGGTAGAAGGGGGTAACCGGCAGCAGCTCGACGTAGTCGGACAGGCGCTTGCCGGCGGCAGTGAACAGCTCTTCGATGCAGGACGGATCGGTGATGACGGTAGGGCCGGCATCAAACGTGAAGCCTTCGTCTTCGTACACGTAGGCGCGCCCGCCCGGCTTGTCGCGCTTTTCCAGCAGCGTGACCTGCATGCCGCTGGCCTGCAGCCGGATGGCGAGCGCCAGGCCGCCGAAGCCGGCGCCGATCACCACGGCCTTTTTATGTTCGTTCATGCTGTTTTCCTGATCTGGTCGGGGTGGATCTTGCATGCCGCTGCCAGGGCTTGCGCCACCGGCACCGGCGGTTTGCCGCTCAACACGCGCGCCTTGTCGCGCAGGTGCAGACGGCCGGCATAGAAACGGGCGATGAGGGGCGCGGGCAGGCGGTAGAAACGCTGCATCACGCGCCAGCGCTGTTCCGGACGGCCGGCCAGGAACAGCATGCGGTTGAGCAGGCGGAAGAAGCGCTGGCCCTGCCATTCGCGCCTGGCTTCGTCGCGGATCGCCGCGAACACGGCGGGTGCGCTCAGGTCGGCCAGGGCAGCGACGCGCTCGGCCAGGCGCACCGCATGCGGCAGCGAATAGCCGGTGGTCGGGTGGAACAGGCCGGCGCGCAGGCCGCTTGCCGGCTGTCCGTTCAGATCCGCCCAGAAGCCGTCGAAGTCGCCGGCGAGTACGATCGGCAGCGAGCCGTGTTCTTCGCGCAGCACGTCGGCGACCTCCCAGCCGCGCGCGGCGGCATAGGCGGCGATGTTGGTGCGCAGGCGTTCCGGCTCCCAGCCGGGGCCGTCGACATAATGGGTGTCTTCGACCAGCACCCGGTCCGGCCCGAAAGGCAGCAGGTAGACGAAGCGGTAGCCGCCCTGCTGTTCGACGGTGGCGTCCATGATGACCGGGGCGTGCAGGCCGTGCGGCGCGCGCAGGCGCAGCTCCTGGCCTAGGAAGGTCTGGTAGCCGAGCGAGAGGCGCGAACTGGCGCGCATGCCGCGTCCGTCGATCACGGCGCCGGCGTGGATGGTGACGCCGTCGGCCAGCTCGACCCAGGTGGGGCCGAGGGCGGCGATGCGCACGCGGGTGAGCAGGGCGGGGCCGAGCGCCGCTTCGATGGTGCGCGCGAAGTCGCTCGACGCGATGCTGGCGTAGCCCCCTTCCAGGGTGCGCGCCAGGTCGGGGAAGCTCACCTCGTAACGCGGCCAGCGGCAGGAAACCAGTGGCGCGAGCCAGGCGCGCTGGGCGGGCGTGAGGTCGCTGTCGTGGAAAGACCAGGTGTGGTTGCCGCCGATGTGTTCTTCGCTCTCCAGCAGCAGGATGCGCAGTTCGGGGCGCAGGGTGCGCAGGCGCCAGGCCAGCAGGCCATTGGCCAGCCCGCCGCCGGCCAGCACCAGGTCGTAGTCGGGCGCCGGCTTATCCATGAGTCGCCACGGGTTGGGTGTGCGGCTTGTGCAGCAGCGCCGCCTCGATGATGCCGGCCGCGCGCAGTGTGCCGCCGGCCTGCGCCACGCTGCTTGAGAGCGCGTCCAGGCGGGTGGCGAAGCCGTCCTCGATCAGCAGGCGGCGCAGCAGGCGCGCCATCTGGCCGCTGCCGGCGAAGCGGGCGGAAGCCTTCAGGCCGATCCCGGCATGCACCACGCGCGCGGCGGCGCCCGGCTGGTCGAAGGCGATCGGCAGCGCCAGGATCGGCGTGCGCGCGGCGATCGCGTCCATGATCGTGTTCGAGCCCGCATGCGAGACCACGGCATCGGCGCGCGCCAGCGCCGCGGCCTGGTTGGCGAAGCCGCAGACCCAGGTAGCGCCGGCCCGCTCCAGCTGGCGCTCCTGGCGCGCATCCAGGCCGCCGCAGTGGGCCACCAGCAGCTGTGCGTCGAGCGCGCGGCAGGCCCGTGCGATGCGTTTGAACAGGCCGAGTCTTCCGCCCTGCATGGTGCCGAGCGAGGCGAACACGAATGGGCGGCCGGCGGCGACCGGCGGCATGAACTGCTGTCCGGGGCCACTGCTGCGCGGCCCGGTGGGGCGCAGCGGGCCGACGTGGTGGAACTGCGGCGGCAGCGCCCGGCGCGGGAAGTCGAAACCGGCCACGGTCTGGCTGACCTGGGCCAGCGGCGACAGGCATTCGTGCAGGCCGTCGCGCGCGGGCAGGCCCAGGCGGCGCGCGTTGTCCGCGATGCTGCGCCGGTGCGGCGTCATCATCCAGTCGTAGACGCGGGTGCTGCCCTCGACCATCTTGCGGGTGCGCTCGTCGTCGGCGTACTCGAAAGGCATCACGGGCAGCGGAATGCCCGGTTCGCGGTTGACCGGCAGCGCGCAGGCGACCGAGACGAAGGGCAGGCCGAGCGCCTCGGCCACCAGGCCGCCGGCCGCTTCCATCTGGTCGGCGATGATGGCGTCGATGGCCAGTGCGTCGATGGCGCGCGGCAGTTCGCGGCACAGCATGTCGGTGCCGGCAGCCATGTCGAGGATGACCCGGCGAATGCCGAGCGGCCCGCCCGGGTTGGCGGCGCGTTGCAGCGCCGCCGCCAGCGAGCCGGGAGGATGGGTGCCCGCGCCGATGGCGTGAAAGCCCACGCGCGGATCGCTCACGTAGGGCGCGGCGTCCGGCCGGTGCAGGAAGGTGACGCGGTGCCCGCGTCCCACCAGTTCGCCGGCCAGCGCGCTCAGGGCGCTGAAGTGGCTGTAGAACGCGGGTGCGACCACCCCGAAGTGCGCCATGCAAGCTTTCCCGGTTCAGTTCACCAGCGCTTCGCGGCTGCGCGTGCCGCCTGCAGCATCAGCGGCATCGGCAGGAAAAACGCGCGGAAGGGCGCGGCCCTGGGCGAACAGCTTGCCCACGAACTGGTGGGTGTCGCCTTCGGGACCAAGGGCAGCCTCGAGGTGGCGCCGGGCGTCGTTCAGGTGGCGCGCCAGCTGGCGCTGCGCTTCTTCCTGGCCGAGCGAGGCGAGCACGGTCGCCTTGCCGAGGTCCTTGCCGGTGTCCTTGCCGCTGTCGGCGCCGGGCAGGTCGAGGAAGTCGTCGCGGATCTGGAAGGCGTGCCCCGCCGCCAGCGCAAAGGCGCGCAGCGATTGCGCTACCCCATCGCCGGCCTGGGCGATGATGGCGGCCATGTCGACCGCGACGCCAAGCAGCACGCCGGTCTTGAGTTCGTTGGTGGTGGCGATCGCGTCCAGGGTGCGGGCGCTGGCGCGCAGGTCCTGGTACTGGCCGCGCACCAGGCCCTGGGTGCCGACCGTCTCGCTCAGGCGCGCCACCAGGCGCGCGCGCGTCACCGGCGGGATGTCGGCCGCGCTTGCCAGCACGCCGAAGGCGCGGCTCAGCAGCGCCACCGAGGCCAGGATGGCGACGTCTTCGCCATACTGCACGTGGATGGCGGGACGGCCGCGGCGCAGGCTCGCATTGTCCATGCAGGGCATGTCGTCCAGGATCAGCGAGGCCGCATGCACCATCTCGACCGCGCAGCCGACATCGGCCAGGGCCGACGAGGTGCAGCCGAGGTCGCGCGCCACCAGCATTACGAGCATGGGGCGCATGCGTTTGCCGGCGCTCAGGGCGCCGGCACGCATGGCGGCAGACAGCAGGTCGGCCCCGTCGCCGGATTCCGCCAGCAGCTCTTCCATGCGTTCCTCGATGGCGTCGCGCAAGGTCTCCAGACCAGATGGCTGGGTGTCGCCGGCATGCGCCAGGTCGAATCCGTTGATGGCCGCGCCGAGCGCTCCATCGAACTGCCGTGCCGTTGTGCTCATGGGCTACCCCTTGTCGTCAAACGCCAATACAGGAATTGTCAAATTTGCCGACGATCATACCGTAGGCAATGTTGAGCAATCGATAATATTTCAATCGTGTGCACCTCCTTTGAGGTGGATGCGTGTTCGCGTGCTCGCACACCAGTGTATTAAACTTGAAAAATTGGCTATTCCCCCTTGCGCACGATAGGTGAGCGGGTCAAGCGTGGGTCGAAACAGACACTTCTTTCGGGGTGATCGGGACAGTTGCAGGTCGAGTCATCGCTGCAAAAATAAAAAATGCCGGCAGCGCCGGCATTTTTGGAAGGTACGAGGCCCTTAGAACGTGTGGCGCACGCCCACGTTGAAGACGCGCGGGTCGGCGCCCAGCGCGGTTGCCGGCGGGGCCAGGCTGGTGCCGGCCGACTGCAGGTTGAACACGCCGCGGGCGTTGTTGCGCAGCTGGGCGTAGGTCGAGTAGATATTGGTGCGCTTCGACAGGGCGTAGGTGTAGGCCAGGGTCACGGCATTGCCCTTGGCGCCGGTCTCGATCTTCTGCTGCTGGAAGTTCAGGAAGAACTTGTTCGAGCCGGTGGTGAAGGCAGCGCCGATGTTGGCGTTCTTGTACTCGTTGTTGGCGCCGGTCTGGTCGCCCACCAGGTAGTTACCCTTGATTTCGAAGGCGCCGACGGTGAAGCCAGCACCCACACCCCATTCCTTGTCGTCGCCGGTCGCCAGGCGCTCCAGCACGTGGTAGCCGCCGCCCAGGTACAGGCCGCCGTTCTTGTATTCCAGCGACACGCCCATCAGGTCGCCCGACGGTTCGGTGGCGCGCTCGCCGGCCGAGTAGGCGGCATTGACGGTGAAGCCGCTCAGGCTGTCGCTCTTGTAGTTGACCGAGTTGGCCAGGCGGCGGGTCAGGCGGTTGGTGGCGAAGGCCGACAGGTTGCTGCCGTAGAAGCCCTGGCCCAGGATGTCGGTCGCGGCGGCGACGGCGGCGATCGGGCTGTATTCGCGGCCGACGGTCAGGGTGCCGAAGCTGCCCTGCAGGCCGACGACGGCGCGGCGGTTGAACAGGTTCGAATCGGCGGCGCCGGTGTCGAGGGCGACGCCCGCTTCGACGTTGAACAGCGCTTTCAGGCCGTTGCCCAGGTCTTCGGTACCGCGGAAGCCGATACGGCTGCTCGACTGGTTGCCCGAGTTGATCACGGTGCGGCTGTCTTCACCCGGTGCGCCGGTGTCTTCCACGCCGATCGATGCGTCCATCACGCCATAGATCGTGACGTTGGTCTGGGCGTGGGCGAACAGTGGCAGGGAGGACAGCAGCGCGGCTGCCAGGTACTTGAACTTCATGAAGAGCTCCTTTGGTTTGGACAGGATGTCGAGTTCTCAATAAACTCAGAACGAGGCGGATCTTACTTAGCGAATATGTCCGGTTAATGACATGTTGCTATTTGACATCCTGATATGCCAAACACGTAACGGGTGCTCAGTTCGCCATTTCCTCTCCCATGATGTGCCCGGACAGCGGCAGCGCGATGTCGATCCGGGTGCCGGGCGTTTCGTCACTGCTGATGGTGATTTCGCCGTGCATGGCCCAGACCCGTTCGCGCATGCCGACCAGGCCGAGCGACTCCTTCTTTTCCATGTCCTCGCTGCGGATGCCGCGGCCGTCGTCGCGGATGGTGAGCAGCAGCTCGTGGTTGACGCGGTCGAGGTTGAGTACGACGCGGGTGGCGCCGGCGTGGCGCGCGATGTTGGTCAGCGCTTCCTGCACGATGCGGAAGATGGCGGTGCTGGCGGCATCGTCCAGGCGCAGTTCGGACTCTTCGGCCAGCAGGGTGCAGGCGATGCCGTGGCGCTCGCTGAAGTCGTCGCGCAGTCCCTGGAGGGCGAAGTACAGGCCGCCTTCGTCGAGGGCGCGCGGGCGCAGGTTGGTGGCGATGCGGCGCAGCGAGGCGATCGCCATCAGGAGGTTGGTCTCCATGCCCTCGATCAGGCGCTGGCTCGCTTCGGGCAGCTTGTTGCTTTGCAGGAGGGTCAAGTCCATGCGCAGCGAGGCCAGCAGCTGGCCGAGGTCGTCGTGCAGCTCGCGCGCGATGTGGGTGCGTTCTTCTTCGCGGATGGTCTGCAGGGCCGAGGACAGCTGGCGCAGCTGGTCGTGCGAGCGCGCCAGCTTTTGCTGCACCAGGTGGCGCTCGGAGACGTCGCGCAGGATCACGGTGCACACTTCGTGGCCGTCGTGATCGACGGTGGAGATCGAGCCTTCGATCGGGAACAGCTGGCCGTTGGCGCGGATGCCGGTGACCGCGTAGTCGGTGGCGCGCCGGCCGGCGCGTCCGCCGCCGGTGGGGAAGTAGTCGCAGGGGGCCATGGCGCCGCGGCTGGGTGGCTGGATGAAGCGTGCCAGCGAGCTGCCCTGCATGGCCGCCACGCTGGTCGCGAACATCTGGGCCGCGGCCGGGTTGGCCAGCAGGATCACGGCATGCTCGTCGATCGACAGGATGGCGTCGCTGGCGCTGTGCACGATGCGCCGCCCGTCGAAGGCGCGCGTGGCCCGGTGCACGGCACGCGCCCGGCGCAGCGCGGCCGCGGCCTGGCCGGCGCAGTAGCCGCCCAGGAAGGAGAACACGAGAACCGCCTTGCCCGGCGCGTGCCGGCGGAGGCGTCGTTGTGGAGTCATGCGGAAATGCGAATGGCGCCCGTCAAGGCCGGAAGCTCTACATTACGGCCTCGGCGCGCGAGCCGGCTTGAGGCGACACAAGGCCGCGCCGACGCCGCTTCATTCCTCGACGGTGAAACGCAACCGGTAGTTGTCCAGCGTTCCCGGCAGGCGCGCCGGATCGAGCCGCCGCCCGGGCGCCAGCGCCAGCTTGCGACCGTCGAGCACGTTCGCCAGCATGGCGCTGCTCAGCATCAGCACCAGATTGCGCCCGGGGCAGGTGACGGGGCCGTCGCTGAAGGGGACCAGCGGCCAGTCGCGCGCTGCGCTATCGTCCAGCCACAATTCCGGGGCGAAGCGGTTGGCCTCGCGCAGGCGCGTGTCGTCGCGGTGGAAGAAAGGGGCATGGATCAGGACGCCGGTCCCGGCCGGCATGCTGCCGTCTTCCCAGTGCGTCCGTGCGGTGCTCTGGCGCAGGATCATGGGCGTGGTAGGCCACAGGCGCAGGGCCTCCAATACGGTGGCGCGCAGGAAGGGCAGGGGATGCATTTCCCGGCGCTCGGCGATCTCGGCGCGGACGCGCCCGGTCGCTTGCGGATGGCTGTCCAGCAGGGCCAGGGCCCGGAAGCTGGCGATGACGGCCGCGTCGAAGGCAAACAGCCACTGCGGCACCTGCTGGCGCGGTTCGGTCGTGCTGTTGCGCGGGATGTGGGCCATGTAGCCGGCCAGGCTGCCCGCTTCGGCGCGGTCCAGGTACTCCTGGATGCGCGCCAGGAAGCGTTCGCGTTTTGCCCGCATGGTGGGGTGGAAGCCTGCCCAGTTGGCGGCGCCGCGCAGGCGCGTGATCATTGCCTGCAGTTCGTGGTCGTCCGCTGCGCTGTTGCCCAGGACCACACGGCGGAACATGCGGTACCAGGCTTGCGACCAGGTGTCCCAGTCGAGGCTTCCCTTGTCGCGCGCCGCGGCCAGCATGGCTGCGGCCTCCTCCTCGACGAGCGGGAGGAAGCCGGCGGCCATGCGGTGCATCGGGTTGACGGTGTCGAGCGCGGCCTCGTTGAAGCGGCGTCGCTCGCTGCGCTGTGCGCCGGTGGACAGCAGCACGCCCTGCGGCTCGAAATGCGCGAGCGCGGCGCGCTTCTCGGTGCTGGCAGGAGAGAAGGGCTCGGGCGATTCGTCCAGCACCCGCTTGGCATGCCCGGGGTCGAGCACCACCGCCTGCTGGCGGATCGGCAGCGGCAGCATCAGCGGACCGCGTCCGTACTTGTCGCGCAGCTTCTGCATGCGCTGCACCGCACGGCGGTCGAGGTCGAGCCGCTCGGCCAGGGCCACCATCGGCGGGCGGCGAATGATGACGCCTTGCGCCACTAGGGGAGCGAAGACCTCGAGGCCGAGGGCGAGGGTGTCGAGCAGGCTGGCGCGGGGCAGCCCTTCCTTGGTGGTGCCGGGACCGGCGGCCCTGGCGATGCTGCGGCCCGCCGCGAGCCCTGCGCCGAAGGCGCCGAGCACGCCGGCGGCCAGCAGGAGAGTGTCCTTGCGCGGCTTGTCCATGCTTCGTCCAGTCGAGTTCGGAAAAACCCGACTGTACGATAGCCGACAGGAGCCGTGCGCACGCCTGGCGGCGTGCAGATTACATCTGCTTGAACAGGTGCAGGAAACTCCGGCTTACTTCGAGCTTCTCCGGCCGCCCCTTGACCAGCACCAGGTGCCGGCCGCGGATGTCGCGGGTCACGCCTTCGATCGCGTTGACATTGACCAGGGTGGCGCGGTGGATCTGCCAGAACAGCGAGGGGTCCAGCTCTTCGGCCAGGTCGCGCACCGGTTTGCGGATCAGGGCTTCGAAGCTGGCCGTCTGCACGCAGGTGTACTTTTCGTCGGAACGGAAGAACAGGATGTCTTCCACCGGGATCATGCGCAGGTCCTGGCCGATGCTGGCCTGGATCCACTGCAGGTGCTTCGGTTTCGGCGCGCCGATCTTTTCGGCCAGCTGCGACAGCATCGCCTGCACGCTCTGGTTGACGTTGGCGCCTTCGGCCGGGCGCTCGAGGCGCTGCTTGAGGCGGTCCACCGTCACCTTCAGGCGCTCTGGCTCGGTGGGCTTGAGCACGTAGTCGATCGCGCCGCGCTCGAAGGCTTCCACCGCGTACTGGTCGTAGGCGGTGACGAACACGATCTGGCTGCGGTCGCCGATGTCGCGCGCGGCTTCCATGCCGGTCTTGCCGGGCATGCGGATGTCGAGGAAGGTGAGGTCGGGCTTGAGCTGGTCGACCAGCTCCACCGCTTCCTCGCCGTTCTTCGCTTCGCCCAGGATCTCGAGTTCGGGCCATGCCTCCGACAGGCGCAGGCGCAGCTGGTCGCGCATCAGTCTTTCGTCGTCGGCAATGATTGCAGTAGGCATGGTCGTCTCTGTAGCAAAGGATTTAATGATTATTCAATGAAACCGCGCGGCGATCAAGTTGCCCGGCATAGGCATTATCTGGAAAGCTGCTTATTTGGACAGCTGATATGGCACCTCGATCATGGCGATCACGCCGCTCGGGCTGTTGGCGGCGATGTGCAGCTGGCCGGCGTCGCCGTGCAGCAGCTTGAGGCGGTCGCGGATGGTCTGCAGCCCCAGGCCGGTGCCGTCGCTGGGCACCACGCCGAAACCGACGCCGTCGTCGGTGACGGTGACGCGCAGCTTGCTGTCGACCACCTCGGCCTGGATCTTCAGGCTGCCGCCCTCGGGCTTGCATTCGAGGCCGTGCTTGATCGCGTTCTCGACCATCGACTGCAGCATCATCGGCGGGAAAGCCGCGCTGCGCAGGCCTTCCGGCACCTGCATCACCACCGTCAGGCGTTCTTCCATGCGCATCTTGAGCAGGTTCAGGTAGGCGGTCACCATGTCCACCTCGCGCCCGAGGCCGGTGACCACGGCGTTGTCGCGCATCTGCGGCAGCACCGCGCGCAGGTACTGGATCAGGCTGCGCTGCATGGCCGAGGCGCGCGGCGGGTCGACCTGGATCAGGTGCTCGACCGAGGCCAGGGTGTTGAACAGGAAGTGCGGTTCCACCTGTGCCTGCATCATCTGCATCTTGGTTTCCGACAGCTGGCGCTGCATGGCTTCGCGCTCGGCTGCCTGGTTGGCCACATGCGATTCCGCTTCGGCGCGCTTCTTGCCGCCGACCAGGGCCTTGGTGCCGAACAGGGCCAGCACGAACAGGATCACGAAATTCATGAACCAGGTCGAGGCCTGCTTGTGGTAGCGCGACACCTTCTGCTCCGCGGCGTCTTCCACCGCCGCTTCGATCGCGTTCGAGAGTTCTTCGCCGATCTGCGGCGGCAGTTCGATGTGGACCGATTCGCCGTTGGCGCCGACGGCCGGCGGGTTCGGCGTGGTGGCGGGAGCGGGCTTGGCGGCCGCGTCCGGTCCTTCGGGGGGAGGGGGAGCGTCGGGCGGCGCAGGCGGCGCCGATGGATCCGCCGGCACAGTGCCGTTCTTCGGCCGGTTGCGCGGATGGAAGCGGATACCGCTCTCGTCGATCAGGATGGCGGCATCGCTGCGGCGGCCGGCTTCGCGCTCGGCGCGGCTGATGTCTTCCTCGGCCGGACCGGAGAACAGTTCTTCCTGCAGGATCGCACCGGCCATCAGGGTCAGGATCGCAAACAGGAAAAACTTCCACCACGACAGCTGGGTGACCCAGGTCGCCACGGCGTCGAAGGCGCGGTAGAGCCACGACAGGACGCTCGAAAAATAGTGGGGGGTGGTGTTCCTTGCTTGCATGTTCGTTCGTTCATTCTCGGTGCAAGCGGCGAGTGTACCGCGTCGCCGCCTGCGCGTACCGGAAATACAACATTTCCGGCAACACCAACTGTTGGGATGATGCAACTTTACCCCGCACGCATCCTGCGTGCCAGTGGCGTGCGACAGCCTGCACGATCCGGGGAATGGATTGCGTCCAGCCTGTCTAGGATGCGCCATCGCAAGGGCTGACAGCCGGAAACATTGCAAGGTATGATCTTTCGGGACCGCTTGTTCCCGGTTCCCCGTCCGCTTTCCGATCCCTGAAAGGATGTGCCGATGTCAGTCTCTTCCAAATTCCGGCTCGTAACCCGTAGCGACTTCGATGGCCTGGTATGCGCGGTCTTGCTCAGGCACCTCGACCTGATCGACGAGATCCTGTTCGTGCACCCGAAGGATATGCAGGACGGCAAGATCGCCATCAGCGCGCGCGACATCACCACCAACCTGCCGTACGTGGCGGCGGCCCACCTGGTGTTCGACCACCACTTGTCGGAAACCATCCGCAATACGGGACGTCGCGAGAACCATGTGATTCACCCCGAAGCGCCGTCGGCGGCGCGCGTGGTGTACGACCACTATGGCGGCGCCAGCACCTTCCCGGCCGCCTGGAACGACATGCTGGCGGCGGTGGACAAGGGCGATTCGGCGCGCTTCTCGCGCGACGAGGTGCTGTTCCCGCAAGGCTGGAACCTGCTGAACTTCCTGATGGATGCGCGCACCGGCCTGGGACGCTTCCACGAATTCCGCATCTCGAACTACCAGCTCATGATGGCGCTGATCGACTACTGCGCCACCCACAACATCGAGCAGATCATGGAACTGCCCGACGTGCGCGAGCGTACCTCGCTGTACTTCGAGCACAGCGAGCGTTGCAAGGAGCAGATCCGGCGCTGCGCCCGGGTCCACAGGAACCTGGTGGTGCTCGACCTGCGCAACGAGGAGGTGATCTACGCCGGCAACCGTTTCATCATCTACGCCCTGTTCCCGGAAACGAACATCTCGATCCACGTGCTGTGGGGTGTGAAGCAGCAGAACACCGTGTTCGCTACCGGCAAGTCGATCCTGAACCGGAGCTCGAACACCAACATCGGCGCGCTGATGCTGGAATACGGCGGCGGCGGGCACGAGAATGCCGGCACCTGCCAGGTCGATAACGAGATGGTGGAAGAGGTGCTGGGCGCACTCATCAACCGCATCAACAAGGACGGCTGATCCGGCTTAGCCGGCCTGGCGCGCCCCGATCCGGATGCAGCCGAGTGCGGCGCAGGTGACGGAGGCGCCCAGCGCCAGGCCGCCCACCATGCCGGCCAGTTCGAGCGGCGCCAGCAGCCAGGCCAGCATGTAGGCAATGCCCCCCAGGACCAGGCTCCAGCCGGCGAAGCGGCGCGCGGCCTGGTCGGCGCCGGGCGAGGTGCAGCGCATGCGCGCACGTTTCGCCAGCGCTTTCGGGATGTCGTTGGCATACACCACGACCACCAGGCCGAGCAGAGCGCCCAGCAGGCGCCTCGTCCATGCAGGATCGAGCCAGGTCGGGCCGGCCCACGCCAGCAGGGCAGACAAGGCCAGAATCAGGGCGGCGCCGACTACGGCGCGGCAGAGCGGGGACAGGGCTTTCATGGTTTCTCCTTGTGCGAATGGTCGGCGCGGCTGACGTTCAGGCCGACGGTCTGGGCGAACGCCAGCAGCGCGTCCTCCAGTACCGACAGCCGCAGCCGGTAGGTGATCGTGCGGCCTTCTTTCTCGGGCTCGATCAGTCCGGCCGCCACCAGCACGGCGAAATGGGCCGACATGGTCGGCTTCGATACATCGAACAGGCCGGCCAGTTCACCGGCGCCCATCGGTCCAGCCTGCAGGTGCTGGAGGATGGCGCGCCGCGTCGGGTCGGACAGGGCTTTGAAAACGGAGCTCATGGATCGATTGTTAGCTAACTATCTAACTATTGCAAGCGTTTTCTTTGGATTTCTGTTTGCCTATTGTGCGTGGTAGCGCTGGCCCAGCATTTCGCGCACCGCATCGGGCGCTAATGGCTCGCTGAACCATTGCCCCTGCAACTGGTCGCAGCCGTGCGAGCGCAGGAATTCCACCTGCGCTTCGGTCTCGACCGCTTCACCCACTACCGCCAGCTCGAGGTTGTGGCCGATGTCGATCAGGGTCTTGGCCAGCCGGTTGTCGCTGCCTTCGCGCGTAATGTCGTGCACGGCGGCTTTCGACAGCTTGACCTGGCGCACCGACAGCTGGCGCAGGAAGGAAATGTCGGAAATGCCCTTCCCGAATTCGTCGAGCGAGAGCGCCACGCCGCATTCGCGCAGCTGGGCCGACAGGTCGCGCCCCAGGCCCGGATTGCGGATCAGGTCAGCCTCGGGAATCTCGATCTCCAGGCTGCCCGGCGGCAGATTGTAGTGCTGCATGCGCGCCGCGATGCCCGGGATGAAGCCGTGCTGGCTGTATTCGCGGTGCGAGACGTTGACCGACACCGGCAGCCCGGTGTAGCCGAGCTGGCGCAGCTCGTGCAGGAAGGCGCAGGCCTGGTCCAGCACCCAGTTGCCGATCCCGATCATCTGGCCCGATTCCTCGGCTTCGGCGAGGAAGGCGGCCGGCAGCATGACGCCGTGCTTGGGGTGGCGCCAGCGCAGCAGGGCCTCGAAGCCGCGCACCTTGCCGCTCTTCGCATCCATGCGCGGCTGGAACAGCAGGAACAGCTCGTCGTGCTCGAGGGCGCCGCGAATGCTGTCGGCAAGCTGGGCGCGCTTCTCGCCGGCGATGCGCATCTCGGGCGAGAAGAAGTGCACGCCGCCGCCGTTGCCCTTGGCGTGGTACATCGCCATGTCGGCCGCACGCACCAGTTCGGCCGGCGTCTTGCCGTCCTGGGGGAACAGCGACACCCCGAGGCTGGCGCCGACCGGGATCTCATTGCCCGCAAAGGCGACCGGCATCGTCATCGACTGGCGCAGGCGCTCGGCCATGCGCAGGGTGAAGCGCACCGAGGGCTGGTCGACCAGCACCAGCACGAACTCGTCGCCCGACATGCGCGCCACCGTGTCGCTGTCGCGCACCGCCGCCTGCAGTCGCCGCGCCACCACTTTCAGCACCACGTCGCCGGCCTCGTGGCCGAAGGTGTCGTTGATGCTCTTGAAGTTGTCGAGGTCGACCAGCACGATCGCCACCATCGCGCCGTGCCGGTGCGCCAGGTGCAGCGCATGCTCGAGCCGGTCCCACATCAGGGTACGGTTGGCCAGGCCGGTGAGGGCGTCGTGGTTGACCTCGTGCTCGAGGTGGTCGCTGCGTTCCTTGATGGCGGTGACGTCCTGCAGGATGCCGATGAAATGGCTGACTTCGCCGTAGTCGTCGCGCACCGGCGTGATGCTCAGGTCGTTCCAGAAGATCTCGCCGTTCTTGCGCATGTTGCGAAACACGACGTTGACCGCGCGCCGTTCGGCGAGGGCCTGGCGCACCTGGCTGCGCTCGTGCGCGTCGAAGCCGTTCGCGGCCATGAAGCGCGGGTCGCGCCCGATCACTTCCGCCGCCGGATAGCCGGCGATGCGCTCGAAGGCCGGATTGACGTACTCGACGATGTTGTCGTGTCCGACGCAGCGGGTGATGACGATGCCGTTGCTGGCCGCGTGCAGGGCGCGCTCGCTCAGGAGCAGCTGGCGCTCCTTTTCGCGCCGCTTGGTGATGTTGATGCCCATGCCGAACAGATAGTGATTACCCTTGCAGCCGACCCGCGCGCCGCCCACCACCATGGGCGTCTCGCGTCCGCTGCGCGACACGTAGTTCATCTCCATCGACACTTCCGCGCCTTCCTCGAACACGCGCCGGATGTTCTCCAGCGCCAGCGGGCGCTCGCGCGGCTCGAACATGTCGATGACGCGGGCGGCGGCCAGCTCGTCCGGCGTCATCTCGGTGAGGCGTTCGAGGTTGTGATTCCACAAGAGCAGGCGCCCTTCGCGGTTGATCGCATAGAAGGTGCCGGGCAGCAGGTCGACCACCTCGGCCAGCGGGGTGTTGCCGACGCGTTCGGCTTCGGAAACCGATTCGGCGGGGGCCACGGCGATGCTGGCGCTCCAGCCGGCGGCGTCGCCGCGGGCATCGTACTGGCGCAGCAGGGAAAGAGTCGCCAGGCCCTCGCGACCGCCGGCGAAATGCATTCGCACCCGCCCGCCACCGGCGGAGGCGAGGACCGGCCAGCGGGTCTCGCCGGCGATGAGTTCGGTGAGCTGACGTCCGCGCGTCTGTTCCGGCGTCCAGCCGAACAGTGCCGCGCATGCGGGATTCCAGCTCACGACCACGCCTTCGTCATCGGTCAGGAAAGTGACCACTGCGGACGGCTGGATCGTGGACATGCCGGCACCCTTCATCAAAGCGCGCATTGGACTTCAGCTTACACGCGTTCGTGAGGGGAGGGCGCAATGCAAAGAAGCCACGGCGGGCCGTGGCTTCAGGGATACGGAACGTTGGCTGCCGGCGCGCCGGGCCGACGATCAGGCGGCGGCGGTTTCCTGCTTCGGCGGCAGCGCGATCTCGTTGTTCACGCTGAACTGGTAGTCCTCGAACACGTGCTGCGCCGACAGGATCTGATAGCTGCCGTCCGCCAGGCGGTGCGTGGTGTCCTTCAGGCGGTAGGTGGTGTGGCCGCAGGTCCAGCAATTGAAATTGCGCATGTGCGTGCACAGGCAGGTCTTGTCATACACGGCAATGTTCTTGCCGTCCGGGCTGGCCTGCACCTCGCGGTTGTACGAGTTGATGTAGGCGCAGTTGCCGGTGGCGTCCAGCAGGTAGCCGTAGGATTCGCAGCCAGGGCGGATGCCGGAACCGATCGCCGGCGTGCTTTTCAGCATACGCATCGGGTAGCCGGTCGGCGAGACGCCGTTGACGATGATGTCTTCTTCGCTGGCGCGGAAGTATTCCTGCTTGACGTGGTCCGGCATGCCGCACTCGTGGGTGACGGTGAAGCGGGTCGCCACCTGCACGCCGCCGGCGCCTTTTTCCAGGAAGCCGGCCGCGTCGGAGCCGGTGAAGATGCCGCCCGCGGCGATCACCGGGATGTCGAGCTGCTCGGCGCGCATGTAGGCCAGGACCTCGTCCATGATGGTGTGCAGGTCGTACTGCTTCCAGTCATCGATGCCGAAGCCCAGGTGGCCGCCGGCCAGCGGACCTTCGACGATGATGTAGTCGGGCAGGCGGTTCAGGCGCGAGACCTTTTTCAGGAACAGCTGCAGCGCGCGCACCGACGAGACGATGATGCCCAGCTTGGTGTCGCGGAAGCGCGGATGGTCCTTGATCAGGTCAAAGGAACCCAGGTGCAGGCCGGCCGACATGGTGATGCCGTCGATGCCGGCGTCCATCGCCGCCGACAGGCGGGTGCGCAGGGTCTCTTTCGGTGCGTTCATGGTCAGCTTTTCCATGCAGTTCACGAAGACCAGGCCGTCGCCTTTCTTCGCTTCCATGGTCGAGCCCACGTGCAGGCGGGTCGCTTCGGCCAGGCGGTCGAGGTCGAACTGCACCACCGCCTTGTTCATGTTGTTGATATTGAACTTGTACAGCTTCGTCTTGTCCTTGACGAAGGTGGTGTCGAACTTGCGGTCCGACACGTCCTGTACCATGGCGTCCGAGATGTGGCCGATGCCGCCGAGACGGGCGGCCTCGAGAGCCAGTTCGGAGGTCGAGATGTCCACGCCCATCCCGCCGATCATGATGGGCACATAGTCCTTGTTGCCCAGTCGCAGGCGGAAATCATCAACACGTTTCATTGCAATCCTTAAACCGCCGTAGTTCCCTACGCGTACATATGCATTGACAAGCCGCAGTGCACGGCCGTCATTCTACTCTCATGCGTGGCGCCCGCCACGCGATGTTTCCGTTGTGGAGCGCCCGTTCAGTCGCGGAAGTTGTTGAAGGCGAGCGGCAGCTCCTGCACGTCCTTGCGCAGCATGGCCATGGCGGCCTGCAGGTCGTCGCGCTTGGCGCCGGTGACGCGCACCGATTCGCCCTGGATGCTGGCCTGCACCTTCATCTTGCTTTCCTTGATGAGCTTGGTGATCTTCTTCGCGTCCTCGGTCTCGATGCCGTTGCGCACCTTGATGACCTGCTTGACCTTGTCGCCGCCGATCTTCTCGATCTTGCCTTCGTCCAGGAAGCGCACGTCCACCTTGCGCTTGGCCATCTTGTTGATCAAGACATCCTTGACCTGGCCGAGCTGGAAGTCGGAGTCGGCGAACAGGGTCAGTTCCTTGTCCTTTTGCTCGACATTGGCCGAGCTGCCCTTGAAGTCGAAGCGGGTGGTGATTTCCTTGTTCGATTGTTCGACGGCATTCTTCACTTCGACCATGTCTGCTTCGCAGACGACATCAAACGATGGCATGGCGGTTTCCTTTTTTCTTGATACTGCTAACTAGATGAATTCCTCTATTTTAACGGACAACGCCCCCCTGGGGCCATCGGATTTGCCCGCACGGCAACAGATTGCCCCGGGCTTGCCTCTATAATGACCAAAAAACACGGTCACGCCATGCAAGCCAACCAGCCCATCCTCCACGATTTTTCGCTCGCTTCCCTCAACACCTTCCGCATTCCCGCGCGCGCCCGCCATTACCTGCGCGTGCTGGGGGCGGCCGAGCTGGACGCCGTGCGCCGCGACCCGGCGCTTGCCAGCCTGCCGCGCCTGGTGTTGGGTGGCGGCAGCAACATGCTGTTCACCCGCGACTTCGACGGCATCGTCCTGCACATGGCGGGGCAAGGCAAGGAAGTCCTGGGCGAGCAGGATGGCCGAATCCTGGTGCGGGCCCAGGCCGGCGAAAACTGGCACGCTTTTGTGCAATGGACCCTGGCCCAGGGCCTGGGCGGCATGGAAAACCTGTCGCTGATCCCGGGCACGGTCGGGGCGGCGCCGATCCAGAACGTGGGGGCGTATGGCACGGAAACCAAGGATGTGTTCCACAGCCTGACCGCCTATGACATGGCCAGCGGAGAAACCCGCACGCTGGATGCGGCCGCTTGCCGCTTCGCCTACCGCGACAGCCTGTTCAAGCACCCGGAGGGGCGCGAGTTGGTGGTGCTGGACGTCACCTTTGCCTTGCCGGCGGCCTGGCAGCCCAACCTGCGCTACGCCGAGCTGGCGCGCGCAGTGGACGAGGCCGGTTTCACCTCGCCCACGCCACAGGACATCGGACGCACGGTCGAGGCGATCCGGCGCCGCAAGTTGCCCGATCCGGCCGAGATCGGCAACGCCGGCAGCTTCTTCAAGAATCCGGTCGTGAGCGCCGACCATTGCGCGCGGCTGCTGGCGCAGTATCCTGAACTGGTGCACCACACGCAAGCGGACGGCAGCAAGAAACTGGCCGCCGGCTGGCTGATCGACCAGTGCGGCTGGAAGGGCCGGGCAATGGGCGCGGCGGGCGTCTATCCGAAGCAGGCATTGGTGCTGGTCAACCTGGGCGGCGCCCAGGGCGAGGACGTGGTGCGCCTGGCGCGCGCGATCCAGGCGGACGTGGCGGCAAAATACGGCGTGGAACTGGAGCCGGAACCGGTATTCGTTTGAGGGAGGCGGGCATGATCAAGGCAGTCGTAACGGGCCACTCGCGTGGCCTGGGCGCCGCAATCGCGGCGGAACTGGTGACGCGCGGCATCCCGGTACTGGGACTGGCGCGCGGGCACGCCGAGATCGGCGAGGGCATGGAGCAGGCGGTCGTCGACTTCGGCGACGCCGCGGCATTGGCGGCATGGCTGCAGGGCCATACCCTGTCCAGCTTCCTCGCCGGCGCCGATACTGTGCTGCTGGTGAACAATGCCGGCGTCGTGTCGCCGGTGGGGCCGCTGGCCGAGCAGGATCCAGTGGCGGCCTTGCGCGCGGCCGTCATCAACGTGGGGGCGCCGCTGGCCCTGTCCGCTGCCTTCGTCCAGGCCGCACCCCAGGCCGAACGGCGCATCCTGCACGTGTCGAGCGGGGCGGGGCGCAGCGCCTATCCCGGCTGGAGCGTGTACTGCGCTACCAAGGCGGCGCTCGACCAGCATGCCCGCGCGGTGGCGCTGGACGGCGACCCAAGGGTGAAATGCGTCAGCCTGGCGCCGGGAGTGATCGATACCGACATGCAGGCCGAGATCCGGGCCACGCCGGACGCGAAATTCCCGCTCAAGCAGCGCTTCGTCGACATGAAGGAGGGTGGGGTGCTGGAGACGCCGGCGGCGTGTGCGGCGAAGCTGGTCGACTGCTTGCTGTCGAAGCGCTTCGGGCATGAGGCGGTGGATGACCTAAGGAATTCGGCGGCTTAGGTGATTTGGGGGTAGAGGTCGGTCCAGGCTGGGTTGGTGGCGCTCGCGTGCACTGCAAGCACCGTCATCCCGTGGATGCCACGCGCCCTTAAACACTTCTCATCCCCGATCTCCACCTCCCGGCAGGCACTCGGCCGCGCCCCGTACACCCCGCAAGCCATCGGCCCCGCATCCCCCTTGCCCAGCGCCGCACAATACGGCGCCGACGCGTTGGTCCCCTTCATGCACGAGATATGCGGCGTCACCTGTTCGGTCCACCCATCGGGCAGCCCGCGTTCTCGCCCTTCGGCCCAGTAGAACGACACACGAAACGACTTGCAGCACGCACCGCAGTCGAGGCAGGGATTGTGAACATGATCGCTCATGGTCCCCGATCTTATCACCGCCGCGCCCATGAAAAAAGCCGCCCGGAGGCGGCTTCGGCTGTCGCTGGAAAAGCTTACTGGCCGCGCTTGGCGCGTGCCTTGGCGGCGATGCGCATGCGCAGCGCGTTCAGCTTGATGAAGCCGCCCGCATCCGCCTGGTTGTAGGCGCCGCCGTCTTCGTCGAAGGTGGCGATGTTCATGTCGAACAGCGAATCGGTCTTCGAGTCGCGCGACACCACGATCACGTTGCCCTTGTACAGCTTGATGCGCACCCAGCCGTTGACGGTCTTCTGGGTGTGGTCGATCAGGGTCTGCAGCGCGACGCGCTCCGGGGCCCACCAGTAGCCGTTATAGATCAGCGAAGCGTAGCGCGGCATCAGGTCGTCCTTCAGGTGCGCCACTTCGCGGTCCAGGGTGATCGATTCGATCGCACGGTGGGCTTTCAGCATGATGGTGCCGCCCGGGGTTTCGTAGCAGCCGCGCGACTTCATGCCGACGTAGCGGTTCTCGACCAGGTCGAGGCGGCCGATGCCGTGCTTGCCGCCCAGGCGATTCAGCTCGGTCAGCACTTCGGCGGCGCTCATGCGCTTGCCGTTCAGGGCCACGATGTCGCCCTGTTCGTATTCGATGTCGAGGTACTCGGCTTCGTTCGGCGCCTGCTCCGGCGAGACGGTCCAGCGCCACATCGATTCCTCGGCTTCCGCGCTCGGGTTTTCCAGGTGGCGGCCTTCGAAGGAGATGTGCAGCAGGTTGGCGTCCATCGAGTAGGGCGCGCCGCCGTTCTTGTGCTTCATGTCGATCTCGATGCCGGCGTCTTCCGCGTACTTCAGCAGTTTTTCGCGCGACAGCAGGTCCCACTCACGCCACGGAGCGATGATCTTGACGTCGGGTTTCAGCGCGTAGGCGCCCAGCTCGAAACGCACCTGGTCGTTGCCCTTGCCGGTCGCGCCGTGCGAGACGGCGTCGGCGCCGGTCTCGTTGGCGATCTCGATCAGGCGCTTGGCGATCAGCGGACGCGCGATCGAGGTGCCCAGCAGGTATTCGCCTTCGTAGACGGTGTTCGCGCGGAACATCGGGAACACGAAGTCGCGCACGAATTCTTCGCGCACGTCGTCGATGTAGATGTTTTCCGGCTTGATGCCGAACTTGATCGCCTTGGCGCGCGCCGGCTCGAGCTCTTCGCCCTGGCCGAGGTCGGCGGTGAAGGTGACGATTTCGCAGTTGTAGTGGTCTTGCAGCCACTTCAGGATGACGGAGGTATCGAGGCCGCCCGAGTAGGCGAGGACTACTTTTTTAATGTCGCTCATGGAAGCTTCCAGTGTGGAGAGGGAGGTGGGATCGGGATGGTCAGCCGGTCCTTGCGGACCGACGATCAAACAAAGGGTTGGTGGTGGGTGAAAAAATGATTACTTGTCTTCGATCCGGCCAAGCAGCAGGTATTCGATCAGGGCCTTCTGCACGTGCAGGCGGTTCTCGGCCTCGTCCCAGACGACCGACTGCGGGCCGTCGATGACTTCGGCGGCGACTTCCTCGCCGCGGTGGGCCGGCAGGCAGTGCATGAACAGGGCATCGGGCGTGGCGCGCGCCATCTTGGCGGCGTCCACGATGAAACCGTCGAAGGCCTTCAGGCGCTCGGCGTTTTCCTTTTCATAGCCCATGCTGGTCCAGACGTCGGTGCTGACCAGGTGCGCGCCTTCGCAGGCATCCGACGGGTTCTCGAACAGGGTGTAGCGGCTGGTCGAAACCAGCTTCGGGTCGATCTCGTAGCCCTTCGGCGTGGACACGTTCAGGTGGAAGCCGAACACCTCGGCCGCCTGCAGCCAGGAGTACAGCATGTTATTGGCGTCGCCGATCCAGGCCACCGTCTTGCCCGCGATCGGGCCGCGGTGCTCGTAGAAGGTGAAGATGTCGGCCAGCACCTGGCAGGGGTGGTGTTCGTTGGTCAGGCCGTTGATCACCGGGACGCGCGAATGTGCGGCGAAACGCTCGATGATCTCCTGGCCGAAGGTGCGCACCATGATGATGTCGCACATGCGGGACATGACCTGGCCGGCGTCTTCCACCGGCTCGCCGCGGCCCAGCTGGCTGTCGCGGGTGTTCAGGTAAATGGCGGCGCCGCCCAGCTGGTGCATGCCGGCTTCGAAACTCAGGCGGGTGCGGGTCGAGCTCTTTTCGAACACCATCACCAGGGTACGGTCGACCAGCGGGTGGTAGACCTCGTAGGCCTTGAACTTGCGCTTGATGACCTTGGCGCGCTCGATCACGTACTCGAATTCGTCGGCGCTGAAGTCGGAGAACTGCAGGAAATGCTTGATGGGCTTTGCGACTGGCATATCGTCTTTGCTTTACTGTTATCCCTTGAATTATAAGGGTTTTTATTTGACGTTAGGGAAAGTGGTCGTTTTTCGTAGGGTGGGCAGGTTTCCTGCCCACGCGGTGAAAGTTAAAGGTGGATAAGCCGAATGGGCGGATCTTGTACTGGTTGAACGCGTGGGCGGGTGACCCGCCCACCCTACAACAACGGCACCCGGTTAGTACAGGGTTTGCGAGGATTCGTGCAGCAGCTGCGCATACAGCTCGTGCCGCATCTTCGCGATCTTGCCTTCCTCGACCGCGCCCAGCACCGCGCACTGCGGCTCGGCCAGGTGGCGGCAGTTGTAGTACTTGCAGCCGCCCAGGTAGGGCTTGAACTCGACGAAAGCGCGCTCCAGCATGCCTTCGGTCAGGTGATACAGCCCGAATTCCTGGAAGCCGGGCGAATCGATGATCGACGCTCCGCCGGGCAGCCAGTACAGGCGCGTGAACGTGGTGGTGTGCTTGCCGGTGTCGAGTGCTTCCGAGATCTCGCGCACGGCGATGTCGGCGTCCGGCACCAGCAGGTTGATCAGGGACGACTTGCCCATGCCCGACTGTCCGATGAAGATCGACGACTGCCCGTTCAGCAGCGGCATCAGGGTCTCGACGGCGTGCTCGGGCCGCGCGCGCGCCGACAGTTCGTGCACTGGATAGCCGAGCGAGGCGTACAGGCCGGCGCGCTCGCGGGCGCGCGCCAGCGGTTCCTCGACGTCGACCTTGTTCAGGATGATGTGGGCCTCGATGCCGGCCGCCTCGGCCGCCACCAGCGAGCGCGAGACCAGGTCGTCGGCGAAGCTCGGTTCGGTGGCGACGACGATGAACAGGCGCGAGATGTTCGCCGCCAGCAGCTTCGATTTGTACTGGTCCGAGCGGTAGAGCAAGGTACTACGGTCGGCGATCTTTTCGATCACGGCCTGGTCGTTCGAGGTGCGCTTGAGGTGGACGACGTCGCCCACGGCCACGTTGGTCTTCTTGCCGCGCGTGACGCACTGGAGCTTTTCGCCGTCGGCGTCGGCCAGGTAGTGGCGCCCGTGCGCGGCGATGATGGTGCCGGTCAACTCACTCATGCACCGGCCTGCTGCTTGTAGAGCGCATCGGCCTTCGCTGCGCAGATGAAATCGTTGTCGCTCAGCGCGCCGCCCGCCGAGTGGGTGGTGTAGGCCAGCGTGCAGCGGCGGTAGCCCACTGTCATGTCCGGGTGGTGGTTCTGCTCCTCGGCCATGCTTGCTACTGCGTTCACGAAGGCGATGGTGGCGCGGTAGTCGGGGAAGGCGTAGTCACGCGCGATGGTGCCGTCGATGGCCTGCCACTCCGGAACTTGCGTGAGACGAACGCGAATCGTGGCCGGATCGAGCGCCGCGGCGCCATCGATGCAGTGTTGATCGAGGAGGTTCATGCGGCCGCCATCATCAGGTGTTTCACCCGCACCGAAGCCGGCGGGTGAGAATCGTAGAAGGCCGAATGCAGCGGGTCCGGGGTCAGAGTCGAGGCGTTGTCCTCGTACATCTTGACCAGGGCCGAGACCAGGTGGCTGCTGTCGGTATGTTTGGCGGCGAAGGCGTCGGCTTCGAATTCGTGCTTGCGCGAGGTGATGGAGCTGAGCGGCGACAGCAGGAAGGTGAACACCGGCAGCACCAGCATGAACAGGATCAGGGCCATGCCGTCGTTCGGCGCCCCCATCATCGGCAGCACGCCCAGGCCGGTGTAGAACCAGGCCTGGGTCTTCAGGTAGCCGAGCAGGGCGAGAAAGCCGAGCGACAGCGCGAATAGTACGGCGATGCGCTTGACGATGTGGCGCAGCTTGAAGTGGCCCAGTTCATGGGCCAGCACGGCTTCGATCTCGGGCGGGTCGAGGCGCGACAGCAGGGTGTCGAAGAACACGATGCGCTTGTTGGCCCCAAAGCCCGAGAAATAGGCGTTGCCATGGGCGCTGCGCTTGCTGCCATCCATGACGAACAGGCCTTTCGAGGCAAAGCCGACGCGCGCCATCAGGCCTTCGATGCGTTGCTGCAGGCTCGTGTCCTGCAGTGGGGTGAACTTGTTGAACAGCGGCGCGATCACGGTCGGGTAGAGCACCATCATCAAGAGCTGGAAGCCGCTCCACACGCACCAGGCCCACAGCCACCACAGGTCGCCGCTGCGCTCCATCAGCGCCAGGATCACCCATAGCAGCGGCAGGCCGATCACGGCGCCAACCAGGGCGCCCTTGAGCATGTCGGCCAGCCACAGGCCAAGCGTCATCTTGTTGAAGCCGAAGCGTTCTTCCAGCACGAACTGGCGGTACCAGTCGAAAGGCAGGTCGAGCAGGCCTGATACGACCGCGAAGGCGACCACCAGGGCCATCTGGTGCGCCATGCCCGGACCCGTCACGCCCAGCAGGGCGATGGACAAGGCCTGCAGCCCGCCCAGCAGGGTGAAGCCGATCAGCACCACGCCGCCCCACAGCATCGCCGCAATGCCGAGGCGGGTCTTGGCCACCGTGTAGTCGGCCGCTTTCTGGTGCGCCGCGAGCGGCACCTTCGGTGCAAACTCGGCGGGCACGCTGGCGCGGTGGCGCAGCACGTGCCGGATGTGCCGGTTGGCCAGCCAGAAGCGCACGCCCAGCGTCAGCGCAAAGAAAACGACGAACAATACCGAAAACCCGAGTGAAGACATGCTGTGCCTGTGAGAAAATGCAGGATTACGCGAAAACTAATGCAACGTAAATAATCGAAGAGAGAATTATGTCACAAGCTACACAAACCGAAGGCCCAGGCGCGGCCGTGCGCCCGAACGAATTCAACCTGGTCTGGCTCGACATGGAAATGACTGGCCTGGATCCGGACAACGACCGCATCATCGAAGTTGCCGTGGTGGTCACCGATCCTGACCTGAACATCATCGCCGAAGGCCCGGTGTTTGCCATCCACCAGTCGGACGAGACCCTCGACAAGATGGACAACTGGAACAAGGGCACCCACGGCAAGTCGGGCCTGATCGACCGCGTCAAGGCGTCGACCGTGACCGAAGCCCAGGCCGAACTGGAACTGATCGCTTTCCTGAAGCAGTACGTCCCGGCGAACAAGTCGCCGATGTGCGGCAACTCGATCTGCCAGGACCGCCGCTTCATGGCGCGCGGCATGCCGAAGCTGGAAGCCTTTTTCCACTACCGTAACCTGGACGTGTCGACCCTGAAGGAACTGTGCCGCCGCTGGAAGCCCGAACTGGCTTCCGGTTTCAAGAAGCATCAAAAGCACACGGCACTGGCCGACATCGTCGAGTCGATCGAAGAGCTGCGCTACTACCGCGAGCACTTTATTAAGCTGTGATGCGCCAACTGTAATATTCGCGCTTCGCCTGTTTTGCAAAATTCACGACAGGCAATAAAAGGTGTGCGACAATCGGGCCATGGCCCCTCCCTCGCACACCGGATTCGACAGCGATGACGGCATGCGCATGCGCATCCGCCGTCATGACTGGTCACGGACCCCGCTCGGTCCGCGCGAGAGCTGGCCGCCGGCGCTGCGCACCGCCGTCGACATGATGCTGCACTCGGCCTTCCCCATGTTCATGGCCTGGGGGCCGGACCTGACCTTCCTCTACAACGACGCCTATGTGCCGCTGCTCGGGCAGAAGCACGGACGCGCGCTGGGCGAACGGTTTTCCGGCCTGTGGGCCGAGGTGTGGCAGGAGATGGTGCCGCTGATCGACCGCGCCCTGTCCGGCAAACCGGTGTACTTCGAGGACATGCCGATGACGGTGAACCGGCGCGGCTATCCGGAGCGCGCCACCTTCACCTTCTCGCATTCGCCCCTGATCGGCGAAGACGGCCAGGTCGCCGGCCTGTTCTGCACCGTGATGGAGACGACCCGCCGCGTCGCCGCCGAACGCCGCGCGGCCTTCGAGCTGACCGTGTCGGATGCGCTGCGTCCGCTGGCCTCGAGCGAAGAGGTGATCGCCACTGCCAGCGCGCTGCTGGGCGGCGAGCTGCAGGCGGGCAGGGTGGTGTACGCCGAGATGAACGCGTCGACCGAACGCTTCTCGGTGCCGCGCTGGTGGGCGCGCGACGGCCGGACCATGTCCCAGCCCAGCTTCAGCCTCGACGAATTCGGCCCGGCCGTGGGCGCCGCCCTGCGCGCCGGCGACGTGGTGCGCATCCACGACACCGCGCGCGACGTGCGCACCATGGGCTACCGCAGCGCCTACATCGCCGACCAGATCGGTTCCATGCTGGTGGTCCCGCTGGTGAAGTCGAACCGCCTCACGGCCTGCCTCGGGATCGACTGTCCCCAGGCGCGCCACTGGACTGACGAGGACGTGCAGCTGGCGCGCGACGTGGCCGAGCGCACCTGGGCGGCGACCGAGACCGCGCGCGCCCAGGCCGAGCTGCGCGCCGAACGCGACCGCAGCCGGCACCTGTTCGATACCATCGCCGAAGGCTTTGCGGTGTTCGACGCCGACTGGAACATCGTCGAGATGAATGCCGAAGGCCTGCGCCTGTGCCGCACTACGGCGGAGGAGGTCATCGGGCGCAACCACTGGGAAGTCTTCCCGCACACGGTCGACATGGATGCCGGCCGCATGTACCGCGAAGTGATGCGCACCCGGGTGGCGTCGGCCGCGATCTATTCGCACACCTTCGCGGACGGCCAGCGCATCTGGACCGAGGTGCGCGCCTACCCGATGCAGGATGGCTCGATCGCCTCGTTCTTCCGCGACATCACCGACCGCAAGCTGGCCGAGGAAAAGCTGATGGAGGCCGACCGTCGCAAGGACGAATTCCTGGCCATGCTGGCGCACGAGCTGCGCAACCCGCTGGCGCCGATCAGCGCCGCCGCCGAGCTGCTGCGCCTTGGCCGCCTGGATGAAGCCCGGCTGCGCCAGAGCAGCAACATCATCGGGCGCCAGGTGCGCCACATGACGCGCCTGGTGGACGATCTGCTGGACGTCTCGCGCGTCACGCGCGGCCTGATCACGCTCGAGCGCGCCCGGGTCGGCATGCGCGGCGTGGTGCAGGAAGCGGTCGAGCAGGTCAAGCCCGCGATGGATGCGCGGCACCAGAAATTGTCGGTGCACCTGCCGCCCTCGTGGGCCGTGGTCGAAGGCGACAAGGCGCGCCTGGTGCAGGTGGTGGCGAACGTGCTGGGCAACGCCACCAAGTACACGCCCGAAGACCGCGCCATCGACCTGCGCGCCGAGGCCAGGGGAGGCCTTCTTGTGATCAGCGTGCGCGACGAAGGCATCGGTATGGACCGCGAACTGACGGACCGGGTGTTCGACCTGTTCACCCAGGCCGAGCGCTCATCGGACCGCTCGCAGGGCGGCCTGGGACTGGGCCTGGCCCTGGTGCGCAACCTGGTCGAACTGCAGGGCGGGTCGGTCGGCTGCTCCAGCCCGGGGCTGGGCAAGGGCAGCACCTTCGTCATCACGCTGCCGCTGCTGGAGATGGAAGAGAGCGAACGCGAAACGGCGGCGGCCGGCACCCCATCCGCCGCGCACGGCGCGGCGCTGAAGGTGCTGGTCGTGGACGACAACGTCGATGCTGCCGAGACCCTCGGCCTGCTGCTGGCCGCCTACGGCCACGAAGTGGTGATCGAGCACGAACCGCTGCGCGCGATCGAGCGGGCGCGCAGCGTGGTGCCGGATGTCTGCCTGCTCGACATCGGCCTGCCCGGGATGGATGGCCGCGAACTGGCGCGGCGCCTGCGCGCGCTGCCGGAAACCGCGGCCAGCGTGCTGGTGGCGGTGACCGGCTACGGCCAGCAGCAGGACCGCGAGCAGGCCTTCGAAGCCGGCTTCCAGCACCACCTGGTCAAGCCGGTCGACTTCGATACGCTGGCGCGTTTGCTGGACGGCGTGCGCGCCGTGCCATGCTGACGGCTCACCTGCAAGGCTAGCGATACTGCGGCGGCGTCACGGTGTCGATGTAGAGCACGCCGTCATAGATGTTTGCCGGCACCAGCTGGACGGGATTGGTCCCCCATGTCCGTGCTTCAAGACTGGTGCGCAGCCACGCGGCGTCCGGATTGCCGTGCGGGCGGGAGAAATCAAGCAGGCTCATCTTGTAGCCGCCGTTGGCGAGGATCGCCTCGAAGGATTCCGCTGCGGGCGGCAGGATGCTGTAGACCTCCCTTTTGTTCGTGGCCCCGGCGCCGCGCCCCATGTATAGGCCCAGCGTGTACAGGTCGGAACGGCGCCGTTCCGCCAGCCAGGCGCCCATCGGCTTCCAGCTTCCGGTTTTCTCGGGCGCGTAGGCAATGTGCGCATTGTGGGCCCAGACGATCACTTTTCGCTTCGGATACAGTGTGTCGAGAACGAAATCCAGATTGTCCGCCATCGCGCGATCCCTGACCGAACTCACTTCCGCCATCGGCAGACCGTGCATGCGGACCAGGGCAATCCGCGAGCGCGCTTCCTGAATGGCGAGGTCGACCCATGTTGGATGATCCGTCAGATGCCCCAGCAAGCGTGCACGGTTTTGTTCCAGGGTTTGCAGCAAGCCTGTGTAATAGGCGAGCGCGCTGTCCCTGTTTTCCTTCTTGATGTTCTTCAGCGTCCCTTCATGCTGCAATAAGGCAGGCACAGCAGCCGGGTCGAGGATCTCGAGCATCGTGCGGAATCGGCCTGTCGTCGCGGCGAAGCTGCTGCCCGATTGGTTATCGAAACCGGTGAGACGCAGCGGACGGGGACTCGCCTGGGTTTGGCGGACATAATCGAACAGGGCCAGGACCTCGTCGGTATGCCAGACTCGGAATATGCAGTCCCGCATGGTTTTTTCCGCGCTTTCCTTCGCAGCCGTTTCGCCTGCCGCATCACACTGCGTCATCGGGCTTTCGAACGCAATCACGTCATAGCCGAGCTTTTCGTGAAGGAATTTGATCAGCCGCACTTTCATCCAATTGAATTCGGCGACGCCATGGCTGCTCTCGCCCAGCTGGATGACGCGTCGATCCCCGAGCACTGGGCCGAGAAAGGCGAGGTCGGAAAAGTCGTCGCTGAACAGGGAACGGATCGGATGGCGATGCGCCAGCACGTCGCGGCGCCAGGCAGCACGGACAGTCGGCACGGCCGTTGCTGGCAAGGCCAACTCGCTGTCCGCCAGCAAAGTTTGGGATGGCGCCGGCCGTGGCGGGATTGGCACATCCCGGCGGGCAGCAAGTGCCACTTTGCTTTCTCCGTCCACCACCAGCTTCAGGTCGGAGAACCAGGCGCTGCCGGTTCCTGTCAATAGGGTGCCAACCCGCACCATCTCCGCATTCGGCTCGACAGGCACGCGGATGCTGAAGTTGCGCCATTCCGAGTCGCCGCGCGCCCCATCTGCTTCGGAATTCTTGTAAGCGACGGTTTTCCCTCCCGCTCGCACGAGCATGAAGAAGCCGGCCCAGCCATCTTTTACCGCCTGGGTACGAATCCGTCCGGACAAGGTAAGGGCGCTGGCTCCCGCCGCAGCGACTCGCAGGTCATGGAAGAACGTGCCAAACTGCCCGCTTGGGCGGGACGCCGTCGCGCTCAGCTTCACGGCGCAGGGCGCTGGTGCCGCCGCATCGCACACCTGCTCGGCTGTATAGCCGTTCAGGCTGGTCAACCACAGCGCAGGGCCGCCTTGCTCCCGGTTCCAGTCGCGGAATTGCGAATTGCGGAGGGGGAGTTCCTGGGCGGCAGCTTGCAGGGTAGCGGTCAGCAGCACGGCAGCGAGTGCACGGGCGGCAAACGTTCTTTCACTAGTGGCCATGACAAACCTCGATGACTTGTTGAGAGCGGCTCAGCGCCGGCCGCGATACGGTTCGCAGCCGATCCCGTCCCCGTCCCGATCTAGGTGGGCGCCGTAACCGGGCTCGCCGATCCTGACCGGCGCGGCGCCGGCGGCGCGGGCTGCGGCGCAGTTGGCGAAGACAGCCTGGCTGCGGGCAGTTCCCGCCGCCGATCGCGCGGGGGCGATGTACTGGGAGGTCGCATACGCATCCGAGGCTGCCGGCGCCTTTGCGGGACTACGATGGCAGTGGTAATCACCGGTCTTGCGGTTGACGTGGCATCCGTCCGCGTTCAGGCCGCCTCCGTGCGCACCAGCCTGAAGAGAAAGTACAGATAAGGCCGCCATTCCCATGGCGCGAACCGCACATGCTTTCATGGACATCCCCGTTGTTTGTTGTTATTGCAAGTGTCGAGGCTAGCTAAAAAAGTGAGCTCGTGCAATATGCAAAGGGAACTGATGCGCGATTACGACATCGGCGGATTGAATGCGCCACGCATTGACGGGCGCGATTTTTGCAGGCAGCTTCCTGCCCCGGCGGAGCGGGGCAGGCGATGATGTGAAGCGCTTATTTCACCCGATATGTCGCGCACAGCTTGTTGCCGTCCGGGTCGCGCACATAGGCCAGGTGCATCGGTCCGAGGCTGCTTTCGCGCAGGCCCGGCGGCGCCTCGATCGAGGTGCCGCCGTTGGCGACGGCGACATCGTGGAACTCCTTGACCTGCTCGGGCGAGCTGCACTTGAAGCCGATGGTGCCGCCGTTGGCGGGCGTCGCCTGTTCGCCGTTGATCGGCTCGCTGATACCGAAGCTGCTGCCGTCGTGGCGGTAGAACACGCGCTTGTGGCCGGTCGACGCCTCGTTACGGAAGCCTTCGCCGGCACCCAGCACACCCAGCACGGCGTCGTAGAAGCGCTTCGCGCGTTCGATGTCGTTCGAGCCGACCATCACGTGATTCAGCATGGGTCGTCCTTTCAGCGCATCTGGGTGTAGTTGACCGGGATGTAGCGGTAACCCTTGCCCTCGGTACGCAGGTAACCCATGCCCGGGAACTGCAGGTGGGCGCCGCCGATCATGTAGCCGCCCTTGGCCGCGGCGTCGAACACTTTCTTGCGCGCGGCAGGGGCTGCCTTCTGGTCGTTGTCGAACTGGATCGTGACGTCCGGGTTTTCCATCTGGACCGCGGCTACGTGGATCAGGTCGCCGATCACGTGGAGCTTCTGGCCGCCGCTTTCCACCAGGTAGGTGGTGTGGCCCGGCGTGTGGGCGATTGCGGCCTGCGCGCGGATGCCCGGCACCAGTTCGACGTCGCCTTCGAAGGCCTTGAAGCGGCCGGCCTTGACGTAGGGGCCGAGTGCGGCCTGGGCGCCCTTGAAGCTGTCCTTGTCCTTGGACTTGTCCATATTCGCCTTGCTCAGCCAGTAGTCCGACTCGAGCTTGTTGGCGCGCACTACGGCTTTCGGGAACACGGCGGCCGAATTGTTGACCAAACCGCCCACGTGGTCGCCGTGGAAGTGGGTGATGTAGATTTCGTCGACCTGCTCCGGCTGGTAGCCGGCGGCCTTCATGTTGGCCACCAGCTTGCCCAGGGTCGGGCCGAAGAAGCTGCCGGCGCCGCTGTCGATCAGGATCAGCTTGCTGCCGGTGTTGACCAGGTAGGCGTTGTCGGAGGTCTCGACCGGCAGCTTCAGGTGGGCCTTGCTCAGCGTCTCGGTCGATTTCTTGACGTCCTGGGCCAGCAGGTCCTGCACCGGCAGGTCCACGGTGCCGTCGGACAGCGGAGTGATCTCGAACTGGCCGAGCATGATGCGGCTGTAGCCCGGGGCCGGGGTCTTCGCCATCGGGGCGCTGGCGTGGGCGGCGCCGGCGAAGCACACGGCGGCGACGAGGGCGGACAGGGTACGTTGTTGGATAGTGTTCATCGCAGGTCCTTGTTGTTGGTTCAATGCTTGCATATCCTACATGATTGCCGAGTGGAATGCTGACTGGCAGCCTGGAGGGAGGCGCACTCTCCAAAGCTGTGGTGTAATGGCAGGTTCCATTGTTGCATCTCGTTTCCATGTTCTTGTTTCTGTTTGAACGCTTGCGGCGCCTGCGTCCGGCCGGACCGACTTCGTTCACCCGCCAGGTCCCGGCCGCCGCCGGCGCCTTGCTGACGCTGTTACTCACCGGGCTGTCCAGCCGCGCCGTGCTCGGCCCGACCGCACTGCACGCGCTGCCCTACCTGATCGCCCCGATGGCTGCCTCGGCCGTGCTCCTGTTCTGCCTGCCGGCGGCGCCGCTGGCCCAGCCCTGGCCCGTCATCGGCGGCAACGTGGTGTCGGCGCTGGTCGGCGTGGCCTGCAGCCAGGGGCTCGATCCCTTGCTGGGGGCGCCGCTGGCCGGCGGCCTGGCAATCGCCGCGATGGCCTCGCTGCGCTGCCTGCATCCTCCCGGTGGTGCGGTGGCGGTGACGGCCGTGCTGGGCGGGGCGGCCGTGCACGACGTCGGGTACTGGTTCGTGCTGGCGCCAGTGGGACTCAATTCGGTGTTGATGGTGCTGGGCGCCGTGGCCTGGAACAAGCTGTCCGGCCACGCGTACCCGCACGTGCAGCCGGCCGTCCAGCCTCCCGAGCAGAAGGCCGGCTTCGCGCGCGAAGACCTGGATGCCGCGCTGGACAGCTACGGCGAGACGCTCGACGTCAGCCGCGACGACCTGGCCACGATCTTTGCCGAGACCGAGCAGCGCGCCGCCGAGCGGCGTGCGCGCCTGCACCATTGCGGCGAACTGGCGAAGCCTGTTCCGGCGACGCTGCGCCCGGAGATGCCGCTCGCAGCCGCGCGTGCGCTACTGGTGCAGCACGGCGTGCCGGCCCTGCCGGTGGTGGATGAGGCTGGCCGCCCGGTCGGGGTGCTGAGCATGTCGGGCCTGGTGGCAGCCGGCGGCAGCGCCAGCCGTCCCTTGCCGGCGCGGGCGCGCCGCGCGACGGCGCTGCTGTTCGGACACGATACGGTGCCAACGGTCGGCCAGCTGGTCGAGCCGGACTTCATGGCGGTGAAGGCAGCGGCGCCGGTGACGGCTTTGCTGGCGCGCTTCCACGAGGGTGCGCGCGAGGTGCTGGTGGTGGACGAAGAGGGCAGGCTGACCGGGATGGTGCAGCCGGGCGACCTGCTGGTGGGGCTGGATCTGGGATTGCAGGAATCGGCTGCTTGAGCAGCCGCTTCCGGTTGATGCTCAAGCGGCGTCGGCGCCGCAGCACTTCTTGTACTTCTTGCCGCTGCCGCAGGGGCAGTCGTCGTTGCGGCCGACCTTCGGCTCTTCGCGCTTGACGGTCTCGACCGCGCCTTTGCGCAGCGGCAGCCAGTAGCGGTAGATCGCCGGAATATTCGCTTCGATGTCGAGGGCCAGTTGGTGCGCCTTGTGCGGGTCTTCGACTTCCTTCAGTTCTTCTTCCTCGATCTCGTCGGCGCCCAGCAGGTAGATCGGGCGCATCAGCTCGGCCACTTCGGAATCCCAGATCGGGTCCCAGGCCCCCGGGCGCAGCTCCATGCCTTCCCAGAAACCCCAGCACCAGGCTTCGGCGTCGATCAGGGTGTCCTTGCCGACTTCGTGCTCGCAGAACAGCGGCTCGAATTCCTTCGGCGCGGCCTCGAAAGTGATCAGGACTTCGTTCATGAAGCGCATGATCAGGTTGACGATGCGCTGTTCTTCCTTGCTGTTCTTCCACTTTGGCGCCTGTTTGCCATCCTCGCCCCAGACCCGCGGCAGCCACTCGGCAGGCATGATGGTCTCCGGACCGATCGCGATCGCGGTCAGGAAGCCGTGCAGGGTGTCCATCGTCATCGCGTCCTCGGGGGAGCGGTCGGACAGCAGGAACTGGTCAAGTTCGTCGAATTCTTTTTCGGTGAGGGGCTCGTCGAGATGCATGGGTTGCTCTTGGTGCGTGTTGAAGGCGCCAGTGTAACGCCTGCGGGGCCGGACAGCATAGAAAACCTGCGATTGCACCGGCCCCGGGACTGCCGCCTTACTTCTTCGACGCAAACGCCTTCGTCAGCGCATCCGCCGCATACTGTTCCGCTTCCTTCGCCTTGGCCACCACCGCTCCCATGCCGAAGAACTCGTGCGTCACGCCGCTCCATTCACGGTACGCGACCGGCACGCCATCCTGCTTGAGCTTGTCCGCATACTGCTTGCCCTCGGTGAGCAGCGGATCGATCTCCGCTGCGACGATGGTCGCCGGGGGCAGGCCCTTGAGCGAGGCAGCCTTCATCGGCAGCGCGTACGGATTCTTCGGGTCGCCGCCATAGTGTTTGAAGAACCAGGCCATCATTGCCTTGTTGAGCGGCTTGGCGTTGGCGTTGCGCTTGTACGATGCGTTGCTCATGTCGTCGTTCACCACCGGATAGACCAGCAGCTGGTGCAGCGGCAGCTGGACCTTGCGGTCGCGCGCCATCATCGACACCACGGTTGCCAGGTTGCCGCCGGCCGACTCGCCGCCGACCGCGATGCGGGTCGGGTCGCCGTTGAAGTCGCGCGCATGGTCGATCGTCCACAGGTAGGCGGCGTAGGCGTCTTCCGGCGCGGTGGGGAATTTGTGCTCGGGCGCCTGGCGGTAATCGACCGACACCATGATGGCCTTGGCCATCTTGGCCAGGGCGCGCGGCGAGGCTTCGTACACCTTGGTGTCGGCGATCACGAAGCCGCCGCCGTGGAAGTACACCATCACCGGGAACGGGCCGGCTCCTTCTGGCGTGAAGACATGGACCGGGATGCTGCCGCCCTTGACCGCGACCGTCATCGTCTTCATTGTCACGCCCGGTTCCGGCGCGGTGCTCTTGCCCATCTGGCTCAAGACCTTCTTGACCGCATCCGCGGGCGTGGGCTGCTTGCGCGCCTCGGCAGGAGTGAGCTTTTCGATCGGCTTCGGGTCCAGCGACGCATGCGCGTCGAGCACCTTCTGCATGTCCGGGTCCGCCTGGGGCGGCTTGGGCGACTGGGCCTTCGCCACGTTCCAGACGAGGGCTGCGGCCATGGCCGTCAGTGCCAGCGGAATTGCTTTCTTCATATTCTTTTCCTCTGTGAAAGCCCGTATGCCGCGCAGGTTGCGCTCAGGTACGTGCCAAATCTGATAATTGCCTGCGCCATGCGAGCCGATCTGTACGCAAGCTCACCAAATCCGTCAAATTCGGCAGGCGTTAGGCGGGAACGCGGCGCCCCTTTACAATGGGCGGATGGAGAATCCGTCTTTGGAAGCAAACAGCCAGGCCCACCCGTTCGCACAGCTCGACCCGCAAACGGTGCTGGAAGCTGTCGAGAGCGTCGGCCTGTATGGCGACGGCCGCCTGCTGGCCCTGAACAGCTATGAAAACCGCGTCTACCAGGTCGGCCTGGAAGAGGGCGCGCCGGTGGTCGTCAAGTTCTACCGCCCCGCACGCTGGAGCGATGCCGCGATCCTCGAGGAGCACGCGTTTGTCGCCGAACTGGCGGAACGGGAAATCCCGGCGGTGCCGGCGAGCGTGATCGACGGCCGCAGCCTGCACGATTTCGCCGGCTACCGCTTCGCGGTGTTCCCGCGCCGCGGCGGGCGGGCGCCCGAACTGGGCGATTCCGCCACCCTGGAGTGGATCGGCCGCTTCATCGGCCGCATCCATGCCGTAGGCGGCACGCGGCCCTACCAGGCGCGGCCCGAACTCAACCCGCAGACCTTCGGGCGCGAGCCCTTCGACTACCTGCGCACCCACGATTTTCTGCCGCCCGAGCTGACGGCGACCTGGGCCAGCGTCGTGGAACAGGCCTTGGACGGCGTGGCGCGCTGCTACGAGCGCGCCGGCGAGCTGCCGCTGCTGCGCCTGCACGGCGACTGCCATGGCGGCAACGTGCTGTGGACCCCGGATGGCCCGCACTTCGTCGACTTCGACGACAGCCGCATGGGCCCGGCCGTGCAGGACCTGTGGATGCTGCTCTCGGGCGAGCGCCAGGAGATGGTGGGGCAGATGGCCGACGTGCTGGCCGGCTACGAGGATTTCTGCGACTTCCACCCGCGCCAGCTCTACCTGGTCGAAGCCCTGCGCACCCTGCGCCTGATTCACTACTCAAGCTGGCTGGCGATGCGCTGGGACGACCCGGCCTTCCCGGCGGCCTTCCCCTGGTTTAACACCCAGCGTTACTGGCAGGACCGCATCCTCGAACTGCGCGAGCAGGTGGCGCTGATGGACGAACCGCCGCTGTGGCCCGTGTGACGATGTTGAACGGTAGAATTGCCTTCGATTTGCCGTTCAGTTCGGCGTGACGCCAAGCATCGATTTGCCGGATAATCGGCAGAACGCGCACTGCGTCCGCCACTGAGAACGCCCATGGAACCCATCAAGCCCGAGCACGACGACACTGATTTCGCGATCGACCTCTCCCACGCCGGGAGCGCCGTGCCCGAGCCGCCAGGGCGCGCGCCCATGGAGATGCGCGAGATCCAGGAAGCCATTGCCCGGGTCGAGGCGGAAGCCAAGGCGAATGTAGCGGCCGAGAGCCGCGCCCATGCCGAGGCGCGCGCCCGTTCGCTGGCCGAGGAGCGCGCCGCCATGGACGCCGCCGCGACCGCGGCGGCCCTGGCCAGCGCCCAGGCCTCGGAAGAGGCGATCGCCGCCAACCGCGACCGGCTGGAGTCGCTGCGCGCCGCCGCCCAGGCATCGAACGAACGCCTGGAAGTGATCCGCCAGGAGACCGCCGAGCTGCGCGCCCGCGTCCAGCACGAGACCGAAACCCGCATGGCGGCCGAGTCGCGCGCCCGCCATGAAGAAGAAGCGCGCCGCCGCGCCGCCGCCCAGGTGGAAGCCCAGGCCGAGATGGCGGCCCAGGCCGCGCGCGCGGCCGAGGAGCTGCTGGCCCAGACCGAACAGGCGCGCCTGCAGGCGGCCGAGCGGATGGCGGCGGTGGAAGCGGCTAAGGAAGAAGTCCTGCACAACGCCAGCGCCGACGCGCGCGTGGCGATCCTGGCGCGCGAACGCGAGCGGGCCGAGCGCGCCGCCCGCCAGACCGCCGAGAAGCTGGCCGAGGCCGAGGCCGAGGCGCTGGAGCTGACCCAGCAGCGCGAACGCGCCGACCAGGTGGCGCTGGCGTCCGCCTTTGCGCGCGCCGCGGCTGAAGCGCGGGCGCTGGAAGAAGCGCGTGCGCTGGCCCACATCGAGCAGGAACGCGAGGCGATCGCCCTGGCCCAGGCCGAGTCCGAGCGCGTTGCGGCCCAGTCGCTGCGCATGCGCATGCAGACCGAAAAGGAATTGCGCGACGCCGCCACCCACCGCGAGCGCCTGGAACAGATGGCCGCCGCCGCCGCGGAAGCGCGGCGCGAAGCCGAGACCCGCATCCTGGCCGCGACCGAAGCGCGCATCGAAGCCGACCGCAAGCTGCGCGACGTGGCCGAGGAACGCGCCCGCGCCGAGGAAGAGGCGAGCACGCAAGTCCAGGCGCGTCTGGAAGCGGAGGCCGTGGCCGCCGAACGTGCGCGCGAGCGTGCCGTCGCCGATGCAGCCGCAACCGAGGCGGCGCTGCGCCAGGCCGAGCAGGAACAGCGCGAACGCGCGCTGGCGGAAGAACGCGCGGCGCTAGCGTCCCAGGCCGCCGCCGCCAAGGCCGAGGAGAACGTGCTGGCGGAAGCGGCGATGGCCTCAAGCCGCCAGCAGGCCGAGATCCAGCAGCAAGCCCTGGCGGCAGCCCGCCAGCGCGCCGAGCAGGCCGAGCGCGTGGTCCAGGCCGAGCGCGAGCGCGCAGCGGCCGAGGAAACGGCCGTGGCGCGGGAACAGGAACGCCTGCAGGCCGAGCAGGAACTGACCCAGGCCGCCCATGCACGCGAAGCGGCGGCGGGAGCGGCCGCTGCGCAGCTGCGCGAGCAGCGCGAGGCCGAGCGCCGCATGGAGGCCGCGCAGCAGGCCGCGCTCGAGGCCCAGCGCGCCCAGGCGCGCGCCGCCATCGAGGAAGCGGAACATGCCGAAGCGGCCGCCGCGGCCCAGCAGGCCCAGGCGCGCCGCGCCGCCGAGCTGGCCCAGGTGCAGGCCGACCGCGCCGAGGCCGAGCGCCGCCAAGCGGCCTTGATGGAGGCGTCGATCGCGGAAGAGCGGGCCGCCACCGAAGCGGCGCGCGAATCGCTGGCCCTGGTCGAGCGCAAGCTGGCCGCGCAGCGCCAGCAGGCGGCATCGGACGCGCGCGCCAACGAAGCCGCGGCCGCGCGCTTGGCGTCGGAACAGGCGGCGGCCCAGGCCGCCCAGGCGCGTGCCGCCGCCGAGGAAGAGCAGGCTAGATTGGCGCGCGAACGCGAAGCGCTGGAAGCAGCGGCGCTGCAGGCGGCGGTCGAAAAACGCGAAGCCCAGCGCGCCCTGCTCGAGCACGCCCAGCGTCACGCTGAAATGCAGCGCAAGGCGGCCGAGGCAACCCAGCGCATGGCGCAGGCGCGCCGGGAACTGGCCGAGCTGGAAGCGCAGCGCCACGACGAACAGTCGCAAGAGCTCGGGACGACCGAGCGCGCGATCGGCGAGCGCAAGGCGGAGGCCGAGCACCGGGTAGCGTCGGTGAACATCACACGCGAGGTGCTGGGCAGGTTCAAGCAGTCGCATCCGGCATCGGCGTCGCAGGCGGCGACCAGGTTGGCGGATGTGATTTTGAATCAGAGGAAGAGTGAGGAGTGATCCTCACGCGCTAACGGTGCGCGGACGAAGGTCAAATTGGGCTCCGGCCTTCGCCGGAGCGACGGTTTTGCAGTTAGCGCAGAGTAGAGGCGCTGCGTGATTCCACCAGTACCTTTTTCGCGTCATCCCGGCGCAGGCGGGAATCATGCCACTGGCATGATTCCCTCCAAGTTCGCCTGATATGCCGCGCATATCATTAGTACCACATTAATACGTCAAATGTCTCACTGCGGATTCGCCCCCACCGGATTCACCGGCCCCGCCGTGGCCTTGGTTGCAAAATATTCCGTCTCCCCGAAGCAGGTGGTCGGCACCCCAACGTGCTGCTCGTAGGTGATCTGCACGCGCTGCCCCATCGCCGTCTGCAGCTGCTTGACGACCGCGTCGTCGCGCACGGTGAAGGCGAAGCGCTCCGGGATTGCGCCCGGCATGCTCGACAGCAGGATCTCGCCCTCCCAGGTCTTGCACAGCCAGCCCTTTTTGGAAAACTTCTGCAGGTAGCCCGCGCGTTCGCCTTCCGAGTACGACCAGCTCAGCGTGAACCAGGTGTACAACGCGAACAGCACGATGATCGCGGCGAGGGCGGACAGGAGAAGGGCGGTGGCGCGTTTCGGCATGGTGATCTGGTGGTGTAGTTGTCAGGATGGCAGCGTCGCAGCCGCGCCCATTCTGCCACGGCTGGACAAAATAGCAAAATGACTCAGTCACCCAGGCCGGCTTCCCGGGCCTCCACACGGCGCCGGTAGCGCACCGACGACCACAGCGACACCAGGATGAAGGCGAGGCCCGACAGCCCGGTGAACCATTCCGGCACGTGGTAATGGACGCTCAGGAACATGATCAGGGCCAGGATGCCGATCGCGTAGTGGGCCCCGTGCTCAAGGTAGACGAATTCTTCCAGCGTGCCCTTGTAGACCAGGAACACCGTCATCGAGCGCACGAACATGGCGCCGATTGCCAGGCCCAGCATGATGATCACGACGTCGTTGGTGATGGCAAAGGCGCCGATCACACCGTCGAAACTGAACGAGGCGTCCAGCACTTCCAGGTAGAGGAAGCCGCCGATGCTGCCCTGGGCGATCATCTTGCCGACCGTCGGGTCTTCTTCCTCTTTTTCCAGCAGGCCGCTGAGCCATTGCACGCCAATATAGATGAGCACACCCGTGACGCCGGCGATCAGGACCGGCAGCTTGCGCGCGGGCGGCATCAGGTACATGGCGCCGCACACGGCCAGCAGGGTCAGCATGATGGCCAGCCCCTCGGTGCCGTACTTGCCCACCTTTTCCTCGATCCAGCCCAGCCAGTGCAATTCCTTTTCCTCGTCGAACAGGAAGTTCAGGAAGACCAGCATCAGGAAGGCCCCGCCGAAAGCGGCCACCTCGGCGTGCTTCTCGGTCAGGTGGCGCGAATATTCTGTCGGATTGTCGATTGCCATGTGCCAGACCTCGATCAGGCCAAGGCCGGTGGCGGCCGACACGATCACCAGCGGGAACAGCAGGCGCATGCCGAACACGGCGACCAGGATGCCGACCGTGAGGAAGAGCTTGCGCCAGAATTCGTTCCAGCCGCGCAGGACGGAGGCGTTGACCACCGCGTTGTCGAAAGAAAGCGACACTTCCAGCACGCCGAGCACGGCCGTGATCCAGAGGGCCTGCAACAGTCCCGCCATCCCGCGGTGCTCATAGCCCCACCAGCCCGCGAGGCCCATCAGGATGACCGTGACGCCGATCGACAACCGAAAATGCCGCATAAACTCTCCCTTGCCTGTCTAGTCTAGTTAAAGGAATATTAGCGTCCCAGGTGGTGTGGCGGCGCTACGGATGTCTCCGATTCACCCTTGTTTCTGTATCGACGATGCCTTGCATCTGAGATAATTCTGTCCGGCATCATTTTGCAACACTTTACCTGGATTTTGGACATGGATCTTGCATATCTTGTAACACCCGTGCTGACCTGGATGGTGGTCGGCCCGATCAAGTTCTTGATCACCAGCGTGCGCCAGCGCCGCCTGGCCTTCAACCTGGTTGGCAACGGCGGCTTCCCCAGCAACCACAGCTCGGTGGTCACCAGCATGGCTACCCTGATCGCATTGCGCGAGGGGATCGGCCACCCGGCCTTCGGGGTCGCCGTCACGCTCGCCTTCATCGTCATGATCGACGCCAACAGCCTGCGCCAGCACGTCGGCCGCCAGGCGGCTGCGATCAACCGGCTGGCCGTCGACACCGTCGGCCACATCGTCCTGCGCGAGCGCATGGGCCACACCCTGGTGGAGATCGGCGGCGGCATCCTGACCGGCATCGGCATGGGCTTCCTCATTCACGCCATCTTTGGAGCCGGCATCTAAGTGCTGAAATCCTGCGCGGGTGGACATGGCGGACGTCCGCCTGTCCGAAAACTGTCCGCGCAGTGTCCGAATCCGGGCACATTTCAGTCCGCCAGGAATGCAGCTCGTCGCGAAATACCGCATTTCATCCCTCGATTTCGGCAGTATGCAGAGTCGTCACTTGAAGTTGGTAGGGCACTAATCGATACTGCGCGCTGGCTGTCTATATTCGTATTTTTACAAGAACAACCAAGTCCATTCTCTGGAGAACCACATGCTGCGCAAATCACTACTCGTCCTTGCCATCGCTTCGGCGCTCGTCGCCTGCAGCAAGGAGTCCAAGGAACCCGCCAAGCCGGGCCAGGAGACCGCCCAGGCCGGCGCCAAGGGCGCCCCCAAGGACAAGCGTCCTTCGCAGCTTCAGGTCGCGCCGGAAGACGTGCTCACCGTCCAGAGCGACACCCTGAGCAGCGGTCCGGTCGTGACCGGCTCAATCCAGCCGGAGCGCAAGGCCGACCTGCGTGCCGAGGTCTCGGCCGTCGTCCTGCAGGTCCTGAAAGAGAATGGCGAGCCGGTCAAGCGCGGCGACGTGCTGGTGCGCCTGGATGAAACCGCGATCCGCGACACCGTCGCTTCCGCCGGCGAAGCGGTGCGTGCCGCCAGCCAGGCCCTCGACCAGGCCAACCGCCAGCTCGATCGCATGAAGACCCTGCGCGCCTCGGGCATGACCTCGGCGGTCGGCCTGGACGAAGCCGAAGTGCGCCGCAACAGCGCCCAGAGCGAACTCTCGGCCGCCCGCTCGCGCGCCGCCACCGCGCAGCAGCAGCTGTCGCGCACCGTCGTGCGCGCCCCGTTCGACGGCATCGTCTCCGAGCGCAAGGTCTCGGCCGGCGACACCGCCACCATCGGCAAGGAACTGGTCAAAGTCATCGACCCGAACAGCATGCGCTTCCAGGGCCGCGTCTCGGCCGACTCGATCGCTGCCGTGCGCACCGGCCAGAAGGTCAATTTCCGCGTCAACGGCTACGGCGAGCAGCAGTTCGCCGGCATCGTCAAGCGCATCGACCCGGCCGCCAACGCCGTCACCCGCCAGGTCGAGGTGGTGATCGAGTTCGCCGACAAGAACCAGCCGAAGGTGGCCGGCCTGTACGCCGAGGGCCGCGTCGACGCCCAGTCGACCGACGCCCTGATGCTGCCGGAAGCGGCGGTGGTGCGCTCGGGCGACAAGGCCTACACCTGGCGCATCAAGGACAAGACCCTGTCCCAGGTCAACCTGGTGGTCGGCGAGCGCGATCCGCGCACCGGCAACTACGAGATCAAGCAGGGCCTGGCCGCCGGCGACATCGTGCTGCGCGCCCCGACCTCGAACCTGAAGGACGGCCAGAAGGTCGACATGGCGACCGCGCGCGTCGCCAGCGCAGCGCCGGTGCAGGGCAAATAAGGGCACACGCCCATAAGGAAAATAACAAATGTTCCTCTCTAATTTCAGTGTCAAGAAACCCGTCGCCACGGTCGTGCTGATCGTGGCGATGATGGCCATGGGCCTGCTGGCCCTGTCCAAGCTGAAGGTGAACCAGAACCCGGACGTCGAGGTGCCGATCATCGTGGTCGACATCCCGTATCCGGGCGCCTCGCCCGAGACCTCGGAGCGCGAGATCACCAACCGCATCGAAAAGCAGATGCTGGCGATCCAGGGCGTCACCGAAGTCAATTCGAATTCCTACGAGGGCGGTTCCTCGATCTGGATGGAGTTCGATTTCGGCCGCAACCTGATCGAAGCCTCGGACGACGTGCGCAACGCGATCGCCTCGGTGCGCTACAAGCTGCCGGTCGAGATGCGCGAGCCGATCATGCGCCGCATCGACCCGGCCTCGGAACCGGTCATGTCGCTGGCGCTGTCCTCGAGCTCGCAGAGCCACGCGGAAATCTCGCGCTATGCCGAAGACGTGCTGGCCGATAAGTTCCGCGCCATCGATGGCGTCTCCACCGTCACCGTGAATGGCGCCCTGCGCCGCGAACTGTCGGTGCTGCTGCGCGCCGAGAAGCTGCGCGAATTCGGCGTGTCGGTGTCGGACGTGACCAATGCCCTGCGCACCCAGAACACGAATGCGCCAGTGGGCAAGCTGCGCAGCGAGCTGGACGAGAAGGGCATCCGCCTGGTCGGCCGTATCGAGCGTCCGGAAGATTTCTCGCAGGTCGTCGTCAAGCGTAATGGCGACCAGATCGTGCGCCTGAACCAGGTCGCCGAGATCAAGGACGGCTACGCCGACATCAACAGCCTGTCCATGCGTAGCGGCAAGCCGAACGTGGGCATCCAGATTGCACGTTCGCGTGACGCGTCGACCGTGTCGCTGGCCAAGAAGGTCCACAAGGTGGTCGAAGAGACCCAGAAGGAACTGTCGGAGGGCACCAAGCTCGAAGTCGTGCGCGATGGCGGCGACGACGCCCAGATGAGCCTGAACAACGTGATCGAAGCCCTGGTGCTGGGCGCGATCCTGACCATCTTCGTGGTGTACGCCTTCCTGAACTCCTGGCGTTCGACCCTGATCACCGCGCTGTCGCTGCCGACCTCGGTGCTGGCCGCCTTCATCGCGGTCTGGCTGTGCGGCTTCACCCTGAACTTCATGACCCTGCTGGGCCTGTCGCTGGCGATCGGCGTGCTGATCGACGATGCGATCGTGGTGCGGGAAAACATCGTGCGCCACATGGAACTCGGTTCCGACCGCCGCACCGCCGCCCTGGAAGGCACCGCCGAGATCGGCATGGCCGTGGCCGCGACCACCTTCTCGATCATGGCCGTGTTCATCCCGGTCGCCTTCATGCCCGGCATGGCCGGACAATGGTTCGGTCCGTTCGCGCTGACCGTGACCTGCTCCGTGATCGTGTCGCTGTTCATCTCCTTCACCCTCGACCCGATGCTGTCGGCCTACTGGGGCGACCCGCCGGGCCATCACCATGCCAAGAAGAAGGGCATCGGCGCGGCGCTCGACAAGTTCAACCACTGGTTCGACCACCAGGCCGACCGCTACGGCAACGTGATCGCCTGGGCGCTGCACCACCGCAAGTGGATGGCCGCCATCGCCGTCGCCAGCTTCGTCGGCGCGATCGCCCTGCACGCCACCTTCGGCGGCTCGAGCTTCCTGCCGAAATCCGACCAGGGCACCCTGATGGTCGAGATCCGCGTGCCGGCCTCGTCGAGCGTCGAGTACGCACGCCGCAAGGTCGAAGCGGCGGCCGAGCTGGCCCGTTCGATCCCGGAAGTGAAGGACACCAACAGCAATGCCAACACCGGCGGCGGCCGTATCTATGTCGACATCGGCAAGCGCAGCACCCGCAAGCGCAGCGGCGCCGACATCGCGGTCGAATTGCGCGAGAAGGTCGGCCGCCTGGTCGGCGCCGAGTACACCGTGATCGACGACCTGAACGGCGGCGGCAAGCCGGTCCAGATCCAGTTCACCGGTCCGGATTCGCGCAAGCTGATGGACCTGACCACGGCCTATATGGAAAAGCTGCGCCAGGTCCCGGGCGCGGTCGACGTCACCCTGTCGGAGCAGGATCCGAAGAACGAGTTGCAGATCGTGCTCGACCGCGGCCTGGCCAACGCCATGGGCATCTCGATCAACGACGCCGCCCAGTCCCTGCGCGTGGCCTTCGCCGGCATCGAAGTGGGCGACTGGGTCGACCCGAGCAGCGAAACGCGCGACGTCGCCGTGCGCCTGCACCCTGACGACCGCGTGAATACCGACAGCATCGAGCGCCTGCCGATCGCGGTGTCGGGTACCGGCATGATGGTGCCGCTGGAGCAGATCGCCAGCATCACCATGGGCAAGGGCCCGGCGGCCATCCGCCACAAGAACGGCGAGCGCATGATCACCGTGTCCGCCAATGCCCAGGGCCGTTCGCCGGGTGAGGTCACCGCCGACGCCATGAAACTGGCGAAGAGCTTCGACTTCCCGCCGGGCTATGGCCTGCAGCTGGGCGGCGCCGGCCAGGACCAGCAGGAAGTGTTCAGCGCCATGGGCATCGCCCTGATCTCGGGTATCGGCCTGATGTACCTGATCCTGGTGATGCAGTTCGGTTCCTTCACCGCACCGATGGGCGTGATGCTGTCGCTGCCGCTGTCCCTGATCGGCGTGGTGCTGGCGCTGCTGCTGACCAAGAACACCCTCAACCTGATGAGCCTGATCGGCGTCATCATGCTGATGGGCCTGGTGGCGAAGAACGCGATCCTGCTGCTGGACGCCGCCCGTGCGCTGGAAAAGGAGGGCATGGACCGCGAGGAAGCCCTGATGCAGGCCGGCCGCAAGCGCCTGCGTCCGATCCTGATGACGACCTTCGCGCTGATCGCCGGCATGCTGCCGGTGGCGCTGGCCCTCGGCGACGCCGGCCAGTTCTACCAGCCGCTGGCCATCGCGATCATCGGCGGCACCATCACCTCGACCTTCCTGACCCTGCTGGTGGTGCCGACCTTCTACGACAGCATCGAGATCGCCCGCGACCGCATGTATGCGAAGTTCAACCGCCGCGCCGGCCGCTTCAACCCGGCCCTGGCCTTCCTCATGACCTTCGTCGAGGCGATCCTGACGCTGACCTTCGTGCGCTTCGTGTTCCGCGGCATCGTGCGCATCGGCCGCCTGGTGACCGGCCGCGGCCGCGGTACGCCGCAGCCTGTGTAAGCGGGTTTGCTTCGGCAAGAGCCAGCCTTCGGGCTGGCTTTTTTTTTGGCGCTGTCACCGCTACGCGTAGAAACTGAACTGCTGAGCTGAATGGATGTCCAACCTGGATCGATGACAGGAGGGACAATGAATGCCGCGGGCTTTCGTCGTTTGCTGCAGCAGGCAGGCTTGCTCAGCCGCCAGCAACGATCGCTGCTGATCGAATTCCTGCGCCCGGCGCTTGGCCTGGATCAGGTGTACTAGACCAGCCCGATCGCCTGGCGGGCATTGCTGAGGCGGACGAGAAGTTCATCCGCGAATCGCAAAAGGGTTCGCGCTGCCTGGACCGGCCTGCCCGCAAGCGCGGTGGCAGCGCACACAGCCGGGGAATCAGCAACGAGCACGACTGCATTCTGGTGGCCCGTGACCGCAGCGGTCAGACCTGTTCCTGCGTGACCGGAGGTGCTCCCGTCACGGCCAGGCAGCTGCTGCGAGCAGCAATCGGCATTTTCCACATCCAACGCTGACAGCGCCTTTTTTTTCGTCCCGACCGGGCAAGGACGAGATATAGTTGTGCGCTTGATAAGACATGCGTCATCTCGTGCTTTAAAATTGTCGAATTGCCGAATCGGCTTACCTTCATGAAAGCCATTTCCATGCTCGACAAGACCACGGCGCCCGACGAACGCGAACTCCAGCCGGATCTCAACTGGCTGGCGGGCGGTGGCGAGATGGGAGCCTTGATCCGCTCGATGGACTGGTCGGGTACGCCCCTTGGACCGCCGGAACAGTGGCCGCAAAGCCTGCGCACGACGGTCAGCCTGTGCCTGTCCTCAACCTTCCCGATCCTGGTGTGCTGGGGCGAGCAGGACATCCAGATCTACAACGACGCCTACCGTCCGATCTGCGGCGACCTGCACCCGAGGTCGATGGGAGCCCCATTCAAGGAAATCTGGGCCAGCGCGCTACCAGTGGTCGGTGAGGCATTCGACCGCGCACACAAGGGCGAGGGCGCCTACATCCGCGACCAGCGCATGTTCCTCGACCGCCACGGCTACCTCGAAGAAGCCTTCATGACTTTTTCGTTCTCGCCCATCCGTGACGAGTCCGGTGCGGTCGGCGGGGTATTTCACCCGATCACCGAGACGACCGCGCAGGTACTGGGGGCGCGCCGCACGCGCGGGCTGCGCGAACTGAGCGACGCACTCGCCAGCGCACGCACGGCAAGCGACATCGGCCACCAGCTTGCGGCCGGCCATGCGGCGCTGGCCGACGACCTGCCCTTTGTCCTGTTCTACAAGCACGACGTGGAGGCAGGCCAGCTACTCTTGCGCGGCCGTGCCGGGATCGAAGGTGACTGCCCCCTGGCGCCCGCGGCGCTGGCGCTGGATGACCCGACCTGGCCTTTCACGCGCGCCGCCGTGGAGCGCACTTCCCAGCGGGCCGAAGGCCTGGCTGCACGCTTCGCCGGCTCGCGCTGCGGCACCTACGAGGAGGCGGCGGATACGGCGCTGGTGCTGCCGGTACTGCTGCCCGGGCAGCAGGAACCCTACGGCTACCTGGTGGGTGGCGTCAGCCCCCGGCGCGCCCTCGATGCCGATTATTTGCATTTCTATGATCAGCTGACGGCGGTCGTCAGCACCGCGGTGGGCAATGTCGTGGCCTATGAACTGGAACAGCGCCGCGCCGAGGAACTGGTGAAGATCGACCGCGCCAAGACGGCTTTCTTCTCCAATGTATCGCATGAATTCCGCACGCCGCTGACCCTGATCCTGGGTCCTCTCGACGATGCGCTGTTCGATGCCGCCGAACCGCTGCCGCCGGCCCAGCGCCAGCGCATCGAGCTGACCCAGCGTAATGCCTTGCGCCTGCTGAAGCTGGTCAACTCGCTGCTCGACTTTTCGCGCATCGAGGCCGGGCGGGTGCAGGCCAGCTACGCGCCCGCCGACCTGGCGCGCCTGACCCTGGACCTGGCCGCCGTGTTCGAGTCGGCCATGGCGCGCGGCGGCCTTGCCTATACGGTCGAGGCGCAGGACCTGGGCGAGCCGGTCTGGGTCGACCGCGACATGTGGGAAAAGATCGTCTTCAACCTGTTGTCGAATGCCTTCAAGTTCACGCTCGACGGCAGCGTCACAGTGCGCCTGCAGCGCCACGAAGACAAGGCGCGGCTGTCGGTCAGCGATACCGGGACCGGCATCCCCGAGCAGGAACTGGGGCGGGTGTTCGAGCGCTTCCACCGCATCGAAGGCGCTGCCGGCCGCACCTATGAAGGTACCGGTATCGGTCTGGCACTGATGCAGGAGCTGGTATGGCTGCATGGCGGCACCATCGCAGTGCATAGTGTGGAGGGCGAGGGCACCAGGTTTGACATCGACATTCCCTTCGGGCATGCACACCTGCCTCCCGAGCGCGTGCTTGCCGCCCCGCTGCTGCCGGGCGACGCGCGCATGGGCGCCGCTTTCGTCGAAGAAGCATTGCGCTGGCTGCCCGATGCCGAGGATCTTCAGGCCCCTGCACAGGTGGCGCCCGTCGCGCCAGCAGGACAGGCGAGTGGCGAGGCACGCCCCCGCATCCTGGTGGCCGACGATAACAACGACATGCGCGCCTATCTGAAATCGCTGCTTGCGCCGTACGCCGACGTGACCCTGTGCGCCGACGGCGAGGCGGCCTTTGCCATGCTCCAGCGCGATCCCCCCGACCTGCTGCTGAGCGACGTCATGATGCCAGGGCTGGACGGCTTTGGCCTGATCGCCCGTATTCGCGCGGACGAGCGCCTGCGCGACGTGCCGGTGATGCTGCTGTCCGCGCGGGCAGGCGAGGAAGCCAAGGTCGAAGGCCTGCAGGCCGGCGCCGACGACTACATGGTCAAGCCTTTTGCGGCGGGCGAACTGCTTGCGCGTGTGCGCGGCCACGTTGCCCAGGCGCGTGAGCGACGTCGACTGCACTACGAGTCGGCGCGGCGCGACGCCTATTTCCGCGCACTGGTCGACGCCTCGCCTGCGATGCTCTGGACGACCGATGCGAACGAGCATTGCACTTACCTCAGCAAGCGCTGGTACGACTTCACCGGCCGCCGGGTGGAGCAGGATCTCGGTCGCGGATGGCTCGAGAACGTGCATCCGGACGACCAGCAGCGCACGGTCGAGGCCTACCTCGAGGCGGCCGCGGCACGGGAGCCATTCGCGATCGACTTTCGCCTGCGGCGCCATGACGGCGCCTATCGCTGGGTGATCGACACCGGTTTGCCGCGGAGCGACGACGCGGGGCGCCCGGATGGGTATGTGGGCACCGTCATCGATATCCATGAGCGCCGGGTGCTCCAGAAGCGTTTCGAACGCGTGGCGCAAGCCGGCAACATCGGCGTGTGGTATGCCGATGCGCCCTTCGAGCAATTCAGGATGAATCCGGAAATGGCCGCCCAGCTCGGACTTGGCGGCCAGCGCCAAACCGGTGTGGAAGCGCTGCTCGCCGCCGTGCATGAGGCCGATCGACATCATTTCGAGTCACGCCTGCGCCGGGCGCTGGAGCAGGGAAGCACGCTCGACATCGAATTCCGCAGCGGCAGCATCGAGGCGGGCGGGATGCGCTGGCTGCACGCCGTCGGCTGGTGCGACCTCGACGACGACGGACGCCCGCTGCGCTTCGACGGCGTGACCTTCGACGTCAGCGGCCACAAGCAGGCGGAGCAGGAGCTGCGCCATCTGGCGGACGAGCTGGCGGCGAAGAATCGCCAGCAAAGCGACTTCCTGTCGACGCTGGCACACGAGCTGCGCAACCCGCTTGCGCCGATCCGGGCCGGGATCGACCTGATGCAATTGGATGCCGCCGGGTCGACGCTAGCCCGGGCGCGCGATGTGCCGGGCATGATGCAGCGCCAGGTGGACCATATGGTGCACCTGGTCGATGACCTGCTCGACATGGCGCGCTTGTCGGAAGGCAAGCTGATCTTGCGTCTTGAGACAGTGGAGCTGGGTGACGTCGTGCAGGATGGCGTCGAGATGGCGATGCCACTGGTAAGCGCGCGCGGCCATCGCCTGGCGCTGCACACGCCGGAGACGCCGGTGCTGTTGCAGGCGGACCGCCATCGCGTGGCGCAGGTGATCAGCAATCTCGTCAACAACGCCGCCAAGTACACCCCCGCCGGCGGCGCCATCAAGGTCGAGTCGTGGACCGAAGGCGCCGAGGCAGTCATCGCCGTTTCCGATAGCGGCATCGGCATCGGCCCGGATGCGTTGTTGCATGTGTTCGACATGTACGCGCAGGGGCAGTCGAGCGAAGCGATGGGCGAGGGTGGGCTGGGCGTCGGCCTGAACCTGGTCAAGCGCCTGGTGCAGCTGCATGGCGGAAGCGTCGTGGCCCACAGCGACGGCGAAGGCAGGGGAAGCCGTTTCACGGTCCGCCTGCCGTTGCCGCAGGCTGGAAGCGAAGTGATCGTCCCGGCGCCCGCACCGGCCGAGTCCCCGGCCGGGCCGGTGGGGCCCTTGCGCGTACTGGTGGTGGACGATAACGTCGATGCAGCCGAGATGCTCGCGGCCCTGCTCGAGATCGGCGGGCACCGCGTGACCCTGGCGCACGATGGCGCCGGCGCCCTGCGCGCGGCGCGCGAGCTGGCGCCGCAGGTGGTGTTCCTCGACATCGGCCTGCCCGACATGAACGGCTACGAGACTGCCGCCGCATTGCGCAAGATTGCGGGCCTGGAGGGGGCGATGCTGGTGGCCTTGACCGGCTGGGGCACCGCGGATGACCGCGCACGCGCACGGGATGCGGGTTTCGATCACCACCTGACGAAGCCTGCGGAATTTGATGCGGTCAACCGTCTGCTAGACGCGGCTGCGCTGCAGTCTGGACGAGAAAGCTGATGGGAAGGCGGCTTGGCGCAGAAGGGAAACAACCCGGACACGACTAAGCCAGCCTCGGGAGGCTGGCGATCGCCGCTGTAAAACGGCACGAAGCCACGCTTCCGGCAAGGCCGGAAGTCCCGGAGCCCGCACCGCGGGCTCCGTTCGTTGCCAGGCGGATGGCCGATTATTGGCCGGTGGTGCCGCCGGTGGTGCCGGTGCCGGTGGTGCCGGTCGTGCCCGAGGTACCCGAGGTGCCGGTGCCGCCGGTGGTGCCGGTCGCGCCGGTGCCGGTGGTGCCAGTTGCGCCGGTACCGGTGGTGCCGGTTGCGCCAGTGCCGGTTGCGCCGGTGCCGGTGGTATCGCCGGTGGTGCCGGTTGCGCCGGTGGTGCCGGTGCCGGTGGCGCCGGTGCCCATGTCACCGGTGGTGCCGGTGGTGCCGGTGCCGGTGGCGCCGGTGCCGGTGTCACCCGTGGTGCCGGTGGCGCCCGAGGTGCTGGCCGGTGCGGTCGCCGAGGTGTCCGGCGTGGTAGTGGTGGCGTCAGCTGCCGGCTCGTTCTTGCGGCAGGCGCCCAGCAGGGAGGCCAACACGGCAGCAGTCAGCAGGATTTTTGGTGCTTGAGTCAGTGCTTTCATTGTTTAACTCCTCGTTTCACGTCTATCTTGTGCCGCGGTCTCCAGGTGAGGCCTTGGAGGTCCGACAGCGCCAGGTTAGGTCCTCTGAGGGTTCGGAAACCCAGCAGTGGAACCATCAGGGAACCGACGCAATACGCGGCCCCGGTCAGTGCACGAATCCGACTGGAACAGCCAGGCAGCCAGGCTGCCAGCCAATTGGACCATACACTGTCGTACTTGTTTCCGCCTTGTGCTGCGGAGTTGCCAGAGACTAGGTGTCATGGACTCCCATCCCCCGGCCCACCGGCATCTGCCGGGTGGTTTCGGTGTCGCCGGTTCGCTTGCCGGCGACCTGTTCCAACAGGGCGGGTATTTCATGCGAAATTTCCCGCGCCAAATATCCAAGTGTGCCCATGCGTTCCGCCAGGCGTTCGCCGGCACGCGCATGCAGCGCCACACCCCAGCAGACGGCCTGGTCGAGCGGGGCGCCGCGCGCCGCCAGCCCGGTGATGATCCCGGCCAGCACGTCTCCGGATCCGGAGATGGCCAGGCCGACATTGCCGCCTTCATGCTGGTACAACGTTCCATCCGGCGATGCGATGACAGTACGCGCACCTTTTAATGCGACGACTGCATTCCAGTCGCGCGCAGCCTGCAGCGCGCGCGGGTCGGGCGCGCCGACGATCTCTTCCTTTGCGATGCCGGTCAGGTGCGCCATCTCGCCCGCATGCGGGGTGAGGATGACGGGACGCTCGAAACGCCAGGGCATGCCCGCGGGCCAGTGCGCGGGCGGATGCAGCAGGGCGCCCATGGCGCAAGCGTCCAGCACCACGCGCGTGCCGGCCGACTCGAAGCGCGGCAGCAGCGCATGCACCAGCGCGGCGGTGGCCGGCTCGTCGCGCATGCCAGGACCGACCAGCACTGCATCGACACGGTCGGCCAGCGGGTCGAGGCAGGCCACGGCATCGAGGCTGAAGCCGGCGCTCGCGTGTTCTTCCAGGCCGATGACGCGCGCTTCGGGCATGGCCAGCGCCACCAGTTGCGCCACGCTGCGTCCGGTGGCGATGGTGAGCTTGCCGGCGCCCGCGCGCAGGCAGGCGGTGGCGGCCAGGATGATGGCGCCCGGCATCTCGCTCGAGCCCCCCACCACCAGCACGTGGCCGCGGATCTCCTTGTCGCCTTCGACAGCCGGCATCGGTAGCGGCCAGCCCTGCAGCAGGGCTGTGTCGACGTCATGCACGGCAGGGGCACGGGTGAGCGTTTCCATGGGATGGCTTAGGCCTTCGGTGCTGCAGGCAGGTCCTTGCTGGCGGTGACGGGCGTGCCGCTCGCTTCGAGCGGAGCAACGAAGTTCACGAGGCGCAGGGCCAACTGGCCGCCCTTGCCCAGCGCGGGGTCGAATTCGTAAGAGGTGACCGAGCAGTTCGGCACGTCGCCGGCGCGGTCGAAATCGAGGATGGTCTTCTCGTCCAGGCGTTCGAACAGGTAGCGGAAGCAATTGACCGTGACCTGGTGCGCGACGATCAGCACGCGCTCGCGGCAGTACTCGCGGTTCAGGGTGTCGATCACGCTGCGCAGGCGCAGGATGACGTCGCACCAGCTCTCGCCGCCGGGCGGACGGAAGTAGAACTTGCCGACGTGCTGGCGCTGCTCGTACAGCTCGGGATGGTGGTGCGCGATGCCGTAGGTGGTGAGGCGGTCGAGGATGCCGAATTCCTTTTCGCGCAGGCGCTCGTCGGATTCGACCACCAGGCGCGAACGGTCGAGGCGCTGCATCAGGATGTCGGCGGTTTGAAGCGCGCGGACGTAGGGCGAGACCAGCACCACGCTCGGCTGCTGTTCCGGCGGCAGGGCGGCGAACCAGGAACCGAGGGCCTGCGACTGGCGCTCGCCGAGCTCGGACAGGGGCACATCGACATCGCGGTCGGCGATATCGATGCGATGTCCGGCGGCGGCTTCGGCGAGGTCACGCGCGACATTGCCGGCGCTCTGACCATGCCTGACCAGCCAGACTTCCTGTGGCCACTTCTGTTCCATTACCTGCCCGTCTCTGATATTGACATGACGTCATCATAGACGGATTCTACGGGCGCAAAGCGCACGATTGCGGGGCTTCCGCGCAGGCTCGCCGTAGCGTCGGAGCCCTCTTACAAAGGCTGTTTACAGGGCAAAAAACGCCCCTTCAAACCACGCAAGTCGTCCCGTCAGACGTCGCAAGTCGTCCCGTCAGACGACTTGCTCTTCGCCGTCCAGGTTGATCTCGGCGTCGCTGTCGAACACCCGCATGTCGGTCTGCCCGAGCATGCGGCTGGTCAGCGTGCCGGCCATGACCGAGCCGCTGACGTTGAGCGCCGTGCGGCCCATGTCGATCAGGGGTTCCACCGAAATCAGGAGGCCCGCCAGCGCCACCGGCAAGTCCATCGCCGACAGCACGATCAGCGCCGCGAAGGTGGCGCCGCCGCCCACCCCGGCCACGCCGATCGAACCGAAGGCGACGATCGCCAGCAGCGGCAGCAGGAAGGTGGCGGTATAGGGATCGATGCCGACGGTGGGCGCGATCATCACCGCCAGCATGGCCGGATAGATGCCGGCGCAGCCGTTCTGGCCGATGGTGGCGCCGAAAGAGGCGGCAAAGTTGGCGATGCCTTCCGGCGTGCCGAGGCGCCCGGTCTGGGTCGCCACGCTCATCGGGATGGCGCCGGCGCTGGTGCGCGACGTGAAGGCGAAGGCGAGTACCGGGAAGATCTTGGCAAGGTAGCGGAGCGGGTTCAGGCCGCTGCCCGTTACCAGCAGCAGGTGCACCACGAACATCAGCGCCAGCGCGCAGTAGGAGGCGGCCACGAAACTGGCCAGGCTGAGGATGTCCTGCAGGCTCGAGCCCGCGACCATCTTGGTCATCAGGGCGAACACGCCTAAGGGCGTCAGGCGCAGCACCAGGGTCACCATGCGCATCACGATCACGTGCGCCACGTGCACGAAGCCGCTGAAGGACTGGAACACTTCGGGTTTCTTGCCGGCGATACCGGTGGCCGAGACGCCGATAAAGATCGCGAACACGACCACCGCGATGGTCGAGGTCTTGCGCGCACCGGTCATGTCGAGGAAGGGATTGGCCGGGATGAAGGACAGCAGCATGCCGGGCAGCGAGATCTCCTTGGCCGCCGCCAGGTTGCCCTGCAGGTATTCGCCGCGCGCCACTTCGGCGGTGGAGGCGGTCAGGCCGACCGCGCTCAGGCCGAACAGCTTGGCCATCAGGATGCCGATCGCCGCCGCCACGATGGTGGTCGTGATCAGGATGCCGATGGTGAGCGTGCTGATGGCGCCGAGCGAAGAGGCGTTGCGCAGCTTGAGGATGGCCTGCACGATCGAGACCATGATCAGGGGAATGATGATCATCTGGAGCAGCTTCACGTAGCCGCTGCCGACCACGTCGAGCCAGGCGCCGGTGGTGCCGATGACGGGCGAATCGGCGCCGTACACGGTCTGCAGCATCGCGCCCAGCACCACGCCGAGACCCAGGCCGGTAAACACCCGCTTGGTAAAGGAAACGTGGGTGGCCTGCAGGCGGTACAGCAGCACGCAGACCAGCAGTGCCAGGGTCAGGTTGATCAGGACAGGAAAGTTCATTGGGGCCTTTTCGTGGCGGCTAATGCGCTGGAGAAATCAATCGCAGCATTTTATAGGCAAACCGGCATCACCGCCGGAGCGGGCTGCAGCACCATCGTGGTGCAGGGCGTTGTCGGGTCAATCATGAATGGTGACAGGGTGGCAAGCACATGTGGCATGCGGGCGACGGTCGCTCTGGAAAACGCGAGATTGACTGTCCGGTTCCCAGGTCCAGCGGGGTTTTGTTTCTATAATTCAATACGTACTGACGTCTTTGCTGCCAACACATTCATCGGATTTCCCATGTTTAAACATCTCAGCATCAAGTCTCGCCTGATCTTCGTCATCGCCTTCCTGGCCGCCGAGTTGCTGGCTGGCGCGGTCATCGGCCTCTACAATTTGAGCGTCGCCAACAGCGAAATGAAGAGCATGCATGACGACCGCGTCGTCGCGCTCGGCCAGCTCAGCCGGGTCATGCAGCTGATCACCACTAACCAGCTGCTGGTCACCAAGGCGGCGCACCAGGAAGACGCCGCGGCGCGCAACACCCTGGTGGCGGAAGTCGACGCCAACATCGCCGCGGTAACAGCCACCTGGAAAGCGTACGAGCAAACCGAGATGACCAGTGAAGAAGCGGCACTGGCAGCGAAATTCGTGGAGGCCCGCAAGGCCTTCCTGGCGCAGGGATTGCAGCCTGCGCTTGCCGCCATCCGCGCCGGCGACCTGGCCCAGGCCAGCCAGCTGGCCAGCGGCGCCATGGAGCGGGGCTTCCAGCCGGTAGGCGAGCTCGGCGGCCAGCTGCTCGGGCTGCAGCAGCGCGTGGCGAAGGTCGAATACGAGCGCTCGCAGCAGAAGTATGAAATGGTGCGCCTCGTGTGCCTGGCAGGCCTGGCCTTCGGCCTCGTGATGGCCGCCGTGGTCGGCTGGATGCTGGTACGCGCCATCGTGCGCCCGATCGAGCAGGCCGTGCAGGTCGCCGCCGCGGTCGCGGCGGGTGACCTGAGCCAGAAAATCGAGGTCAGCTCGAAGGACGAGACCGGGCGCCTGTTGCAGGCCCTGAAGGACATGAACGAAGCGCTGGTGCAGATTGTCACCCGCGTGCGCGGCGGCACCGACACCATCGCCACCGCGTCCGGCCAGATCGCGGCCGGTAACCTGGACCTCTCGAGTCGCACCGAGCAGCAGGCCGGTTCGCTGGAAGAGACCGCCTCCTCGATGGAAGAACTGACCTCGACCGTGCGCCAGAACGCCGACAACGCGCGCCAAGCCAATGTCTTGGCGGCTTCGGCCCAGCAGGTGGCGGGCAAGGGCGGCGAAGTGGTCGAGCAGGTGGTGCAGACCATGGGCGCGATCAATAGCTCGGCAACCCGCATCGTCGACATCATCTCGGTCATCGACGGCATCGCTTTCCAGACCAATATCCTGGCGCTGAACGCGGCCGTGGAAGCGGCCCGCGCAGGCGAGCAGGGCCGCGGCTTCGCGGTGGTGGCGGGCGAGGTGCGCAACCTGGCCCAGCGCAGCGCGGCGGCGGCCAAGGAAATCAAGGCCCTGATCGACGATTCGGTCCAGAAGGTGCACCACGGTTCCGAGCTGGTCGACCAGGCCGGTGCAACGATGACGGAGATTGTCCAGAGCGTCGGCCGCGTGACCGACATCATGGCCGAGATCACGGCCGCCAGCCAGGAGCAGACCGCCGGCATCGAGCAGATCAACAGCGCAGTCACCCAGATGGACCAGGTGACGCAGCAGAACGCCGCGCTGGTCGAGCAGGCCTCGGCGGCGGCGCAGTCGATGCAGGAAGAAGCGGCGGCGCTGGCCCAGGCCGTCGGCGTGTTCAAGCTCGGCGTCCAGGCGGCGCCAGCCGCTCCGGTGCGCGCCGCGGCGCCTGCGCGGCCGGCAAAAGCGCCGGCACGGATCGCGGCGAAACCGGCGGCCGTCAAGCCCGAGCGCAAGCCGGCCAGGCCGGCCAAGGCCAAGGCCGAGGAAGCGACCGAAGGCTGGGAAGAGTTCTGACGGGCAGCGTAAGGGAAGGGCGGCCAACACGGCCGCCAGCTAGCGGTACGACTTGAAAGCAGCGGGCAGCGATGCCCGCTGTTTGTTGATGCGCCCAGCGCTGCCGGCGCGGGACGCCGTGCAGGGACTGGCGGAGGAAGTGCTTATTCGAAGGCGATGACGAGTGCGGCCAGGCCGACGCAGAGGCCGACGGCGACGCTGATGCGCTGGCGCAGGCGGCTCGACACGATGCCCTTGGCAAAGGTGCGCTTCGGTGCACTCGGGTTGCTGCGGTCGATGGTCGCAGCGTGGATGTTCGGATGCGAATGCTCGGTATTCATGTCGGTTCCTTGGTCCTTTGTTTGCCGTCTCCACCGGAGACTGGCGGTTCGATAGTGGAAAGCGCCCGGAGGCGCGCTCATGCATGGCAGCTTCGGTTCGGCGATATCGCGATGCCCGCGCTCGCCGGCTCAGACAAGTGGCACCGGAGCGGCCGGACCGGATCGACAAAGGGCGATGCGCTGGCAGTCCGAAAGGCTTGCCAGCCAGCGCTCAATGATAAATCCGGTCTCAAGAATCCCAGTCGGTAAGCTGCACGAATGTTGTTTATTCTACATGCAGGGGTAACGAAAACAAGGGCGCACACAATTGCTTACGACTTCAATCAATTGCTGCAAAACAACAATATCCTGCCGCACTCCACATATGTCAAGCAATTGTGGTAGGGAGTAGGGCGAAACCAACACTCAACGCCTGCCCGCCTTCGAATACGATACAAAAACGCCATGCATATTGCTATTTTTGTATCATTTCGTCTGGATCTGCCTTGTGGTGAATCGAGACCGTTTTGTCATGTCACGCGATGAGGCCTTGCGGGTAACGGACGCTGCCCTAGACTGAAGCTGTCCACCCTGACGCCGTCAGGGTGCCATCCCTTGCGAAGGAGAATGCCATGCGTCCCCTGACCCTGGCCATCGGGGCATCGCTGTTGCTCCTGGTCGCCGATGCCGCCGCACAGACCTCGTCCTATCCCGCCACCGCGCCTTCGTCGATCTCGAGCGTGCAGGTGACGGCGCCGCCACGCTCGGTGCGGCTCTACCAAGAACATCTAGATGCGGTGCGCGGCGTGTATGCGCTGTCGAACGGCTGGCGCCTGAAGGTCGACTCGGCCGCCGGCGGCATCATGGCGCGCATCGATCGCCAGCCGCCCATGCACCTGATTGCGCTCAGCCCGGACCGCTACGTGTCGCGCGACGGCAATGTGACGATGGATTTCAATCGCGGCGAGAGCGGCGACGATATGCTGATGCGCTATGTGCCGAATTCGCGCGTGGCACAGGTCATCGAGGTGCGGGCGACGCTGGCACAGCGCTGAAACAAAAACGCCAGCCCGGAGGCTGGCGTTTCTGCTGATTCTGGTAGGCCGTGCTGGGCTCGAACCAGCGACCAACGGATTAAAAGTCCGCTGCTCTACCAACTGAGCTAACGACCCGAAAGAAGCGAGATTATAGGATGCGCCGCGCTCGCTGTCAAATGCCCTGGGGCAGCGGCGCGGCCTGCGATCACTTCAGCGAAGCCAGGCGATCCTTGGCGGTCCGGGCGGCGCTCGAGTCGGGGTACTTCGAGACCAGCTGCTGCAGCGCCTTCTTGGCGTTCTTGCTGTCCTTCAGCAGGGCATAGCTGCTGCCGATGTTCAGCATCGCGTCCGGCACCTTGGGGCTGGTCGAATAGCTCGTGGTCAGCACTTCCTGGGCCGCGATGGCCTTCTTGTAGTCGCCCTGGGCGAAATACGCGTTGCCGAGCCAGTACTGCGCGTTGGCGGCATAGGCCGAATCCGGGTAGCGGCGCACGAAATCCTGCAGGGCAGCGGTGGCGCCCTTGTAGTCGCCGCTCTGGAACAGGGCGGTGGCGTTATCGTAGGCGGTCTTTTCGGCCGGCAGCACCGATGCGGTCTGGCCGTCGACGGTTTCCTGCTGCGGTTCGACCTTCTTGATGCGGGCGTCGAGGTCGGCGTACAGCTGCTTCTGGCTTTCCTGGGCGCGGGCGATCTGGTTGGCCAGCACTTCGATCTGGCCGCGCAGGCGGGAAATCTCCTGCATGGTCTGCTCGTGCTGGTTCAGCAGGTCGAGCTGGGAAGTCTTGTCCGACTTGGTCTCGATGCGGGCGTTCAGGTCGCGGGCGATGTTATCGACCTTGGCGCGCAGATCGAGGATGGCCTTGCGCGCTTCATCGTCGCTGAGCAGGCCGGCTTGCGCCTGCAACGGCATCCAGGCTGCCAGGAAGAGGCAGGCAAGTCGGGACGGGGACAGTTTCATCATGGCAGTCAATCTTTCCGGTTGCAGAGTAAAAACGGGGCGGATGCAGTCTGCACTGCCATCCGCCCCGCTGTCAATCAGCCGTATCTGATCAGTTATCGGAGTGATTACTGATAGACGATGTCGGCGCGACGGTTTTCAGCCCATGCAGCTTCGTCGCTGCCGGTGGCCTTCGGCTTTTCTTCGCCCAGCGACACGGCTTCCATCTGGTTGTCCGACACGCCCAGGGCGCCCATGGCGCGGCGCACGGCTTCGGCACGCTTCTGGCCCAGAGCCAGGTTGTACTCGGTGCCGCCGCGTTCGTCGGTGTTACCCTGGATCAGAACCTTGCGGCCGGCGTTCTTGGTCAGGAAGCCCGAGTGGTTGGCGACGACCGGCTTGCCGTCTTCGCGCACGACGAAGCTGTCGTAGTCGAAGTAGACGCTGCGGTTGGCCAGCGGGCCTTTCGGATCATTCAGCGGATCGACGCTGCCGGTTTCGACTGGACGGATGTCGCGCGCGTCAGGCTGGGCTGCCGGCGGGGTTGGGGTCTTCTCGACCACCGGGGTTTCGTTGAGCTTGGGCGAGGACGAGCAGGCGGTCAGCACGAGAGCGGAAGCGATGAGGGCTACTTTCTGGAAGTTGCGCATGGTTTTTCTCCTTGTCTAATAAAGTTTTACTGCTGTTTACTTCATGAAGGGACCCCAGCTGGGCTCCCGAATGTTTCCCGCATTGGTGGTTAAGCGCTGCTTGACCCGTCCATCCACCGAGACCACGGCGAGCGCAACACGCCCGCCGCCCTTGGTCGCATACATGATGTACTTGCCGTTAGGCGAAAAACTCGGTTCGGTGGCCCCATCGGCCAGGCGCAGCTCCTGGCCGCTGGCCAGGTCCATCGCGTAAAGGGAAAAACCGCCGTTGCGCTGGGAAATCCAGGCCAGTGTCTTGCCGTCGGCAGACACGCGCGGGCTGATATTGTAATTACCGTTGAACGTGACGCGGGTCGGCGTGCCGCCGTTCACGCTCATCTTGTAGATCTGCGGGCCGCCGCTGCGGTCGCTGGTGAAGTAGATGGTCTGGCCGTCGGCCGAGAATTGCGGCTCGGTATCGATCGACGGGCTGTTGGTCAGGCGGCGGTGGCCGGTGCCGTCCGAATTGACGGTGTAAACCTCGGTATTGCCGTCCTTCGACAGGGCCACGGCCAGGGTGCGGCCGTCCGGCGCCCACGACGGGGCCGAGTTGTTGCCCTTGACGTTGGAGATCACGTTGCGGCGGCCGGTCATCAGGTCTTGCAGGTAGACCACCGGCTTGCGGTCTTCCATCGAGACGTAGGCCACCTTGGTGCCGTCCGGCGCCCACGCCGGCGAGATGATCGGCTCGCGGCCGCGCGCGGCGATGACTTCGTTCTCGCCGTCGGCGTCGGCCACGGCCAGGGTGTAGTTGCGCGCGCTGCGGTCTTCCTTGACGTAGGCGATGCGGGTCGAGAAGATGCCGCGCACGCCGGTCAGCTTTTCGTAGACGTCGTCGGCGATGCGGTGCGCCTGCAGGCGGGTGTACTTCGGCTGGACTTCGCCGCCCAGCTGCGAGATCTGCGCGCCCTTGACGGTGTCGTGCAGCTTGTAGCGGACCGCGAAGCGGCCGTCGGGCTGCTTGGTCACGCTGCCGACCACCAGGGCGTCGGCGCCCTTGGCCTTGAACGCAGCCAGGTCGACGCTAGCGCTGTCGCTGATCACCTGGCCGGCGTCGATCACCTTGAACACGCCGCTGCGCTCGAGGTCGGCGCGGATGATGGCCGAGACCTGCGCCGGGGCGATCGATTCGTCGGCAAAGGCGGCGACCGCGACCGGGATCTGGTTGCTGCCGACACCGGCGATCTCGACCTTGATCTGGGCTTGCGTGGCCGTCCCCATCAGCAGGGTGGCGCTAAACAGCAGGAAATGGAGTTTTTTCATAGTCTGTCGTTGAACGAATGGGTCAATCGTAGTCTTTCATCGAGAAGTTGACGTCGATGGTGCGTTCCACCGTGCCGTCCTTCTTCTTCGGGAGCGGGGATGCCTTTTTGATACCATTCTCTACTGCTCTGTCAAACTCAGGCACACCGCTGCTTTTCACGAGGCGCACCGACATCACTTCGCCGGTCGGCAGCTGATCGACGCGGAACACCGCCTTCGGGTTGCCCGGCATCGTGGTGCTGCCGCCGTAGGCGGTGGCGCTCTTGATCGCGGCGGTCAATGCGGCGACGTAACCGCCGTCGGAACGCGGGCCAGTCGACTTTTCGGCAGTGCCGGTGGTGCCCATGGCGCCCGAGATGCGCTTGAGTTCGTCCTGGGCCAGCTTGGCCAGTTTGGCGGCTTCGGCCTTTTCCTTGGCGGCCTTGTCCTTCGCAGCCTTGTCGGCAGCGAGCTTCTCGGCCTTTTTCTTCTCGTCGGCTTCCTTCTTCGCGAGCTCTTTCTTCTCAGCCTCTTCTTGCTTCTTCTTCTCGGCGAGCTCCTTCTTGCGCTCTTCTTCCTTGCGTACGCGTTCCTTCTCGGCCTCGTCGCGTTTAGCCTGTTCCTTGCGCTCTTTCTCGCGCTGCAGATTGATGTCCGGTGGGGTCGGGGCAGGGCGCTCCACCGGCGGCGGTTCGGCCGGGCGCGGCGGTGGCGGAACGGGTTCGGGTTGCGGCTCGGGCTCCGGGGCCGGCGGGGGCGGCAGTTCCGGGGCGGCGGCGCTCTGGACCGACATGTCCCAGACCTCGGCCTGGACGGCGACCGGTTCGGTGTTCTGCCAGCTGATGCCGAACCAGAGGAAGCCCAGCAGCACGGCGTGCACGGCCACTGCCAGCATGAAGGCGGGCAGGCGGCTCGGTTCTGGCGGCACGGTGTAGGGTGCGCCGGCGATGGCTGGCTTCATTGCAGACATATCACTTGGTGGCAAGTCCCACCCGGTTGATACCCATCTTCTTCGCGTCCGAGATCAAGGTGATCACATCCTCGTATTTGCTGTCGCGGTCGCCTTCTATCAAGACCGGGTAGTCCGGGTTCTCTTCGTGCAGGGCGCGCAGGCGCGCCATCAGCGCGGTGCGGTCGGCCACGTCTTCCATGGCGAGCTTTTGCTTGCCGCCGACGCCGATCGACAGGCGGTTTTCCGGCTGCACGGAGACGCGGATATAGGTGTCCGGCGGCAGTGCCGATTTCTCGGCGCTCGGCAGGTTGACCACGCTCGGCGCCTCGTTGGCCGGCACCGCCATGAAGATGATGAGCAGCACCAGCATCACGTCGATATAGGGCACGACGTTGATCTCGGACTTGAACGCCCGTTTGCGTCCGCTGCGCAGGCTGCTGTTGAAGGCCATCCCGGTTCTCCTTAGCGCGACTGGCGCTGCAGGATGTTCGAGAACTCTTCGACGAAGCTCTCGAAGCGGATGGCCAGGCGGTCGATGTCGTGGGTGAAGCGGTTGTACGCCACCACGGCCGGGATCGCGGCGAACAGGCCGATCGCGGTGGCGATCAAGGCTTCGGCAATGCCGGGCGCGACCACGGCCAGGGTGGCCTGCTGCACGTTGGCCAGGCCTCGGAAGGCGTTCATGATGCCCCACACGGTACCGAGCAGGCCGATGTAAGGGGAGACCGAACCGACCGAAGCCAGGAAGTTCAGGTGGATGTCGAGGGCGTCGAGTTCGCGCTGGAAGGCGGCGCGCATGGCGCGGCGGGCGCCGTCGAGCACCGGACCCATGTCCATGGCGTCGCGCGCAGCCTGCTTGCCCTTGATGAATTCGCCCATGCCGGCCTCAAAAATGCGGGCCAGCGGACCGCTCTGGTCGCGCTGGCTGCTGGCGCTCTGGTGCAGGGTATGCAGGTTGCCGCCGGCCCAGAAGCTGCGTTCGAACTGTTCGGTCTGGCTACGTGCGGAACGCAGCGCGAACACCTTGCGGAAGATGTAGGTCCAGCTCACGACCGACAGGATCAGCAACAGGGCCATGATCAGCTGCACCAGGAAGTGTGCGTTGGCGATCAGCGTAATAAACGAAAGGTCTTGGGTCGCGGTCATCGGTTGGGTTCTGTTGTCTGTTTATCTTTATGCGGCGCGCATTTTATCAGCAGCATGCTCGGGCAGCGAACGCGGACGCATGGTGGCAAGGTCGACGCAGCCGACCTTGACGCTGGCGCTGGTCAGCAGCAGCTCGCCTTTCCACGCTTCCTGGGCGAACTGGACCGACGCGCGCCCCAGCTTCTCGACCGTGGTGCGGATGGTCAGCACGTCGTCGAGGCGGGCAGGCTGGTGGTAGTCCAGGGAAACGCTCTTGACGACAAAGGCAGCACGGTCGGTGTCCAGCAATTCCTGCTGGCCGACGCCGGCCGCGCGCAGCCATTCGGTGCGCGCCCGTTCGAAGAACTTCAGGTAGTTAGCGTAAAACACGATGCCACCGGCGTCGGTATCTTCGTAGTAGACCCTGACTGTCCAGTCAAATGCTGAAGGCATTTCCCCTGCCATTAAGTGTAAATAGGAAACATTTTACGCGATTTTTCCCCTCCTTATGTACGCTTGCGTACATATGAGAGAGGAAAAGACGGGCGTGCCTCTCGGTAAAGGCAGCTACAGTGCGGCAGTAGTAGACGTGAAACATGGCCGAAAGACCAATTACTGTAACACTTTCTCACAACTGCCGAGCGCTCGTTACATGCCTGCAATATGCATAGAGGGTGGCTTCAGCTGCGCTTGATCGTGAACGGCGAGAAGCCCTGGCAGGTCGGCATCAGCTCGATGCTGTTGACGTTCACGTGCGGCGGCAGGGTCGCGATCCAGTAGGCGGTGTTCGCGATGTCCTCCGCGGTGAGGGGCACGGTGCCCTCGTAGACCTTGGCCGCGGCCGCGTCGTCGCCCTTGAAGCGCACGTTCGAGAACTCGGTGCCGCCGCACAAGCCCGGCGCCAGGTTGGTAGCACGCACGCCGGTGCCGACCAGGTCGGCGCGCAGGTTGAGGGTGAACTGCTCCACGAAGGCCTTGGTCGCGCCGTACACATTGCCGCCCGGGTAGGGGTAGTGGCCAGCCACCGAGCCGAGGTTGATCACCAGGCCGCTGGCGCGCGCCACCATGGCGGGCAGCACGGCGCGGGTCATGGTCACCAGGCCCTGGCAGTTGGTGGCGATCATGGTGTCCCAGTCTTCCAGCGGCACTTCGTGCGCCGGTTTGGTGTTCAGGGCCAGGCCGGCATTGTTGATGAGCACGTCGATGTCGCGCCAGCCTTCCGGCAGCCCGGCGAGCGCGGCCTCGATGGAGGCGCGGCTGGTGACGTCCAGCGTGATGGGGAGGGCGGCATCGCCCAGTTCGCGCGCCAGCTCTTCGATGCGCTCGGTGCGGCGCGCCGCCAGGATAGCGCGGTGGCCGTTGCGGACAAAGACACGCGCCATCGCGGCGCCGAAGCCGGCCGACGCGCCGGTAATGAAGACGATCATGGTTGCTCTCGAAGGGCGGAGGAATGGAAAATTGTAGCCGAAATGGCCACAAGTCCGCTGGGACCCGCAAGCTTGTTAAGAAGACAGCAGTTTCCTTGCCCTAAGCGCCTTGGATCACATACAATCTTCTCAGTTTACGTCTCACGTAACTGGCGAAACACCGTGCGCCTGGAGTTTGCGATGCGCACGGCAAAAGGTGGACACCCACCGGGGAACGTGAGATGCCACTCGCCGTTCGCCTGGGCAGCCACCAACTGGTACGTGACGTACTGCGGGCTGCCTGTGCGCCTGTCGGTCCCGCCGCATGACGCGCTGCCCGTTGCCTGGTATTTCTCTCGATTGGAGTTTTACATGTTTGCCAAAGATCATACGCTTGCCAATATCGACCCGGAACTGTGGGATGCCATCCAGAAGGAAAACGTTCGCCAGCAAGACCACATCGAACTGATCGCCTCGGAGAACTACACCTCGCCGGCCGTGATGGAAGCGCAGGGCTCGCAGCTGACCAACAAGTATGCCGAAGGCTATCCGGGCAAGCGCTACTACGGCGGCTGCGAATACGTCGACGTCGCCGAGCAGCTGGCGATCGACCGCCTGAAGCAACTGTTCGGCGCTGAAGCCGCCAACGTGCAGCCGAACTCGGGTTCGCAGGCCAACCAGGGCGTGTTCTTCGCCATGCTGAAGCCGGGCGACACCATCATGGGCATGTCGCTGGCCGAAGGCGGCCACCTGACCCATGGCATGGCCCTGAACATGTCGGGCAAGTGGTTCAACGTCGTCTCCTACGGCCTGACCGAGCAGGAAGACATCGACTACGACGCCATGGAAGCTCTGGCCCGCGAGCACAAGCCGAAGATGATCATCGCCGGCGCCTCCGCCTTTGCCCTGCGCATCGACTTCGAGCGTTTCGCCCGCATCGCCAAGGAAGTCGGCGCCTACTTCATGGTCGACATGGCCCACTACGCCGGCCTGATCGCCGCCGGCGAATATCCGAACCCGGTGCCGCACGCCGACTTCGTCACCTCGACCACCCACAAGTCGCTGCGCGGCCCGCGCGGCGGCATCATCCTGATGAAGGCCGAGTACGAAAAGCAGATCAATTCGGCGATTTTCCCGGGCATCCAGGGTGGTCCGCTGATGCACGTGATCGCGGGCAAGGCCGTCGCCTTCAAGGAGGCGCTGTCGCCGGAGTTCAAGGAATACCAGAAGCAGGTGGTCAAGAACGCCAGCGCCCTGGCCAACACCCTGACCGAGCGCGGCCTGCGCATCGTGTCGGGCCGTACCGAGTCGCACGTGATGCTGGTCGACCTGCGTTCGAAAGGCCTCACCGGCAAGGAAGCGGAAGCGATCCTCGGCCAGGCCCACATGACCTGCAACAAGAACGGCATTCCGAACGACCCCCAGAAGCCTTTCGTCACCTCGGGCATCCGCCTCGGCAGCCCGGCCTTCACCACCCGCGGCTTCAAGGAAGAAGACGCGGTCAAGGTCGGCCACCTGATCGCCGACGTGCTGGACAACCCGCACGACGCCGCGACCATCGAGCGCGTGAAGGGTGAAGTCAAGAAGCTGACCGACAAGTATCCGGTCTACGCGAAGTAAGCAACCCGGGGCCGCAGGCTAGCGGCCCCATTCTCAGCACGGCGCCATGAAATGTCCCTTCTGCCAGCATGAAGATACCCAGGTCCTCGACACCCGCGTGTCCGAGGAAGGGGATGCCATTCGCCGGCGCCGGCGCTGCGCGAAGTGCGACAAGCGCTTCACCACCTACGAACGCATCGAACTGTCGATGCCGATCATCGTCAAGAAGAACGGCAGCCGCACCGAGTTCTCGTCCAACAAGCTGCGTGGCAGCTTGATGCTGGCCCTGCGCAAGCGTCCCGTCGCCGCCGAGGCGATCGACACCGCCGTCGCCACCATCGAAGAAAAGCTCCTGACCAGCGGCCGCCGCGAGGTGGACACCGGCTACGTGGGCGAGCTGGTGATGCAGGAACTCAAGCGTCTCGACAAGATCGCCTATATCCGCTTCGCCTCGGTCTACAAGAATTTCGAAGACCTGGCCGAGTTCCAGGAAGCGATCGCCGAAGTCGGCCAGCCGCGCAAGTAATCGCGCACACGAGCGCGATTACGAACCTGTTGCTGTTTTCGATTGCGCCAGCTCATGGCTGGCTCATGCACGCCTGATAACTTCGCAGCTCATCGTTTTTACGGGAGCTGGTCGTGCGGGTGCAGAGTCCTGGCTTTACCCTGGTCGAGGTGCTGGTCGCCTTGTTCGTGCTGGCGGTCGGCATTGTCGGCGCCGGCGCTACCCAGCTGACCGCGGAACGTACGCGCCAGCAGTCGGCGCTGCTGTCCGATGCGGCCCAGCTGGCGGCCTCGCTGGCCGCGCGCATGCAGCTCAATCCCGCCATGTCCGGCCTGCCGGACGACGCCAATCCCTATCTCGACTTTGCCTATGATGCAGGGGATGGCCTGCCCGCGCCCGGCGCCAGCTGTTTCGGCGCCAGCAGTTGCACCCCGGCCCAGCTGGCCGAGTTCGACCTGCACGAAATCCGCCAGGCCCTGCACGCGCAGTTCCCACGCGGGCGCATCGAAGTCTGCCGCGATGCATCTCCCTGGGACAGCGCGGTCGGCCGCTGGCGCTGGAGCTGCGACGGCACTGCCGGCGCGCTGCCGGTGGTGAAACTGGGTTGGCAGGGCACCGGGGACGCGCCCGGTTTCGTGCGAGTGCTGCAGTGAAGCCGCGTACGCTGCGGCAGCGCGGCATGTCGCTGGCCGAGCTGCTGGTGGCCATGACGATCGGCCTGTGCGTGCTGCTGGCGGCGGCCAGCCTGTTCATCTGGGCCAACCGCGCATTTGCCGCGCAGGTGGAGACGGCCGCCATGGACGACGCCGGCCGCTACGCGCTGGAAGCAATCGCACGCGCAATACGGCAGTCCGCCGCAGCCGACTGGGAAGGCCACAACACGGGGCCGGATCCGAGCGCGCCCGCCAACCTGGCGGGCCTGGACGCGCACAGCCTGAGCAAGACCGGATTCGCCCTCGACAATGCGCTGCCGGACGCGGTCAATGGCAGCGACGTGCTGGCGGTGCGCTTCCCGGGAACGGGCGCCGCGCCGAACGGCGACGGCACCACGCTCGACTGCGCCGGTTTCAGCGTGCACCGCGACCAGGAAGGCTGGAGCATCTTCTACGTCGCCCGCAACGCGCAGGGCGAGGCGGAATTGCGCTGCAAGTACCGCGGCGCGAGCGCCTGGTCGGCCGATGCAGTGGTGGGCAAGGTCGACAGCTTCCAGGTCTTGTACGGACTCGATACCGACGCCGACGGCACGCCCGAGCGCTACGTCAATGCCACGGCGCTTGAGGAACTCGACGCCGGCCTGGCCCTGGCAGGCGACACCCAGGCCGAACGCGACGTGGAACGGCGCCGGCGCACCCACTGGAAGCAGGTGGCGAGCGTGCGCGTGGCGCTGCTGCTGCAGGGAGCGGCCAGCCCGCTGGAGACGGCGTCCGACGCCGTCTACGACCTGTTCGGCCAGGCCTACGGCGAACTGGCCGGCAGCGAGGATGCCGGCACCCACCTGATGGAGGCGGCGCTGTCTGCCGGCCACGCGGCGCGCTACCGCAAGGTGTTCGGCACCACGGTCGCGCTGCCGGCGCGCACCAGGTGAGGGCGGCATGGCTACTCCTCAGTCGAACGGGGCGCAGCGTGGCATGGCGCTGCTCACGGCCCTGTTGCTGATGCTGGCGATCCTGATGACCAGCATTGCGGCCGCGCGCACCGCGATCAACGGCGCACGCGCCGCCGGCCACGAGCGCGACCGCATGCTGGCGCTGAGCGGCGCCATGGCCGCGCTGGTCGACGCCGAGCACGATATCGAAGGCGGCGCCGATCCCGCGTCGGCGCGCGCCGCGGCGCTTGCTAACGCCACGGCCGCGGCGTTCAGCGAGGGCTGCCGCGGCGGCGCTCCCTACGACGGCCTGTGCGCACAGGCGGCGGACGCTGCCGACATCTTCGCCGCGCTTGCCGACGCCGCCGGGCCTTCCGTCGCCCTCGGCAGCTTCACGGGCGCGCAGATTCCCGTTGGCGAAGGCGCACTGGCGGTGCAGGCGCCGCGCTACCTCATCGAACGCATGCCTTCCACGCCAGAGGTGCTGCTGTACCGGATTTCCGCGCTCGGCTTCGGCAGCGTCGACACGACCCAGGTGGCGGTGCAGGCCTATTACCGCAAGCTGCTCCCCGCCGGTCCGCCGGCCGAGCCTGCACAAGCGGTCGCGGAGCCTGGCGCCCCCGGCACGCCCGGCGGGCCCGGGGTTCGCGTGGGCTGGCGCGAAATCAGCAACTGGCAGGAGGGGCGATGAAGCCGCGCGGATTCACGCTGGTCGAGCTGATGATCGTGCTGGCGATCGTCGGCATCATGGCGGCGGTCGCCTATCCCAGCTACGCTCAGCACGTGCTCAGGACCCGCCGCGTCGAGGCCCAGCTGGCGCTGGTCGAGGCCATGCAGCGCCAGGAACAGTACCGCGCGCTGCACCACACCTATGTCGCCTTCTCGTCATCAGCGGAACAAGGCGACAGCGGCCAGTTCCGCTGGTGGCTCGGTACGCGTCCCGAGGACAGCGCCTACGAGCTCGAGGGGCGCGCCTGCGAAGGCCAGGACATCCGCCAGTGCATCGAACTGCGGGCCCAGCCGGGGACGGCCCGGGTCGACACGGATTTCAGCGATCCGGACTGCGGCGTATTGAGCCTCGACAGCAGCGGCGCGCAGGGTGCGAGCGGCGCCGGGCCGCGCTGCTGGCCATGAGCGGCGCTTCCGCTCGCGGCGCCACGCTGGCCGAGCTGGCGGTGGTGCTGGCGATCGCCGCCGTGGCCTTCGCGGCGGCGGCGCCTGACCTGCATGCCCTGGTGACGCACCAGCAGATCAAGGCCGCCTCCAGCGAATTGCTGGACGCCATCCTGCACACCCGCGCCCAGGCCATCGCCAGGGGCGAGCGGGTCAAGCTGGCGCCGCGCGACGCGGCGGGCAGCGACTGGACCCAAGGATGGACCGTCTTCGTCGACCGCGACGGCGACGGCGAATTGGGACCGCCAGACGAGCTGGTCGCGGTCCACGGCCCGCTGCCACGCGGCGTGCAGATCGACTTTTCCTTCACCCAGCCTGCGCCGCCGCAGTACATCGCCTACAATGGCGCCGGGCGCAGCTGCAGCGACAGCAACAGCGGCGCCTCCCGGCTCGGTACGCTGTCGCTGTTTCATGGCGGGCATATCCGGCGTATTAAAATCAACATGCTCGGGCGTGCGCGGCTGTGCAATCCCGCGCGCGACGATGGCTGTGACGGGGCCGAAGCCCCGCCCTAGCGGCCGGGCGAACCCAACAGCGGACAACAGAGTGGCACACGACAGCGCAAGCATTCTCAACGATACCGACGGCATGGCGCTGGCCCTCGCCTGGGCGGCAAAGGGCATGTTCATCACGGCGCCCAATCCGCGCATCGGCTGCGTGATCGTGCGCGACGGCGTCGTCATCGGCGCCGGCCACACCCAGCCGGCCGGACAGGCGCATGCCGAGATCCAGGCCATGCGCGATGCCGCGGCGCGCGGCAACGATGTGCGCGGCGCCACGGCCTATGTCACGCTCGAACCTTGCAGCCACTACGGCCGCACGCCGCCGTGTTCGAATGCGCTGGTGCAGGCCGGCATCGGGCGCGTGGTGGCGGCGATGACCGATCCCAACCCGCTGGTGGCCGGACGCGGCCTGGCCCAGCTCGAAGCGGCCGGCATCGCCGTCAGCTCGGGCGTGCTGGCCGAGCAGGCCTACGAGCTCAACATCGGCTTCTTTTCGCGCATGCGCCGCGGCCTTCCCTGGGTGCGCCTGAAGGTGGCCGCCAGCCTGGACGGCGCCACCGCGCTGGCCGGCGGCGAGAGCCAGTGGATCACGGGGCCGGACGCACGCGCCGACGGCCACGCCTGGCGCGCCCGCGCCCAGGCGATCGTGACCGGCATCGGCACCATCAAGGCCGACGATCCGCAGCTGACCGTGCGCGGCATCGAGACGCCCTTGCCGCCGCGCCGCGTGATCGTCGACAGCCGGCTCGAGATCGCGCTGGACGCCCGCATCCTGCAGGGCGCGCCGTGCTGGATCGTGACCGCGGCCGAGCAGCCCGAGAAGAGTGCGGCGCTGCGCGCGGCAGGCCACGAAGTCATTGTGCTGCCGAATGCGCGCGGCAAGGTCGATCTGCCGGCCCTGATGCAGGAACTGGGCCGGCGCGAGATCAACGAGGTCCACGTCGAGGCCGGCTCCAAGCTGAATGCCTCGATGGTGCGCGAAGGCTGCGTCGACGAGCTGCTGGTCTACCTGGCGCCCAGCCTGATCGGACCGGGGCAGGGCATGTTCGAGCTGCCGCCGCTGGCGCGCCTGTCCGACAAGCGCCAGCTGCGCTTCCACGACCTGGCGCGGGTCGGCGACGACATCCGCATCCTGGCCAGGTTCGCCCAATCGACAATCAACACTGAGGAATAATATGTTTACTGGAATCGTCGCCGCCGTCGGCAACATCACATCGGTCAAGCCGCTCGAAGGCGGCTCGTTTGCCGGCGTGCGCCTGCAAGTCGATGCCGGCCCGCTGGGACTGGCGGACGTGGCGCTGGGCGACTCGATCGCGATCAACGGCGCCTGCATGACCGTGGTGGACAAGACCGACAGCAGCTTCACCGTGGACGTCTCGCGCGAGAGCCTGAGCAAGACCGTCGGATTGGAAGCGCCCGGCGAAGTCAACCTGGAAAAGGCACTGACCCTGGCCGAGCGCCTGGGCGGCCACCTGGTGTCCGGCCACGTCGACGGCCTCGGCACCGTGCACAGCTTCGAACCGGTGGGCGAATCGCGCGAACTGATCATCGATGCGCCGCAAGACCTGGCCAAGTTCCTGGCCTATAAAGGCTCGGTGGTGGTGAATGGCGTGTCGCTGACGGTGAACCGCGTCGAGGATATCCAGACCGAAGGCGGCAAGGTATGCCGCTTCTCGATCAACCTGATTCCCCACACGATCGAGGTCACTACCCTCAAGCACCTGAAGGCGGGATCGCAGGTGAACCTGGAGATCGACCTGATTGCGCGTTACGTGGAGCGCATGCTCTCGGCGAAGTAGGGTGGGCGGGTTTCCCGCCCACGCGGTGATTGTTATCGGGTTCGTGTCGCGCCAGGTGATCTTGCTGCCGCTATAACGGCGTGGGGTGCTCTGGTCCGGTGAACCAGAGCACGAGCCGCCCACCCTACGGTCAACCACCCGGCGCGGTGGCCTTGGCGTTCGACGCCGCTACCGCCGTCGTCCCCTGCGTCTCGGGATTGAGCACCACCTGCACGTAGTTCATCTCGTTGAAATAGCGCCGTGCCGCGACCTTGATGTCTTCCGCCGTCAAGGCCTGCACCTGCTTCTCGACCTGCAGGATCGCGCCCGGGTCGGTCCCTTCGCTCAACGCCGTCTGCAGGTGCCCCAGCCAGTAGCCGTTCTCGCGCAGCGAGCGGCGGTGGTTCTGGATCCAGTTGCTCTTGACCTTTTCCAGGTCTTCAGCAATCGGTCCTTCCTTCTGCAGGCGCTTGATCTCCTCGAAGGTCGTGGCAATCACCTTGTCCACGTGTTCCGGCCCGGTCGGCAGGGTGACGCCGATCGAGTAGTTCCCGTAGGGGATCTTGCTCAGCACGCCCGAGGCGCCGCCGCCGTAGATCAGGGCCATCTTTTCGCGAAGCACGTCGATGATGCGCAGGTTGACCACCTCGAGCAGGGCCGACAGGCGCAGTTGCTCGGCTTCGCTGAACTCGGCCACGCCGGTAAAGGTCAGCGAGACCGTGCTCTTCGGCTCGGAACCGCTGCGCACCTCGCGCTTGACCACGCCCGTGGCCGGACGCAGGCCGACGTCGCGGTAGGCCACGGTCAGGTCCGGGGTCGGCAGGCTGCCCAGGTAGGTCGCCAGCAGCGGCTTGATCGTGGCCGTATCAAAGCTGCCGACCAGGATGAAGGTCAGGTCCTTCGCGCTGGAAAAGCGCTGGCGGAAGATCTCGATGCTGCGGTCGAGGTCGATCTGCTCGTACTCTTCCGCCTTCAGGGTGCGCGGTGCGCGCGGGTGGTTGTTGTACAGGGCCGACATGACCGCATCGCCGAAGCGCGCGCCGGGCTGCGTGGTCTGGTTGCGCGCCTGCTCGGCCTGCTTGCCGACATAGGACTTGAACAGGTCTTCGTCGCGCCGCACGCCGTTGAACTTCAGCCAGGTCAGCTGCAGCATGGTCTCGATGTCGGTCGCGCCGGATGCGCCCACCACCACGTCGGTGTAGTTGGCCAGGCCGACGTTCACCTGGGCCGCCTTGCCAGCCAGGATCTTGCGCATGTCGAGCGGCGTGAAGTCCCTGACGCCCATGCTGGCCACGATCGCGTTGGCGAAGCGCGCGTTCAGCACGTCCTTGTCGCCGAACAGGCTCTGGCCGCCGAAGCGCGCCGCGCTCATCATGACCTGGTCGTTGCGGAAATCGGTCGCCTTGAGGATCACCTTGACGCCGTTCGACAGTTCCAGACGCGTCAGTCCGAGCGCCTTGTCGTGCGATTCGGCCACGATGCGCCCAGGCGCGGGCGGGTGCTCCATCAGGCGCGCCGCCACCGCTTTTTCGTCGTGCGGACGCAGTTCGGCGCGCTGGGCCGTGGCCACCGCGGCGAGCAGCTGCTGGCCCTGTGGTGTGTCGGGACGGGTCACGCCCGTGTACAGTACCAGCTTGCCCGAATCCGCGGGAATCGTGCGGCGCGCATAGGCGTTGACTTCGTCCAGGGTGATGCCAGGGACCAGCTCCCTGACGTAGCGGTATTCGGTGTCGATGCCGGGAATCGCTTCCTGCTGCAGGAAGTTGCGGATGTACTCGGCCGCATAGGTGCCCGAATCGCTCTTGGCGCGCTCGTTCCAGGCCTGCTCGTAGTTGCGCATCAGGTTTTTCTTGACGCGCTCGAGTTCGCCCGCGCTGAAGCCGAAGCGGCGCGCGCGCTCGTTTTCCTCGACCAGGGCGGTGAGCGCCACTTCGGCGCCGCGCGCGCCGATGGCGGCCGAGGCGTTGTAGGAGCGGTAGCGCGGGGTCAGCTTGCCGAGCGAGCTGCTGGCGCCCATGAAGGGCGGTTCCGGCAGCTGCGACAGTTCCTGCAGGCGCTGGTTGAGCATGCTGGCGAACAGCGATTGCACCAGGTCGTCGCGGTAGGCGCGGATGGTGCCCGCTTCGACCACCGGCTGCACCGGATAGCGGATCAGCACCGCGTTGCCGGTCGCTTCCTGGTCGGTGACGACCAGGGCCTCGGTGGCCTGGCGCGCCGGGATCTCGGCATAGGGGCGCGGACGCGCCGGTTGCGGGTTCTTGAGGTGGGCGAAATGGGCCTTGACCAGCTTTTCGGCGTGTTGCGGGTCGATGTCGCCGACCACCACCACCGCCATCAGGTCGGGACGGTACCAGTCGCGGTAGAAGCGGGTCAGGGCTTCGGGCTGGAAGTTGCGCAGGACGTCCTCGGTGCCGATCGGCAGGCGCTCCGCGTATTTCGAACCGTTGAAGATGGCCGGCATGATCTGCTTGCTCATGCGGTCCGAGGCGCCTTTACCGAGGCGCAGTTCTTCCAGGATGATGCCGCGTTCCTTGTCAATGTCTTCCGGGTTGAAGCTGACGCCATGGGCCCAGTCTTCCAGCACCTGGAAGGCCTTCGTCACGTGCTCCGGCTTGTCGGTCGGGATCGGCAGGATGTAGACGGTCTCGTCGAACGAGGTATAGGCGTTCAGGTCGGCGCCGAAGCCGACGCCGATGGTCTGCAAATAGGACACCAGCTCGTGCTTGCGGAAGTTGGTCGAGCCGTTGAAGGCCATGTGCTCGACGAAGTGGGCCAGGCCGCGCTGGTCCTCGTCCTCGAGGATGGAACCGGCCTTGACCACCAGGCGCAGCTCGAGCTTGCGTTCCGGGCGCGCATTGCGCTGAATGTAATAGGTCAGGCCATTGGCCAGCTTGCCCACCTTGACCTGTGGGCCGACGGGAATCGCGGCGTCCAGGCGCAGGGGCGCGTTGTGCGCAGGCGCGGCGACAGGCTTGGCGGCGCTCCTTGCGGCAGGGGCGGCAACGGCGGCCAGCGGCTGCACACACAGCAGCGCGGCCAGGCAGAGGCCGCGCAGGGAATTCTTGCTCATCGAAGATCCAATCAGGGGATGAGCACGCATTCTACCGCGCATGCCCGTCGAAAATGTTGTGGTATTACGTATGTATGTGTCACACGGCAACGCGGCCCTTGGCCAGCAGCTGGGCCATCTCGTGCGACGGCACCGGGCGGCTGTACAGGTAGCCCTGCATCACGTCGCAGCCGATCAGGCCCAGGAAGTCGCGCTGGCCGATCGTCTCCACCCCTTCGGCCACCACCGACAGCGACAGGCCCTGGGCCAGCGCGATGGTGGCCTGGGCGATTGCCGCGCTGCGCTGCTCGGTGGTGATGTTGCGAACAAAGGTCTGGTCGATCTTGAGCTTGTCGAGCGGGAAGCGCGACAGGTAGCCGAGCGATGAATAGCCGGTGCCGAAGTCGTCCAGCGACAGCGACACCCCCATGGCGCGCAGCTCGGCCATCTGGGCCTCGGCCACGGCGCTGTCGCCCAGCATCACGCTTTCGGTCAACTCCACCTCCAGGTAGCGCGGCGCCAGCCCGCTCTCCAGCAGGGCCTTGCGCACCATGCTGCTGACTGAACCGGCCTTGAACTGGTTGGCCGAGACGTTGACGGCCATCTTCACGGGCGGCAGGCCGGCGTTTTGCCAGGCCTTGTTCTGGAAGCAGGCCTGGCGGATCACCCATTCGCCGATCGGGTGGATCAGGCCGGTGTCTTCGGCAAGCGGGATGAAGTCGCCCGGCGACACCGAGCCCATCTCCTCGCTGCGCCAGCGCAGCAGCGCTTCCATCCCCACCACGCTGCCGTCGATGCGTGAAATTTGCGGCTGGTAGTGGAGGGCCAGTTCGTCGCGCTCGATGGCGCGCCGCAGGCGGGTTTCCAGCGCCAGCCAGCGCAGCGCCTGGGCGTTCATCTCGCCCTTGAAGAAGCGGAAGCCGTTGCGCCCCGATTTCTTCATGTCGCCCAGGGCCGCGTCGGCCGCCTTCAGCAGGTCGCCCGGCGCATTGCCGTCGCGCGGGAAGATGCTGATGCCGACGCTGCCGGTGACCACTACGTCGTGCCCGCCCAGCACGAAGGGGCGGGCGATGGCGTCGATCAGGCGGCGCGCGGCCAGGATGATGTCCTCGTTGTCGTCGCAGCTGGTGAGCAGCAGGACGAATTCGTCGCCCGACAGGCGCGCCAGGGTGTCGGTCGGGCCGGCGATGTCGCCCACCCGCTGCGCCACCTCGCGCAGCACGGCGTCGCCGGCCGCGTGGCCGAGGCTGTCGTTGATGCGGGACAGGCGGTCGACGTTAAACAGAAGGAGTGCCAGCTGGCCATCGCCCTGGCGCGCGGCCGCGATCGCCTGCTGCAGGCGGTCGTTGAACAGGGAACGGTTGGGCAGCAGCGTGAGGGCGTCGTGGTTCGACAGGAAGTCGAGCTGGTGGTGCGCCGCCTTCAGGGCCGACAGGTCGGTGGAGACCGATACGTAGGCGGTCAGCTTGCCCGCTTCGTCGCGCACCGCGCTGATGCTGGTGCGTTCCGGGTAGACTTCGCCGTTCTTGCGGCGGTTCCAGATTTCGCCGCGCCACTGGCCATCCTTTTCCAGGCAGTGCCACATGTCGCGGTAGAAGGTGGCGTCATGCCGTCCCGAGCGCAGCATGCGCGGGCTCAGTCCCAGCACTTCCGATTCGCGGTAGCCGGTGATCTGCTCGAACGCGGGATTGACGGCGACGATGTTGGCGTCGGCATCGGTCATCATGATGCCTTCCTGGGTGCTGTCGAACACCTGGCGCGCCAGCTCGAGCCGGTGCTCGCTCTCGCGCAGGGCCTTGTCGGCGTCGGCGCGGGCCAGGGCTTCCAGCTGCAGCTGGGCCGCGTGGCGCTGGACCACGTCGTACAGGTTCAGGTTTTCATAGGCCACCGCCAGCTGGGCCGCCAGGGCCGTGGCCCAGCGTTCCTCTTCGTCGGTGAAGGCGGGGGCGCCAGGGCGGCGCGCGCAGTACAGCCAGCCGTGCGGATGCTGCAGGTCGTGCACCTGCAGGCCGAGGAAACTTCCCATGGGCGGGTGGCAGGACGGCATGCTGTCGAGCATGGCGTCGCCGGCCGCCAGGCGCAGCGGCGCGCGGGCACGCAGCAGCATGCCCGGCAGATGCGATTCGTCGAGGGCGTGCGAGGCAAGCAGGGCCGGGTCGAGGGTCCAGGTGTCGAGGTGGCGCACATTGCGCTCGCCGCGGTCGAGCAGGCACAGGGCGGCGCAGTCGGCGTGCAGCACGCGGCGGGCGGCGTCGAGGAAGGAGGCTGCCAGGGTCTCGACCCGGCGTTCGCCGATCAGCGACAGGCACATGCGCTCCAGTTCGGCCAGGCGCGCGCCCAGGTCGAAGGGCAGGGCGCGGTCGCCCTCCGCCGCCAGCTGGGGCACCGGCAGCGGCGGGGCGCCTTCGATGACGCCCAGTTCGGCCTGGATGGCATCCAGGATCTGCTGCGGGTCGGCCGGTTTCGGCAGCACGGTGGCGACCCCACAGCGCGCCGCCATCGCCTGGATTTCACGCTCCGCATACACTGCGGAGAAAAAGATGACGCGGATGCCGCGCAGCTCGTCGTCGCCGCGCAGCTGCTGGACCAGCTCGTAGCCGTCCATGATGGGCATCAGGAGGTCGGTGATGACGAGGTCCGGCCGCTCCCGCCGCGCCAGCGCCAGCGCCTGGGCGCCGTCGTGCGCTTCGAGCAGGCGGTGGCCGGTAAAACCGAGCAGCGCATTCAAAAAGGCGCGGTTGCTCGGCCTGTCGTCGACGATCAGGATCGTGGCCATCAATGCCGCCCTTCGCTGGAAGGGCAAGGCATGCCTGTGTTGCGAACCGCCGCCATGGCAACTCCGGAGATGTGCTGCGTGTTGCCATGGAGGAATCCCGGAAACACACGCAGCCGCGATGTTTTTATCATAATCGAGTCATGCGTAAACACGCAGCTTGTTGCGTGCAGGAAAGGAGAGCTTAACAATTCTGTGGGCGCGAAGGTACATCGCGCGTGCAATCGTGCACGCGTGTTGCTTTGTGGTAACAGGCGTTGACGGATTCGCAGCGCTGTGGTGGGGAAGGGCTGTAGTGGCTCGGTTGAAAGGCGGTAAATCCATTAAAATAACGGATTACGCAAAAACACCCCCGTTTCAAGGAATCCGTATGTCTATTTCCAGCACCGAGGAAATCGTTGCCGAATTGCGCGCAGGGCGCATGGTCATTCTTGTCGATGAAGAAGACCGCGAAAACGAGGGCGACCTGGTGCTTGCCGCCGATTTCGTCACCCCGGAAGCGATCAACTTCATGATCCGCCACGCGCGCGGCCTGGTCTGCCTGACCCTGACCGAGGAACGCTGCGACGAGCTGGCGCTGCCGATGATGACCTCGAAGAACGGCACCTCCTTCGGCACCAACTTCACGGTCTCGATCGAAGCGGCCGAAGGCGTGACCACCGGCATTTCCGCGGCCGACCGCGCGCGCACCATCCAGGTCGCCGTGAACAAGGGCACGACCCCGGACGACCTGGTGCAGCCGGGCCACATCTTCCCGCTGCGCGCCCAGAAGGGCGGCGTCCTGATGCGTGCAGGCCATACCGAAGCCGGCTGCGACCTGACCGAGATGGCCGGCCTGACCCCGGCCTCGGTGATCTGCGAGATCATCAAGGAAGACGGCACCATGGCGCGCCTGCCGGACCTGATCGAATTCGCACGGGAACACAAGCTGAAGATCGGCACCATCGCCGACCTGATCCATTACCGCAGCCAGAACGAAAGCCTGGTCGAGCGCGTGGCGGAACGCCCGCTCAACACGCCGTATGGCGAATTCAAGCTGGTTGCCTACCGCGACAAGCCGAGCGGCGCGGCCCACCTGGCCCTGGTGCACGGCGAAATCGCGCGCGACAAGGAAGCCCTGGTGCGCGTGCACCAGCCGGTTTCCATCCTCGACGTGCTGGGCAACTGCGCTTCGACCCACTCTTGGGACCTGGCCTCGGCCATGAAGGCGATCCAGGCCGGCGAGAGCGGTGCGATCGTGCTGCTCAACTGCGGCGAAACCGCCGACCAGCTGTTCGCCCAGTTCGCTCCGCGCGACACGGGCCCGCGCAGCAGCCGCGCCGCCTCGATGGACCTACGCACCTACGGCATCGGCGCCCAGATCCTGCGCAACCTCGGCGTCGGCAAGATGCAGCTGCTGGCCAATCCGCGCAAGATGCCGTCGATGACGGGCTTCGACCTGGAAGTAACCGGTTACCTGCCGCAACCAGCCTGAGCGCCTAACAATTCCCCCGATGGCTGCGTTGCATCGCCTCGCCGTACTAGCGTACTGTCTTCGGCGATGCGCCTTGCCCTCGGGGTTTTGTTAGACGCTCTTAAATGCTTGGGCGCGGCGCGCCCGAACGAGAATACCCACTAATATATATACACACATCGATAAGAAGAGGTCAGCCATGACGGTAGGAACTTTTGAAAGCAATCTGGCGGGCGAAGGCCTGCGCATCGGCATCGTGCAGGCACGATTCAACGCCGACATCGGCCACGGCCTGCTGTCGTCCTGCCTGGCCGAACTGAAGCGCCTGGGCGTCGCCGACGAGGACATCCTCCACATCACCGTCCCGGGTGCGCTGGAAGTGCCGCTGGCGCTGCAGAAGATGGCCGAGACCCAGCAGTTCGACTCGCTGATCGCGCTCGGCGCGGTGATCCGCGGCGAGACCTACCATTTCGAACTGGTGTCGAACGAATCGGGTGCGGGCATCACCCGCATCGGCCTGGACTACGGCATGCCGATCGCGAACGCGATCCTGACCACTGAGAACGACGAGCAGGCCGAAGCCCGCATGGCCGAGAAGGGCGCCGATGCGGCGCGCGTCGCGGTCGAGATGGCGAACCTGCTGTTCGCGCTGGAAGAACTGCAGGCCGAAGAAGAGTAAGGAAGAAAGCACATGACCGACAAGACCACGCACGCCAACCCCAGCAAGAACCGCACGCCGCGCCACCGCGCGCGCGAGTTCGCGCTGCAGGGCCTGTACCAATGGCTGCTGAACAATGAACCGGCCCGCACGGTGATCACCAATATCCGCGGCGCCCATGGCTTCGACAAGGCCGACGGCGAATTCTTCAGCGAACTGCTGAACGGCGCCATCGCCACTTCGGTCGAGCTGCGCGAAGTCATCGCGCCGCTGATCGACCGCAGCATCGCCGAGCTGTCCCCGATCGAGCACGGCGTGCTGCTGCTGGGCGCTTACGAGCTGAAGAACCATCCGGAAATCCCCTACCGCGTCGTGATCAACGAAGCGGTCGAGCTGACCAAGTCCTTCGGCGGCATCGACGGCCACAAGTACGTCAATGGCGTGCTGGACAAGCTGGCCTCGACCCTGCGCCCGGACGAGGTGGGCGCCGACGCGCGCCGCTGATCGACGGCGCATCTATATATAGAGCGAAAGCCACCGCGGCACTGCCCGGTGGCTTTTTTTTATGCCGATATGACATCCCAATCACGTTTCGCCGAACCCGCACTGCTGTGGGCCTGGCTGGCCGGCCGTTCGATCGCCCGCGGCCTGCCGCTGCCTGTGCCAGCCCATGGGGGGCATGCGCGTCGACACCGCCTCGATCGAGGAAACGTGCCGCTACGTGTTTGCCGGCCCGGCGCCGGGGCTGGTGGCGCTTGCGGCCTCGATCCGGGCGCCGCGTACCTTCATCAAGATGTGTGGCCGAGGCGAGGAACTGCTGGCGCTTGCCCCGCCGGGCTGGGAGCTGCAGCCGGGCGGCTACCTGATGACGCATGCGGGCCAGGATCGCGCCCCGCCTCCGCTCGCGCCCGGATACCGGCTCGAGCTGCGGCAGGAAGGGCCAGCGATCCTTGCCCGCATCCATGCGGAGGATGGCGCGCTCGCGGCGTCCGGTTACGCGGCCGAGTACGGCGGCGCCTTCGTGTTCGACCGGATCGCCACCTACGCAGCACATCGGCGGCGCGGCCTGGGCAGCGCCATGATCGCCGCGCTCGCTGCGCGCCAGCGATCGCCGGCCGCGCGCAGGGTGCTGGTGGCGACCGAGGACGGACGTGCCCTGTATGCGGCGCTCGGCTGGCGCGTGGCGTCGCCGTATTCCACCATCGTCATTCCCGACGACGTCCAATAAACCGCAGGAGCAATAAAAAAACCACCGCCGCGGCGGTGGTCTTCGTGAGGAGTGTTGCCCTGGCTTACAGGGTCGCCAGCGTTTCCGCGCCGTGGTTCTCCGGCTTGGCCGGGGCCGCTGCCGGCGCCGGCGTCTCGGCCGGCTCCTGCTTGACCATGATGGTGGCCGGAGCGGGCGAGGGAGCGGCGGGACGCGGCGGATTGGTGGTCGGAACCTTCTGGCCGCGCGCCACCTGCTTCAGGCGCTGGTATTCGGCCAGCACCTTGGCGCCGTAGCCGGAATCGCTTTCCATGTCGGCCGCGCCGACGTAGGTCTTGAGGCCGCCTTCCACGGAACCGGTGCGCTTGACGTAATCCTTCAGGATCAGGGCGCCGACCTTGATGTTGGCGACCGGATTCAGGGCTGCCTGCTGGCCGCCGACTTCCTCGAACTTGTCGTGGTGGACCTTGGCCATGACCTGCATCAAGCCCTTAGCGCCCATGGCGCTTTCGGCGAAGGGGTTCAGACCCGATTCGATGGCCATCACGGCCAGGATCAGGAGCGGATCCAGCTTGACCTCGTGCGCCGTCATGTAGGCGGTCGAGACCAGCATGTTGGCGGCATCGCTGGCGACGCGGTAGCGCTTGCTCAGCCAGGAAGTGACCCACTGCTGCTGCTTGCTGTTGCCCACGTGGTGAGCGTCGGCGACGGGCGTTTCGACTGCTTCCGCCACGTTCTCGAGCTTGGGCGCCGGGGCGACCGGGGCCACGGCGACGATTTCAGGCTGGGGATCCAGCACGTCCGAGACGCGCTTGGCGACGTCTTCGTTGGTGTAGAGCAGCGCGAGCATCGCGACTGCGGAGAGACCGAATACGGTCAGGGTGTTGCGTGCGGTGTTCAGCATACCGCGTGCCGCTTTGCTCACGGAAGACCACGTGACTGGCTGGCTGGCCATGGTGTGCACGAGCCTTGCGCTCGTGATGAAACGATTGATCATCGAATTCCCCTTTGTCGCGGCAAAAAGGACTCCTGTCACGGCGTCTAGGGACGCTGTGCCGGGGTACTTGAATGCCGTGCATCAGAAATATCGTAGGTCGCCGCGTTGCGGCCGACTAACGCCGTCATTGCCTTGCTACAGCTGGCTGCTTTAAAACCCGTCCGGGTGGAACCAGTGGCTCAACAACTGTCTCGGGGGATTGGGCAGACGCCCAGTGAAAACACTCCTCAAAAATGTCATGTGGGGCCCCGACCCCGTGAATGCATGAGAACAGCTAAAATCGTGTCAGAAAGACTTGCCTGTCTCATCAAGTAGGACGGATTCTAGTGGCTCCTTTATACCAAGTCAACCCTAGCACGATCCGCTCTTATTACTTTTAGTTCTGATTGCCAGGCCGAAATTTTGAAAAGTCTTGCTAAATCAGCTACTTGGCATGGTGCCTTAACAACCCTTCTATGGTCGAGATAACGATCAAAACTTGATGAAATATTCAGATTTGCGGGACTTTATGGCTCAGCTCGAACGGATGGGCGAGCTCAAGCATGTTGGCGTACCGGTGTCGCCCCACCTCGAAATGACGGAGATCTGCGACCGCACCCTGCGCGCCGAAGGACCTGCGCTGCTGTTTGAAAAACCGACTGGGCACGCTATTCCAGTGCTGGGCAACCTGTTCGGCACGCCACGGCGCGTGGCGCTGGGCATGGGCGCCGAAAGCCTGACCGAGCTGCGTAACATCGGCCACGTGCTGGCGCGCCTGAAAGAGCCGGAGCCGCCCAAGGGCTTCAAGGACATCATGGGCATGGGCTCGCTGGTCAAGGCGGTATGGGACATGGCGCCGAAAGAAGTGAAGGGCGCTCCGTGCCAGGAGATCGTGTGGGAAGGGCAGGACGTCGACCTGGCCAGGCTGCCGATCCAGCACTGCTGGCCGGGCGACATCGCGCCGCTGATCACCTGGGGCCTGGTGATTACCAAGGGGCCGCACAAGAAGCGCCAGAACCTGGGTATCTACCGCCAGCAGGTGCTGGGCCGGAACAAGGTGATCATGCGCTGGCTCGCGCACCGCGGCGGCGCCCTCGATTTCCGCGAACACGCGCTGGCCAATCCGGGCAAACCCTATCCGGTGGCGGTGGCGCTGGGCGCCGACCCGGCCACCATCCTGGGCGCGGTCACCCCGGTGCCGGATACCTTGTCCGAGTACCAGTTCGCCGGCCTCTTGCGCGGTCAGCGCACGGCGCTCACGAAAGCCATCGGCAGCGATCTGCGCGTTCCCGCGTCCGCCGAGATCGTGCTGGAAGGGCATATCTATCCGGACGCGAATCACCTGTCCGGCTTCGAGCATGCGCTGGAAGGCCCTTATGGCGACCACACCGGCTATTACAACGAGCAGGACAGCTTCCCGGTGTTTACGATCGACCGCATCACCATGCGCCGTGACCCCATCTACCACTCGACCTACACCGGCAAACCGCCCGACGAACCGGCCGTGCTGGGCGTGGCGCTGAACGAAGTCTTCATCCCGCTGCTGCAGAAGCAGTTCAGCGAGATCACCGACTTCTACCTGCCGCCGGAAGGCTGCAGCTACCGCATGGCGGTGGTCCAGATGAAGAAGCAGTACGCGGGCCACGCCAAGCGCGTCATGTTCGGGGTCTGGAGTTTCCTGCGCCAGTTCATGTATACCAAGTTCATCGTGGTGGTCGACGAAGACGTCAACGTGCGCGACTGGAAGGAAGTGATCTGGGCGATTACCACCCGGGTCGACCCGACCCGCGACACGGTGATGGTCGATAACACGCCGATCGACTACCTCGATTTCGCTTCGCCGATCAGCGGCCTGGGCAGCAAGATGGGCATCGACGCCACCAACAAGTGGCCGGGCGAGACCAACCGCGAGTGGGGCACCCCGATCGCGATGACGCCGGAGGTAAAAGCGCGGGTGGACGACATCTGGGGCCAGCTGGGCATCTAGGTTCTGCGCGGCACGCGTGCGGCGCGGCGGGGGAGGGCCGGGGTAGACTCGGCCTTCGATTACCACGACCACGGAGCGCTCACGATGAAGATCCTGATGGTGCTGACCTCGCACGACCGCCTAGGCGATACCGGCAAGAAAACCGGCTTCTGGCTGGAAGAGTTCGCCGCTCCCTATTATGTGTTCAAGGATGCCGGCGCCGAGCTGACCCTGGCTTCGCCGAAGGGCGGGCAGCCGCCGCTCGATCCGAAGAGCGACGAGCCGGACGCCTAGACCGAGGCGACCCACCGTTTTCGCGCCGATCCGCAGGCCGGCCAGGCGCTTTCCAATACCGTCACCCTGTCCGGGGTGAACGCGCAGGACTTTGACGCCGTGTTCTATCCCGGCGGCCATGGCCCGCTATGGGACCTGGCCGAGGACGCCGATTCGATCCGCCTGATCGAAACCATGCTGGCGGCAGGCAAGCCGGTGGCGGCCGTGTGCCACGCTCCGGGCGTGCTGAAAGGCGTCAAGGGCCCCGGCGGCGAGCCGCTGGTCAAGGGCAAGCGCGTAACCGGCTTCACCAATACCGAGGAGGAAGCGGTCGGCCTGACCGAGGTCGTGCCTTTCCTGGTCGAGGACACCCTGAAACAGCTGGGTGGCGAATACAGCAAGGCGGCTGACTGGGAATCCTATGTCCTGACGGACGGTCTATTGGTCACGGGCCAGAACCCGGCATCGTCGGAAGAGGGCGCGCGCGCCTTGCTCGCACTGTTGAAGCAGTCCTCCTGAGCCTTTACAAGATCCGGCCCCAAAACCAGTGGGGTCGGGTATAATTGTCGCCGGCGGGCCCCTGCGCATTGCGGCATGGTTTACCTGGTCAGGTCGGGAACGAAGCAGCCAAAGCCGTTCACCGCAAGTGCCGCAGATCAGGCTCGCCTTTTAATCTCCCCTCCTGTTTCACCCTTCCAACTCTCTCGAATTGTCCTGCCTTTAGCGGGTAAGCGCCATTGCGTGCGGCTGCGAGACTTGTTGCCAGGCACGACCGTCGGAATGTTCGCGGCAGCCGCCAACTGCGGTAAAATCCCGGCATGTCCTATCAAGTCCTCGCCCGCAAATACCGTCCCAAGAACTTCGAAACGCTGGTCGGCCAGGAGCACGTCGTCCGTGCGCTGACCCATGCCTTGAAGACTGGCCGCCTGCACCACGCCTACCTGTTCACGGGAACGCGCGGGGTCGGCAAGACGACGCTGTCGCGCATCCTGGCCAAGTCGCTCAATTGCGTGGGCCCGGACGGGCAGGGCGGGATCACGGCCGAACCCTGCGGCGTGTGCGAAGCCTGCCGCGCGATCGACGCCGGCCGCTTCGTGGACTACATCGAGATGGATGCGGCCTCCAACCGGGGCGTCGACGAGATGGCCCAGCTGCTGGAACAGGCGGTCTACGCCCCGAGCAATGCGCGCTTCAAGGTCTACATGATCGACGAGGTGCACATGCTGACCAACCACGCGTTCAACGCGATGCTGAAGACGCTCGAGGAACCGCCGCCGCACGTGAAATTCATCCTGGCGACCACCGACCCGCAGAAGATCCCGGTCACGGTGCTGTCGCGCTGCCTCCAATTCAACCTGAAGCAGATGCCGCCGGGCCACATCGTGGGTCACCTCGAGAACATCCTCGGCCAGGAAGGCGTCACCTTTGAGCAGCCGGCCCTGCGCCTGCTGGCGCAAGGCGCCCACGGCTCGATGCGCGACGCGCTGTCCCTCACCGACCAGGCGATCGCCTATGCCGCCGGCCAGGTGACCCTGGACGCGGTGCAGGGCATGCTGGGCGCGCTCGACCAGTCCTACCTGGTGCGCCTGCTGGATGCGCTGCAGGCGCAGGATGGCGCCGACCTGATGGCGGTGGCCGACGAAATGGCCAGCCGCAGCCTGTCCTACAACGGCGCGCTGCAAGACCTCGGCACCCTGCTGCACCGGATCGCGCTGGCGCAATCGGTGCCCTCGGCGGTGCCGCAAGACCTGCCGGAACTGAACGACATCCTGCGCCTGGCCCAGGCTTTTGATGCGCAGGAAGTCCAGCTGTATTACCAGATCGCCGTGCATGGCCGCAACGAGATCGGCCTGGCGCCGGACGAGTACGCAGGCTTCACCATGACGCTGCTGCGCATGCTGGCCTTCCGTCCGGGACAGGGCGGCGCCGAGCAGGCCGCCAGCCCGGCAGCACCTGCGGCAGCGGGTGCGGCGCCGGCCGCGCGCGCGGCAGCGGTCGCCGCGGCCAGCCATGCCGCGGTGGCGCCAGCGCGTCCGGCTGCGCCGCCGCCGGCACCCGCCGCAGCGGCGCCCGCAGCGCCCGCAGCAGCCAGCCCAGCCCCAGCCATGACCTCCGCCCGCGCCGCGATCAATGCGGCGCTGGAAGCGGCGCGCGCCGCCTCCGGCCAGAAAGCCCCGCCCAAGCCGCGCACCGAACCGCCAGCCGCGGCAGCGCCTGCCGCACCGGCCGCCGCGCCCGCACCGGTTGCACCGCCACCTGCGCCTGGCCCATCGGCCGCCATGCAGGCCGCACCGGCCGTGCGCCCGGCGCCGGGCGGTACGCCGCCATGGGAACAGTCCCAGCCGCAGGCAGTCCAGCCGCAACAGCAGGCCCAGCCGCAGGCTGGGCAAACCCAGGCGCGCATGCAGGGGGCGCCTGCCGAGGATGAGCCGCCCTCCTGGGTCACCGAATTTTCCGACGACACCGCGGTCGCCGCCGATGCGCCGACCGTAGTCACGGCACCGGCGCCGGCGCAGATGCGCGCGCCAAGCGCACCGCCGCACGCCTATGTCGTCACGCCGGTTCCGGCGATTGGATGGGACGGCAACTGGCCGGCCCTGGCCGCCGGCCTGCCGCTGCGCGGCGTGGCCCAGCAGCTGGCCCTGCAGACCGAACTGATCGAATGCATCGCCCATGAGCAGGCCGCTACCTTCCGCCTGCGCGTGCCGGTCGACACCCTGCGCGCCAGCGGCAACAGCGAAAAGCTGACCGCCGCGTTGCAGGAACATTTCCCTCAAGTGCGTGTCACCCTCGATACCGAGATCGGCCCCGTGTGGTACACGGCCGCGGCCGAAGCCAAGGCCGCGCGCGAGGAGCGCCAGCGCCAGGCCGAAGCCCTGGTTGCCGCCGATCCCTTCGTGCAGGCCATGGAACGCACTTTCGGCGCCTTCGTCGTGCCCGGCTCGGTGAAGCCGGCCGCGGCTTGAAGCCGCACTGCATTAAGATAACTTACCTATCCGGACTTTTTGGAGATACCGACCATGATGAAAAACCAGCTCGCAGGCTTGATGAAACAGGCGCAAGCCATGCAGGACAACATGAAGAAGGCGCAGGAGCAGCTGGCTCTGATCGAAGTCGAAGGCCAGTCGGGCGCGGGCCTGGTCAAGGTCGTGATGACCTGCAAGAACGACGTCAAGCGCGTCACCATCGACCCGTCGCTGCTGGGCGATGACCGCGACATGCTGGAAGACCTGGTCGCGGCTGCGTTCAACGACGCCGTGCGCAAGGCTGAAGCCACCGCCAGCGAAAAGATGAGCGGCCTGACCGCCGGCATGCCGCTGCCGCCGGGCTTCAAGATGCCGTTCTAAGGACGAACGGTCCCATGTCGAAGTCGCTCGACTTCCTGACCGAGGCGCTGCGGCGCCTGCCCGGCATTGGTCCGAAGTCGGCGCAACGCATGGCCTTCCACCTGCTGCAGCATGACCGCGAAGGCGCGGCCATGCTGTCGCGCGCACTCTACCAGGCGGTGGATACGGTCCACCACTGCGCGATGTGCAATACCTTTTCCGACACCGAAGTGTGCGACTTGTGCGCGGACGAATCGCGCGAACGCGCGCTGCTGTGTGTCGTGGAAACCCCTGCCGACCAGATGATGATCGAGCAGACCCTCACCTACAAGGGCCTCTACTTCGTGCTGATGGGCCGGCTCTCGCCGCTCGACGGCATTGGCCCGCGCGACCTGCACCTCGACAAGCTGGTCGGGCGCGCCACCGATGGTGTGGTCGAGGAAGTGGTGCTGGCCACCAATTTCACCAACGAGGGCGAAGCCACCGCCCACTACATCAGCGAGATGCTCAAGGCGCGCGGCCTGAAGGTCAGCCGCCTGGCGCGCGGCGTGCCCGTTGGCGGCGAACTCGAGTACGTGGATGCGGGCACGATAGCGCGCGCCATGCTCGATCGCCGCACTGCATAATTCCCCGTAAAGACGATTGGTGGCGGACGACCGGGGAGGGTTCCCTTGATGCCTGTGCGTGCGCGCAAGCCTCGTTGGTGTGCCGCTGCCATCATGGCACTTTCAGCGGAACCCACATGCATCTTGTTGACATCACGATGTTCTACGCCGCCGAAGGGGGCGGCGTCAGTACTTACCTGAATGCCAAGGCGCGCTGGCTTGCGCGCTATGGCTGGGCGCGGCATACCATCCTGAGTCCCAATGTCGGCGACGACGAGGCGCCCGGCCTGGTGCGGGTGCCGGCCGTATCGCTGCCCGGCATCAACGGCTACCGCATGCCCCTCTCGGTGGCGGCCGCCGCCCGGCGCCTGCGCGATGCCCGCCCTGACCTGATCGAAGCGGGAGACGCCGGCCACAGCGCCTGGGCCGCGCTGCGCCTACGCCAGCGACTCGGCATCCCGGCCATCGCCTTCTACCACTCCGACCTGCCGCGCCTGGTGCAGAACCGCTTCGGCGACACCATTTCGCACGGCACCTGCAAATACCTGGCCCACCTGTACCGCGAATTCGACACCGTGCTGGCGCCGAGCCGGTTGATGGTGCACCAGCTGGCCGACATGGGCGTCACCCATGCGCTGCACCAGCCGCTCGGCATCGACAGCAAGATCTTCCACCCGAAGCGCCGGCGCGCCAGCCTCCGGGCGGAACTCGGCCTGTCGGAGGATGCACGCCTGCTGGTCTACGCCGGCCGCTTCACGGCGGACAAGAAACTGCCGCTGCTGATCGAGGCCGTGCGCAAGCTGGGCGAGCCTTACCACCTGCTGCTGGTCGGTGGAGGGGACGCGCTGCCCCGCCATGAACAACTGAGCTTCATGCCCTTCCAGCGCGACCAGCGCGCCTTGGCCGGCGTGCTGGCCAGCTGCGACCTGCTGGTGCATCCGGGCGACTGCGAAACCTTCGGCCTGATCGTGCTGGAAGCGATGGCCTGCGGGCTGCCGGTGGTGGGGACGAGCGGCGGCGGCGTGGGCGAGCTGGTGGACGAGCAGACCGGCATGCTGGCGCGCCCCAACGACGTCGACAGCCTGGCCGGCGCCATCGAAGCAATCTACGGGCGCGACCTGGCGCAGCTGGGCGCCAATGCGCGGCGCAAGGCGCAGGATCATTACGACTGGAGCCAGGTCTTCCCGCAGCTGATGCACCGTTACGGCAGCCTGCTGGCGGCGCGCCCCGAAGCGCGGCGGTCGCTGGAGAGCGTCTGTGTTTCCGACTGAGGGGAGCGGCGGCCAGGCCGGCCCCGCACCCGCCCTGTGCGTGTCGATCCACGACGTGGCCCCGGCCACCTGGGACGAATGCGCGCGCCTGGCCGCGGCCCTGCGCGAGGTGGCCGACATCCCGCTGACCTGGCTGGTGGTGCCGCAGTACCACCGCGGTGGCGGTGACCCGGTGCGGATGGAGGCGGGGCTGGATGAGGCGCTGGCGCGCGGCGACGAACTGGCTCTGCATGGATTCACTCACCTCGACACGGCGCCGCGCGGGCCCGGCTTGAGCGAGCGTTTTTTGCGCGGAACCTACAGCCACGAAGGCGAGTTCGTGGCCCTGCCGGCCAACGAGGCGGCACGCCGCATCCAGTGCGGACTGGACTGGTTCGCCGCGCGCGGCTGGCCGGTGCGCGGCTTCGTGCCGCCGGCCTGGCTGATGGGAGAGGGGGCGTGGCAGGCGCTGCGCGCCTTCGACTTCGACTACACCACGACTTTCCGACGCTTTCACCTGCTGGGTAGCCGCGCAGGCGCCGGCTCGGCCGCGACGGTGCTGTCGCCCTCGCTGGTCTATGCGGCGCGCAACCGCAGCGGCAGGCTGGCCTCGCCGCTGCTGGCGGATGTGCTCGCACTGGCGCTGGCGCGCCAGCCGCTCATCCGGCTAAGCCTGCACCCGCCGGACGTGCGCCATCCGCGCCTGCTGCGTCATGCGCAGGCCACCCTGGCGCGCCTGCTGGCCACGCGCACGGCCCTGACCAAGGCCGGGTTCGCACAGCAACTGCTTACCAGTACGGTCCCCAGTAACCGCCACCTCGCCAGTAGCGCCCACCCCATCCGCCGTAGTACGACGGACCAACCTGGCGCAGCTCCTCGCGCGTGCTGAGCTGCAACACGCAGTGGCGCCATTGGTCGCTGTTCGGCGCATAGCCAAGGCGTGAGCAGGCCGGACCGTAGATGGTCATGAGTTCGGCCATTTCCGACTGTGCACGTTCGGCCCGTTGCTGCGGCGTGCTGCAGGCCGCGAGCGTCAGGGTCAATCCCACTAACGCTATTTTTGCGATTTGCATGATCTGCTCCTTTGCCCGCCGTTCTGGCGGCTTTGTTCCAGTATAGGACGGCAGGTGGGTATATGTAGCGCATAAATCAATCGTGCCCACCTCGGGAATCCGAACAAAACTGGTTCGGAGTAGGACTTTTTCTGGCAATTTTCTGGCAAGATACGCGCCTAAAAAAATAATGGGGGAGTGACAAGATGCGACAGCGTCGATGGAAGACCTGGGCCCTGCGGGGACTAGGCGGATTGCTTTTGCTCGTCCTGGTGGCGGTCGTCGCGGGATGGCTGTATCTGCGCGCCAGCCTGGCTCAGCTCGACGGCGAGCGCAAGGGGATCGGATTGCAGGCGGCCGTGACGGTGACGCGGGACGCCGCCGGGGTGCCCCTGATCAGCGGCGCCAGCCGCGCCGACGTCGCCTATGCCACCGGCTTCGTGCACGCCCAGGAGCGTTTTTTTCAGATGGACCTGTTGCGCCGCACGGCCGCCGGCGAACTGGCCGAGCTGTTCGGCCCGCGCGCGCTGCCGCTCGACCGTTCGCGCCGCCTGCACCGCTTCCGCGCCCGCGCCCAGGATGTCCTGGCGCGCCTCCCGGCCGCGGAGCGCGCGCTACTGGAACGCTACGTCGCCGGCGTCAACGACGGCCTCGGGGCGCTGCGCACCAAGCCCTTCGAATACCTGCTGACCGGTACCGAGGCGCGCCCATGGAACGCGGTGGACTCGCTGCTGGTGATCTGGGCCATGTACATCGACCTGCAGGGCAACCAGGAACCGCGCGAGCTGGCGCGCGGCTGGCTGCGCGAGCACAGCGACCCGGCCCAGCTGGCCTTCCTGCTGCCCGAATCGAGCAGCTGGGACACGACGCTCGATGCCGGCACGGCCGCCGCTGCACCAGGCCCGGCGCCGCTGCCGCCCAGGGCCCCGGCCTGGTGGGGCGCCGCGCCCGAGAAGCCCGCGCAGCTGGCCGGCGCCGCCTTCGTCGACTCGGTCGGCAGCAACAACCATGCGATCGCCGGCAGCCGCAGCGCCAGCGGCGCCGCCATCGTCTCGGACGACATGCACCTCGGCCTGCAGCTGCCCAACATCTGGTACCGCCTGGCGCTCAGCTTCCCCGACCCCAAGGGCAAGGATGGCAGGCGGCGCCTGGTGGGTGTGAGTCTGCCGGGCGCGCCGCCGACCGTCATCGTCGGCAGCAACGGGCAGGTGGCCTGGGCCTTTACCAACAGCTACGCCGACCTGGTCGACCTGGTGGCGCTGAACACCGATCCGGCCCGCCCCGGCCAGGTGCGCACGCCGAACGGCTGGGAGACCCCGGCCGACCACGTCGAGCTGATCGCCGTGAAAGGGGCCGCCTCCGAGCGCTTCGTGGTACGCGAGACTTCGCTGGGCCCGATCCGTGAGGCCGGCGGGCGCCAGTACGCGGTGCACTGGATCGCACATGACCCGCAGGCGATCAACGTGAACCACATGAAGCTCGAGACCGCGGCCAGCGTGGACGAGGCCCTGGGGATCGCGGCCATCGACGGCATCCCGGCGCAGAATTTCGTGGCCGGCGACGCCCAGGGCAACATCGGCTGGACCATCGGCGGCCTGCTGCCGCAGCGCGCGACGCCGTCGCTGGCGTCCACCTTCCCGCTGGAAGAGGGAACCCCGACCTGGAACGCGTTGCTGCCGCCGGCAAGCTATCCGCGCGTGGTCAACCCGGCGGGCGGCCAGATCACGACCGCCAACAGCCGCCAGCTGATGGGCGAGGGCGCGGCGCTGATCGGCGACGGCGGCTTCGACCTCGGCGCGCGCAACCGCCAGCTGGCCGAGGGCGTGCAGGCGCTGGGGACGAAGGTCGGCATGCGCCAGGCCTTCGATGCGGCCCAGGACGACCGCGCCCTGTTCATCGGGCGCTGGCGCGAGCGCGCACTGCAGGCGCTGGACGCGCAGGCGCTGGCCGGCAAACCGCAGCGCGCCGAGTTCCGCCGGCTGCTGGAGAAGAGCTGGACCGGCCACGCCAGCGTCGACTCGGTCGGCTACCGCCTGGCGCGCAACTACCTGTGGGCGCTGAACGAGCTGCTGTTCGGGCGCGCCAACAAGGCGCTCGGGGAGCTCGAGCCGAAGACCACGCTGGCCACCGCCACCAGCCGCTGGCCGGACGTGGTGGCGCGCCTGTTGGATGCCCGTCCGGCCGGCTGGCTGCCGCCGGGGCACGCCGACTGGCGCGCGGTGGAACTGGCGGCCATCGACCGCGTGATCGCCGACCTGGGCAAGGATGGCGAGCCGCTGGCGAAGGCCACCTGGGGACAGCGCAACACCGCGACCATCGCCCATCCGATCAGCATCGCGGTGCCGGCGCTGGCGCCGGTGCCGGGCGCCCCTGCGGACCAGCTGCCGGGCGATTCGAACATGCCGCGCGTGGCCGGCCCGAAGTTCGGGCAGTCCGAGCGCCTGACCGTGTCGCCGGGACACGAGGAAGAGGGGTTGTACAACATGCCGGGCGGGCAGAGCGGGCATCCGCTGTCGCCGTTCTTCCTGGCGGGGCACAAGGAGTGGGTGAAGGCGGAGCCGGTGCCGCTGTTGCCGGGGCAGGCGAAGTACACCTTGCGGTTTGTCCCGTAGGGTGGGCGGCTTGTGATCCGGTCCACTGGACCAGATCACCCCACGCGGTCAACCAGCGGCGAGATCATCGCGCACGATATTTGTACGTCACGTATCACCGCGTGGGCGGGAGACCCGCCCACCCTACTTAGCAGGTAACAGCAACGGCGCCTGCAGCATCCCCGTAATCGCATCCGCACTCGACGGATGCCCCAGGAAGTAACCCTGCACCATATCGCAGCCATACTGCTCAAGCAGCAGCAGCTGTTCGCCGGTCTCCACGCCCTCGGCCACCACCACCATCTTCAGCCCGTGCGCCATCGCGATGATGGCGCGGGTGATGGCCGCGTTCTCGGAATCCTGGGGCAGGCCGTTGATGAAGCTGCGGTCGATCTTCAGCGCGCGCACGTCGAAGCGCTTCAGGTAGTTCATCGACGAGTAGCCGGTGCCGAAGTCGTCGATCGACAGGAACACGCCGATGCCACGCAGCTGTTCCAGCGTCGCCAGGGTGGCGCGCGCGTCGTCCATCAGCGTGCCTTCGGTCAGTTCCAGTTCCAGCAGGCGCGGTTCCAGGCCGGCGTCCAGCAGGGCCGAGTGGACCATCTGCGACAGGTTCTCATCCTTGAACTGCTTGGCCGACAGGTTGACTGCCATGCGCAGGGTGCGCTGGGCCTGGCGCTGCCACAGCCTGGCCTGGCGGCAGGCGGTGCGCAGCACCCATTCACCGATCGGCACGATCAGGCCGGTCTCCTCGGCCAGCGGGATGAACTCGGTCGGCGGCACCAGGCCGCGCTCGGGATGGCGCCAGCGCACCAGCGCTTCGACCCCGACGATCTCGGAACTGCGCACGTCGCGTTGCGGCTGGTAGACCAGGTAGAGCTCATCGTTCTGCAGCGCCTTGCGCAGCCCGACCTCGAGCTTCACATGGCTCATGATCTGCATGGTCAGCGAAGAGCTGTACAGCTTGGCGTTGTTCTTGCCGCAGTTCTTGGCGTGGTACATCGCGGTGTCGGCGAATTTCAGCAGCGAGCCGCAATCGTCGCCGTCTTCCGGGAACAGCGAGATGCCGATGCTGGCGGTCACGAAGATCTCGTTGCCCTCGATGAGGAAGGGCCGCCGCATGGCTTCCTTGACGCGGTGGGCGACGTTGAGCGCATGCTCGACCCGTTCGAGGTCGGGAATCAGGATGGTGAACTCGTCGCCGCCCAGGCGCGCCAGGTTGGTGGCGTGGTCCTTGCCGTCCCCGCGCGACACCAGGTCGCTCGGGCGCGTGGTTTCGCGCAACCGTTCCGACACCATTTTCAAAAGCGCGTCGCCCGCATTGTGGCCGAGCGTATCGTTGATGCGCTTGAAGGCGTCCAGGTCCATGAATAGCACCGCGAACTTCTTGTTGCCCATTTTCGAGCGCTGCAGCTCGCGCTCGAGCGTCTCGAGGAAGGCCTGGCGGTTCGGGATGCCCGTCAGGCTGTCGCAGTAGGCCAGGCGCCGGATCTGTTCTTCGGCGCGCTTGCGCTCGCTGATGTCGCGCACCAGGCCGAGCACCTGCGAGGCGCTGGTGGCGACCAGCCGCGCCTCGAAATGCTGCACTTCGCCGCAGTGTTCCAGGTCGTACTCGACCGAGCGCACCTGCTGGGTGGTCAGCACAGTGCGCATCTGTTCCAGCACCCGCGCCGCGATCTCGGGCGGCAGCACGTCGGTGACGTGCTTGCCGATGCAGGGCTGCGGCTGGTGCGGCGCGCGGCCGCGCCCCGGGCGCTCGTGGCCCGGCTCGTAGTCGAGGTAGAAGCCGTCGCGGTCGAGCCGGAAGAAGGTGTCGGGAATCGCCGCCAGCACCGCCCGGTTCTGGGCGTCGGCAATGCGCAGGCGCGCGATGGCGTCGCTGGCGCGCAGTACGTAGAGCACGCGGTGCCCGAGGATGGGCCAGTTGATCGGCTTCGAGACGAAGTCGGTCGCCCCGGCTTCGTAGGCGCGCGTGACCGCTTCCAGGTCGTCGCCGCCGGTGACCATCACGATCGGCACGCTGGTGCCGTCGAAGCTGTTGACGATGCCGGCGGCGCGGATCGCCTCGCAGGCGGCAAAGCCGTCCATGCGCGGCATCTCGACGTCCATCAGGATCAGGTCGGGCGCGCAGGTACGCGCCAGTTCCACGGCTGCCTGCCCATCGGCCGCCTCGATCGCGTCCAGCCCGACCTGGGCCAGCATCTCGAGCATCAGCATGCGCATGACCGGATCGTCATCGGCGACCAGCACCGTTCCGCGCTTCGGAAGAGAAGAAGGCATCTCAGGTTTCCTTTTCAAGCATGGCGTGGAGCGAATGGCGCACGTTCTGGAATTCGTGTTCCATATCCGCGAGGATGCGGTCGGCGCCATCGACGGTATCGGCGCGTCCGAGTTGTTCGAGTTCCTTGCACAGGGTCGCGAGGCGCGCCGCGCCGACGTTGGCGCTGGCCGACTTCAGGCTGTGCGCGACCCGGCGCACGCTGCCGGCGTCCATGCCTTCGACCGCTTCGCGCAGCGTGGCGAGGTGACGCGGCGTGTCGCCGACGTAGGCGTTGATGACCTTCTGCACCAGCGCGTCGCCGCCATCGCGGCTCAGGGCCCGGATGTTGTCGAGCGCGACCCGGTTGACCGCCTCGCGCTGGATCACCTCGACCGTCTCTTTCGGCAGGCGCGGCGGCGCATCGAGGTGATGCGCGGTGGCCGCCAGCGGCACTGCGACCCAGCGCCCGATCACGGCCGACAGCTGCTGCTGGGTGAAGGGCTTGGACAGGTAGTCGTCCATCCCGGCCGCCAGGCAGGCTTCGCGGTCGCCCTGCAGGGCGTTGGCCGTGATCGCGATCACCGGCAGGGTGCGCGCGCGGCCCGCTTCGCGCTCGTGGCGGCGGATCGCGGCGGTGGCCGCGAAGCCGTCCATCACCGGCATCTGGCAATCCATCAGCACCGCGTCGAAACTGCCGCTCTGTACCGCCTGCAGCGCTTCCTGGCCGTTGCGCGCGCAGGTCGCCTCGATGTCCAGGCTTTCCAGCATGGCCATCGCGACCTCGACGTTGACCGGATTGTCCTCGGCCAGCAGCACGCGGCGTACCCGCGCGCGCGGCGCCGGACGCGCCGCATCCGCCGGCGCGGCAGGGACGGGCGCCTCGGCCCTGCTTGCCGGAAGGCTGGGGACGGCCGCAGCAATGGCAGCGGCGGGGGCATGCAGGCGCGCGGCGCAGGCGGCCAGGCAGGCATACAGGTCGGCGGCGCGCGCCGGCTTGACCAGCTGGTAGGCCACGCCGGCAGCGCGCCGCTGCACCGGGTCGGCCGCCAGCCGTTCGGGGCTGACCAAGACCAGGTGGGTGGCGCGGGCGCCGCCATCGGCCTTGATCGAAGCAGCCAGCGCCAGCCCGCTGGTATGGGTCAGCTCCATGTCGAGCACCGCCGCGTCGTAGGGACGGCCGGCGCGCGCTGCGCTGAGCAGGCTTTCGTAGGCGGCGGCCGCGCTGGCCGCGCTGTCGGCGCGGGCGCGCCAGGCGTGCAGCTGCTGGGCCAGGTCTTCGCGGCTGTCTTCCTGCTCGTCCACCACCAGCACGCGCAGGCCTTCCAGGCTGTGCTGGCGGTGGCCCGGCGCGTCGGGGTCGACGCGGCGCTTGTCGAAGCTGACGGTGAACCAGAAGATCGATCCCTGCTTGGGCGCGTTGTCGACACCGATCGCGCCGCCCATCAGTTCCACCAGCTGCTTCGAGATCGCCAGGCCCAGTCCGGTGCCGCCGTAGCGCCGGGTGGTGGAGTCGTCGGCTTGCGAGAAGGCCTCGAACAGGCGCGCCCGCGCTTCGCGCGAGATGCCGATGCCGGTATCGTGCACCTCGAAGCGCAGCATCACCGACTGGGTGTCCTCGCCGGCCACCCGCACGCGCGCCAGGATCCGCCCCTGTTCGGTGAACTTGATGGCGTTGCCGAGCAGGTTGGCCATGATCTGGCGCAGCCGGTTCGGGTCGCCGCAGATCGCCACCGGGATGTCGTTCGCGATGTCGAAGTCGAAGCCGATACCCTTGGCGGCGGCCTGCGGCGTGTACACGTTGTGGATGTCGTCCAGCAGGTCCCACAGGTTGAAGTTGATGTACTCGATGGTCAGCTTGCCGGCTTCGATCTTGGAAAAATCGAGGATGTCGTTGATGATCACCAAGAGGTGCTCGCCCGAGCGTTTCACCAGGGTGGTGTAGTTGCGCTGGGTTTCGGTGAGCCCGGTGGCGAGCAGCATTTCCGTCATGCCGAGCACGCCGTTCATCGGGGTGCGGATCTCGTGGCTCATGGTGGCAAGGAAGGCGCTCTTGGCGCGGCTCGCGGCCTCGGCGGCATTCTTGGCCTTTTCCAGCTGCTCGGTGCGTACGCCGACCTGGCGTTCCAGCTCGTCGCGGTGGTGCAGCAGGGCGGCGCCGCGGTCCTCGATCTGGGCCATCATGGTGTTGAAGCTGTCGATCAGCTGCCCCAGTTCGTCGGTGCGCTGGTGGGCGATGCGCAGGCTGTAGTTCTGGCTGCTCGACACCTTCTGCGCCGCCTGGATCAGCTTCGTGACCGGCTCGGCGATGCTGCGCTTGAAGCGCCCGGCCATCGCCACCGACACCACCAGCGAAACGCCCATCGCCAGGCCCATCACGCACAGCCCGGCCAGGATGTCGATCCAGGTCGCCACCAGGTCGGTCTCGATCATCACCACGCCGACCTGGATCTCGCCCGCCATCACCGGCTGGAACACGCGCATGCGGCGCGACAGCAGGCGCTGGCCGTCGAGGTTGACGGCAGCCAGGGTCTCGGCGTCGATTCCTTCCAGCCGGTCCGGCGCCGGAACAGGGGCGCCGTCCTCGCGCGCCAGGTACTGGGCGAAGGGCTTGCCGTTACGGTCGTACAGGACGGCGGCGGCGATATCGCTCTTGGCCGAGAGCACACTGAGCGCGCTGCGTGCGCGGTCGCGGTCGCGCAGCAGCAGGTAGTCGGCGCTGCTGGCCGCGATGACCTGGGCAAAGGTCGACAGCTGCATCGCCTCGTCCTTGCGGTGGTTGGCCACCGAAGTCACCGCAAAGGCCGCGAACACGAATACCAGGGCGGTTGCAGTGGACAGCAGCGAGATGATGGTCAGCTTCTGGTTCAGACTGGAGCGCTCGAAGTTCGGCATTCTGATCCCGCAGGTACGGCGGAACGGCCCGGCGCCGGACGACGCAGGGCTTCCTTTGCGGAATGCAAATTCCCGCAAGAAAAAAATATACGGTTAAGGGGAGAGGGGAGCGTTGAGGGAAGTCAACGTGTTGAAGGCAGTGCAATTAAGCGTGCGACAGGTGTTTGCGCATCCTTTCACCCTTACATGGTGAACGTCGTCCCGGCGAAGGCCGGGACCCAAGTTCGTTGCGTCGCGTTGGCGGGTGCACGCAAGCGTAAGCGAGTTGCGAGGCAAATTGGATTCCGGCCTTCGCCGGAATGACGGTTCTACGGCTGGTGGGGGAAAGAAGGGCAGCGGGCGGCTGCGAAAAACAGAAGGGGCGCCTTCGCGCCCCTCCATTCATTCAGGCCTCAACAACACGTGGCCCGTTTCCCGCCGTAGCGCGCCTCCTGCCGCTCGCGGAAGAACTCCTCGTACGTCATCGGCGTCTGGTCCGGATGGGTACGCTCCATATGCGCCAGGTAGGTGTCGTACTCGGGCAGGCCGACCATCAGGCGCATGCTCTGCCCGAGGTACTTGCCTGCCTGCTTGCCAGCGTCGAGGAGGGCGCTGATCATCACTGCACCTGCGCGTTAGGCATGGCGACGTACGGGGTCTCCTTCGTGGTCGGCCCGCTGCTGCCGCGGGCGGCCAGGATGGTGCGCACGCCGTAGAACAGCACCGAGAGCACCACCAGCATGAAGAAGCCCGCCAGCGTGGCGTCGACGTAGTCGTTGAAGATGATGCGTTCCATCTGCTCGACCGTCTTGGCCGGCGCCAGCACCGTGCCGGCGTCGTGCGCGGCCTGGAACTTGTTGGCGTGGGCGATGAAGCCGACCTTCGGATTCGGATCGAAGATCTTCTGGTAGCCGGCGGTCAGGGTGCAGGCCAGCAGCCAGATGGTCGGCACGATGGTGACCCAGGCGTACTGCGCACGCTTCATCTTGAACAGCACGCAGGTGCCGAGGATCAGCGCAACAGCGGCCAGCATCTGGTTGGCGATGCCGAACAGCGGCCACAGGGTGTTGATGCCGCCCAGCGGATCGACCACGCCCTGGTACAGGAAGTAACCCCAGGCCGCGACGCACAGGCCGGTGGCCAGCAGGTTGGCCGGCAGCGACTCGGTGCGCTTCAGCGACGGGGCAAAGGCGCCCAGCAGGTCCTGCAGCATGAAGCGGCCGGCGCGGGTGCCCGCATCGACCGCGGTCAGGATGAACAGGGCCTCGAACAGGATCGCGAAGTGGTACCAGAAGGCCATCATGGCCTGGCCGCCGATCACGTTCGACAGGATGTGGGCCATGCCCACGGCCAGGGTCGGGGCGCCGCCGGCGCGCGAGATGATGGTGTGCTCGCCGACATCGCGCGCCATCTGTTCCAGGGTTTCAGGCGTGATCACGAAGCCCATCTGCGACACGGCCGCCGCTGCTGATTGCGCAGTGGTGCCCAGCACCGCGGCCGGGCTGTTCATGGCGAAGTAGACGCCCGGGTCGATGGTCGATGCCGCCACCAGCGCCATGATGGCGACGAAGGATTCCATCAGCATGCCGCCGTAGCCGATGAAGCGGGCGTGGGTTTCGTTCTCCAGCATCTTGGGCGTGGTGCCCGAGGAGATCAGCGCGTGGAAGCCCGACACCGCGCCGCAGGCGATGGTGATGAACAGGAAGGGGAACAGGTTACCCGACCACACCGGACCGGTGCCGTCGATGAACTTGGTGGTGGCCGGCATGCGCAGCTCCGGCGCGACGATCACGATGCCGATCGCCAGCGCCACGATGGTGCCGATCTTCAGGAAGGTGGACAGGTAGTCGCGCGGCGCCAGCAGCAGCCACACAGGGATCACGGAAGCGATGAAGCCGTAACCGATCAGCATCCAGGTCAGTTCGGTGCCGGTGAAGGTGAAGGCCGGACCCCAGGTCGGCGAATCGTGCACCCACTGGCCGCCAATGATGGCGAGCATCAGCAGCACGAAGCCGATGATCGAAACTTCGCCGATGCGGCCGACGCGCACGTAGCGCGAGTAGATACCCATGAACAGCGCGATCGGGATGGTCGCCATCACGGTGAACGAGCCCCACGGCGAACCGGTGAGCGCCTTCACGACGATCAGGGCCAGCACGGCCAGGATGATCACCATGATCATGAAGCAGCCCAGCAGCGCGATCAGGCCCGGGATCTCGCCCATCTCGGATTTGATGAGGTCACCGAGCGAACGGCCGTCGCGGCGGGTGGACATGAACAGGACGATGAAATCCTGCACGGCGCCGGCGAACACGACGCCGGCCAGGATCCACATCATGCCCGGCAGGTAGCCCATTTGGGCCGCCAGCACCGGGCCGACCAGCGGGCCGGCGCCGGCGATCGCCGCGAAGTGGTGGCCGTACAGGACGTACTTGTTGGTCGGGACGTAGTCCAGGCCGTCGTTGTACTTGTAGGCCGGAGTCTGGCGCAGCGGGTCGAGCCCGAGCGCCTTGTAGGCGATGAATTTGCTGTAGAAGCGGTAGGCGATCAGGTAGACGCAAATCGCGGCGGCGACGATCCAGATCGCGTTGATGGTTTCGCCGCGCTTGACGGCGATGAACCCGAGCGAAAAGGCGCCGAGGATCGACAGGGCGATCCAGCCGAGCGAGCTCGACATTCGTTTCATGGTGCTCCTCCGAGGATGGATTGGAATCCGTATTGATTACTTATCGTGGCCGGCCGCATGCGTATTGACCGGCGGTTTTAGGGACAGCGTACCGGCGAGTATGTTGCACGAATATCAGCACCGCAAGCGCATGATTACGCAGTGCCTGCGTAGTACTACGTAGCTGCCGGGCCCGGCAGCCTTGCAGTTTCCACCGTAAAATGTCGGGCTGACACAACCGTAGGGTGGGCGGATTTTCCGCCCACGCGGTGATAGTTAGCTGGAAAGCGCCACGTACGATGATTTCACCACTGGTCGACCGCGTGGGCGGGAGATCCGCCCACCCTACGACGCAAATATGAAACTCAGGCAGAAGGTGATCGTGCTGGCGATCGGGCCGCTGATCGTGGCACTGTGCGCGATCGCCCTGTTCGTGCGCCAGCAGGCCGCCGAACTGGCGCAGCAGCAGCGCGCCACCATCCAGCGCGCCTACCTTGCAAGCAAGGAGGCCGAGCTGCGACACTACGTGGCCTTGGCCACGCAATCGATCGGCCACCTGGTGCGCTCGGGCCGCAAGGACGCCGCCACCCTGGAGGAGGCCAAGCGCATCCTCGGTTCGCTCAGCTTCGGCGACGACGGCTACTTCTTCGTGTACGACATGCAGGGCCGTAGCCTGATGCACCCGCGCCAGCCCGAGCTGGTCGGCACCGACATGTGGGACTGGCGCGACGCCAATGGCGTGCCCACCATCCGGCGCCTGATCGAACGCGCCCGCGCCGGCGGCGGCTTTCACCGCTACACCTGGGCCAAGCCCTCATCGAACCGCGCCGCCCCCAAGCTCGGCTACGTGGTGCCGATCGAGCACTGGGGCTGGATGATGGGCACCGGTATCTACCTCGACGACGTCGAAGCCGCTTTGGCTCAGGTCGACGCCCAGCAGTCGCGCAACATCGGCGAGACCCTGCTGTGGATCGCCGGCCTGGCGGTGCTGGCCTCGGTGGCCGTGGCCAGTGGCGGCCTGGTGCTGAACCTGCGTGAGCTGCGCGTGGCCGACGCCAAGCTCAAGGCGCTGGCCCAGCGCGTGGTCGAGTCGCAGGAAGAAGAGCGGGCACGCCTGTCGCGCGACCTGCACGACGGGATCAGCCAGGCCCTGGTCTCGGTCAAGCTGCAGCTGGAAGCGGGCCTGATCCGGCTGGACGGCGACGCCGCCCAGCAGCAGGCCGCGCGCAACGCGCTCGAACGCACGGTCGACCAGGTCAAGTCGGTGCTGGGCGAGGTACGCCGCATCTCGCACGACCTGCGTCCCGCCCTGCTGGACGACCTGGGCCTGGCGCCGGCGCTCGACCACCTGGCCAGCGAGTTTGGACGCCACAGCGGCACTCCGGTGCGCTTCCACGTCGAAGGGACAGTCGACGGGCTGCCCGAGATGGCGGGCACGGTGCTGTTTCGCATTGCCCAGGAAGCGCTCACCAATGCCGAGCGCCATGCCGGCGCGCGCCAGGTCGAGATGCTGCTGGCGCGCCGCGGCCGCTGCCTCAGCTTGAGCATCGCCGACGATGGCGTCGGCTTCGACGCCCAGGGCATTGCCCAACACCCGCAGCGCGGCATCGGCCTGCGCAACATGGTGGAACGGATGGAAGCCATCGGCGGCCTGCTCGCGATCGAGTCGTCGCCGCTCGGCACCCGCGTGGTGGCCAGCATCGATTTGAAGGAACAGACATGAGCGACGCTTCTGACATCAAGATCCTGCTGGTGGACGACCATCCACTGGTGCGCGACGGCCTGCGCGCCCGCCTGGAAGCGGCGCCGCGCCTGCGCGTGGTGGGCGAGGCCGGGTCAGGCGAGGAAGCCATCGCGCAGGCCGGCGCCTGCCGTCCCGACCTGGTGCTGATGGACGTGAACATGAAAGGCGGCAGCGGCATCGAAGCCACGGCGCGCCTGCTCGAACACTATCCCGACATCCTGGTGCTGGTCCTGTCGATGCACGACAAGCCCGAATACGTGGCCCAGGCCATGGCGGCCGGGGCGCGCGGCTACGTGCTGAAGGACGCACCGGGCAAGGACATCGTGCTGGCGATCGACACCGTGATGGGCGGGGGCATCTACTACAGCGCCGCGCTGGCGCGCCAGCTGGCCAACCCGGCGCCGCAGGACACGCTGCTGACGCTGCGCGAGCAGGAAGTCCTGAGGCACATCGCCGACGGCCAGTCGAACAAGCAGATCGCCCGCGCCCTCGACCTGTCGGTGCGTACGGTCGAAACCCACCGCCTCAACATCAAGCGCAAGCTCGGGATCGAAGGGCAGGCAGAGCTGATCCGCTTCGCCGTCCAGCGTGCGGAAAATGGTGGTTATCCGTGAGTATGTACGAATAGTATCTATAAAGAAACAAAAGGTGTTGCTTTCTGATAATCCGTCGAATAAGATTGACCGAATATCATTCGGAGCCGCACTGAGAACCCCATGGCCGAGCTGGACCCGTTTCCGCTGGTAGCAATCGACCCGGTCGCCAATGGGCAGAACGAGTGGGTTGCGCTTTGCCTGCGGATCCAGCCGGGCGCGAACCTGGCGCAGGAGCTGCAGGCCGTCTTCGGCACGCCGGACCTGCTGGCCGCCATCGCGCCGCTCGACGGGCTCCTGATGCTCGACCATCCCGCCGCCTTGACCCCGCCGGTACTGGCACTGACCCCGGCCAACCGCATCGGCTTCGTCGTCGCTGCGTCTACGCTGGCGGAAGATGGCGTCGCGCGCCGCCTCACCGAACTGCACGAACTCGGCTACCGCCTGTGGCTGGACGGCACGCCGCCGGCCGGCGTGGCCGTGCCGCCCGCGCTGCGCACCATCGCGCGCGATTACCGGCGCGACGGCCTGCCGCCGGCACGCCCGGCGGCGCTGTTCGGCCCGCACATGGTGCGTGGCGTCGACAGCGTCAAGGCGTTCGCAGACAGTGAAATGGCAGGCTTCGACTGGTTCAGCGGCGACTATCCCTGCGACCCGGCCACCGCCGGCGACACCAACGACGGCACATCGCGCCGCCGCATCCTGACCTTGCTGGGCCTCTTGTCGCGCGACGCCGATTCGCGCGAACTCGAACTGCAGCTCAAGCAGGATCCGGCCCTGTCTTACCACCTGCTCAAGCTGGTCAACTCGGCCGCTTTTGCCGTGAGCACGCAAATCACCAGCTTCAACCAGGCCATCAGCCTGCTGGGAAGGCGCCAGCTGCAGCGCTGGCTGCAGCTGCTGCTGTACGCGCGCCAGCACGCGGACGGGCTGCCGAACCTGCTGCTGCCGCTGGCGGCGCGCCGCGGCGCCCAGCTGGAGGCGCTGTGCAAGGACAGCGGGGGAGACCGCGACGCCTGCGACCTGGCCTTCATGGCCGGCGTGTTCTCGCTGCTCGACCGGCTGCTGCACATGCCGATGGCGGACATCGTCGCCGACCTGCACCTGCCGGAGCACGTTTCAGGCGCGCTCCTGGCGCGCAGCGGACAACTGGGCGACTGGCTGCGCCTGACCGAAGCCCACCCGTCCCGAGCGGACCTCGAAGCGGCGGGAATTACCCCCGCCGACTGGTGGAACAGCCAGTTGAATGCCTACCACTGGGCCATCCAGGTGGGCCGGAATGTCTGATATGCACGCACTCGTACCAGTAGACGCAGCTCTTGATTTTGTCGGTGGTACGGGCGCCGTGTGTGATGCCGTGCTGCGCCTGCGTGGCGAAGCCCTGCACGAGACCCTGGGCCGCATCGCGGCCGACCTGCTCGCCAGCCCGCACGGCCGCTTCCTGCCCGGCGCCGCCATCGGCACCGCTCCCGGCATCGGCCCCGTGCTGCGCCAGGTGGTGGCCGGCAGCACCGAACAATTCGGCATCTATGAAGTGACCGGCCGCGACGCCTATGGCCCGGACGATGCGCGCCTGCTGGCGGGCCTGGCCCACCTGACCGCATCGATGCTGCAGGTGCATTCGCTGGCGGTGCGCTCGACCCACGCCTACGCGCAGATGGAAGCCCAGCTCGCGCACCAGTCGCAGATTCTCGACCAGATCCACGAGTCGGTGCTGACCATGGACAAGATGGGCTACATCACCAGCTGGAACCGCGGCGCCGAGGAACTGTTCGGCTACACCGCACTGGAAGCGATCGGCCGCAACATCCTGTTCCTGTATGCCGACGAGGAAGAGGACTTCCAGGATTTCTTCGCCGAACAGGGCGGGCGCATGATGGAAGTGCGGCGCCGCAAGAAGTCCGGCGACGTGTTCTGGGCCAGCCTGTCGCTGTCTCCCTTGCGCGACCTGGCCGAGCGCCCGATCGGCCTGATCGCCTACCTGACCGACATCACCGAGCGCAAGCAGGCCGAGGAACAGCTGCACCATCTGGCCTACTACGATGAACTCACGGGTCTGCCGAACCGCACCCTGTTCGCGCGCCTGGTCGACCAGGCCCTGATGGTCGCCCAGCGCAACGAGGCCGCCGGCTGCGTGCTGTTCATGGACCTGAACCGCTTCAAGCGCATCAACGACACCCTGGGCCGCAAGATCGGCGACGAACTGCTGCGCCAGGTAGCCCAGCGCCTGCGCGACACCCTGCGCGACGAAGACGTGGTGGCGCGCCTGTCCGGCGACGAATTTGCCGTGGGCCTGTTCGACATCCGCCAGCACTTCGAGGCCACCACGGTGGCGCAGAAGCTGCAGGCCGCGCTCGACGCGCCATTCTTCATCGCGGGCCACGACCTGCGCGTGGGGGCCAGCATCGGCATCAGCGTCTATCCGCAGGACGGCAGCGACGCCGAGACCCTCCTGGGCCTCGCTGACATCGCGATGGAGCGGGCCAAGCAGCTCGACGCCAACCCGGACCGCAGCGTCGCCTTCTACAGCCAGGACATGAACCAGGGCATGCAGGAACGCATGCGCATCGAATCCGGCCTGCGCCACGCGCTGGGGAACGGCGAACTGACCCTGTACTACCAGCCCAAGTTCGAGATCGGCACCGACCGCATCGTCGGCGCCGAAGCGCTGGTGCGCTGGGTGCATCCGGAGCGCGGCATCGTGCCGCCGGGGGAATTCATTCCGCTCGCTGAGAGCACGGGACTGATTGTGCAGGTAGGGGAGTGGGTACTGGAGCAGGCCTGTGCCCAGGCTGCGATCTGGCAGCGGGCGGGCATCGAGCCGATGCGCCTGGCGGTGAACGTGTCGGCGCGCGAGTTCACGCCTTCGCTGCCGGGGCGCGTGGCCGATACCTTGGCGCGCTATCAGCTGGATGCGTCCTGGCTCGAGCTGGAGATCACCGAGAGCACGCTGATGCACGACTTCGAGCGCGTGACGGCGATCATGGACGACATCCACCAGTTGGGCGTGGCGCTGTCGCTCGATGATTTCGGCACCGGGTATTCGAGCCTGTCGTACCTGAAGCGCTTCCCGATCGATACCTTGAAGATCGACCGCTCGTTCACGACCGGGATTCCGGAGGACCAGAGCGATTGCGCGATTGCGGGGACGATTGTCAGCATGGCCCAGCAGCTTGGCTTGCGCGTGATCGCGGAAGGGGTGGAGACGCTGGAGCAACTGGCCTTCCTGCGGACGTCGGGGTGTGACGAGGTGCAGGGCTACCTGTACAGCAAGCCGCTGCCGGCGGCGGACTTCGAGCGCAGCCTGCGTGAGAACTGGCTGCTGGTGGCCTGATTTCCTTCGCTCGCACTGATGATTTCTGTATAATGCGGCTTCCTCTTAGGAAGCGTGGCCGAGTGGTTGAAGGCAGCAGTCTTGAAAACTGCCGACGGGGGAACCCGTTCGTGAGTTCGAATCTCACCGCTTCCGCCAATAAGCCCTTTCAATTGAAAGGGCTTTGTTGTTTCTAGTCACAGCGGTTTTCGACTAGAAATTAGCTCCGAATTTAGGCAGTTGCGGAAACGATTTCCGCAACCCCACTACTTCGTCGCGCGCGATCGGCGCCAAACGCTCTATTCCGCAATCACTGCCGCTCACTTGGCAGATAACCTTGGATCGTAGCGCGCCGTCCCAGAAGGTCAGCGGGCTTTTTGCTTTGTTTCCACCGACGCGTGGCAGCTACCCCAAACGCGCCTAAGCCCAAAAGTGCTAGTGACGAAGGCTCTGGAACTCTACGGATTTCGCCTTGGGCGCCGTGGCACTCCCCGTGCGCAGGAAGACCAGCGCCGGGGTATTGAGCGCAGCCATGACCCCAAAGCAGGCCATCGCTTCTGGCATCCGTAATGGTCCACAGGCCAGCGCTGCCGCTAACGTCAAACTGGAAATATTCATCGAGCCCGCGGATGTAGCCCGATTCAATGTTCCAATGACCGAACTGTAAGTTTATGTCGATGTTTTTGTAGCCTGCTCCCTGTTCACGAGGCCTGTACGTTACGCCAAAGTAGTTCATCGATATCAAGCCCGACGTGGGGTCGCCGTAATATGGATTATTCGTAGTCACCTTAAAGTTGAACGTCCCGCTTTGGACAACCTGGTCTGCGAAAACGAATCGGAGGCCGAACTCGCGCGGGACTTCGTTGTTGGTTGCCTTCCATTCGTAGATCACATCTGCGCGTGCAGAGAAGGCTAAGGTAAATAGGGCGGAACCAGCAGCTAACGCAAGAATAGTTTTTTTCATGGAATCTCCCGTGTTTTCGTTCCAAGTATTAAGCAAAACATATGCCACTTGAATATATCTATTAATTTCAGAGGTTTACCAAATCGCGGATTTTTCCATGTCAAACTTCCCGACGTAAACTTACCTACTAAGCATACGCCCCGCCGAGTGATGTTTTGCGTCATCGGCTCGAGACGACGTCAAGCTCGCACCCGAGTGCCGCCATGGCATCGGCGATTGTGTCAATCTTCGTGTTATGGCTTAGGTCGATAATGCGGTTGACCTCCTGGGGCTTGATGCCCATTAGGCGGGCTAGATCCGCCGGCCTTACCTTGCGGTCGAGCATGGCGTTGAGTAGCAAAATCTTCGCCGACACGATGAGCGGAAGTGAAACCAAGCGCACGCCCTCTTGGACTTTCGACGGCGGCGGGACTTTGCGCTGATCTTCGAAATAGAAGTCTATCGACGTGGTAAGTGCATCTCTTGCCATTAAAAGCGCTTCGGCCTCGTCATCGCCCTGCGTAAGCGCCTCGGGAATGTCGCGGAACTTGATGACGAACCCGCCTTCGTCGGCAGGGGTAAAGGTCGCTGGGTATTTCATATGCCCTCCATAACAAATTCAGTCAGTATTCAGTAATGCTAAGTTGCGTTGTTGTGCGGAAATCCCTTTCGAGGTTTACCTCACTTGAGTTTCAGTTGTTTTTTGCTTTCTCGACAAGGCGGTTCTGAGTTTCTTGCTTTGATGCGTTAGCAGGATTGTCTGCTCGCCGTTCAGGTAGGCATTCAAGTGCTTGTCCGTTCCTTGGACGTCGCTCCTTGCTGCTTGAGTCACCTAACGACGTACTTTGTCTCAACGTAGCCGGTGTTGTTTTGCCAAAATAGACAGCATAAGCAAATTTGTTTATAAGTGCGTGAACTATTTAAATAAATTTTTTATTGATGCGCGAGTGGGTAAGCTCCCGGAGAACCGGTTGGAGCATCTGCAGAGGCTCATCGAGCGCATGTAGTGCGGCACCCTGTATGACCGCACTGGTGCGCTCCATGCGGCGCCCGTCGCCCAGCTCATCGCTGTGGCTCGAGGTAAGAATGAAGGCACGCACAAATGTACGGTGCCGCGATCCTGCGCTGTGCAGGGCTTGCGATCACTCCTGCCTCGACACAGTGATGGGTCAGCAATTTTGGCGGTTGTGCTTGTCCTCAGCTCACTGGAAAGTCCATGTAGCTAAACAAGCCAAGGCGTAGAAGTATTTTGGACGAACTTCAGATTACGTTGAGATAGTTGGGCCGGAGGACAAGAGTTCCGATAAGGAAGCGGTGGCGACCACTTATTCTAGGCAAAAAATGGATTGCGGCTTCACCCCGTGCGCTGCTCGTCAACTACTGTCCTTGCAGCGCGCATCCATGCGAGAAGTCGCTCGGTACTGATCTCCTGGATCAGCAGTTCGCCGCCATTCGCCTTGATCAGACCGGCGGTCAAGCCTGCCGCAGCCGGCGCGCCAAACGCGCTCAGTACCTCGGGCGCAAAGCGCTGCACCGAGTGCACATCGTCCACCAGCAAGCCGATCGTGCCCGCGCCATAACGCACCAGGATCACCTGCCCATCGAGAGGCCACGCGCGCTCCCGGCCCGACACCATGCGCGCCAGGTCGAACACCCACACGAAATGGCGCCGGCCCTGGTCCGGCCCGGCATCGAGCATGCCGATCGCACCGCTGGAAGCAGGGGCGCGCTTGACCCGCGCGAACGGCACTGCCTCGACCACGGCAGCGGCATCGAGCGCCATCAGCGCGCCGTCGACCAGGAACAGGGCATAGTCACGCCCTTGTTCGTGCTCGGTGCGTACGCGCACCTGGCTTGATCGTGCCAGCTCGGCCTGCGAGCGCACCGGGCCGAAGGATTGCAGCACGACCGAGAACACGGGCTGTTCGCGACCAGGGATCGTCCGGAATTCGCGGTAGCCCTGCGCACTGGCGCATGCAGCGACGCAGTACTGGCCGTCATGCACGACGATGCGCGCTGCGCGGCCATGCTGCGCCGCCGTGTCGAACAGGTCTGCGTCCAGCGCCAGTACCGCGCCTGCCGGGTAGCCGGCGTCCGTCCCGGACAGCACCCGCCCGCCTGGCTCGACAAAAAAGGCCTGCATGGCGGCGCGTCCGGCCACGCCGCCGTCGAGCATGTTGCGCAGTTCGACAGCGCTGTCGAAGACGATGCCGATACCGCCGATGACGTTCGCATCATGCTCGGGGTGGCGGATCGCGGCGTGGTAGACGAAGGTCGGGCGGCCGTCATACAGCGGCGACGGCCCGAAGGTTTCGGCAACATGATCCGACTCGCTGCGCAGGCCCATCACGGCCCGCAGGGTGTCGTCGGCGATGTGGCTGCCGACAAGGTCCTGCGGGCCTGTCGCGGCCACGATGCATCCGTGGCGGTCGTACACCACAAGGCGGCTGTACACGGTGTACAGGCCATTGATGTGGGCGAGCAGGGCGCCGATCTGGACGCGCTGCTGGCCAGCGTCCGTGGTTGCGAGTGCCTGGCGCAGCGGTCCGGCCAGGGCCCACCAGCGGCAATCGTTGGCACGCTCGTACAGGCTGCGATCCAGCATGTCGACCAACAGCTGCGCGGTGAATGCGGCGGCCTGCAGGCTCGATGCCAGCACGGTCTGGTACAGGCCTTCGATCGATTGCGAGAAGGCCGCGTCGCTGCGCTCGCCGGTCTCGGTGATCTCGTCGAGCACGGGGTTCAGGCGCCGCGTGTCGCCGGCACCATCGCTGCCGGTGCGGATGCTGGTGACCTTGCCGTTCCAGACGATGCGCTTGATGGCCTGGGTCGCGCCGGTTACCGAGGACATCAAGGCATGCAGCGCCGGGTTGAAGCTGCGCGCATGCGACAACAGCCCTTGCAGCATCTCGGGCGCCAGCTGCGACGCCGCATCGCGGCGTGGACGGCGGAAGGCCAGGTCGAGCGGCACCATGACCTGCGTCTTCCAGCCCGGCGGACCGGGATAACCCTGGTAGCCGCCTGACGCCAGGGTGCTCACCAGGTATTCGCGGCCGGCAAACAGGCGCGGCGCCGCCGTGGCTTCCAGGTTGACCGGAACCCGGACGCCGGGCGCGATCCAGAGCGGATCGGCGCTGCTGATCACACGGTCGTCGGCGTCGAGCAGCAGCATGTTGGCGCGTCCCTCGGGATCGCCGTAGGCGGCGAAGACGGCGGCAAGTTCGTGCGCGAAGTGAAAGCTGAGGCACAGCACGCCGGTCACGGCGCCCGACTCCGGGTGGCGCATGGCCTGGGAATACAGCAGCGCGCGCTCCTGTCCGGGGCGCAGGTCGCTGGCACGGAAGGTCTCGAGGTAGCCCGGCGCGGCCAGGGTCGCGGCTACCAGCGGGTCGCTGCTGCACGAGAGGGGTGCGTCGGGAGCCGCCCGCACCAGCATCGTGCCGTCCGGCGCGAGCAGCAGGATATCGTCATATACCGTGTACTTGTCGCGGTAGGCCGCCAGGCGCCGTTGCGCCGCGGCGCGGTCGGTGCTCTGGCCGGCGGCGAAGCGGCACAGGTCGAGGTCGACCGCGAGGAAACCGACATCGGCGGTGCGCTCGAACAGGTTGCGCACCAGGAGATCGAGCGCGTACTGCGCGCGGGTGGCGGCCTCGCCCAGCACCTGGCGCACCTTTTCGGCCACCATGTTGGCGACCAGGTCGCGTTCCAGCTGCACCAGATCGGTGCGGGTGGCCAGTACCGCCGGCAGCAGCAGGCGAGCCTCCGACGGACAATTCATCTTGGCCGAGGCCTCGATCAGGCGCCAGGTCTGGTGCAGCTCGTGCAGCGCCGCCTGGCGCTGTGCGACGTCGGGCATGCAGGGCAGGAGGGTGTCGACAAGCTGCTCGGTTGCTTCGTGGTCCATGTTCTGCTCATGAAAAGAATTCTTTCCAAAAAGCAAAATGCGTGCCAATCGGCTGGGCGCTGCAGGCTCAGACCTTGACCACGTCGCCCAGTTCGTGTGCGGGGTGGATAGCAGGTACTGCCTTGTCGGAGCTGATTTCGGCCGGCCGGCCCTTTCCGATCAGCGTGCAGAATATACCGGGCATGGAGCGCATCGCCAGCGCATACAGACCAACCACGATCAGGGTGACGATCACCGGCGCCATGATCCAATAGAGCGGGTAGGGGACGACGTCGCCGAAGCGGCGGTACAGCAGATTGACACCCACCAGGATCGGCGCATGCGCGAGGAACAGGAAGAAACTGTACTTGCCCATCCGGGCCAGCCATTGCCCGAACGCCGTGGGTACCAGCAGGGATGCGGCGGGCCACACCAGTACCGGCGCCACCAGGCGCAGGTAATTGGTATTGATGATCTTGAAGTACACGACCGCAGCGCAGCAGGCGAAAAATACCGCAAGCAAGGCAGGTGCGAAACGGTCCAGGGCTTCCATGTCCCATTTCAGCACCGCGGCCAGCCCGCCCAGGTAGAAGACCGGACCCATCACATCGCGCATCACCAGCGGGCCGTCGAGATTGTTGTAGAACACCAGCAGGACCAGGATCAGCCCCAGGAAGGGCGTCTTGCGCAAAAGGTAGCCGAACAGGGGCGCAAGCAGCATCAGGACCAGCAAATCGCGCAGGAAGTTCAAAGGGTAATTGATTGGCGGGCCTGCGAGACCGAAGGCGACGTTCAGCCACCCTGCCAGACCTGTGTGGGATACAGCCGGCGTCGTCACGCCGAGCATTTCCCTGACCAGCAGGAAGCCCGCCAGTACGCCGAGATTGAACACCAGGTAAGGCAGCAGCAGCGACCGGGATTTTTTGCGTAACAGTTCGACAGGACGGAGGTCGAGCCCGGCGCGAAACAGCAGGTATGCGGAAATGAAAGTGAGAACCGGGACGCTGGTGCGGAAGATCGCATGCTGGCACAAGGCCACCACGAAATCGAATGGACCCGTGCCGACATCCTCGAGCCGGACGTAAGGTGGCGTATGCAACAACACCACCCCGAAAATCATGAGAAAACGAAGCAGCGAAATGCGTTGTTGTAAGAGCGGCGACAAATGCATATTGGACATGATGCTGACAATTTTGCAATCTTACATTGCTAATTAATCAATTGTCTATCTACAATTTGTTGTGCATACGAAAACTTTATCGGCGCGCCGACTCAGGCCTGCATGGGTTCATCGTCACTGTCCGCAGGCGCGGAAGTCGCGTGCCCCGCGGCGAGTACGGCCGATCTGGCGCGTCGCAGGTAGGCCAAGGCCTCCTTGAGGGCGGCATCGAACCTGTCGCCCAGATGCAGGAATTCCATTCCGATCGGGAACAGGACGAATTCGATCCACACCAGCGGCCCCAGGGCAAACCAGTAGTAGCTCACGCCCACCAGCGCCAGGATGACCACCGCATAGATCGTCGCCAGAAGCAGGTGCGGCGCCAGGCGTTCGATGCCAAGCTTGAAGGCGAGCGCCAGTTGCCCCATTCCGGCCTGCCACGCGTTGTCGTAGCGGGAGCATCCCGGTTGCCAACCGGCCAGGCGTCTTGCGACCCGCTTGCGGACTCGCTCCGGCAGGTCGAACGCCAGCTTGGCGGCGATCACCGCCGAAATCACCAGTACCGCCAGCACGGTGAACAGGCTTGCAAGCCCCCACCATGGCTGGCCGAAATCACCGCCGGTCTTCGGCGCGCCGTCGAAGGACAGCAGGTTGTCCAGCGCCATGGCATGCAGGAAGGGGCCGGGGATCCTGCCGTGGTAGGGAGAGAGGATCACGTCGGCATTGCTTTGCAAATGGGTGCCGTAGATCACGTACTTGCCACGGATGGCATCAGCCAGCCCATCCTCGTCGAGCCCGTGCACGCGCTTGAGCGTGCGCACCGGCAGCTGCTGCTGGTAGGGGCAGAGTGGATCGCTCGGTTTGCCGATCGGCGACAGGCGCGTCCAGTGCCATGAGGCGGAGCATGGGGCGCCGGGACCGCCCGGCCGCACGTCGCTGTTGAGCCATTCGAGGTTGCGCGGATCGCTGGCGGTTCCCCACACCAGCGCCATCGGCTCGGCCGCTACTGCCGGCGCCAGCACGTGGTCCAACTGGTAAAGGCGCGCGGCCGGCGACGGGAATGGGCGCGCGCCGGCGCCGCCCGTGGCAGGAACGTCGAGATCGTACTCCCACACCGACTGGTCGTAGCCGTCGATCCGCAGGTTCAGGTAGGCCGCCTCGATGCAGGGGAGCTGGCGGCCCGCCACCTCGACCCGGCGATCCAGCATCGCCCGCTCGGTTCGGGATGCCGTCAATCCGGCGCTGCCGAAGGAGCCGATGAAGACTGGGACACCGGCCACGCGCGCTGCGCAGGCCGCGTCGATGAATCCGGCCAGGTCGGGATCCTTGCGGTCGTCGAGGAAGATGATGTCGAAGAAGACCGCCCGCGGCTGGTAGTTGAGCAGCTCGCGCAGGCGCCTCTCGTGGAAGCCGAGCGGCACCGGCCAGACCTCACCGTAGGCAGCGAGGTCCTGGTCATCGATCACCATCACCGTGATCCGGTCGCGCCCGGTGGTGGGGTAGCTGTCCGTCAGGATCGGTCCCCAGATCCGGGTCATCACCCGCTTGGCGCCTTCCGCCGCCGGCATCCATTGCGACAGGTAGGCGCAGGCCAGGCCAAGGACCACGTAGATCGCCAGCAGGCGCCAGAAACCGCTGCGGTCTTCCTCCGTCGATGCGGTCTTCACCAGCGACAGTCCGCTCATTTGACGACGCTCGCCTTATTGCATTCGTCACGCATATCGATATAGGTGGTATGGCAGTACGTCACCAGTTCGCTTGCCCGCTTGGACTCGTTGGCCCGGGCGTACAGGCCGATGGTTTTCGGCAGGGTGCTGCGCGCCAGTTCAAATTTCTTGTCGGTCGTTGCCAGCAGCTGCAGGGCGCGGTCGCGCTTGCCGGTTTCGAGGGCGAGCTTGATGCTGTCCTCGTAAGGCTTGAAGCTCATGGCTGCCTCGCTCGCGATCAGGGCCTGTTCGAGCTCGTCGGCGCGCAGCGCGAGTTGCGCCGACGGGTCGCTCGGTACCGGAGGAGCGGCCTTGGCCTTCCTGCCCTTTCTGGCGGGCGCGGGAGGCAGCATGGCGCTCGCGACCTCGGGAGCGAGTGCGCTGGAATAGCGCACCGCCCGGGCATACCCGTAAAACAGGAGCCAGTTGTTGCGGTTCACGTGCGCGAGGCCGATCTTGCGCGTGATTTTGTCGCCGAGCGTGATGGCCGCCCTCATGTCGTCCGGCTTCATGCTGGAGTACAGGTTCTCCAGCTGGAAGGCGTTGTTGTACATCTCGAAGAGCTCGACATTGCGCTTGTCGAGCGCCACCTTGCGGTAGTCGGTCGACACCGGCGCCTGGGCGTCCTCGTACCAGTCGGCGGGATAGTGCTTGGCCACGTAGCTCGACACCTTGGCGAGGCGCGCCGCCGGGTCGGGATGGGTCGCGGTCAGCATGCCCTGCAACTGTTCGCCGAGCTGGCCGGCGATGCCGTTGATGGCGGCGTCGATCTTGCCTTCCTTGAGCGAGGACTCGACGTCGTCGCGCATGGTCTTGAGGCGGGCGTCGTCGCGTTCTTTCTGCACCAGTTCGGCGCTGCTGTTCAGTTCGAGGAAGCGCTTGACGCCTTCCTGATAGGAATAGCCGGCCGCCCGTGTCAGGTCCACGGCGAAGGCGTCGGCCTCTTCTTCCTGGCCGCGCTTCCAGGCGGGATGCAGCATGCCGTCCATGATCTCGACCATGTACTGCATCTTCCTGAGGTTGTTGGTCGCGCGCTCGGGCAGGGCAATCGTGCCCTGGAGCTTCTGGTCGAGCGCGGTCTTGATCGCCATCCCCTGGGCATAGTAGCGCTGCAGCCACTTGCCGGCGTTCGCCAGGAAATCGCTGTTGTGGTGACCGAGGGCGATGTGAGCCAGTTCATGCGCCAGCAGGGCCGCCAGGGTGTCTTCCTGTCCGTACTTGAAGCTCGCCGCATTCAGGTTCTCGAACCAGCGATAGCCGATGTAGATGTTGCCGTCGGCCGTCGTGACGGCAGCCAGGTCGTCGGTGGCCGACAGGTAGACCTTGCCGGGCAGTCCAGGGATGCCCGCCTGCGCCTTGAGTTTCTCCAGCACGCCGTTGGCGTAGGCCTCGAGACTGTCCGAAGCGATCAGGCCATAGCCGCTGGCGCGCTGGTTGAGCAGGTCGCGGTCGGCGCCGATGGCCTGGCTCGACGGCTTGAAGGGCTGCCCAGTCAACTTGGCGAGCACCGGTTTGTCGTTCGATGCGAACAGGCGGGTGAAGAAGTTGCCGGCAGCGGGTTCCGCGTTTTCCTGCGCATGGGCGGTAGCCGCAAGCATCGTCGCGGTTACCAGCAGCACTGCCCGCAGGCCCGGCCGCATCATTTGCCGCAACCGCGGTTGCCTCCGCGGATGCCCCCGCCGAGCACCGGCGCTGCCGTCTGCGCCAGGCAGCCGGCACTGATGGCGCGCAGGACGCTGACTTGCGACTTCTTGACCCAGACGCTGTCGCCATCGATTTTCACTTTCAGGAAGCGATCCTCGTCGGCCGTATCGAAGACGTCGAGCGGCAGTTTCACGCCTTCCTTGTCGAGATCCTTCAGCTTGCTGTCGTTGCTGGCGCGCTCATACAGGGCGAGGCGCGGACTGGTGACACCCGTGACGCGGACGATGGCGCCGACATCATCGGCTGCGGCGGATGCCGCCGGCCAAGCCAATGCCGCCCAGGCCAAGGAAAGGATTGCACCGGCTTTGCATGCTGTTGCCACGAGCGATCTCCCAACTATTTACGCTATAAGAAATGGAACAGCATTATTTATTGGAAATTATTTTAATAGCAAGGAGAATGGTATGTATGTGGCAGGAAATACGCGAACTCATTCATGTTGGGTAGCACGGGCAAGGCGCTCACTGTGAACGGCGCCTGGGAAACGCTACTGTGTAAGCCCCGTGTAAGTAATCCGTAAGGAAACAAGCCCATCCTGCGTGACGGCGTGTCAATACTCGTAAAAAGGAGATCCCTCAAAGTCCGCAGTTGTACGTGTTCCGGTTCATCCTCGTAAAAAACCACAATGGAGACAGACGATGAAGCAGCGTAACGACGATTCAAAGAAGCCAGCATCCAACCGCCGTAAATTCCTCGGCACCGCAGCCGCCGGCACCGCCGGGGCCACCCTCGCGGTCCCGATGATCGCCACCGCGCAGACACCGAAGCAGATGCGCTTCCAGAGCACCTGGCCCAGCAAGGACATCTTCCACGAATACGCCCTCGACTTCGCCAAGAAGGTCAACGACATGACCGGCGGCGAACTGAAGATCGAGGTGCTGCCCGCCGGCGCCGTCGTTCCCGCCTTCGGCCTGCTCGACGCGGTCTCCAAGGGCACGCTCGACGGCGGCCACGGCGTCATGGGCTACAACTACGGCAAGCAGAGCGCGATCGCGCTGTGGACCTCGGGTCCGGCCTACGGCATGGACGCCAACATGGTGCTGGCCTGGCACAAGTACGGCGGCGGCAAGCAGCTGCTGGCCGAGCTGTACAAGTCCATCGGCGCCAACGTCGTGTCCTTCCTCACCGGCCCGATGCCGACCCAGCCGCTGGGCTGGTTCAAGAAGCCGATCAGCAAGGTCGACGACCTGAAGGGCCTGAAGTTCCGCACCAATGGCCTCGCGATCGACATGTTCACGGCGATGGGTGCGGCGGTGAATGCGCTGCCGGCCGGCGAGATCGTCCCGGCCATGGACCGCGGCCTGCTGGACGGCGCCGAATTCAACAACGCCAGCTCCGACCGCGTGCTGGGCTTCCCGGACGTCTCCAAGATCTGCATGCTGCAAAGCTTCCACCAAAGCTCCGAGCAGTTCGAGATCACCTTCAACAAGACCAAGTACGACGCGCTGCCGGCCAAGATGAAGGCGATCATCGAGAATGCCGTCGAGGCGGCGTCCGCCGACATGTCGTGGAAGGCGGTCGACCGCTATTCCAAGGACTACGCCGGCATGCAGGTCCAGAACGGCGTCAAGTTCTACAAGACGCCGGACTCGGTGCTGCAGGCGCAGCTCGCGGTGTGGGACCAGGTGGTGGCCAAGAAGGGCGCCGACAATCCGCTATTCAAGAAAGTCGAGGCCTCGATGCGTGCCTTTGCCGAGCGCGCGATGAAGTGGGACATGGACACCAACAATCCGCGCCGGATGGCCTACAACCACTACTTCGGTCGCAAGGGGGCTCCGCCGAAAAAGGCGTAAGTGCTTTTGTAGGGTGGGCGGCTTGCCGCCCACGCGGTGATACGCAAGGCTCCGCTCTCGTGCGCGACGATCTTGCCGCCACCAATGACCGCGTGGGCGGGAGACCCGCCCACCCTACGTCGTCGTAGCAACTTTCGTCGTCGTGACCGGAGCAGCTCCATGCAAAACGTTCTGTTTTTTGTCGACCGGGTCAGCAGCTGGGTCGGCCAGGCCTTCTCCTGGCTGATCGTCGCGCTCACCTTCCTCATCAGCTGGGAAGTCTTTGCGCGCTACGCCCTGAACACGCCCAATCCCTGGGCCTTCGACCTGATGATCATGATGTACGGCGCCGCCTTCATGATGGCGGGGGCCTACACGCTGGCCAAGAACGGCCACGTGCGCGGCGACGTGCTGTACAGCTTCTTCCCGCCACGCCTGCAGGCCGGCCTGGACCTGATCCTGTACTTCGTCTTCTTCATTCCTGGCGTGGTGGCGCTGGTCTGGGCTGGCTATACCTATGCCGCCGAGTCCTTCGCCATCCGCGAGCATTCGACGCTCACCGCCAACGGCCCGCCGCTGTATCCCTTCAAGATGGTGATTCCCTTCGCCGGCGTGCTGCTCCTGCTGCAGGGCTTCGTCGAGATCGTGCGCTGCGTGGTCTGCCTGAAGAATGGCGCATGGCCGGCGCGCGAGCCGGACGTCGAGGAAGTCGACGTCGACCAGCTCAAGGCGCAGGTCAAGGGTGCAACCGGGGAGGGCAGGGCATGAGGAAGGAAATCTGGTTCGGCCTGTCGATACTGGTGGCGATCGTGGTCGCCCTGTTCGCCCTGATGCCGGCCCCCGCCGACATGAGCAACGGCCACTTGGGGCTCTTGATGCTGGCGTTGGTGGTGGTCGCCATCATGCTCGGCTTCCCCACCGCCTTTACACTGATGGGCATGGGGGTGCTGTTTGCCTGGTTCGCCTTCCACAGCCAGGACCCCGGCCAGGCGGTGCAGCTCACGCTCGATCTGATGGTGCAGCGGGCGTATTCCGTGATGGCCAACGACGTCCTGATCTCGATCCCGCTGTTCATCTTCATGGGCTACCTGGTGGAGCGGGCCAACCTGATCGAGCGCCTGTTCAAAAGCCTGCACCTGGCGATGGCGCGCGTGCCCGGCTCGCTGGCGGTGGCCACCATCGTCACCTGCGCCATCTTCGCCACCGCCACCGGCATCGTCGGCGCGGTCGTGACCCTGATGGGACTACTGGCGCTGCCGGCCATGCTCAAGGCTGGCTACAGCACGCAGCTGTCGGCCGGCTGCATCACGGCCGGCGGCTGCCTGGGGATCCTGATTCCACCCTCGGTGCTGCTGATCGTGTACGGGGCGACGGCCGGGGTTTCGGTGGTCAAGCTGTATGCGGGCGCCTTCTTCCCCGGGATCATGCTGGCGGCGCTGTACGTCGGCTACGTGCTGCTGATCGCCAAGCTGAAGCCCAGCATGGCGCCGCCGCTGCCGGCGCACGAGCGCGTGGTGGCGCTGCCGGCCTACCTTGATGCGATCCCCGGCGCCTACCACCGGATGGCGGTGCCCGGCCTGCTGCGCTCCTTCAAGGGCGCGAACGGGACCCAGCGCACGCTCGCCACCAACCTGTTCGTCGCGCTGCTGCCGGCGCTGGCTTTCGTTGCCATCATGGGCATCAGCTACCGGATCGCGACGGCGCCGGAAGCGCCCGCCACGCAGCTGGTCGAGATGGGCGCCCAGCAGGACTTCGATTCCGCATCAGGCGTTGATGCCGGTGGGCTGGAAGAGCCGCCGGTCGAAGGCGGACTGGCCGAACCGCCGACCGACGCCCCCGCCGCAGCCGCCGCGGCGCCGGCGCCGCAAGCTACGGCCGCGATCCCGACGCCCGCATCCGCCGACCCGGTCGCCAAGCCGGCGTCCACTGGCTTCTGGATCACGCTGGCGGTGCTGGCGGCCGCGATGGCGGTGTTCTACCTGCTGTTCACCTTTGCCCGGCTCGAGATCTTCAAGATGCTGCTCGGCTCCCTGTTTCCGCTCGCGATCCTGATCCTGGCGGTCCTGGGCAGCATTGTGTTCGGGCTGGCTACGCCGACCGAGGCGGCGGCGATGGGCGCCTTCGGCGGCCTGATCCTGGCGATCGCCTACCGCAGGTTCAACTTCAGGCTGCTGCGCGAGTCGGCCCACCTGGCCACCAAGACCACGGCCATGGTGTGCTGGCTGTTCGTCGGTTCCAGCATTTTCTCGGCCGCGTTCGCGCTGCTCGGGGGGCAGGAGATCATCAATAACTGGGTGCTGGGCATGAACCTGACCCCGATCCAGTTCATGATCCTGGCCCAGGTCGTGATCTTCCTGCTCGGCTGGCCCCTCGAGTGGACCGAGATCATCGTGATCTTCATGCCGATCTTCGTGCCGCTGCTGGCGCATTTCAACATCGACCCGCTGTTCTTCGGCCTGCTGGTGGCGATGAACCTGCAGACGGCTTTCCTGTCGCCCCCGGTGGCCATGTCGGCCTTCTACCTGAAGGGCGTGTCGCCGCCGCACGTCACGCTGAACCAGATTTTCCTGGGCATGCTGCCTTTCATGGGCCTGCAGGTGCTCGGCGTGATCCTGTTGTACACCTTCCCGGCCATCGGCATGTGGCTGCCTGGCGTGCTCTATAAATAAGCAGCAAAGGGAAGCGGCCTGGTGCGGCCGCTTCCCATTCTCTCCGCGACGCCCCTCTCCAGCCTGATATTCGCAGCGCGAATGACCGACATGTGAATTTACGCACTTACATTGCGTTGCAACATGCGACATAATAAGGGGCTATACACAGCAGTAACGTCCACTTTCCCCGATCTTGCGATCGTTCCAGCCCTGAGAACTGTGAGGAAAATGAAGCTTCGACCCCTGTCCGGCCCGAATACTTCCCAGCGCCCGAGCGCCCTGGGTTCTGTCGCCGTTCGTGCAGCGGTGGTGCGATGATGCAGGGCGCCCTGCAGTCGCAACCGGTACAGGCGAGCCGTCCGACAGTGGTCAAGCCGCATACCTTGTTCGATGACGTCTACGGCATCACCGTGGGCGTGCTGTTCGTCGCCATGGGCGTGCTGCTGCTGCAGGCCGCGGGCCTGATCACGGGCGGCGTGGCGGGCATCTCGCTGCTGGTGTCCTACCTGTCCGGCCATTCGGTCGGCCTGCTCTTCATGCTCATCAACCTGCCGTTCTTCCTGTTCGGCTACCTGTTCATGGGCGCGCGCTTCACCATCAAATCCCTGGTCGGCAGTGTCCTGATCATGGCCATGCTCAAGCTGATGCCCAGCGGCCTGGTGATCGGCCACATCCACCCGATGGTGGCGGCGCTCGGCGGCGGCACCTTCTGCGGCATGGGCATCCTGGCGCTGGCGCGCCATGGCGCCGGCGTGGGCGGTACCGGTATCGTCACCCTGTGGCTGCAGAAGAAGTACGCGATCAATGCCGGCCGCACGCAGGTGCTGATCGACGGCGTGATCCTGCTGGCCGCACTGGCGATCGTCTCCCCGCAACTGGTCGGCTGGTCGTCCCTGAGCGCGATCGCCATGAGCAGCATGGTCATGGCCTGGCATCGCCCGGGACGCTACTTCGGCAACTGATGCTGCCAGGCTTCCCTGGCCCGCCTGAAGGCCGGGGAAGCCTGCGAACACCGACGTCACCCAATCCACGAACACCCGCACCCGGGGCGAGAGCTGGCGGCTTTGCGGATACAGCACCGAGACCGGCAGCGCTGGCGGCGCCAGGGCCGGCAGCAGCGCTTCCAGCTGGCCGCTGCGCAGTTCGTGCTCGATGCGGTAGCGCGGCACCTGCACGATGCCCAGGCCCGCGATTGCGGTCGCGGTGTACATGTCGGCGCCGCTGACGCTCACGGCTGCCGGCGGCAGGACCTGGCGTACTTCGCCGCCCACCGTGAATTCGAGCGGGTAGGGCCGGCCGGTGGCCGACGAAATGTAGTGCACCGCCAGGTGGCGCTCCAGGTCATCGAGCTGCGCGGGACGCCCGTGGCGCGCGAGGTAGGCCGGGCTGGCGCAGGTCAGCTGCGTCAGTTGCGCCACCTGCCGGGCCACCATCGACGAATCCTGCAGGTTCCCCACGCGCAGCACGCAATCGATCCCTTCGCGCACCAGGTCGACCAGGCGGTCGCCTTCGCCGATCTGCAGCACGATGCCCGGGTAGCGCGCCAGGAAGGCGGGCAGGGCGGGCGCCAGCACCAGCCGCGCCAGGGTGGCCTGCAAGTTCACGCGCAGCAGTCCGGCGGGTTCGGCGTGACTGAATACGCTCTCCATCTCCGCCAGGTCGGCCAGCAGGCGCACGCAGCGCTCGTAGTAGGCCTGGCCGTCCAGGGTCGGCGCCACCACGCGGGTGGTGCGCTCCAGCAGGCGCGTGGCCAGGCGCGCTTCCAGCCGCTTGATGGCATTGGTCACCGTCGCGCGCGGCAACTGCAGGTCTTCGGCCGCCAGCGTGAAACTGCGGCGCTCGACGATGCGCGCGAAGATCCGCATTTCCTGGAAGCGGTCCATCTGCGTGCTCATGTGATTATTTTCCTCAATGGAATAATGCGGCCTAGTGTAGCCCAGCTATTCACTTTGACAGCCGATGCTGTGTAATATCTTTATGTAATTTGTTGCGCCGCGACAAAAATAGCAAACTCAGCAACAAATGATGCACTAAGGTATTTCTTCTCTGACAGGAAAGTGGCACAATGCTTGGTTTCCCCACGGCATCGCCATCATTCCTCATGAGCGGCTTCTTCGGTAAATTGCGTTTATCCAGCCTGATGACCCTGGCCGTCTGCGCCACGGTCGCGCTGACGGTCGCGCTGCAATTGGCGCTGGTGAACCATTTCGCCGTGCGCCAGGCCGGCGACGAAGCCCAGTTGCGGCTGCAGCAGCTCTCCTGGCAGATGCGCGACTCGCTCAACCGTGTGATCGAGCAGGCCACCGGCGACACCCGCCTGCTGGCCGAGCTGCCGCAGCTGCGCTACGCCCGCAACCCCGACGAGACGCGCGCGGTGCTGGAAAGCCTGCAGCGCACCTTCCCCGATTACGCCTGGATCGGCATCGCGGACCTGGACGGCAAGGTGACCGCCTCCACCGGCCGCATGCTGGAAGGGGCCAACGTCAGCAAGCGGCCCTGGTTCGCCACCGGCATGCGCGGCGTGCACGCCAGCGACTACCATCCGGCCGTGCTGCTCGAGAAGATGCTGCCGCGCCGGCAGGATCCGTGGCGCTTCGTCGACGCCTCCGGCCCGATCCTCGATGCCGGCGGCAAGCCGGTCGCGGTGCTCGGCCTGCACATGAGCTGGGAGTGGGCGCGCGTCCATGCGCGCAAGCTGCTCACGCCGGCGCTGCGCGAATACGGCGCCGAGATCCTCGTGGTGCGCGACGACGGCACCGTCATCCTCGGTCCCGAGGGCCTGGTCGAGACCAAGGTCGACACCACCAGCCTGCGCCTGGCGCAGAAGGGCCAGACCGGATCCTTGCGCGAAGTGTGGCCGGACGGCCGCGCCTACCTGACCGGCTACAGCCAGACCGGCGACATGCTCGATCCGGCCTCGCTGCGCTGGAGCGTGCTGGTGCGCCAGACCGAGGACCGCGCGATGGAAGGCACCGTCGACCTGAAACAGCGCATGCTGGGCTGGAGCTTCCTGCTGGCGCTGCTGCTGGCCGTGGCCGCCGCCCTCATGGCGCGCCGCCTCACGCGCCCGATGGCGCAGCTGCGCAGGGCGATCCAACTTGTCACCGAAGCCACCGAAGCCGGCCGCGAGCCGCCGCCGATCCCGCAGGTGGACGGTTTCCTGGAAACGCAGATCCTGTCGAGCACCATGCGCGACCTGGTGAAAAGCGAGACGGCGCACCGCCACGCGCTGCTGGCCCTGAACGAGCGGCTGGAGGCGGCGGTGGCCGAGCGCACCGCCGAACTGCAGGCGCTGCTGCTGCGCGATGCGCTGACCGGCTTGCCGAACCGGCGCGCGCTGCTGGAAGCCCTGCCGGAGGCGATGGGCCGGGCGCGCCGCGTGGGACGCCCGTGCGCGCTGCTGTTCCTCGACATGGATGGCTTCAAGGCCGTCAACGACAGCTATGGCCACGAAGAGGGAGACGAGCTGCTGCGCCAGTTCGGCGAGCGCCTGCTGCAGGGCGTGCGCAAGACCGACATCGTGGCGCGCCTGGCAGGCGACGAATTCGTGGTGGTGCTGGAGATGCTGACCGACGCCGCCCACGCCGAAGACACCGCGCGCAAGCTGCTCGAGCGCCTGAAGGCGCCCTTCCTGCTGCGCGGCGCCACCGTCACCGTGGGCGCCAGCATCGGCATCGCGCTGCACCGCCCGGAGGAGCCGGCCGACGTGGACGCCTGGCTGGCGCGCGCCGACCACGCGATGTATGCGGTCAAGCGCACCGGCAAGAACGGCGTGGCGCTGGCGGCCACTGTCTGAATCCTTACTCATTGCACAGCGCATGTCCGAGATCACCCAACTCATCGCCACGCTCAAGCGCGAACTGAAACAGCAGGGCAAGACCTACCGCGACGTCGCCGAGGCGCTCGACTTGTCCGAACCGAGCGTCAAGCGCCTGTTCGCCAGCGAGCAGTTCACCCTCGAGCGCCTGGTCGAGATCTGCTCCCTGGTCGGCCTGACCCTGGCCGAGCTGGCGCAGGAAGCCGGGCAGGGCCACCAGCGCCTGCGCACCCTGAGCCCGGCGCAGGAACGCGAACTGGTGTCGGACACGCGCCTGCTGCTGGTGGCGGTGTGCGCGCTGAACCACTGGACCATGGCGCAGATGCTGCAGGTGTACCGCCTGAGCGAAGCGGAATGCGTGCAGCTGCTGCTGCGCCTGGATCGCCTGGCCTTGATCACGCTCCTGCCGGGCAACCGCATCCGCCTGAACGTGGCGCGCGATTTCGACTGGCTGCCGGGCGGACCGATCCGCCAGTATTTCCGCGAGCAGGGCATGCCGGACTTTATCGACAGCGCCTTTGGGCAGCCAGGGGACACGCTGGATTTCGTGCACGGCATGCTCACGGAAAGCGCGCGCGCCAAGCTGCAGGGAGAACTGCGGCAGCTGCGGGCACGCTTCGCGCAGTTGCACGAGGAAAGCCTGGCGGCGCCGCTACCGCAGCGCTGCGGGACCGGCTTGCTGCTGGCGTTGCGGGAGTGGGAGCCGCTCGCGTTTGCGGAGTTGCGACGCTAGGTCGAGCCAACGCTGCGCAAGGGAATGGGGGATCAGTGCCGGCTGGCACTGATCCCCTGTTTCGTTAACGCAGGACGCCTTTTCTTCACCCCGCCCCTTGCCCATGGGTCCCCCTCGGAAGGCGCTTGGGCAACAAACGACACTGACTCTCCTCTGGTTTTGTGAAAGCCTCTTGTGCCCACTCATTGCACGGTGTAGAACCTTAACTAGGCCGAAAAGTTCGGCCTCGAGGCATGCAGTGCGGACGTTCCACAATTTGTATGCACGGCTGCTGTTTTATGTGCGCTACTAGACAGATGAGCTTGGCAAAGAAGGGAATGATGGCTTCAAAGAGGGAATGACGCCATGAAGATGTCAATCGTCGCATGTGCCGTGCTCGGAGCGAGCGCGGCTTGCGCCTCGGCCGAGAATGCGGCTGCGCCCGATGGGAGCACCGTTGCCGGGGTTGCTAAGGAAACTGTCTGCGCCAAGGGATGCGCGGCACCGTCCGGTGGAGCCGGCGGCAGCGCTGCGTCTGCCCGCACCGGCGATGCACCAGCCATTTTCACGGTGGAAACCGTGCATGAGAAGGAGCAGCGCCGCACTGCCGAGACCCAGGTGCTCACCGAGGGACGCCAGTATGATCTCGAATTCCTGGCCTTGTCCGATGTGGGGGATCCCTTCCACGGCGGCCTGGCCGCCAGCGGCAGCGGCGCCCTGGAGCCGCGCCGCACCACCGACAGCGTCACCTACCAGAGCGAATTCAACGGCTTTACCGCCGGCTCGTCCTGGGGCAAGGGCGACATCGACGGTTCGCCTTCGGGCCGCGCCTGGGGCATGTCGGCCGGCTACAACCTCGGTCCCCTGACCATCCGCGCCGCCTACCAGAACCGCAACGTGGCCAAGGTCACCCGCATCAATCCAGTCGACATCACCATGGCCGCCAGGAATGCCATCGTCGCCGCCAACATGCGCTTCAGCTGGGGCACGGCTTACGCCGCCTACAGCGCCAGCCGCGGCTGGGTCAACTCGCCGCTGTTCAATCCGGACAATCCCTACGGCGCCGGGATCACCTCGGTGCCTTCCACCGACAGCCGTGACGTGCTGGCCGGGGTGGCGGTGCCGGTCAGCCGCGGCACCACGCTGCTGGCTTCCTACATCCGCAAGAACGACCGCGACCCGGCCGACCGCGACGCGCGCCAGGTCGCGATCGGCGCCACCTATGCTGTGTCGCGCAGGCTCGATTTCTACGCCGCCTATTCGCACATCCGGCACCAGAGCGGCATCCCGAATGCCAATACCAGGAACGGCGGCGGCGGAGCGATCAACCTCGGGATGCGCCGCGCTTTCTGAGCATGCGCGCGTCCCTGCACGGCGACGCGATGTTGCAAAAAACGGTAGCCTGTCTCCAAGACTTGATACGTTCAACTACCGTTTTGGAGGCAACATGACAGGCGCAAGCACACTTGATCCGGATAACTTCCCTGAACGTCCAGACCGTAGTCTCGGCAAGGGACACGGCATCGATTCCCTCGGTCCGAGCGACATTTCCGATACCGGCAGCGACGTGGTCGGCGGCCCCGGCTTTGCCGAGGCGCTGGATGCGGACCAGACGCTCGACTTCGACCACGGCACCACCTCCGACATGGAAGAAAGCCATGCGGGCGGCACCGCCGGACCGGACGTCGGCGACGCCGACTTCTCGGGCGACAGCGACATGGGCGGCACCGGCGAGCGTGCCGCCGCGGGGCGCGACAACGTCGCGAAGGACGGCGCCGACATCGACACCGACCAGGTGGTGTCCATCCCCGATCTGCCGCTGACCGAGGAGGACACCGACTTCCTATCGACTAAACCGCCGCGTAACGCTGAAGGCGGCTAACAGTGCGCCGCCGGCCACCAGCGCGGTGGTCAGCGGCGAGGCGCGCAGGCTGGTCTTGGTGTACAGGCTGCGCTCGTGGACGTTCTGCGGCATGCCCTGGCGCTGGCGCAGTTCGGTCGATGGATCGGGCTTGTAGAGTGCATCGCGGCGGTTCGGCGCGGTGGGGCGGTCCGATTTCTGCTGCTTGAACATGCTGGCGTTCATGTACTTGTCGAACAGCGCCGGCATCAGCTTGGAGCCGGCCGCAATCATCTTCGAGGCTCCGCCGGCATAGGCGTCCCGCTTCGGATTTTCCGCGCAGTACAGGATGGCGTCGGCCACCACTTCCGGTGCGTAGATCGGCGGCGGCAGCGCCGGTTCCTTGTCCATGTAATTGCGGGCGTGCACCGCGAACATGGTGTCGATCGCAGCCGGCCGCACCAGGGTGACGGCCAGCGGCGCGCCTTCCTTTTCTAGTTCCATGCGCAGCGCGTCGGTGAAGCCTTTCACCGCGTGCTTCGAGGACGCATACATGCCCTGCATCGGGATCGAACGTTCCGACACCTCGCTGCCGACGTTGATGATGGCGCCGCCGCCACGGTGCTTCATGCGGCGCACCGCTTCCAGCGAACCGTTGACGGTGCCCCAGAAGTTGGTCTGGAACAGGCGGTGGTGGTCTTCCGGCTTGACTTCTTCCAGGCGGCCGAACACGGAGATGCCGGCATTGTTGACCCAGGTGTCGATGCGACCGAAGCGCGAGATCGCCTTGTCGCCGATCTTCTCGACATCGGCGATGTCGCCGACGTCCGCCGCCACGGTTTCGACCATGACGCCGCGGCTGCGCAGCTCGTCGGCCAGTTCGTCGAGCGCATCCTTGCTGCGTGCGGCCAGCACGAGGCGCGCGCCGCGTGCGGCGGCCATGCGGGCGGTGGTCAGGCCGATGCCGCTGGTGGCGCCGGTGATGACCATGACCTGGTCGTGGAGTTTCCGGAGTCTGATTGCCATGACGTGATCCTTTTCAAGGTGGGGTGAAGAGGACTGCCTGCGGCGTCCGGCCGCGAGGACAGGCCAGGTTAATGAACGGCCACTATCCTAGCCCGGCTGGCAAAATCGGCGTTTTCGGTTGCTTGTTGGAAGCAGTTGCTGGAAAGATTTGCTAGCAGATTTCTGACCGCTAACGCATGAGCCGTCATCCCGGCGAAGGCCGGGATCCAGTTTCTTAGGCAGTACCGCAAAGGCTAGAGGGTACGGAACAAACTTGGGTCCCGGCCTGCGCCGGGACGACGGATCAACGGGAGGAGGGGAGAGCGGGCCGTGTCATGTGCGACAATCGGCCCGCGAATTGCGATTATTTGCCCGGCTGGTAGATCTGGTCGAACAAGCCGCCATCCGCAAAGTGCGCCTTCTGCGCCTGCGTCCAGCCACCCAGTTCGCTGATCGGGAACAGCTTCACGTTCGGGAACTGCGAGGCGTACTTCTTCGAGAACTTGTCGACGGCCGGACGGTAGTAGTTCTTGGCGACGATGTCCTGGCCTTCGTCGGTGTACAGGAACTCGAGATAGGCCTGGGCCACCTTGCGGGTGCCCTTCTTGTCGACGTTCTTGTCGACCACGGCGACCGGCGGTTCGGCCAGGATGCTGATCGACGGGGCGACGATCTCGAACTTGTCCGGACCCAGCTCGCGCAGGGCCAGCAGGGCTTCGTTTTCCCAGGCCAGCAGCACGTCGCCGATGCCGCGTTCGACGAAGGTGGTGGTGGCGCCGCGGGCGCCCGAGTCGAGCACCGGCACGTTCTTGTAGAGCTTGGACAGGTAGTCCTTGGCCGTGGCCGGCGAACCGCCTGGCTGGCGCAGCGCGTAGCCATAGGCGGCCAGGTGGTTCCAGCGGGCGCCGCCCGAGGTCTTCGGGTTCGGGGTGATGACGGCCACGCCCGGCTTGACCAGGTCGCCCCAGTCGCGGATCTTCTTCGGATTGCCCTTGCGGACCAGGAACACGATGGTCGAGGTATAGGGCGCGCTGCGGTAGGCCAGGCGCTTCTCCCAGCCGGGCGCAATCAAACCTTTTTCGCTGATAGCATCGATGTCGTAGGCCAGGGCCAGTGTGACCACGTCGGCCTGCAGGCCGTCGATGACGGCGCGCGCCTGCTTGCCCGAACCGCCGTGCGACTGCTTGACGGTCACGGTGTCGCCGGTCTTCGCCTTGTACTGGCGGGCGAACGCGGCGTCGATGTCCTGGTACAGCTCACGGGTCGGGTCGTAGGACACGTTGAGCAGGGTGATGTCCGCGGCGGCGGCAGTCTGGCTGAACAGCGGCGCCAGCAGGGTCAGTGCAGCCAGCGAGCGGAGAAAGGTTTTGCGAAGCATGTCGTTCTTTCAGGGGGCATTTTGGAGCCTCTAGACTACGGCTCAGTTGCCCCTGAAGGAACGAATATATTCGCTTAACAATATGCGCTTTTTTAATGAGCCTTCGACAGGATCAGCAGCCAGCGCTTGAACAGCAGGACCTCGAGGTGGCCCGGCTCGACGCCGGTATCGCATTCGATGATCGGGTTCACTGCATAGAAGCGCTTGCGGAAATCACGGGTGATCAGGACCTCGCGACGACCGATGCGGACCATAAAAGGGACAGGTGCATATTCCAGGCCGAAAGAGCTGTTCAGAGTGGTCATGGTGTTTCCTTTTATTAAAATCGTTGAAGTGGGTAAAGAATATCACAACTACTGTATAAATCTACAGTTACTGTGCGGATGTACAGTAAATTTTTATTTTCGTGGTTTTTTCGCCAATTGGCCTTATATCAAGCCTTGACCCATCAACCCAGGCAACCAGCATGACGAACGAGCGCCTCCCGAGACTCCACCGCTTCGCCGCCGCCCGCTTTTCTCCCGAGGGCGAATACGGATTGCATCTGACCGCCGGCGTCGCCATGCTGCTGCTCGCGATGGCGGTGTTCGCCCACATGGCTGGCGCCGTCGTCGCCGGCGCGCCCATCACCCAGCTCGACGTCGAAGTGGCCAACTGGCTGCACGCCCACGCCCGCACCAACGAGGGCCTGCGCGGCTTCCTGCTGCTGGTGACCCACATGCACAGCACGCCCGGCATTCTGATCATGGCTGCCCTGGCCGGCATCTGGCTCTACCGCAAGGGACACCGCTACTGGCCGATCGCGCTGGTGGCCAGCGTGCCAGGCGGACAGATCCTCAACGTGCTGCTGAAGCACACCTTCGAGCGCGCACGGCCGCACTTCGCCGAACCGCTGCTGGAACTGGGCACCTACAGCTTTCCCAGCGGCCACGCGATGGGGGCGACCGTGCTATATGGCTTCCTCGCCTGTTATGCGGCGTGCCATGCGCGTTCCTGGGCGGGCAGGGTGCTGCCCTTCGTGCTGGCGGCGCTGATGGTGGCGACGGTCGCGTTCTCGAGGATGTATCTTGGAGTCCATTACTTGTCCGACGTATTGGCGGCCTTCGCCGAAGGCTGCGGCTGGCTGGCGATCTGCATCACCGGCGCCGCCACCCTCAACCGGCGCCGCCGCGCACGCGAAGGGCGGGCCGGCGCGCCCGTCGAGCGGCAAGAGATCTGACCAATAGGAAACAAGGATGCGCACACTCGTACACCTCTCCGACCTGCACTTCGGCCGCGTCGACCACGCCTTGCTCGCGCCGCTGCGGGCACTGATCGAGCGCATCGACCCAGACGTGCTGGTGGTCTCGGGCGACCTGACCCAACGGGCGAAACCCGAACAGTTCGAAGAGGCGCGCGCTTATCTGGACACGCTGCCTGGCCCGCAGATCATTGTCCCCGGCAACCACGACATCTCGCTGTACAACGTGTTCCGCCGCTTCGTGAAGCCGCTCGACCGCTACAAGCGCTACATCACGGACGACCTCGACCCGTGCTACATCGACGACGAGATCGCCGTGGTGGGCGTGAACACGGCGCGTTCGTTCACGATCAAGGACGGCAAGGTGAGCCGCGACCAGCTCGAGGCGGTGCGCCGGCAGCTGGCCGGGGTGCCGTCCGACGTGACCCGCATCGTGGTGGCCCACCATCCCTTCGATCTGCCGGACCATTTCGAGGAGCGCGACCTGGTCAACCGGGCGCCACGCGCGATGCAGGCGTTTTCGGAATGCGGCGTCGACATCCTGATGGGCGGCCACATGCACGCCAGCCACGCGGGAAGCACGGCGGCGCGCTACCAGATGAGTGAATACGCGGCGCTGGTGGTGCAGGCGGGGACGGCGACTTCCACGCGCGGGCGTGGCGAAGTCAATTCCTTCAATGTGCTGCGGGTGGAGTCGCAGCAGGTCGAGATCGACCGCTACGGCTGGGACGTGGTGCACAAGCACTTTGAGCTGGTCGATACCGACAAGTTCCTGCGCAGCGGGAACGTCTGGACGCCGCACAACGACGGCCTGATGGCTGCGGGCCTCTGAGCTGTCCGCATTACCGTAGGGTGGGCGGGTTCCCCGCCCACGCGTTCAGCCAGCAGAGGAATTGCCGCGCTGGCTGCATCACCGTGACTTGAACGCGTGGGCGGGAGACCCGCCCACCCTACAAATTCGGCTCAGCCGCAACCAATCAAATCCAGTATTCGGCCAGGCGGCCCATGAACTCGCGGATCCGGTCCTTCCACGGACGGTGCCGCCACTGGTCCAGCGTCACTTCCTTGGAGCTGCGCAGGTCTTCGTTGAACGCGGCTTCCATATCCTTCCCAAACGCCGGATCCAGCACGACGACGTTGAGCTCGTAGTTATGGATAAAGCTGCGGCGGTCGATGTTGGCCGAACCGATGGTCGACCAGATGCCGTCGATCACGGCCGTCTTGGCGTGCAGCACCGCCACCTGCAGCTGGTAGATCTTCACCCCACCCGCCAGCAGCTGGTCGTAGAAGGCCTGGCCCGCGTACTTGATCAGGTCATGGTCCGACACCCCAGGCAGCACCAGCTTCACGTCCACGCCCCGGCGCGCGGCCGCGATCAGGGAGTCGACGATCTGCTGGTCCGGCACGAAATAGGCCGAGGTGATGTGAATCGATTTCTTGGCCTCGTTCATGGCCACCATCAGCGACTTGTAGATCTCGGAATCGCGGTCCGGCGTGGTGGCCAGTACGCGCATCACCTTGTCGCCCACCGGCGCCAGGCGCGGGAAGTATTCGGCCTGCGGGAGCTCGCCGGCATCCTGGCGCACCCAGTTGTCGATGAAGGCGTACTGCAGCGCGGCCACCGCCGGCCCCTCGATGCGGATATGGGTGTCGCGCCAGCCCACCTGTTCGCTGTCGACCGTCTCCGGCTTCTTGCGCGAGCGGAATAGCGAGCTGTTGGCATAGGTCTCGCTGATGTTGATGCCGCCGGTAAAGCCGATCTGGCCGTCGACCACCATGATCTTGCGGTGGTCGCGGTTGTTCAGCTGCCAGTTGCCGGGACGCTTGGTCGGGTCGACCGGGTTGAAGATCACCACGTTCACCCCGGCCGTGCGCATGCGGTCGAAGAATTCCTTCGGCGTGGCCAAGGTGCCGACGCCGTCCGCGATGATGTTGACGATCACGCCCTGGCGCCGCTTTTCCATCAGGAGCTCGGCGAACTGCAGGCCGATCGGGTCGCGGTCGAAGATGTAGGTCTCGAGGTTGATCGAAGATTTCGCCTCGCGCACCGCGTTCATCATCTCGCGCATGGTGGCGGGGCCGTCGAACAGCAGCGTCACCTTGTTGCCGGGGATGAGGGGCGCGCCGGTCGCCTGTTCTTCCAGCACCGCCAGCTGCTTCAGGTCGGGCGAGGCATTCGCCCAGCGCTTGGCGAGCAGCTGCGAAGCTTGCTTGGGCTGCAGCATGCCGCGCGGCGTCGCTACCGCCGGCACCGCCTTGGTCGGGCTGTCCGGCAGGGTTTCGGCGTCGGGCAGGCTCTTGCACGAAGCCACCACGCACAGGAAGGCGAGGCATGCCAGGAAGGTGCTCGGGCGCTTGTTGTTCATTTCGTGTCCCTCATGATGATGAGTTCACTGCTTGGGGTGGTGGCCTTGGGGCCAAGGAAGAATTCGACCGGCGCCGTGATGAAGCGCCGGCCCAGGGCTTGCAGCAGCAGGATGCCGCGCTTGAAGCGGATCTTGCGTGCGCGCATCGCCACCCACAGGGCCAGCCCGAAGCTGACGAGCAAGTTGACGGTGCCGATCAGGGCCACTCCGGCCGAGGCAGTGCCGATCTGATGCCAGGTGAGCGCGTAGTCGAGCCCGACCAGGGCGGTGGCGAAGTTGGCGGTCGAGAAGGTGACGTGGCGGATGTCGAGCGGCAGGCCGAGCAGGAAACCGACGAAGCCGGTCATGCCCAGCATGAAGCCGAAGAAGAAGTTGCCCATCAGGCTGCCCAGGTTGTCTTCGATGTAGCGGGCGAAGCGGTCCAGGCGCGCCACGCCCAGCACGCGGCGCAGGCCGCGCAGCTGGCGCACGCGCTGGCCCATGCGGGTGTACAGGGCCTTGTTGTCGTAGTAGCCGGAGATCAGGCCGGCCACGAACAGCCAGACACCGGCCACCGCGGCATAGAACAGCGCCGGGCCGTGGAAGGGATCGATGTCGTGCAGCAGGTGGTGCGCCTTGTCGGGACTTACCATGTGGCGGCCGCTGAGCATCTGGTAGCCCACCGCGATCAGCCAGGCCACCGGAAAGGCCAGCACCACGTTGCCGAGCACGGCCACGATCTGGGTCCGGAACACCTTGGTCACCAGGGTGGCCAGGCTCTCGACGTCGAGCCCGCGGCCGTTGTCGGCCTTTTGCAGCGAGGCGGCAATGTGCTGGGCCGTCATGGCCGGCTGCTTGGTGGCCACCGTGAAGTGCAGCACGTAGATGAGGATGAAGCCCAGCGAATAGTTGAGGCTGAAGAGGAAGGCTTCGACCAGCGGCGCCGTGCCCAGGTAGCCCAGCATGATCTTGAACATCGCCATGAAGCCGACGATGAAGCCGGCGCCGGACGCCGCTACGAACATGTGGCGCAGGTCGCGCCGGGTCTCGGCAATGTAGTGCTCGCCGGTGCGGCTGGCGTTTTCGGTGACATTGCGTGCGAGCAGGTCGACGTTGTCGCGCAGCAGCCCGCGGATGCGGTACTTGGTGTTGTGGCCTTCGATCAGTTCTTCGGCCAGGGCGATCGCGGCCAGGCGGCGGTCGCTAACCACGGTCCCGCTCGGGGTCGCGACCGAGCTGGCGACGGCGTCCAGGTCGACCGTCGGCGCGCTCGGCAAGTCGCCGCTGAGGTCGACCAGGTAGAGCAGCTTGTGCAGGCGGTCGATGCTCTGCTGCAGGGCCACCAGCAGGTAGGTGAGGGCGACACTGGTGCCGCTCGACTGGGCGCTGCGCCGGATCTTGGCCACCACTTCGCCGCACTGGTCGAGCATTACCAGGAGATGGCGGGCGTCTTCTGGCTGCGCGATCTTGCCGTCGAGGTAGCGTCCGTACTCGTCCAGGTAGCGGTTGACCTCGATGTTCTGCATCAGGAAGGGCGAGTCGAAATCCTCGATCTCGCTGTAGCTGTGCACCAGGCGCGGCTCCAGGCCCAAGGCGCAGATGCGGCAGGACAGGGTGCGGATCGCGTCCAGCAGGCCCAGCAGGGTGACGTAGCGCGCGCGGTCGGGCGTGGCGTCCAGGGGCGGCGGGGCATCGGCGACGACGTCGAACAGCGCCATCCAGTCGGCGTTGGGCACCATCCGGATCCAGGCGTAATCCTCCTCGTCGTACAGCACCTGGTCGAGCGCGTCCGACAGATACAGGTCGTTCAGCGCCGGCGGCAGGAAGCGGTAGGTGATGCGGCGCTTGAGCTCGGTAACGAAGCCATCGTTCGACAGGATGCCAATGTCGCTGTACAGGCTGGTGTGGCGGCGGTGCTCGAGCAGGGTCGTGATGTAGCGCCGCAGTGCCCAGGCCTGGGTCGGATTGCCCTTGAGCAGCTGGGTAAGGGTGCGCACAGCCTGCACCGGATCGTCCGCCTGTTGCCAGACCCAGCGGTGACGCGGGCGCAGGCAATCGACCAGGTCGACCAGCAGGTCGATGCGGTCGCTGTTTGGATCGATCCGTTCGAGAATGTGAAGCATGGACGTGTTGACTCTGGAAAGCTACAGTGTACGCGAGGCATCTGAACTCCATGGTTCGCCACCGAACAATGAACCTGCTGAAAGCGGTACACTGAGAGGCTGTATTCATGAAAAGAGGCAAGCATGTACCTGACTTATTTCAACGGCCAGTGGACTGAAGGCAATGTGCCGCTGTACGGCGCGATGGACCACAGCCTGTGGCTGGGTTCCTCGGTCTTCGACGGCGCGCGCGCCATGCGCGGCAAGCTGCCCGACCTGCGCCCGCACCTCGAGCGCGTGATCGCATCCGCCGAGAAGCTGGGCCTGCGCTGCCCGCTGACAGTGAGCGAGATGGAAGCGCTGGTGCGCGAAGGCGTGGCCAAGTTCCCGCCTGATGCCGAGCTGTACATCCGCCCGCTGGTGTTCGGCACCGAGGGCTTCCTGATCCCGGTGGCCGAGGCCAGCCAGTTCGCACTGACGCTGTTCGACGCACCGCTGCCGCCCTTCGCCGGTTTCTCCGCCTGCCTGTCGACCCTGCGCCGCCCGCAGGCCAGCATGGCCCCGACCGACGCCAAGGCCTCGGCCCTGTACGCCAACTCGACCCGCGCCATGCGCGAAGCCAAGGCGCGCGGCTTCGACCAGGCGATCATGCTCGATGCCGAGGGCAACGTGGCTGAGTTCGCGGCCTCGAACCTGTTCATCGTGACGCAGGACGGCGCCGTGGTGACGCCGAAGCTGAACGGCACCTTCCTGGCCGGGATCACCCGCGCGCGCGTGATCGCGCTGCTCGCTTCGGAAGGCGTGCAGGTGGAAGAGCGCAGCGTGGCGCCGGAAGAATTGGTGACGGCGCGCGAGATCTTCAGTACCGGTAATTACGGCAAGGTGACGCCGTGCACGCGCTATGAGGATTGCACGCTGGAGGCGGGCCCGGTGGCGCGCCGTGCGCGCGAGCTGTACCTGGCCTTCACCGAAACTACCTGATCCGTAGGGTGGGCAGATTCTCTGCCCACGCGGTCAGCCTGCGCATGCGTTCACCGCGTGGGCGGGAGACCCGCCCACCCTACGATAATTCGTCTTTCAGGAACTGCAGCAGGATCACCGTCTTGGCATCGACGATCCTGCCTTCCTTCACCTTCCTGAAGGCTTCGTCGACGTCCATTTCCAGGACTTCGATGTCTTCGCCTTCCTCTTCCTTGCCGCCGCCTTCGCCCTTGCGGTCGCGCTCCCCGTATTCGCCCAGGAAGCAGTGCACCGTCTCGGTCAGCGAAGAGGGGTTGGGAAAGAACGCGATCACCTTGCGCAGGCCGTGGCCGCGAAAGCCGGTCTCTTCGCACAGTTCGGCGCGCACGCGCTCGCCCGGGTCGGCATCGTCCAGCATGCCGGCCGGGACTTCGATCATGAAGCCGTCGTGGCCGGCCATGCGGGCGCCGATACGGAACTGGCGCGTCAACAGCACCTTGCGTGTCGACGGGTTGTAGAGCAGCACCGCGGCGCCGCCGGCGTTGTGATAGACCTCGCGTGTTTCTTCCTGTTCGCTGCCGTCCTGGCGGCGCTGCGAGAAGGTGACCTTCTTCAGTTCGAAGTAATTGGTGGACAGGGTTTCCTGCCTGAGGATGCGGATCGGGTCGTCGTCGTGCATGGCAAGCCTTGGGTGCGTGTTGACGACGACTATAGCCTTGGGGCGTAAAAAAAGCCGCCCGGTTCGCACCGGGCGGCTTTGCTCAAACCAGTCGTTCGATCAGAACTTGTAGTTTGCGCTCACGCGGAAGTAACGGCCCATTGCGTTGTGCAGCTGGGTGTTGAAGCCTTCGTTCGGGTAACGCGGATCGTACGGGGCTGCGGTGTCGAACAGGTTCTTGATGTTCGCCGACAGGGTCCAGTTCTTGAAGCCGGTGTAGCTGTACGCGACGTTGAAGGTGGTCCATTCCGGCACCGAGCAATCGCTCACCCAGTTGCTGAACTTCTCCAGACCGCCCAGGCTGTAGGCGCCGGCCGGCTGGCCCTTGCCGTAGTGGCAGTACGGCACCGGGTAGGTGACGTCGTTGTCGGTACGGCGCAGCAGCGAGACCGGCGAGACGAAGTCCACCGAACCGGTGAGCGAGTGCACGCCACGGGTCCAGTTGCTCGACAGGCTGGCGCGGTGACGCGGGATGTCGCCAACGGTGATCGCCCAGTCCGAATAGCCGCCGGCGGTGCCGACGACGTTCGCTTCACGCTCGCCCGGACGCTCCGAACGCTTGAAGGTCAGCGCGTAGGACCAGTCGAACTTGGTGGTCAGGCGGCCGTTGTCGCCCAGGTTCAGGCGGTGCGCCACTTCGAAGTCCAGGCCCGAGGTCTCGGTTGCGCCCTGGTTCACGTAGTAGCGGTTGACCGCGGTCAGCGGGCCCGAGTTCGGGATCGGCTGGCCGTTGGCACCGATCAGCTGGTTGACCGGGTTGGTGTCACGGATGGCCAGGCCCGGGTACAGGTCCGGGTGATCGATCACGTAGCCGGCCGACAGCAGGGCGGTTTCGTCTTCCTTGCGGATACGGTAGTAGTCGATCAGGATGTCGAGGTTCTTGGTCGGAGCGATGATCGCACCGAACGAGAAGCTCTTCGAGGTTTCAGGCTTCAGGTCCGGGTTGGCCTTCGAGCGCGACGAGATGCGGCGCGAGCAGTCCGACGAGTCGCCGCCTGGCAGCGGGTTCTTGCCGTCCGGGCAACGCACGCTGTCGACGACGGTCGAGAACGACTGGACGCCGCCTTCGGCGATCTGCGACAGGGCCGGGGCGCGGAAGCCTTCGGCGTAGGACGAGCGGAAGGTCAGCTTGTCGTTGACGATGTACTTGGCGCCGACTTTCGGCACGAAGCTGTTCTCGGTCGGGTACTTGTCATAGCGACCGGCGAAGTCCATCTCGAAGTTCTTGGTGAACGGGGTGCGCAGCTCGACGAAGGCCGACTTGACCATGCGCTTGCCGTTGACCAGCGAGTTGGCCAGGCCGATGATGTTGCCGACCTGGGTCTCGTAGTCCGGGGTCAGCGCCAGCTTTTCCTGGCGGATTTCGCCGCCGAAGGCCAGGCCGATGTCGCCGCCGGCCAGGGTGCCGATGGTGGTCGATGCCTTGGCGTCGAACTGGCTCACCTGGGCGTAGCCTTCGTTCACGACGTTACGGTAGGCCGACGGATCAGCGGCGGTCTGGGCCAGGGTACGGTTCTCGCTGCGGATACGCTCGATGGTCGGGCGGTACAGCATGCCGTTCATGGTCTCGGTACGCTCGCTGCGGTTCAGCAGCAGGGCGGTTTCCCAGTCAAACTGGCCGGTGGTGCCCTTCAGGCCCGCCAGCAGGCGGCCCGACTGGTTGACGTTCTTCGAACCGCCGTCGACGCCGCTGAAGCGGTAGCCGACAGCTGCGCGCGAGGTCGACCATGGGTTGTCCGGATGGCCGGCCGGCAGGATCAGCTGGTAGTCGCTGGCGGTGCCGTCGGCGCGGAACACGGTGGTCGGCGAGGTCGACAGGATGGTCGACGAGTTGCCGACGTATTCGCGCTCGGTGCGGGTGTAGCCGGCTTCGACGAAGGCGGTGATGTCCGGGGTCACCTGGAAGGTCAGCTTGCCCAGCAGGTTGGCGTCGTTGCCCTTGCTTTGCGCTTCGTAGTTGTTCCAGATGTCGTAGTTGCAGAACGTGCGGCCGTTCAGCATCGAGGTGGCCGACAGGTTGTGCTTGTCGCGGTTGCCGGTGATCTGCTGCGATGCGTCGCAGCCGGTGCGGTTGATGATGTCCGCGCCGTTGGCCAGGGTGGTGGCGAAGTTGCGTGCGCCGGCGGTGCGTTCACGGAAGAAGAACGGCTGGTCCGACAGATAGCTGCCGTATTCGTTCAGGCGCGCGTTGATGTCGGCGTACATGTGCTGCTTGACGTCGCGGGCATCGCGGATGCGGGTTTGGTCGCGCGAGGACAGGTCGAAGGTCAGGAATGCGTTGTAGCGATCCGATTCCAGGTCGCCGAAGCCGAACACGCCCGACACGTTGCGGCGTGCGAACTCGAGGTTGTCGTTGGCACTGGTCGAGGCGGTGATTTCCGCGCCCTGGTAGTTGGTCTTGGTGATGAAGTTGATCACGCCGGCGATCGCGTCCGAGCCGTACACGGCCGAAGCGCCATCCTTGAAGATCTCGACGCGCTCGATGGCCGAGACCGGGATCGTGTTCAGGTCATACACGGCCGACTTGCCCTGGTTCGGGTCGGCGTAGGCCGAGGCGGTGATGCGGCGGCCGTTGAGCAGGATCAGGGTCGACGACGAACCGAGGCCGCGCAGCGAGGCGGTGGAGGCGCCTTTCGAGAAGCTGCCGTCGGTGATGTCGTTCGAGGTGCCCGAGCCGAAGGCCGGGATCGAATGCAGCAGTTCCGACACGGTGTTGGCACCGGTGGCGGCGATCTGCTTGGCATTGATGGTGGCGACCGGCGAGGAACCTTCCTTGTCGGCGCGCTTGATGTTCGAACCGGTCACGAACACTTTCTGGACCGGTGCTTCAGCGGCTTGCTGGGCAAACGCGGCACCAGAAGCCAGGGCTACGGCGACAGCGATCACGCTGCGCTTTACTACGAGTTGCTGCTGCTTAGACAAAATATCTCCGAAACTTCTGAAACACAACCGCCTGCGGGAGCGGAGCGGCGTCTTACCTTTGTTAATCGAATGTGCTTGGCAAAGTGAATATTCACCAAGCTCAGCATCAAAGCATCTCGGACAGACAAAAGTCAAATCTGTTTGGTAATTTGTTTGTTAATTGCGACACCCATGAGCTGTACTCATGTATTGGCTTCGCGTTTGTTATGGATTGCGCGTAAATGCATTAGTAAAACTTATGCATAGCTCAAGAAAAAGGGCCGGCAATGCCGGCCCTTGTCTAGATAAGAGCGTGATTATTCACGCCATGCTTCAGCCCTGGGCGCGCTCCGCAACGTAGATCTCGACGCGGCGGTTGCGCGCGCGGCTGGCGGCGTCCGCGTTGGAAGCGATCGGTTCGCGCTCGCCGCGGCCCTCGATCGTGATGCGGCCCGGGCTCACGCCGCGGCCGGCCAGGTAGTCGCGGGTGCGCGCCGCGCGGTCGACCGACAGCGGCTGGTTGATGTCCGGGGTGCCGGTGCTGTCGGTGTGGCCGATGATGGTGACCAGGGTGGCCGGGTTTTCCTGCAGGGTGGTGGCGAAGCGGTCGAGCACCGGCTGGAAGTTCGACTTGATGTCGGAGCGGCCGGTGTCGAACGAGACGTCGCTCGGGATTTCCAGTTTCAGGCGGTTGTCCGAGGTCTGGCTGACCTGGACGCCGGTACCGCGCGTGGCTTGCTCCATCGCCTGTTTCTGCGCTTCCATGCGCTTGGACCAGATGTTGCCGGCGACGGCGCCAAGGGCCCCGCCGATCACCGCGCCGCGGGTGGCGCGGCCGCTGCCGCCGCCGCTGGTGGTGGCGCCGATGATGGCGCCCAGGCCGGCGCCGATGCCGGCGCCCTGGGCGGTGCCGCGCTGGGTCTGGCTCATGTCGGCGCAGCCGGTCGCGGTGAGTGCCACCAGGGAGGCGGCGAGGACGGATTTGGTCAGTTTGGTGTGCATCGTGATCTCCTTGAACAAAAAATCCGCTTCGCGGTCATGCCCACCGGGCACGACTGCGAAACGGATTGGGTCTTGCAAACTCTGCGTCAGTCGACTTCAACAACGCTATATGCCTCGTCCGCTGATCAGGCGTACCAGGATCATGATCACGGCAACGACCAGCAGGATATGGATGAAGCCGCCGATGGTGTACGAAGTCACCAGGCCCAGCAGCCACAGCACGATCAGGATAACGGCAATTGTGTATAGCATAATGATGCTCCTTTACTGGAATACGCGCTTTCGGCGTCGTGATTCCAGTATGCCGATCCTTACTGCTGGCCTCTGTACGATGGCGTACTTATTGACAAAAAATCAGGCCGCGCCCTTGTCGCGCAGGCCGGGGATCCAGCCCATGAAGCCGAGCAGGCCGGTGACGCCGATCAGGCAGGTGACGAGGCCGCCCGCCACGAGGAACACCACGTCTTGCGGCTGCAGGCCGCCGGCAGACGTTTCGCCGGGCGGATGGGCCGACAGGAGACCGAAGCCCGCCACGATCACACCCCAGATGATGATGCCGATCCACGCCATGCTGTTCATGATGTTTCCCCTTAAGTGTGTTGTAGCTGTATTGTCGGGTTAGCTCATCCATTGGTCCGTGCGCTGCCGCACATTGCTTCACAGAAAATTACCCAGACGAAATAAAAGCCGGGTCGCTTGCGCGATCCCGGCTTTCGGCAGGAAAAAAGGAAACTCAGGCGACCGAGCGCAGGCGTCCCTTGACGATGCGCACACGGTCGCCGCTGCGCCATGCCGGCTGGCTGCTCTGGCGGAAGGTGCGCAGGGTGCCGTCGTCGAGGCGCACGCGGATTTCGTAGCTGGTGGTGGCCTTCATATTGCCCTCGACCTGATTGCCGACCACGGCGCCGCCGATCGCGCCGGCCGCAGTGGCGATGGTGCGGCCGGTGCCGCCGCCGATCTGGTTGCCCAGCAGGCCACCGATGACGGCGCCGCCGGCTGCGCCCAGGCCGCTGCCCTGGGCACGCTGCTTGATGGTGCGCACCGATTCCACATTGCCGCAGTTCGAGCACCAGTTGCGGCCGGTGTCGGCGGCGGCCACCTGGACCGCCTTCTTCGCCGGCTTGCTCACCGGTTCCTCGTAGACGACGGGCGCGGCTGCGGCTGCCGTCGCGGCCGCGGCTGCCGCTGCCGGAGCAGGGGCGTAGGCGGCCGCCGGCGCAGGCGCGTAGGCAGCTGCCGGCGCGTAGTTCTGGACCGGCGCGGTGCTGACGGCGCCGCCAGGGGCCTGGACATAACCGGCGGTCGCTTGCTGGCCCGGCGCGGCCGCAAGCATGCCCGGCTGTGCGCCCTGCGGCAGGCTGGCAGCCAGCGCCATGCGCTCGGATTCGCTCAGCTGGCGTTCGCTGTTGCCGCCCACGGAAGATGGGATCCAGCCCAGGATGGCCGCGGTGCCCACCAGGCAGAACAGCAGGACCGCCAGCGCGGCCAGGATCATCAGGGGGTGCATGCGTCCACGTACGGACGGGTTGGGGGAAGTGTTCATGGTGCGTCCTTTCGGAGTGTCCTTGTCGAGCCCGATGGAGAAAACACGGGCGGCCTGTTCATTGAATGATTGTCCTCAGGAACAACAAGCGCTTCCGTGCGTCACCGTACATACCACCCCCGGCGGGCGCGGTTACGCTGGCTGAAATTGTTTGCAAATGTATCTGACCGACGGCCTGGCTCATGCATCCCCCACGCGAGACACTGATGAATTTTGCCGCACCGCCGCCGATTGCCGAACACAATAGCAACCTGCTGCTGGCCGCGCTGCCCGCGCAGGAACTGGGCCGTATCCTGCCGCTGCTCGATCCGGTCACCGTCGAGGTCGGCGACGTGCTGTGCGAGGCGGGAGACCCACTGCGCCACATCTACTTCCCGCACGACTGCCTGATCTCGCTGATGGGCGTGGCCGAAGGGCGCATGACGCTCGAGGTCGGCCTGGTAGGACGCGAAGGCATGGTCGGCGCCACCGTGGCCCTGGGCCATGACACCACCCAGGTGCGCGCCATCGTCCAGCGCGCGGGCAGCGCCAGCCGCATGGACAGCAGCACGTTTCGCGACGAGGTGAGGCGCAACCCCTCGCTGCAGCGGGTGCTGTACCGCTACACCGACACGCTGCTGGCCCAGGCCATCCAGATCGCCGTCTGCAGCCGCTTCCACGTGCTGGAAGCGCGCCTGGCGCGTTCGCTCCTGATCACGCGCGATCGCCTGCAGTCGGACAAGTTTCACCTCACCCACGAATTCCTCGCCCATGCGCTCGGCGTGCGCCGGGTCGGCGTGACCAAGGCCGCTAGCGCGCTGCAGCAGCAGGGGCTCATCATCTACAGCCGCGGCAATATCGAGATCCTCGATCCGGAAGGCCTGGCCGCGGCTTCCTGCACCTGCTACGAGATCGTCCGGGAAGCCGGCGCCCACGCGCTGCATGACGCCATGTAGCAGGCAACAAAAAAGCCTGGCATCGCCAGGCTTTCTTGTGTCGCTCCGTGGTACTGCTTAGTTGGTCTTGCCGACCTGGTTGCCGATGACGCCGCCCACGGCTGCGCCACCCACGGTGCCCACTGCGCTGCCACCGGTCAGCACGCCGCCGACCACTGCGCCGGCGCCGGCGCCGATCGCGGTGTTCTTGTCTTGCTGCGACATGCCGGCGCAGCCGGTCAGGCCCAGGGCGACGGTTGCCAGCGATGCGGTCACTACCAGTTGTTTGATGGTTTTCATGTTGATCTCCTTTACGGTGGGGTTATTTCAGACGCAGGTCATTCCTGACCGATTTCACGCCTCTTACGGTCCGGGCAACCGATGCCGCGGCCGCCACGCTATCCGCCGAGCTGACGAATCCGCTCAGCTGTACTACGCCTTGCTCGGTCTCGACGGCGATGTCGGCCACCTTCAGCATCGGGTCGTCCACGATGGCGGCCCGGACACCGGCGGTGATGGTGGCGTCGTCGACGACCGCTGCAACCGGTCCGCCGCCACCCGACATCGCACATCCAGTCAACTGGCCCAGGGCCAGCAGCATCACCAGCGCGGCGCCGATGCAGGCTTGCTTCCTTCTTCCTTTCATGCCGCCGCGCTGTTTGTCGAGTCCATGTGTGCAGGATAGTGTCGTCATCCAATCTGGTCTGTTCGACAACACACGTTTCGCACAATTTCCTGTATCACTTGCGCGCGGTCTTGCCCGGCGGCGGCGCCTGCGGCTTCTCGCGGGCGTCGGCCAGCAGGCGTGCGCAGTCGCTGTCCTCGCCCGGTCCAGTGTTGATGAGCGGAATCAGCGCGGCCAGCGGCGTGGCCGCCGCCAGGGCGATGGCGCTGCCGGCCTTCATGGCCAGCACGCCCTTGTCGACCGAGATGTCCGGCTTGCTGAAAGGGCCGCGCACGTAGAAGGGCGAACGCAGCGAGATCAGGCGCAGGCCCTTGGTTTTCGGATCGATGCGCAGGTCCATCTGCTCGTCGGCCAGGTTGATGGCGCCGGCGACATTGACCAGCGCTTCCTTGGTGTCGATGACGAAGTAGCGGGTGCGTGCGATGCCATTGGTGACGGCGAAGTCGGAGGCCATGCAGTTGAGCTGCACCTGCTTGTCGCCGAACAGCTTGGTGATGACGATATTGGCCACGTTCAGGCCCATCATTTCCAGCATCATCTTGCTGACCTGGCCCTGGCTGATCAGGGTCTTCAGTTCGCCGTTCGAGCCGGCCAGCAGGCTGGCCACCGAGTTGCCCTGGGCGGTCAGGTTGGCGTCGACGCTGATGCTGCCGACCGAGGCCTGCAGCTGTTCGATCTTCGGGAACAGCTTCTTGATTTCGATTTTGCGCGCCGTGACCTTGGCCTGGGCCTTGATCGCCTTCGATCCTTCGCGGCCGCGGCCGTCGAGGCGGATGTTCGAGCGCACCGTGCCGCCGGCCATGCCGAACTCGAGCGGCTCCAGGTTCAGCACCGCATTGTCCATCTTGAGATGGGTCGACAGCTTGTTGATCGGGAAGGCGGTATCGCGGACGATGCGATCGGCCGAAAAGCGCACGTCGGCATCGAGCTTGTTCCAGCGCGCGGTCTTGAATTCCTCGACCGGCAGCACTTTTCCGCTCGGCTGCACGACGTCGGCATTGCGTTCCTTTTTGGCCGCGTTCGAGTCTGCGCCGATCAGCGGGGCCAGGTCGGCAAACACCAGCTGTTGCGAGCGGACGTTGCCGGACAGCTTGGGCCGCGGCTGGCCGGTGGCGTACTCGAGGCGGCCGCCGATGTCGGAGGAGCCGACTTTGCCCTTGAAGCCGTCGTAGACCCAGCGCGAGGCGCGCTTGCCGTTCTCTTCATCGCCCAGGGTCCCGGTCAGGCGACCCGAGGTCGTGAACGGACCGGTCGTCGGCAGCACCACGCCGGTGAAGGCGTACAGCTGGTCCATGCTGGGCCCCGCCAGCTCGAGTTTCAGGTCGATCGCGGCCAGCTTCGAAGGCCGCGTCACGGTGCCCTCGACGGCGATCCGCGTCTTGCCGGAGCGCATATCGGCCTGCACCGGATACGGTGTGCTTTGTTGCTTCAGCGAGAGCACGGCGCCGGCCTTGCCGCCACCTTCCACCCTGGCGCCGTTGTAGGTGCCGTCGAGCGTCCAGGCAACGCCGTAACGCGGGTCCCGGTCCAGGGTGCGCACGTGCGCCGTCACGTCGGCCTTGGTCACCGCGTCCTTGATGTGGACCACCCCATCGGTCAACACCACGCGTTCCAGGTCCAGTGTCCAGCGCGACTTTTCTTCCTTGCGCTTGAAGGTCCAGTTGTTGTGCGTTTCGTCCGTGCGCAGCAGGTCGACGCGCGGGCCGTCGAAGCGCAGCAGCGGGATATTGATGGTGCGCGAGAGCAGGGCGAAGGGGTTCACGGAGAACGAGAACTGGCGCGCGCTGCCCGTGTCCTGCGCCGGCATGCCGGCCGGGTTGCCGATGTGGGTATCGTTGGCGATCAGGTGCGGCCAGGGAATGTGGTCGCGCCACGTACGTTCGGACGGGCGCATGGTCTCGGCCGGCCGTTCCCATTCGACTTTGAGGTTGCCGCGGATCGCGAAGGGACGGTCGATGGCGTCGCTGACCTTGGCGTTGATCCAGGGGCGGGCGCGGTTCCAGTCGAAGGTGAGGATGAAGACGACCAGGATCACCGGAATGGCGACCAGGACGCCCAGGATGCTCAGGATGATCTTCTTGCTGCTCTTGCTGCTCGTGCGGCGCGCCGGATGACGGCCCTGCGCCGCCGGCTTGTCGGTATCTGCCATGGCGGACTTTCGCTGGTGAAGTTTGAATCAGATTAGCGCAAAGGCCTGCGCCGCCATTGTGCGCTGCCTAACGCTCTGCCGTAGAGCAGGGCGCCACCCGAGGAGCAATGTGCGGCAGCGAACCGAAGCGGGGAGATAACAGGTTTATAACGTTACCAAGGACATTTCCTCATCAACAGGAGAAAAAGCGATGGACCAACAACATCCAATGACCCGCCTGCTGAAATCGGCCGCCCTGGCTGCCGGCGCCGCCGGCGTGCTGGTATTGACCGGCTGCGCCAGCCCGCAGAAGGCGCCTGCCACTGCCGACGTGGCGGTGTCGCGCAACGCTGTCGAGAACGCCGTTTCCGCCGGCGCCGCCGAGCTGGCCCCGGCCGAGATCACTGCCGCGCGCGACAAGATGGTACGCGCCAACCAGGCGCTGGCCGCCAAGGACTACAAATTGGCGCGCGAACTGGCGATCCAGGCCCAGGCCGACGCCAAGCTGGCGCAGAGCAAGGCCAATTCGGCCAAGGCCACTTCGGCCGCGAATGCGCTCGACGAAGACCTGCGCGTGCTGCGCCAGGAAGTCGATCGCCTCAACTCGTCGTCGACGACCTCGACGCAGTAAGCACTGCCAACGCACCAAGAAGAAGTTCCCTTCATTGACCGCCGCAGCGGAGGCTGGCGGCGCCCAGGAAAAAAGGACTGCAAGATGAAAAACCGTTCGATGATGTCGCTGCTGGCCGCCGCCGTGCTGGCCACGGCCTGCGCCACCACCCCGATGACCACCCCGACGCTGGACGAGGCGCGCGCCGACTTCGTTGCCGCCAACAACAACCCGCAGGTGTCGCAATACGCGCCGCTGGAATTCAAGCAGGCCAGCGATGCGCTCGACCAGGCCAATGCCGCGGCCGCCCGCCGCGAAGCGGTGGCCGACGTCGACCGCCTGGCTTATGTGGCCAAGCAACGTGTCGCCACCGCAGTCGAAGTGGCGAAGGCAAAAGCGGCGGAAGCCGACATCGCGAACGCATCGCGCGAGCGTGACCAGGTCCGCCTGGCCGCCCGCACCGCGGAGGCCGACCGCGCCAAGCGCGAGGCCGAAGCCGCCCAGGCGCAGGCCGCCCAGGCCCAGATGCAGGCCCAGGCTGCCCAGCAGCAAGCGGCTGCCGCCCAGCAACAGAATGCCGCGCTGGCCCAGCGCGCCGCCGTGCTGGAAGCGCTGCTGGTCGAGCTGCAGGCCGTCAAGACCGAGCGCGGCTACATCGTGACCATCGGCGACGTGCTGTTTGCCACCAACCAGGCGACGCTGACACCGAACGGCATGTCGACCTTGCGCAAACTGGCCGACGTGATGTCGCAGAACCCGAACCGTACCGTGCTGGTCGAAGGGTTTACGGATAGTACCGGCAGCTCGTCTTACAACCAGGAACTGTCGCAGCGCCGTGCCGAAGCCGTGGCATCGGCACTGTCTTCGATGGGGGTGGCGCGCGACCGCGTCGCCATGAAGGCCTATGGCGAAGCCTTCCCGGTTGCACCCAACGATACGGCGTCCAACCGCCAGCTCAACCGCCGTGTCGAGATCGTGCTGTCGAACGAAAACGCGCAGATTCCGCCGCGCACGGCGGGGCGCTGAGCCGGCTTTTTTGAACTGAGGAAGCATGATGGAAGAAACAAGCAACCTGGCGCATGGCTTCGACGTCGCGGCGATCCGCCGCGCGGCGGCCAACCTCGATGACGGCGCCGTCACCGAGGGCTACCGGGCCGACCGCGAAGCGGTCATCGCGATGCTCAACGATGCGCTTGCCACCGAGCTGCTGTGCGTACTGCGCTACAAGCGTCACTACTACACGGTGAGCGGTCCCAACACCGGCCACATCAAGGCCGAATTCCTCGAGCACGCGCAGCAGGAGCAGGACCACGCCGACCGCATCGCCGAGCGCATCGTCCAGCTCAACGGATCACCCAACTTCAATCCGGCCACGCTCACCGCGCGCAGCCATGCCGAGTACGACGATTCCGACGACGTGCAAGCCATGGTGCGCGCCGACCTGATCGCCGAGCGCGTGGCGATCGAGTCCTACCGCCAGATGATCGAAGCGATCGGCGACAAGGACCCGACCACCCGCGCACTGCTGGTCGACATCATGGCCGTCGAAGAAGAGCACGCCGACGATATGCGCGACCTGCTGGCCTGAATCCAGCGAACATTCAACAACCACAACACTACCGGAGTAGACCATGCTAGACACCACCCGCAGCAACTTCAAATCCCAGGCCCACGGCTACCAGTTCGACAGCAACGCATCGGACGCATCGTCGGACATGAAGGCCCTGGTGCGCGACGCCCAGTCGATGCTGAGCGCCGCCACTGCGCTGACGGGCGACAAGGCCGACGAGCTGCGCAGCCGCGGCATGGAGCTGCTCGACCGCGCGCTGGGCCGTGCCAGCCAGTATCAAGGCCAGGCGATGGAAAAGGGCCGTGAACTGGCGCACGAGGCCGATATTTACGTCAAGGACAACCCCTACCGTACGCTGGCGGTCGCAGCCGGCCTGGGCCTGCTGCTCGGCGTCCTCCTGAGCCGTAAGCAATAAGCGCCGCCGGGGACTGACATGCAAAAAGACGATACCGTCGTGCATACCCCCGGCCTCATGGGCGGGATCTCCAGCCTGATGAAGAGCCTGTTCGGCCTGGTCGTGTCGCGCGTGGAACTGGCCGCGCTCGAGCTGTCCGAGGTGCGCAACCACCTGATCGAGCTCGTCGCCCTGTTCGGTGCAGCCATCCTGGCCATCTGGTTCGCCATCGCCTACGGCACCGCGACCATCGTCGCGCTGGCCTGGGACGAGATGGGCTGGAAGATCCTGCTGATCCTGTTCGTCGTGTTCCTGATCATCACCGGCGTCCTGGTGGCGAAGGGCCTGGCCCTGCTCAAGCAGAACAAGCTCTCCTTCCCGGCGACCATGAAGGAACTGAAGAACGACCGCGACATGCTGCTCTAAGCGGCGACACGAAGGAGGGGAAACATGCACAATCATGACGGAACGACCGGATTGGCCGGCCACAAGCACAGCCTGGATCCGGTGGCACGCAAGCAGGAGCTGCTGCGCGAAGGCGAATTCTTCCGCAGCGGCGTGGCGCATGCGAGGGCGCAGATCCGCCACGGGGCGCGCCCCGAGGTCATGCTGCACGGTGTGATCGACCACGCCACCTGGGCCCTGCGCGCGCGCGCCGATGCCTTGCTGAAACCGACCGGCACCAGCGTCTCGGTGCTGATGCCTTACGGACTGGCGCTGTTCAATTTTATTCGCCAGCGCAATCTCGGTAAGCCGGCCGGCGCAGCCGCTATCCTGCTGGGCGTGGCAGGCTGGTACATGAACAAGCGCCGTGTGCAGCAGAACGGTCTGAGCTGACACGGCAAGAGCAGAACAATTCGACCCAATATGGTGGGGCTTGAGCGGCGTCGCAATCATTGATTGCACGCCGTTTTTTTTTGCAGTAAGGGATGAGTAGTCGTTTCGCTGTCGTAGGGTGGGTGGCTTGGCCGCCCACGCGGTCAACGGACGCCTACGTGGGCGCGAAGCGTGATCTCGACAATGGTCACGAACAGGGAATAGTTGGAGGGTAGGTGAGTCTTCCGCTCACGCGGTGAGCCGGCGTGGATGCCTTCGCGAAACTTGAACGTAAGGATGCGTGAAGCGGGACCTGCGCGCGCCGCGCGGCGAAAGTTCGGCAACCGACCGCGTGGGCGGTCAAGCCGCCCACCCTACGAAGACGCTACGATCAACGGATGTCTGGACTGGCGGTTCAGGGTGTCGTCTGCGCCAGCCCATCTACCTGCGTCTTGGCCTGTGCCATGTCGCGCTGGTAGGTAGCGCGCGCTTCCTGCAGGCAGGCGTTGCGCTCGGTCGCAGGCACTTTCTTGCAGGCGTTCTTGGCTTCCTGCAGGGCGGCGCCGATTTCCTTGTGCAGGGTGCGCAGCTGGGCCTGGCGGGTGGCGTCCTCGCGGTACCAGCGCGCCGGGTCGCCCTGGGCGATCTCGCGCGCCTGCTGTCTGGCGGCCGTGGGATCGACGACGGCGTCGGTGTTGGTGGTCTGGGCGTGGGCCAGGGAGAAGGTGCCGAGCAGGCAGGCGAGGGCGCCGCGCAGCACGATGGATGAGTGTCGCATGCTGTCCTCCAGCGAGTGGTGGTGCAGGGCCGCGGCGCGAGCCTGCGGCGGTGAACATGCCGGCGCAAGGCCAGCGCGGTGACGCTCGGTCACCGGGGCGGGCGGGGCCCGCATTCAGTTGGCCGGGACGGCGCGCAGCCGGTCCCGGCCTGCCGGATCAATAGCGGTAGACGCGGCCGTCGACGATGCGGACGCGGTTGCCCACGCGCAGGTCGTAGACGCTGTCCTGGGTCACGGTGCGGTATTCGCCGTTATCCATGCGCACGTTGATCTGGTACAGCTCGGCGCCACCGGCCTGGCGGTTGCGCTCGACGTTGTTGCCGATCGCTGCGCCTGCGACACCGCCTGCCACGGTGGCCGCGGTACGGCCGCTGCCGCTGCCGACCTGGTTGCCGGCCAGGGCGCCGACCACGCCGCCCAGGATCGCGCCGGCGCCGCTCGTGCGGTTGGCGCCCTGGGTCACCTGGATCGATTCGATGGTGCCGTAGCCCATCGAGACGTTGTTGTAGCCGGTGTTGTAGCCGTTGTTATACGGCTGCGACGAGGTGCTGGCGCAGCCGGTGAGGAGGGCGGTGGTTGCCAGCACAGCAGCAGCAAGGGTACGGGTTGCTTTCATGTTGTTCTCCTGACAAAAGTGTAGGTTCAGCTTAGTCACTGTTGTGCAGAGGGTCTGTGCGTTGCCTAACCGTCCTTGCCCGGCGTTTCGGCCGACCTATTTGAGCAAAATATGGATGAGCTGTTGCGGGAACGTTGCTGTGTTCGGCACCGAACAGAAACGCGACCGTTCGACGTGTAAAACGTCATTAGCGTGTTGACAAATGGAGAATAAAAAATGAAAACATCCCATGCTTTCCTGCTCGTCGGCGCCGCGCTCGCCTGGGCAGGTTCGGCGCGAGCCCAGGCCGTGCCGGACGCCAAAGCGGTCTATGAAGGGGCAAAGGCCACGGCCGAAGCGAACTTCAAGGCGGCCAGGGCGCGCTGCGACCAGATCGCCGGCAACCCACACGACCTGTGCATGGCCGAAGCCCGCGCAGCCCGCGTGCGGGTCGAGGAAGAAGCCGAGGCGGCCTACAAGAACACCCTGTCGGCCTACACCCAGGCGCGCATGCGCATCGCTTCGGCCAACTACGACCGCGACAAGGTGCGCTGCGCCGCGGTTACCGGGAACGACCGCGACGTCTGCCTGGAACAGGCCAAGGCCACCCTGATCGCAGCCCAGGCCGATGCCAAGGCCGACCGCAAGACCATCGAGGCGCGCCAGGATGCGCGCCAGGACAAGCTTGCTGCCGAATACCGCGTCGCCATCGAAAAATGCGACGCCTATGCCGGCGCCGTCAAGGACCAGTGCGTCAATGCTGCCAAGACCGCGTTCGGTAAATGAATTGCGGGCCGGCGCGCCGGTACCGCCCACTCGCCCGCATTGGGCTTCGTTTGTAGTTTGACCATCCGCAGTTTTTTTAAGGAGCTAACCATGAAAATCGCACAACGCCTCATCACCGCCACCTTCGCCGCTGCTGTCGCCATCACCACCGTCGGCTGCGCATCGTCGCCGACCCAGTCGAGCGCCGGCGAATATGTCGATGACGCTGTGATCACCACCAAGGTCAAGGCTGCCTTCGCTGCCGACCCGACCGTGAAAGCCACCGAAATCAACGTCGAAACCTTCAAGGGCGACGTCCAGCTGTCGGGCTTCGTGGCCCAGCCGGGTGACGCACAGCGCGCCGTGGAAATCGCCCGCGGCGTGAAAGGTGTAACCTCGGTGAAGAACGACATCCGCGTCAAGTAATCCCATGCGCCGGGGCGGCCCGGCTCCATTGTCAAGGCACGATCCATGCAGCTCGCACCACCTGAACCAGTCCAGCCTGCTGCTGCACCTGTGACGCCATCCGACAATGCCGCCCCGGCGGCGCCGACCCAGTCAGGCGCCGAGCCCGGCCCTGCAGGCGACGAGCTCACGATGCACGTGGGCGGCCTGCGGCTGCCGATCCATGTCAATGCGCGCGGGCTCTCGCTCGGCATCCTTGCCACCATTGCCTGCGTGTTCGCCCTCCAGTGGGCGCAGAAATTCTTCGTGCCGCTCCTGCTCGGCATCTTCATCGCCTATACCCTCAACCCGGTCGTGCGCTGGCTCGAACGCTGGCACGTCAAGCGCGTCATCGGCGCAACCCTGGTCACGGCCCTGATCATGGGCGCCCTGGGCGGCACCCTGTACCGGCTGCAGGACGAATTCTTCAATATCATCGACGAACTGCCGACCCTGACCCACAAGGTCACCCGCATCCTCACCAACAACACCGGCCAGCGCTCGACCATCCAGCAGGTACAGGCCGCGGCCGCCGAGATCGAGCGCGCCGCCTCCAGCGCGACCGGCGGCGACCAGCGCCGCGCGATCCAGAAGCGCACCCAGTCGGTGCCGCCGGTGCCCGGCACGGGCGGCTCGAGCATCCGCGTGATGGACTGGGTGCTGGCCGGATCGGTCAGCCTGGCGACCTTCCTGTCGCAGGCCACGATGGTGGTGTTCCTGGTGTTCTTCCTGCTGCTCTCGGGCGACACCTTCAAGCGCAAGCTGGTCAAGCTGACCGGCCCCTCGCTGACCCGCAAGAAGGTCACCGTGCACATCCTGGACGACATGAACAATGCGATCCAGAGCTACATGTTCATGCTGCTCGTGACCAACGTCCTGCTGGCGCTCCTGACCTGGGCCGCGCTGCGCGCGATCGGCCTGGAGAACGCGGGCGCCTGGGCCGCCTTTGCCGGCGTGGCCCACATCGTGCCTTACTTCGGGCCGCTCCTGATCACGATCGCGACCGGCGCCGTGGCCTTCTTCCAGTACGAATCGCTGCGCATGGTGATCCTGGTCGCCGGTTCCTCGCTCGGCATCGCCACCCTGGTCGGCATGGTGGTCGCCACCTGGATGACCGGCAGGATCGCCAGGATGAACCCGGCGGCGGTGTTCGTCAGCTTGCTGTTCTGGGGCTGGCTGTGGGGCATGTGGGGACTGCTGCTCGGGGTGCCGGTGGTGATGGTGCTGAAGGTGGTGGCTGAGCGGGTAGAGGGGATGGAAGTCGTCGCGGAGCTGCTGGGTGAGTAGACGGCCTCAGTGGGGCCGTCTACAGTGGTCGGCTGTGCCGACCGCCCGTTCAGCCGCCCGATAATCTGATGCGCATCGCCCGTTCACGCACTGTTTGAACGCGTGCTCGGCGAGCCGAGCACGCTACGATGTTGCGCGTACCTTATACCGGGCGGCCGTTCTTCCAGGTGGCCGTCGGTTCCGGCGGAACCTCTTTCTTCTTGTCTCCGGTTTCCTCGGCCGGCTTGTGCTTCAGGCTGCCCAGCTTGAGGGCATACTGGCGCGCGAATTCGGCGCCGAGGAAAAAGATCTGTGCCGAGTAATACACCCACAGCAGCAGCGCGATCAGCGAACCGGCCGCGCCAAAACTGTCGGCGGCGCCGCTGTTGCCGATGTAGAGGCCGATGCCGAATTTACCGAGCGTGAACATTGCCGCCGTGCCGAGCGCGCCGATGGTCACGTCATGCCAAGACAGTTTGACGCGCGGCAGCAGCTTGTAGATGACGCCGAACAGGGTGGCAATGACCAGGAAACTAACGGCCCAGGCAACCCAGCCCATGATCACGGCTGCCTCTTTCCACATTCCACCGATATATGCTTCGACCACGGCCAGCGCGGCGCTGACGACCAGCGACACCATCAGCAGGAAACCGAGCACCAGGATCAGGCCGAAGGAGAGCAGGCGGGTCCGCACCACGTTCCAGAAGCCGGCGTCCTTGGGCGGCGGCACGTCCCAGATCTCGTCCAGGCTGTCCTTCAGCTCGGCGAACACGCTGGTCGCGCCGACCAGCAGCAGGACAAAGGCGACGATGGTGGCGAACAGGCCGTCTTCCTTGTTCTGCGCTCCAGCCAGGATGGCCTGGATCGTTTCCGCACCCTGCGCCCCGACCAGGCCGCGCAGCTGGGTCAGCAACTGGCCCTGGGCTGCTTCCGCGCCATAGAAAAAGCCAGCGACGGCGATCACCAGCACCAGCACAGGTGCCAGCGAGAACAGGGTGTAGAAGGCGAGCGCCGCCCCCTTGCTCGAGGCGCGGTGGTCCAGCCATTCCATCACCGCGCAGCGCATCACCTTGAGCAGCTCGCGTGAATAGGGAACCCATTTGTTGACAGCCATGTCCTATCCTCCAAATAAAAAAGGGGCCGAAGCCCCCTTGCACACCTGCATACCCGGCCGTTTCCATCCGGGGACGGAAACGGTCCGGCATGCCGGCAGGCGATTACTGAACGCGCTTTTCGACGGTGATCTGCTCGACCTCGACGCGGCGGTTCGGTTCCAGGCAGTCGATCAGGGCCTTGCGCTGCTTCTGGTTGCACTGGACCAGCGGGTTGGCTTCGCCTTTGCCGTAGGCTTTCAGGCGGTTGCCATCGATGCCCTTGCTGACCAGGTAGTCGCGCACGGCGTTGGCGCGGCGCTCCGACAGCTTCAGGTTGTACTGTTCCGAACCCAGGCGGTCGGTGTAGCCGGTGACGTCGACGTCGGTGACGCTCGTATCGGCCTGCAGTGCGGCGGCGATTTCGTCCAGCTTCGGCGACGGCATGATGATGTCGGCCTTGTCGAACTCGAACAGCTTGGTCGCTTCCAGGGTGACTTTCTCGAAGCGTGCCGGCGGAGCGACCGGAGCCGGTGCCGGGGCTGGTGCCGGTGCCGGTTCAGCAACCGGAGCCGGTGCCGGAGCGGCCACGACCGGTGCCGGCGGCGGGTTGAACGCGTAGTTCAGGCCGATGGTCAGGTATTTGTTGTTGCTACGGCGGAAGCCGAACTGCTCGTGGTCACGCAGGAAGCCACGCACAGCGCGCAGGTCGGCCTGCAGCGACCACTGGTCGCTCAGCGATGCCTGGAAGCCCAGGCCGGCGGTGGCGTACGGCGAATTCTTGCCGACGTTGCGCAGTGGGTTCTGCACCTTGTCGCGTTCGACGCCCAGGCCCAGCAGCACGAACGGACGGAAGCGATCGCGCGAGAACATCAGCAGGGCATCAGCGCCCAGCAGGGTCTGGCGGTAACGGGCAGGGCCGTCTTCGAAACGGACCTGGCTGCCACCAAACTGGATGTCCCACATCGGCGACACGGCCTTGCCGAACTTCAGGCCGCCGCCCCAGTCACGGTCGCTCGTGCCAAAACGGCCGTCCGGCTTGGCATGAATGACGCTCGGCTGGATATACCACGATGGATTGATTGGCGTCGTTTCTTGGGCCATGGTGGTGCCAGCCGCGCACAGGATGGCGGCGGCCAGGGCGATCTTCTTCGTATTATTCACAGGTTACTCCCATAAGGTGAAGGGTTGTTGACATCGCATGCCTTGACACAGATGTTGGATAAAGAATAACAGTGCAAGTTCCATGCTCTCGGTGCGGTACCGCACCCAGCGAGGATGTCCTGTGCAATTTTACAACAGTGGCAGATTTACCACAGGACTCAAGCGTGCGCCCCATCCTGGCTCATTATGCAGATTGCATTGCGCATGTATTGACGCGTTCGGCAAGCGCGATTGTCAAAAATGCTTGCAGGAACGTACTTGAATGTTGGATGGCGCACAGACCGGGGTGTCTGACGCAGGCAATCTTGAGGCTAGTTAAGCGGAACCCGAGGTGTTGTCAGGGTGTCAAACGGCACACAGCGACCCGGACCACACAGTCTCACTCTATAACGGAGCTCACCAATATGCATGCAACGACCCATCACAACGCGGTGCAAGGCGACATCGGCGCGGTGCACACTTCCAGCAACTCTGCGCTGATCGAACGCGTTCCCCCGCAACCGACCGAACGCGCGCCGATTTCGCTGGCGCCGATCGAACGCGTCCGTTCGACTTCGGCCACCCAGCGCCGGATCGAAAACATGCAAAAGCTGATCAACGAACTGTCGACCCACGAAATGCTGGCCGACGAAATCGCATGGTTCCTGAAATTCTCGCCGTCGGGCGCACGCAAGTACATCCGTGACCTGCGCGAAGCCGGCGTCATCGAACTGGCACGCTACATCGAAGGCACCGCCACCTACCTGGGCAAGGCCGTGTACCAGATCTGCCCGGACCAGGACCGCGTCAAGGCCTTCCTGGCCGCGATCTGCCAGCCGAAGCGCGAAGGCGCCGCCCCGCGCAAGGAGCGTCCGGGCCTGCGCGAGCAGAACATGGCCGGCAGCGGCCGCCATTTCCACATCCTGGCGGACGACACCCATTATGCGATTCGCGTGAACCGCAGCCCGGTCACCCGCGATCCGCTGGTCGCCGCACTGTTCGGCCCGGCCCCGAGCCAGACCGCCAAGGAACGCGCCTGAAGGTGCGTCCCGGCCAGCCGCGGTAGAGACCCGCGGCCCGGCCGGTCCAGACGATCGCTGTCGTCATTTCAGCCGCGCCCCGTGCGCGGCTTTGTTTTTTCAGCTGAACAATTATTTGTCATGGACGCGTTGAAATACGGTCAATAGTCCCTACCTCCCTCCCAATGCGGCCGAGGCTGCCGCCACTACAGGAAAGGAAGACCGATGCCAACCAGCGCCACATTACCAACCGCCGAGGCCCTGCAGGGCAGGCCGGTCCCCCAGGTGACCTTCAAGGCCCGCTTGAACGACCAGTGGCGGGACCTCAGCACGGACGAGCTGTTCAAGGGCAAGACCGTGGTCGTGTTCTCGCTGCCGGGCGCGTTTACCCCGACCTGCTCCTCGACCCACCTGCCGCGCTACAACGAGCTGGCGCCGGTGCTGCGCCAGAACGGCGTCGACGACATCCTGTGCATTTCGGTGAACGACGCCTTTGTCATGAACCAGTGGCAGGCGGGGCAGGATGCCGCCAACATCACGGTTGTCCCGGACGGGAACGGCGACTTCACCGAAGGCATGGGGATGCTGGTCGACAAGCGCGAGCTCGGCTTCGGCAAGCGTTCCTGGCGCTACTCGATGCTGGTCAAGGACGGCGTGATCGACAAAATCTTCATCGAGCCTGATCGCGAAGGCGACCCGTTCGAGGTTTCCGACGCCGATACGATGCTGAGCCATATCAACCCGAACGCGAAGATTCCCGAGCCTGTCGTCATGTTCTCGCGTCCCGGTTGCCCGCATTGTGCGCGCGCCAAGGCCGCTTTGCGCGAGAATGACATCGTCTTCACAGACATTTCGGAAGACCAGAAAATCACGACCAGCGTCCTGCGCGGCGTGACGGGGCGCCTCACCTGGCCGCAGGTATTCATTGGCGGCAGGCTGATCGGCGGCGCCGACGAGGTGCAGGCCTGGGTCGCCTCGATCCGGGAAGCCTGATATGGAAGGGTTTGTTGCCGGCCTGCTCGGGGCCGGATTGCTGGTGGCCTGGCTGCTGCCCAAGTGGCGCCTGCGCCGGGCCCTGGCACGTCCGCTTGCCCCGGATCTGGTCGCCATCCTCGAACGCAACCTGGCCCAGTACGCCGGCATGGAGCCGGCCGAGCGGCAGCGCCTGCAGCGCCTGGTCCAGCAGTTCCTGCACGAAAAATCCTTTGTCGGCTGCGCTGGTCTCGAGATCACCGACGAGATGCGCGTGATCATCGCAGGCCAGGCCTGCATGCTGGTACTGGGACGGGCCGGCGACGAGGTCCCGGCGCTCGTCTACCCCTCGCTGCACGCGGTGCTGCTCTATCCTGGCGCCTTCCTGGTGCCGCGCCGCGAAGTGGACGTCGCCGGCGTCGTCACCGAGCAGCGCCAGGACTTGCTGGGCGAATCCTGGGGTGACGGCCGCGTGATCCTGTCCTGGGACCACGTGCGCCGGGCCGGCATGGAAGACAGCTCCCACAATGTCGTGCTGCACGAGTTCGCCCACCAGCTCGACAGCGAATCGGGCAGCACCAACGGCGCCCCCTACCTGGGGAGCACGGCGCACTACCGCAGCTGGTCCGAAGTCCTGTCGCGCAACTTTGCCGAGCTGCGGCGTGACGCGATGTGGGGACAGCGGGGCGTGCTCGACCACTACGGCGCCAGCAGCCCGGCCGAGTTCTTTGCGGTGGCCACCGAAAGCTTCTTCGAGCAGCCCTGGGAGCTGGCCGCGCGCCACCCCGACCTGTACGAGGAATTTCTGAAGTATTTCCGGGTCGACCCGCGCAACTGGATGGCCGAACCCCAGCCGGTGTTCGACGAGCCCTTCGGGGGCCAGGTGGTCTACGGACAATGGCGTTGAGCCGCCCAGGGCCTGCGGCAGGCTGCGTGCGCCTCCGTACAGAGCAATACACGGGTGGCGGGCATAGTTGAGCAAACAACAACCCAGGAGAGATCCTATGTCCACAATCATTGCAGGGCGTTTCCAGCTTCAGGATGAAGTCGATCGCGCGCGCCGCGCGCTGCTCGACGCGGGCTTCGATGAGGGTCGGATCAGCGGCTTCTACCTGACCCAGCCCGGCCAGCATGACCAGACCCCGATCGGCGGCGACCATCTGCAGTCGCCCGGCGCCAAGGAAACGCCGCAGGGCGTGGTGCAGGGTGTGGCCACCGGCGGCGCGGTGGGCGCGGCCATCGGCGCCGCCACCTCACCGGTCACCGGTCCGCTGGGTCCGGTCGTCGGCGGCCTGGTGGGCGGCCACGTCGGCTCGCTGTTCAGCTTTTCCAAGATGAAGGAACGGGGCGAATCGGAGGCGGGCAGCAGCGAGAACCGCGTGCCGCCGCGCGAAGCGGGCATGCTGGTGGCGGTGGCTTTCGATGACGCCGGCATGGCCGACCGGGCCGTCGACGTACTGCGCCAGCTCGGCGCCCACCATATCGAACGCGCCGAAGGCAATATCGTCGATGGCGACTGGGCAGATTTTGACCCTGCCAGCCGCCCCGAGCTGATCAACTGATTCGCTTTAGGCCGGCTTGGCCGGGGGCTTGGGCTTGAGCGCGTCCAGCGCCTTGCCGTGCTTGTCGATCTTCTCGATCGCCGCCAGGATGGTCACCGGCTGGCCAGTTGCGGCGGCGCCGGCCAGGGCCAGCAGGCTGCCGACCAGGCCGGTCACTTCGCCGATGACGCCGATTTTCCGGATCTTCTCGGCCGCATCGGCGGTGAGCTTGACCAGGTTGGCCTGCGGCTTGCCCAATCCCTTGACGATGAAGGCGGCGGCATCCGCGTACAGGCTGTTGGCCCGCTGGCGCAGCAGGACCTCGTCGTCGAACAGGGCGCGCGCGCTGTCCTGCACCTTTTCGGGCACCGGCCCGCCCCCATAGCTGCGGATTTCCTTCATCACCCGCTCGTGGATCTCGTCGGCGCACTTCGAGAGCTGGTCGGCCAGTTCCGCAATCTTGTCGGGGCTGGACAGGGCGGCGCCGGGCGGCGGCGGGGTATCCGCGGCGGCGCTGCTGGCGGGGTTCTGGGTAGTAGTCATGTGTTCTCCTGGGGTCGCCTCAGTCACCGGACAGGCCGTCGCGGATGGTGCGCAGGTCGCGTCCGTAGGTGGCCAGCAGGCGGCGCACTTCCGCTTCCGACAGCTTGCCGAGGTTCTCGCGCATCTTCTGGTGCCCCAGCGCCACTTTGGTCAGGCCCTGCAGGGCCAGTTCGTAGCGGCGGTCGACAAGCTTGTATTCGGTGGCCTTGTTCAGGTAATGCACCTTGGCCAGGGTTACCAGCATGCGGTCGGAGTTGCGCGTCGAAAAGGGGATCTCGACGTCGAAGATGCCGAGGATCGTCTTCTTTTCATTCTCGTTGGTCTTGTAGTAGAGGCGGGTGAGCGAGATCATGGCATCCAGCAGCGCCTGCACGTCCGCATCGCCGTCGCGCACCATGGTTTCCACGCTGCGGTTCTGGTAGCCGGAGGCGATCACGCGCGTCAGCAGCCGGCTCATGCCGGTATAGGCGGTGATGTGGCGCTGGGTCAGGCCCGATTCGGTATTCGCTTTCAAACCGTTGCCGAGGTCGTCGATGCGCTCGGACAGGTCGTACCTGGCGTCGCCGGCCAGCAGGCTCAGGGTCTGCATGTACAGCACCAGCGTCTTCTGGATCGCCATGAAGTCTTCGAAGACAGCACGGCGTTTGGCGTCGTTCTCGCGCGCGAGCTTGTCGGCGGCCGGGGACAGGTAGGGCTGCTCGCGCTCGTAGGTGTCGCGGTAGCGCCGCGCCAGTTCGGCATAACCGCCCAGGCGCGCCGAGGCGTCGGCGAATTCGCGCACCTCCTGCAGGCTGACCGGCCCGCCCCCGGTGGTGCCGCAGCCGCCCAGCAGCAGGGCGAAGGAAAGAAACAGGCGGATCGAAAGATGTCGCAGCATGTCGGGACCTCCCTGGCCACGGCGCGGCCGGAAAGATCCCATTGTTTCAAACTCCGTTTCGTGAAGTCTTGCTGGCGCTCAAGTTCTCGCAGGAATCGAGCTGATGGCGGCTCAGGCGACTTTCGTGCGATCGAAGTGCGGGTTCTGGATCACACCGAACAGGTTGCCGTAGGGATCGCGCACGGTGGCGACGCGGATGCCGCCGCCTACGTCTTCCACCGGCGCATGCACTTTGGCGCCCAGGCTGCTCAGGCGCGCCACTTCGGCGTCGATGTCTTCCGTGCCCCAGTAGGCGGTGGCGCCAGTGCTGCCGGGCTGGCCGTCCGGGATCAGGCCCAGCTCGAAACCGCCGACTTCGAAGCCGACGTAGAAGGCTTCGTTGAAATAGGGCGCGCGGCCGAGGACCTGTTCATACCAGGCCTTCGCTTCGGCCAGGTTGGTGACGGGGTAGATAACTGTGCGCAATCCCTGGATCATCATGGTTCCTCGGCTGGATGGAGCGCTGATGTTGCACGAACGATCAGACCTTGTCCAGCCAAGCCGCATAGGCCTTGCGTTCTTCCTCCAGCCAGGCCAGCGAGGCGCCGGTGTCGCCCAGCGGCGCATATTCGCAGCCGACCCAGCCCTCGTAACCGAGCTCGTCCAGCAGCCGGAACAGGTAGGGGAAACGGATCTCGCCGGTGCCCGGCTGGTGGCGGCCCGGCACGTCGGCCAGCTGGATGTGGCGGATCAGGGGCAGCTGGTGGCGGATGGTCTCGGCTAGTTCGCCCTCCATGCGCTGCATGTGGTAGATGTCGTACTGCAGGAACAGGTTGGGCGCGCCGACTTCCGCGATGACGGCGGCGGCCTGGCGCGTGCCGGTGAGGAAGTAGCCGGGCATGTCGCGGTCGTTGATCGGCTCGATCAGGAGATTGACGCCGTGTTCGGCGCAGCGCGCCGCGGCATGGCGCAGGTTGGCGACATAGGTCGCGTGGGCGCGCTCGTGGGGGAGGTTCGGCGGCAGCTTGCCGGCCAGGCAGTGCAGGCGGCGCACGCCGAGCTCTAGCGCATAGTCGAGGGCAAGGCCGACGCCGTCCTCGAACTCGGCAGTGCGGCGCGGATCGCAAGCCAGGCCGCGCTCGCCCGCGGCCCAGTCGCCGGCCGGCAGGTTATGCAGTACCAGTTCGAGGTCGTAGCGCCGCAGGCGGGCCGCGATCTGTTCCGGCTCGAAGGCATAGGGAAAGAGGAACTCGACCGCATCGAAGCCGGCGGCGCGTGCGCAGGCGAAGCGGTCGAGGAAGGGCACTTCATTGAACATCAGGCTCAGGTTGGCGGCGAACTTCGGCATTCCGGATCGATGAAAGAGAACGATCCGGCCATCTTAGCCGATCCTGGCATCAATCCCCGGGACTGGCCCCGACCTGGGCGTCGACGAGAGTGGACATCGGCGTGAACAGCCAGGCCAGCAGGGCCGCGACCAGCAGGAACAGGCCGGCGCCCGCGAACAGCACGCCCAGGCTGACCAGGCTGGCGAGCCAGCCGGCGCCGGCCGCGCCCAGCGGCGCCAGGCCCATGAACACGAACATGAAGATGCCCATCATGCGGCCCAGCATGGCTTGCGGCACGCATTGCTGGATCCAGGTGAACACGGCCACCTGCACGAAGCCGCCCAGCACCCCGATCGCCAGGAGCAGCAGCATGCCCTGCCAGCCCTGGGTGACCAGGCCCATCGGCAGCAGCAGCAGGCCGACCAGGCCGTCCACCAGCAGCAGGGTGATGCCGAGGTTGACCACGCGGCGCTTGCCCAGCATGCCAGACGCCGCCATGCCGGCCAGCGAGCCGGCGCCGTGCGCGCCCATCAGCAGGGCCAGGGCGGAGGCGCCATGCAGGCGTTCGCTGGCCAGCAGCGGCAGGGCAACCTGCATCACGCTGCCGACCACGCAGGCGCACAGGCCCCAGTAGAGAAAGGCCGCGCGCAGGTTTGGGCTGCGCCATACGGTCGCCAGGCCCGCGCCGACGGCGCGCAGCACCGGCTCTTGCACCTTGTCCGACCGCGCCGCCATCAAGGGCTTGACCCTGGACAGGGTCCAGGCCGAGATCGCATAAGTGGCGCAATCGACCGCGAAGGCCAGGCCCAGGCCGCGCGCATCCTGCATCCCGGCGCTGCCGTCGCCGCCCAGGGCGAACAGCAGGCCGGCCAGCAGCGGCCCGGCCAGCATGGTGAGCTGGCGCATCGCCATCATGGCGCCGTTGGCAGCGGCCAGGTGCTGGGGCGCGACCGCGTGCGGCAGCATCGAGGTGCCGGCCGGGATGCTGAAGGCCGAGGCCAGGCTCAGGCCGACCGCCAGCAGCGCCACCGGCAACAGGGTCGCGCTGCCGCTCAGCACCAGCGCGGCGAGGATGGCCAGCAGCGCCGTGTTCACGTGCTTGGTGAGCATCAGCACGCTCTTGGGCGAATAGCGGTCGACCACGGCGCCGCCGAACAGGATCAGGACCGCGCGTGGGACGCCCATGATGGCGACCATCATGCCGAGCGCCAGCGGATCCCCGGTCAGCTGCAGCACCAGCCAGGGCAGGGCAATCAGGGTGAACTGGTCGCCGAGGGCGGAAATGACGCCGCCGCTCATCAGCCAGGTGAAATTCGGGTCGCGCCGCAGCGCGCTGGTGTTGTTCATGTTCTTGTCGTCTCCATGTCGCTTGCCGGCGGCAGGCGCGAGCGCGCCCCTTGCCAACGGCAATCAATGCAGCCGTGGCTGCCGGGGTCTTACTTGTCGCCGCTGAGCTGGGCGAACAGGCTGGATGTGTCCTCGATCCGGGCGCGCGCGGGTGCGCCCAGCAGCATGCGGCTGACGTTGTCCACCACCACGCTTGCGTTCGTCACCAGCTCGCTGCCGGTGGGCGTGATGATGGCGTAGCCGACGCGGGCGTCGCGCGGATCGCTCTGGCGGCCGACCAGGCCGATTTTTTCCAGCGGCAGCAGCGAACGGGTGACGCCGGAGGCGGTGAGTCCCAGCTTTTCCGCCAGGTCGACCCGGCGCAGGCGCCCGCCCGGCGCCCGCTGCAGGCTGAGCAGCAACTGATAGTCGGCAAAACTGATCCCGTGGTGGGCGCCAAGGGCGCTGTCAAGACGCCGCGACACGGTCGCCCATGCGCGCGCCATGCGCAGGCAGAACTCGCTGGTCGGACTGTCGAGCACTCCGCCGCTGTCGCCAGTGCCATCGTTCATGTCGGTCATGCTCACTCCTTGAGAGATAGTTGATCACTCAAATATATACCGAATATCGACACTTGGCAAGTCTTTGAGTAATCAAGTATCGAGATAAAAAAAGGGCCAGGGTGCAACCACAGGAAATCTAACAAGCTTTCCCGTACATTGCACGCTGACCCTTGGGGCGGGCAGGTATCTGCCCGGAGCTGTCGCTTAGCGGTCGCGGCCGCCCTGGCGTGGGGCGGAGCCGGAGCGCGGGCCGCGGTTGGCGCTGTTGCCGTTGCGGTTGCCGCCGTTGCCAGCCGCCGGACGGCCGCCGTTGCCGTTGCCGGCGCCGGCAGCGCGCGGCTGGCCGTTGCCGCCACGGCTGCCGCCCGGACGGCCGCGGTTCGGGTGGCCCGGGGCGCCGCTGCGCAGCTGGATCGGTTGCGCCTTCGCGGTCGGGTCCGGCTCGAAGCCCGGGATCACCTGGCGCGGCAGGGTCTGCTTGATCAGTTTTTCGATGTCCTTCAGCATCTGGTGCTCGTCCACGCACACCAGCGACACGGCTTCACCGGTCGCGCCGGCGCGGCCGGTACGGCCGATGCGGTGCACGTAGTCTTCCGGCACATTCGGCAGGTCGTAGTTCACCACGTGCGGCAGCTGGTCGATGTCGATGCCGCGCGCCGCGATGTCGGTCGCCACCAGCACCTGCAGGCTGCCGTCCTTGAACTCGGCCAGCGCCTTGGTGCGTGCCGACTGGCTCTTGTTGCCGTGGATCGCCATCGCGCCAATACCGTCGCGGCCCAGCTGTTCGACCAGCTTGTTGGCGCCGTGCTTGGTGCGGGTGAACACCAGCACCTGGTGCCAGTTGTTTTCCTTGATCAGGTGCGACAGCATCGGGTGCTTCTTGTCGCGGTCGACCGGGTGGATCTTTTGCGCGATCACTTCCACGGTCGAGTTGCGGCGCGCCACTTCGATCGATTGCGGGTTGTTCAGCAGCTTGTCCGCCAAGGCCTTGATGTCGTCCGAGAAGGTGGCCGAGAACAGCAGGTTCTGGCGTTTCGGCGGCAGCAGGGCCAGCACCTTCTTGATGTCGTGGATGAAGCCCATGTCCAGCATGCGGTCGGCTTCGTCCAGGATCAGGATGTCGATCTGCGACAGGTCGACCGTGCGCTGGCCGGCATGGTCGAGCAGGCGGCCCGGGGTCGCGACCAGGATGTCGACGCCCTGCTTGAGCAGCTTGATCTGCGGGTTGATGCCGACACCGCCGAAGATCACGGCCGAATTCAGGTTGGTGTACTTGCCGTACAGGCGCACGCTTTCCTCGACCTGGGCCGCGAGCTCGCGGGTCGGGGTCAGCACCAGGGCGCGGATGGCGCGCGGGGCGGTCTTGTTCTTCAGCGTCGAACCGATCTTGTCGGTCGAGAGCAGCTGCAGGATCGGCAGGGTGAAGCCGGCGGTCTTGCCGGTACCGGTCTGGGCGCCGGCCAGCAGGTCGCCGCCATTCAGGACCATCGGAATCGCCTGGGCCTGGATCGGAGTCGGATTGGTGTAGCCTTGTTCAGTTACCGCGCGTACGATCGCGTCGGACAAACCGAGAGTAGAAAAGGACATAAATTCTCAATAAAGGTCGGCCCGTCGCCAAAAAGTGGCGCCAGTCCAGGAACATCGGATTAGTCATGCAGGCTCGGCTCCGATGAGGGAGCCGCTACCCGGGCGCTGTCGCCCACAAGGCGCACAGCCGGGATTATAGAGGAGTTTGTTTCTCTATGGAAAGTTTATGACCGGGACCTTCCAGCTGGTGACGCGGGCAAGGGTCTCTAAAACGCCTCGCCCGGAAGCACGGGGTGTATTTTACGCGAAATCGCGCAGTCCAGCCTTAGAGCGCCTGACAAAACCCCCAGGGCAAGGCGCATCGTCGAAGACAGTACGCTAGTACGGCGAGACGATGCAACGCAGCCATGGGGGGAATTGTTAGGTGCTCTTAAGCGAAAGCGGCGAGCAGCGGCACCATGGCGCCGAACACCTTCGGGCCGGCGGCGATGATGTCGCCCTTGTGCAGGTATTCCGATTCGCCGTTGAACTCGCCGACGATGCCGCCCGCTTCGGTCACCAGCAGGGCGCCCGCCGCGATGTCCCACACCTTCAGGCCCTTCTCGTAGTAGCCGTCGATGCGGCCGGCAGCCACGTTGGCCAGTTCCAGCGCGGCCGAGCCGCCGCTGCGCACGCCGTGGCAGCGCGAGGCGACGACTTCGTACATGCGCAGGTATTCGGCGAGCGCGCGCGGATCGGCGCCGTGGCCCGAGGACAGCAGGGCCTTGCCGATGCGATCCTTGCTGCTCACGCGGATGCGCTTGTCGTTCAGGTAGGCGCCGGCGCCCTTGGTGGCGGTAAACAGGTCGTTACGCACCGGGTCGTAGACCAGGGCATTGGTGATCACGCCTTTCTGTTGCAGGGCGATCGAGATGCAGTAGTTGGGGTAGCCGTGCAGGAAGTTGGTGGTGCCGTCGATCGGGTCGATGATCCACACGTTTTCGCTCTCGTCATTCAGGTTCTTCGAGGCGCCGCTTTCCTCCGCCAGGATGGCGTGGTCAGGGTAGGCCTTCAGCAGCGTTTCCACGATCGCCTGTTCCGACGCCTGGTCGATGTCGGTAACGAAATCGTTGTGATTTTTTTCAGAAATGGTGATGCGATCGAGATCGAAGGACGCGCGGTTGATGACGGTGGCGGCGCGGCGAGCGGCCTTGACGGCCGTGTTAAGCATTGGGTGCATAAGGCTTTCCGTGGAAAAAACGCGAACGCCCACCACGCATCGAAGCGCCGTGAACGGTCTGCTGAATAGAGAATGACAAAGAGCAAAGCGGTGCCGAACCCGTTACAATCCGGGACTTTCCAGCCCTGAATCACAACAGCCCGCACCGCGCGTTGCCGCTATTTTAAATGAACCCGACCGAAATCAACACATCTCTCTTCAAACGGCTTCGATTTGTGCTCGTCGAAACCAGCCGGGCCGGCAATGTGGGCTCGGTGGCGCGCGCCATGAAGACGATGGGATTTTCCGATCTGGTGCTGGTCGCGCCGCGCTGTGCCGACCCCTTGACGGACGCGGAAGCGGTGGCCTTTGCCAGCGGAGCCGGCGACGTACTGGCCGGGGCGCGCATCGTGGGCAGCGTCCAGGAAGCGCTCGAGGGCTGCAATTTCGCCGCCGCCGTGTCGGCGCGCCTGCGCGAGTTTTCGCCGCCGGTGTGGACGCCGCGCGCCTTCGCCAGCCACGCGGCGGGGCAGGCCGAGCTGCGTCCGGCGCTAGTTCTCGGCAACGAACGGGTCGGACTGCCGAACGAGATCGTGGAGGGCTGCAACGTCCTGATCAACATCCCGTCGAATCCCGACTACTCCTCGCTCAACCTGTCGCAGGCGGCCCAAGTGCTGGCTTACGAGGCGCGGTTGGCCGCCACAGGCGACACGGTCGAAGACCGCGGCGTCGGTTTCCACGGCGACGCCGCCAGCGTGACCCAGATCGACGGCATGTACGCACACCTGGAAGAAGCCCTGGTGGCGGTCGGTTTCCTGAATGCGAACAATCCGAAGAAGTTGATGCCGCGCCTGAAACGCCTGTTCTCGCGCACCGGGCTCGAAACCGAAGAAGTGAACATCCTGCGCGGGATTGCGCGCGCCATCCTCGAGCGCGCGCCCAAAGCATAAGCTTGCGGGTTTCCTAGGGTGTCGGCAGGCCGTAGCGCAGGCGCATCGCGTCGACGTAGCGGTGGCGCGAGCTGCGCGCCCGTTCGTGCGGTGCGAAAGGCGTACTGGCGCGGTCGAGCAGGTCGACGGCTTGGCGCAGGCGCCCGCGGTCCGGCTGTGCATTGTCAATCGCCGTCAGTTCCTTGATCATACAGATCGCCAGCTCCTTGGCCGCGATATCTTCCGGCAGGCCGGAGCGCGTGCACAGGCCATAGGTCCCGGCCAGGAAGTGGCCCCATTCGTCGCGCAGGTGCGCGTCGAGGCCGTCGCCAAGCGTCGGGTCGGTCGTTGTTAGCGGCAGAGAGGCCAGTGCAGTGCGGTAGCGCCGCGCGAAGATAGTGAACGGGTCTTCCGCGGTCGCTTCCAGTACGCCAATCCATGAGGGATAACCGGTGGCGTAGTACTCGATGCTGGCCTCTTCGTCATGCTCGCCGAAGAAGGACACGCAGCGCAGTGCGAGCCGGATGCGGTAGGACGGCCGCGGCATGCCGCCACCCTCGGTGAGGGCGTTGAGCCGCGCAGAGGTGATGCCGCTGGCCGCCAGCAGCTGGGCGCGGGTGAGGAAGTGCTGTTTGAGGTAGTCGAGGAGTTCCATGCCGGGCATGCTACCCACTCGAGCCGGTGGAATGCTTCGACCAGGATCGAAGCTTTCGGTATGGGCGAAGAGCGAAGGCGCTGCCTAGACTGCTTCCTCTAGTTTCCCGCTCGGACCGGATTTTCCTTTGACGTACACTAGGAAAAACACAAGAGGCAGCACATGGGGACATCACGACGGACTTTCCTGAAAGCCGGTGGCCTGGGCGCGCTCGCGCTGGCAGCCAGTGGCGCGCTGTACCGCGCTACGCATACGGCGCCACCGCACCACTTTGCGCTCGACGGCGAAGCGCGCGCGGCCCTGCACGCGATCGCGCCCGCGATCCTGGCGGGCGCGCTGCCGGGCGGCGAAGAACGTGAAGCGGCGCTGAACAGCACCATCAAAGGCGTGCACGCGGCCATCCTCGGCCTGCCGCCCGCCACCCAGAAGGAAGTACAGGACCTGTTCGGCCTGCTCGCGCTGGCGCCGGCGCGGCGCCTGCTCACCGGCGTGTCCGGCGGCTGGGAGGGCGCACGCGTCGACGAGGTCAGCGCCTTCCTGCAGGACTGGCGCCTGCACCGCCTAGGCCTACTGCGCAGCGCCTACCACGCGCTGCACGACCTGGTGCTGGGCGCCTGGTACGCGCAGCCCGCCAGCTGGGCCGCCACCGGCTATCCGGGACCGATGAAGGAGCTGTCGTGAGCACGCCGATCATCCCCGACCCGATCCACGCCGGCATCGCCAAGGGCTGGAAGATCATCGATGCCGCCACGCTTACCAAGGACCGCACGCTGGAAGCCGACGTCGTCATCGTCGGCAGCGGCGCCGGCGGCGGTGTCACGGCCGAGATCCTGGCGCGCTCCGGCCTGTCCGTGATCGTGGTGGAAGAGGGCGCCCTGAAATCCTCGAGCGATTTCAAGATGCGCGAGGCCGAGGCCTATCCCGGGCTGTACCAGGAGTCGGCCGCGCGCAAGACGGCGGACAAGGGAATCAACATCCTGCAGGGCCGCACCGTGGGCGGCTCCACCACCGTCAACTGGACCTCAAGCTTTCGCACGCCGCCCGCCACGCTCGACTGGTGGCGCCGTCACTATGCACTCCCTGACGCAAGCCCCGAGGCGATGGCGCCCTGGTTCGCGATGATGGAAGCGCGCCTGCAGATCGCCGACTGGCCAGGGGCGCCCAACGAGAACAACGACATCCTGCGCCGCGGCGCCGGCAAGCTCGGGATTTCGACAGGCCTGATCCGGCGTAACGTCAAGGGCTGCTGGAACCTGGGCTATTGCGGCATGGGCTGTCCGACCAATGCCAAGCAGTCGATGCTGGTGACCACCATCCCGGCCGCGCTGGAGCAGGGCGCGACCTTAATTACGCGCGCTCGCGCCGAACGTTTTGTGTTCCAGGGCGAGCGCGCCGACGAGCTGCTGTGCCAGGGACTCGACGCGGCCGGCGTCCATCCGAACGGCCGCAGCCTGCGCCTGCGCGCGCGCCACTACGTGGTGGCGGGCGGCGCGATCAACTCGCCGGCGCTGTTGCTGCGCTCCAATGCGCCCGACCCCAGCGGCCAATTGGGCCGGCGCACCTTCCTGCACCCGACCGTGATCTCGGCCGCGTTCTTCCCGCAGCGGGTGGAGGCCTGGGCCGGGGCGCCGCAGACGGTCTATTCCGACCACTTCCTGGCCGGTGCGCCGGACGGCCCGATGGGCTACAAGCTGGAAGCGCCGCCGCTGCACCCGCTGCTGCTGGCCACCACCATGAACGGCTTCGGCGACACCCACGCGCAGATGATGCGCGACTTCCCCCATTTGCATGGCATGCTGGCGCTGCTGCGCGACGGCTTCCACGAGGATGCGCCAGGTGGCAGCGTGCGCCTGCGCGGCGGCGGCAGCCCGGAACTCGACTATCCCTTGACGGACTACCTGTGGGACGGCGCGCGCCGCGCCTTGCTTTCCATGGCCGAGATCCAGTTCGCGGCCGGCGCGACGGGCGTGCAGCCGGCCCACGAGATGGCGCGCCGCTATGGCAGCTGGCGCGAAGCGAAGGCCGCGATCGCGGCGCTGCCGCAGGGCCTGCAGCTCACGCGCGTGGCCTCGGCCCACGTGATGGGCGGCTGCGCGATGTCGGGCGACGAGCGCCTCGGCGTGGTCGCGCCCGATGGGCGTTACCGCGGCCTGTCCAATGTGTCCGTGCATGACGGTTCGCTGTTCCCGACCTCGCTCGGCGCCAATCCGCAGCTGTCGATCTACGGCTTCACGGCCAGGCTGGCCAGCGGCCTGGCGGCCTCGCTCACGGGCCGGCCGGCGGCCCGGCTGGCGGCATGAGCGCGCGCCGTCTGCTCCAGCTGATCCTGCTCGTGCAGGCGCTCGCGGCCCTCGGCATCGGCCTGGCCGCAGTGCAGATCTTTGGCGCCAGCCGCTGGCAGGGCCTGGCCGCGGGCCTGGGCAGCGTGGTGCTGGTACGCCTGTGCATCAACGCCAACAACTTCCTGATGAGCGCACGCTTCGCCAGCCCGACGCCCGAGGAATACCGGGTCCGGGGCCTGGGCGCGCGCCTGCGCCTGTTCTGGGAAGAGTTCAGCGCCAGCATGCTGCAGTCTTCCTGGACCATGCCGCGCGCCAGCGCCTGCACCCGCATCCATTCCGGCTCGACGGCGCCGCCGGTCCTGCTGCTGCACGGCTACGGTTGCAACAGCGGCTACTGGTCGCAGCTGCTGCCGCGCCTGGACGCCGCCGGCATCAGCCACGCGACGGTCGACCTCGAGCCCCTGATGGGCGACATCGACGGCTACGCGCCACTGGTCAAGCGCGCGGTGGACAGCCTGCTTGCGGCCACCGGCGCCAGCAGGGTCGTGATCGTCGCGCACAGCATGGGCGGGCTGGTCGCGCGCGCCTGGATGCGCGCCTGCGGCACCGGCAAGGTCGCACGCGTGATCACGCTCGGTACCCCGCACCACGGCACCTGCCTGGCCGCCTTCGGCCTGGGCCTGAATGCCGCCCAGATGAGAAGGACCCTGCGGGACGAGCCGCCCGAATGCGCCTGGCTGCGCCGTCTGGCGCAGGGTGAGGATGCGGCGGCGCGCGCCCTGGTCACCTCGATCTTCTCGCACCAGGACAACATCATCGCTCCCCAGACCTCGAGCGAGTTGCCGGGCGCACGCAACCTCGCCGTCGGCGGCGTCGGCCACGTGGCGCTCGGCCGCAACCGGCGCGTGCTGGACATCGTGATGGAGGAGCTTGCCGCGGTGCACGGGCAGGGAGAAGCGGTTCATTAGCGTGCCGAACAAGGTGTATTTACGCGCGGCGTGTTAAAGTAAGCTCAACGCCGAAAACTGGAGCGCCCACGTGGCCCGCATCCTGATCATCGAAGACAACCCAGCCAACGTTGAGCTGATGGCGTTTCTGCTCACCGCCTATGGCCACACCGCCGTCAGTGCCCCTGACGGCGCGCGGGGCCTTGCTGCTGCCCGCAGCACACCCCCCGATCTCGTCGCCTGCGACGTCAACCTGCCCGACATGAACGGCTTCGCGGTATTGGCCGCGCTCAAGGCCGAACCGGCCTTGTCCGGCATCCCGGTGCTGGCCGTGACGGCGCTGGCCATGGCCGGCGACCGCGAAAAGGTGCTGGCGGCCGGTTTCGACGGCTACATCAGCAAGCCGATCGAACCGGACAGCTTTGTGGCCGAACTCGAAGCCTTCCTGCCCACCGCACTGCCGCCAGCGCAGCCGGCGCGGCCGACCGTGCTGCTGGTCGACGACGACCCCTTCATGCTGGCGGTGCTGGCCGACATGCTCGGCGACGAGCCGCTGCGCGTGCTCAGCGCATCGTCCGGGCCTGACGCGCTGGCGCTGCTGGCGCGCGAACCGGTCGAGGTGATCCTGTGCGACCAGGACATGCCCGGCATGCGCGGTACCGAGCTCATGACGCAGGTGGCCGCGCGCCACCCGCGCACGGTGCGCCTGATGCTCAGCGGCCAGCAGGACCTGGCCGAGATCGAGGCCGCGCTGCACGCGGGCCTGGCCGACGCCCACTACGCCAAGCCGGTATCGGCGGCCAGCTTGCGCGAACACGTCCGCGCGGCGCTTGCGCTGCAGCGCAGCCGCTCCCGCGAATGAGGCGCGGGCGCCGACAGCGCCTTTAGAAGCCCCGTTCTACCGTGCCTGCCTACAATGGCCGCACGAGGAAAACGAGGAACGGACATGAGCAAGAAACTCCCCGCAGAGGACGACGACGAAGCGCTGGCCAGAGCCGTGCGGACGTCGGCCCAGCAGATCTGGCAGGCGGGACTCGGGGCCTTTGCCAAGGCCCAGGAAGCGGGCGAGGGCGGCCGCTCGTTCACGCGCCTGGTGCGCGACGGCAGCGTGCTGGCCCGGCGTGCGCGCGAAGTCGAGGAAGCCACCGGAACGGTGGCGCGCGCCGCCGAGCGCGCGGCCCGGCGCAGCAGCGGTTCCTGGGGCAAGCTGGAACAGGTGTTCGAGGAGCGCGTGGCGCGCGCCCTGGCCACCATCGGCGTGCCCGCCGCCAGCGAGGTCGAGGCGCTGCGGCGCCGCGTCGACGAACTGGAAATGATGCTGGCCGAGCTGGCCGGGCGCCTGCCCGCAAGCGACGCACCGAAGAAACGCACGCGGCGCGCACCGAAGCCTGGCCCGGCCGACGAGGACGAAGGGGCGTGAAGCCCGCCGCGATGCTGTCTCATTGACAGCATTTGGTGTTATCCTCGCGGCTGGAATCACAAACTTCGCCCTTCATGCAACAAAAAGCTCCGCGCCGGACCCGCGAACGCATCCTCGAGCTCTCGCTCAGGCTGTTCAACGAGTTCGGCGAGCCGAACATCACGACGACGGTCATCGCCGAAGAGATGAATATCTCGCCCGGCAACCTGTACTATCACTTCAGGAACAAGGACGACATCGTCAACTCCATCTTCGTCCAGTTCGAGATGGAGATCGAGCGCATCCTGACCGTGCCGGCCGGGCGCCGCTCGAACATGGAAGACGTGTGGCTTTACCTGCACCTGATGTTCGAGCTGATCTGGCGCTACCGCTTCTTCTACCGCGACCTGAACGACCTGCTGTCGCGCAACCGCAAGCTGGAGCTGCACTTCAAGGCGATCCTGGCCCACAAGATCAAGGTGGCGCGCCAGCTGTGCGAGGACCTGCGCAGCGAAGGCTCGCTGGAAGCCTCCGACCAGCAGATCGGCGCCATGGCGACCAACATGGTGGTGGTGGCGACCTACTGGCTGTCCTACGAATACGTGCGCAATCCGCGCAAGTACAGCGAGCAGCAGGCGATCGCCGACGCGCTGGCGCGCGGCTGCTACCAGGTGCTGTCGATGGTCGGCCCTTACCTGCGCGGCGACACCCGCCTGCTGTTCGAGAAGCTGTCCGAGGAATACCTCAAGAAGCTGTCCGCCGAGGCGAAGCCCGGCGCCGATTTCCTGTAACGATTTACATCATTTATCCGGTTTCATGATGAAGACCCTGGCCGTCTATTGCGGCGCCTCGCACGGCGTCAACCCTCTCTACACCGATGCCGCGCGCGCCTTGGCCGCGGCCCTGGTCGACCACAACATCGGCCTGGTCTACGGCGGCGGCAAGGTCGGCCTGATGGGCGTGATCGCCGACGAAGTGCTGCGCCTGGGTGGCGAAGCCACCGGCGTGATCCCCAAGGCCCTGGTCGAGCGCGAAGTCGGCCATGCCGGCCTGACTCGCCTGTTCGTGGTGAAGGACATGCACGAGCGCAAGGCGATGATGGCCGAACTGTCGGAAGGCTTCATCGCCATGCCGGGCGGGATGGGCACGCTGGAAGAACTGTTCGAGATGCTGACCTGGGCCCAGCTCGGGATCCACGCCAAGCCGGTTGGCCTGCTCAACGCGGGCGGCTTCTGGGACGGCCTGGTGGCTTTCGTGCGCCACCAGAGCGCAGAAGGCTTCGTGCGGCCCGAGCACCTTGGCCTGATGCGGGTCGAGGCCGATCCGGATGCCTTGATCCGCAGCCTGCGCAGCGGCGCCTGAGGCGCCGGCGCGGCCCAGGGGCAGGGCATGGCAGTTTGAAAAAAGTTGGAACTATTCCAGGCCGAGCCGGGAATAGGAGGATGTGCATACGTTCCCGCGACCGCAAGCCCTGCAGCGAAGGCCCCGCCCATGCTTCCTGAATCGATTGCCCTGAACCGCTTCGGCCTGGGCGCCCGCCCCGGCGAGCAGCCGCCTGCCGACCCGCGCCGCTGGCTGCTGTCCCAGTTCGACGCCTACGACCCCTTGCCCGCGCCCTGGCGTCCCATCCCGCGCAGCAGCCGCGTCGCCGCCGAATGGGTTGCCCAGCAGCGCGAAATACGCAGGACTCCCGAGGATGGGCGCAGCGCCGTGCGCGAGGCCTGGCGCAAGAGGGAGCAGGAGGGCTACCGCAGCGCCATCGGTGCCCGCGTCGCCAGCGCCCTGCAGACGCCCACGCCGTTTGCCGAACGCCTGGTGCATTTCTGGTCCAATCACTTCGCCGTCTCGGTCGACAAGAACCCGGTGACGGGACTGGCCGGCAGCTTCGAGGCCGACGCCATCCGTCTCCACATCCTGGGCCGCTTCGAAGACCTGCTGCTGGCCGCGGTGCGCCATCCGGCCATGCTGGTGTTCCTGGACCAGGCCCGTTCCACCGGCCCGGACAGCCCGGCCGGGGTGCGCGCCCGCCAGCGCCAGCGCAACAACGTGGGCCTCAACGAAAACCTGGCGCGCGAAATCCTCGAACTGCATACGCTCGGGGTGCGCAGCGGCTACACCCAGCAGGATGTCACCGAGCTTGCGCGCGCGCTCACCGGCTGGACCCTGCCCGACGACGGCGACAAGGCGCCGGTCGCGGACGACGTGGCGCCGTTCCGCTTCGCGCCTTACCAGCACGAGCCAGGCGAGCGCCGCGTGCTGGGGCGCAGCTACGCGGCCGGCGGCGAAGAGCAGGCGCGCGCCATCCTGCGCGACCTCGCCGCGGCGTCCAGCACGGCCGAGCACATCGCGCTCAAGTTGGCGCGCCATTTCGTCGCCGACGAGCCGCCCGCCAGCCTGGTGCTGCGCCTGGCCGCCGCTTTCAGAAAGACCGGTGGCGACCTGCCCAGCGTCTACCGCGAACTGGTGCTGGCGCAGGAAGCCTGGGCCCCGGGTCCCGGCAAGTTCAAGTCGCCCTGGGATTGGGCGGTGTCGAGCCTGCGCGCGCTCGAGCGCCGCGAGATGCCCCCGCAGCAGGCGGCCAACCTGATGAACCAGCTGGGCCAGCCGGTCTGGCGTCCCGGCTCGCCCGCCGGCTGGGGCGACGGTGCCGGCGCCTGGGCCGCGCCCGATGCGCTGCTGCGCCGGGTCGAGGTGGCGCAGCGCTTCGGCGCCCAGGCAGGCGCCACCATCGATGCGCGGCGCCTGGCGCCAAGCGTGCTGCCCGGCCTGGCCGAGGGCACGCGTCAGGCCATTGCCCGTTCCGACAGCCCGGCCACGGCGCTGGCGCTGCTGCTGGCTTCCCCCGACTTTCTGAGGAGGTAAGATGGCTTTGCACCGACGTGCTTTCCTGGCCGGGGTGGCCAGCCTCGCGGCGGCCCCGCGCGTGGCCTTCGCCCAGGTCGCTTTGCCCACCGAGCGCCGTTTCGTCTTCATCATCCAGCGCGGCGCGGCCGATGGCCTGAACACAGTGATTCCCTACGCCGATCCGGCCTATGCGGAACTGCGCGGAGCGCTTGCGATCGAGCCGCAGAGCGCCATCAGGCTCGACGGCACGTTCGCGCTGCATCCGTCGCTGTCCGGGCTGGGGGCCCTGTACCAGGCCGGCCAGGCCAGCTTCTTCCATGCGGTCGCCTCGCCCTACCGCGAGCGCTCGCACTTCGACGGCCAGAACATCCTGGAGACCGGCGGCAGCGCGCCGTATGCCTTGAAGGACGGCTGGATGAACCGCATGGCCGGCCTCCTGTCGCCGCGCGGGAAAGAGGCGATCGCGTTCGCGCCGACGGTGCCGCAGGCGCTGCGCGGCGCCTTGCCGGTGGCGTCCTACGCCCCGTCCGGGTTGCCCGAGCCGAACGAAGACCTGATGGGGCGCGTGGCCCAGCTCTACGCGGGCGATCCGCAGCTGCACGCGTTGTGGTCGGCGGCGCTCGCCGCGCGCGGCATGGCGGGCGGCCTGGATGGACGCAAGGGCGGCCAGAAGCCGGAAGACACCGGGCGGATGGCGGCCGGCTTCTTGGCGCGGTCGGATGGCCCGCGCATCGCCATGATCGAGACCGGCGGCTGGGACACGCACAGCGGCCAGAACGGCCGCCTTGCGGGCCAGCTGCGCAACCTGGACGAGCTGGTCAAAGGCTTGCGCGAAGGCCTGGGGCCGGTGTGGGACCAGACCGTGGTGCTGGTCGCGACCGAGTTCGGGCGCACCGCCGCCGCCAACGGCACCGGCGGCACCGATCACGGCACCGGTGCGGCGGCGATGCTGGCGGGCGGCGCGGTGCAGGGCGGACGGGTACTGGCCGACTGGCCGGGCTTGCGACCCGCCGACCTGCTGGAGGGCCGCGACCTGCGCCCGACCCTGGGCCTGGATACCCTGATCGCCCAGGTCTGCGCCGAAACCTTCCGGGTCGAGCCGGGCAAGGTGGCGCGCGCGCTGTTCCCGGACCTGGTGCGGGGCAAGGGCTTGCCGCGTCTGCTGAAGGCCTAGGCCCTAGCAGAAGCCGTGCCGCCCCAGGGCGGCCTTGAGCGCGTGCCGGAACTCGCCGAAGTCGAGCGCCTTGTGGACGTATTCGATCGCGCCCAGCTCCTCGGCGCGGGCACGGTCGGTGAACAGGGACGATCCGGACAGGACGATCACGGGCAGGGGCAGGCCGGCGCGTTCGCGCAGGCGCTGCATGAGTTCAAAGCCGTCGACGCGCGGCATCTTGATGTCGACCAGCAGCAGGTCGAACGCCGCCTCGCCGGCCAGGCGCTGCGCTTCCTCGCCATCGGCCGCCACCACGATGCGGTGTGCGATGCTGCATTCCTCCATCGCGCGCCGGGTCAGGGCCACGTCGAGCATCAGGTCGTCGACCAACAGTACATTGATTGCCATGCCGCCATGCTAGCAAAGCGCATGTGCGGCCGCCGCACGATAATGGCTGGGCCGATGCCGGCCTTCAGGCCAGCACGATGCGGTCGCGCCCGGCCTCCTTGGCCTGGTACAGCGCCTTGTCGGCGCGGCTGATCGCATCGGCGAAGGGCTCGCTCGCGCCGCGGGCGGCCAGGCCCGCCGAGAAGCTGATGCGGCGCTTTTCGACGCCCGGCACCGGCATGGTGTGCACGCGCTCGGCCATCCGCTCCAGCACCATGCGCGCGTCGTCCAGCGTGGCGTCGGGCAGCAGCAGCAGGAATTCCTCGCCGCCCCAGCGCGCCAGCACGTCGTTGGCGCGCAGGCAGGAGCGCGCAGTGGTCGAGAAGCTGCGCAGCACGGCGTCGCCGGCGGCGTGACCGTATTGGTCGTTGACCCGCTTGAAGAAGTCGATGTCGAGCAGGGCGATGCAGCTGCCGCGGCCTTCAGGCTGGCGCCGCTCCTCGGCCGCGAGGACTTCGTGCATGTGGCGCCGGTTCACCAGCGAGGTCAGGTCGTCGACCGTGGCCAGTACCCGGATCGTGTCGAGCGCTTCGCTCAGCTCGATGCGGCGCTGCTTCAGGCGCGAACGCAGCTTGCTCATCTCGACGCTCAGCACCGAGGTGGAGAGCAGGGCGCCGGCCAGGTAGCCGAAGGTAATCGCCTCGGTCACCGGCGGAAAATGCGCCGGGTCGGTCGCCTGCAGCCAGAACATGGTGCCGCCCATGCCGGCCAGCGCCACGACCGCCAGCAGCAGGGTCTGGCGCGGACGGGCGGCAAACATGCAGAACACGATCACCACCACTGTCATTACCAGCATGGCCGTGCGCAGCGGTCCGGAGATCGCATACGCCACCATGCTGCACACCAGCGAAAACACGGCCTGCGACACGGCCAGCTGGTCGGGCCTGAGGCCGATGCGGCCACTGGCCCGGATCAGGAGGTAGAAGCAGACCGCGCCGCAGCCGCCGTAGCCGATCAGCCGGTGCGCCGCCACCGGGTCCGTCATTCCCTCGGCCACCTGGGCCAGCAGCAGCACGATGCAGGCCACGTACAGGATGCAGGTCGCACCCCAGTACTGCAGCATCCGGCGCAGGCCGGGGTCGTTACCGATCAGCAGGACAGCGAGGTGGCGCAGCAGGGTCATGGCAGCTCCAGCGGGTGATTGGGGACGGGCGGTGCGGCGGCCAGCAGTTCGGCGATGCGTTCCGGCGGCACCGGGCGGCTGAACAGGTAACCTTGCATCTCGTCGCAGTCGTTGGCGCGCAGGAAGGCGCGCTGCTGTTCGGTTTCGACGCCTTCGGCGATGACGCGCAGGTTCAGCTTGTGGCCGAGCGAAATCACGGCCATCGCGATGGCCTGGTCATCCGGGCTGTCAGCCAGGTCGCGCACGAAACTCTTGTCGATCTTCAGGCGGCTGATCGGGAAGGACTTGAGGGCCGACAGGCTGGAGTAACCGGTGCCGAAGTCGTCGATCGAGAGCGACAGGCCCATGTTCTTCAGTTCGCGCATCTTGTCCACCGCGCGCCCCAGGTCGCGCATGATCGAGCTTTCGGTGACCTCGATCTCCAGCCAGGCGGGCGGCAGGCCGCTATCCTGCAGGGCGCCGGCGATGCGCTCGACCAGGCGCTTTTCCTCGAACTGGCGGGCCGACACGTTCACCGAGATGCTCAGGGGCGGCAAGCCGGCCGCGCGCCAGGCCTGGGCCTGGGCGCAGGCGGTGCGCAGCACCCATTCGCCCAGCGGCACGATCAGGCCGCTCTCTTCGGCCAGGCCGATGAAGCGCAGCGGCGAGATCATGCCCTGCTCGGGGTGGTTCCAGCGGATCAGGGCCTCGACCCCGAACATGCGGCCGCTGCGCAGGTCGAGCTTCGGCTGGTACAGCAGCTGGAACTGGCCGGCGTCGTGGCCGCGGGCGGGATCGCCGCAGGCTTCCAGCGCGCTGCGCATGCCTTCCAGCAGCACCAGCTTCTCTTCCACGCTGGCGTTCATCTCGCTCGCGTAGAACTGGAAGCTGTCCTTGTTCTCCTTGGCGCGGTACATGGCGGCGTCGGCGTTCATCATCAGGGTGTTGGCGTCCCCGCCGTCGCGCGGGTAGAGCACGACCCCCATGCTGCAGCTGACCTGCACTTCCTGGCCCCCGACCTCGACCGGTTCGGTGACGGCCTGGCGCACCTTTTCCAGCAGCGGCGTGATCGCCATCGGGTCGCCCGACAGGTCGGGCAGCAGGATCACGAATTCGTCGCCGCCGAAGCGCGCCAGGGTGTCGTTGCGGCGCAGGCAGCGCACCATGCGCTCGCCAACCACCTTCAGCAGTTCGTCGCCGGCGTTGTGGCCGAGGCCATCGTTGACCAGCTTGAAGCCGTCCAGGTCAATGAAGGCGAGGCCGACCGCGTTGCCCTTGCGCTCGGCGTCGCGGATGGCCTGGCCGAGGCGGTCGCGCAGCAGGCTGCGGTTCGGCAGGCCGGTCAGCTCGTCGTGGTGGGCCAGGTGGCGGATGCGCTGCTCGGCCAGCTTGCGCTCCGTGATGTCGCGCACGATCGCCACCACGCCGCCTTCGACCGGCACGATCTGGCGGTGCAGCCAGCGGTTCAAAACCGGCGCGAGCTCGGCCAGCCATTCGGCTTCGCGCGCCACGCCGTCGCTGGCGACTGCCGCCAGGTCGGCGAACACGCCCAGGCCCAGGTAGCTGGGCAGCAGCACCGACATGTGCTTGCCCTCCATGTGCGCCTTGGGCAGGCCGGTGAGCTGTTCGGCGCGGGTATTGGTGGTCTCGACCAGGAAGTCGATGACCGCGCCGCTGTCGTTGCGCACGGTGCGCAGCACGAAGAAGGCGTCCAGGCTGCCTTCGGAGGCGGCGGCATAGGTTTCCTGCGCCAGCCGCTCGCGCCGGCGCGCCTTGGCCAGCTGCCAGGACCAGGCGCTGACCAGGGTCACGAGCAGGATCAGGACTGCGGTGCCGGCGCTTGCGGCCAGCAGCCAGGTGCGACGGCGGGCGCGGAACTCGGCCATCTGCTCGGCCTCGGACAGCCCCACTACCGCCACCAGCGGGAAGCCGCCCAGGGCGCGCGTGCTGGTGTAGCGCAGCTCGCCGTCGATGGCGCTCGGGGTGAGTCGCACGCGGTCGGCCTGGTCCAGGTCCAGGCGCTGGCCCCAGGACACGTATTCGCCGCTGCGCGCCGCGCGCACCACGCCGTCGCTGCCGGTGACGCCCAGCAGGCCGTGTTCGCCCAGGCGCGAACGCTCGTAGGAACTGGTGAAATACGCCGGGTCGAGCGCCACCGTGGCAACCCCGGCGAAGCGGCCGGCGCCGTCCTCGATGCGGCGCGAGAACACCACGTGCGGCTCGCGCCGGCCGATGGTCTGGCTCACGAAAGGAAGGTCGCGGTCGTGTTCGCGGTGCCAGGTGAACCAGGTGGCGCGCGAGACGTCGCCGCCGATGCGCGTGTGCGGATTGCTGGCCAAAACGCGTCCATCAGCGCCGACGAGCGCCACCTGGAACACCAGGCCGGGCGGCAGCAGGCCCTTGGCGCTCATCGCTTCCAGGGCGGCGCCGGGGCCGTTCATCTCGACCGCGTACTGCAGCACGCGCAGGGTCTGGTCGATGCCGCTCAGGCTGCGCGCCATCTGGGCTTCGTAGGTGTCCACCAGTTCGCGGGTGGCTTCCCCGGCCGCTTCGTGCGCTGCGCGCTCTTCGGCGCGGATCATGTGCAGGGCCGCGCTCCAGAGCGCGGCCACCAGCAGCAGCGCGAACAGCGGCAGGGAGATGTGGGTTTCCAGGCCGCGCCCGAGCCAGCGCACCAGCGCCGTGCGGCGCGTGCGGCGCTCCGGCGGCTGGGCAGGGACGGAAGGGGCGAGGGTGTCCATGGGCTCAGCGCAGTATTAGCACCGGGCGCACGCTGGCGTCGAGCGCGGCGCGGTCGATGTAGCCGATCATCGACGGGTTGTCGGCCACCATGCGGCGCACCGCGGCGCTGTCGGCGGCTTCGCGCGGCGGCTGGCCGCGGCCGGTGAAGACCATCTTCGACCAGTGCGCCTTGAGCAGGGCCGGCGACTTGCCGGTGACCTGGGCGTAGAACTGGTTGCGCTCCAGCGTGCCGAGGCGCTGGTCGAGCGCGACCGCCTCGAGGCCGTCGGGAAAGCGACCGGCCTGGCCGAGGAAGATTGCGGCGACCTGGTCGCCGGACAGCGCCGGCAGCGGATTGCGCGCCGAGACGATCACGACCAGTTCGGCCGACGCGGTACCAGGCGCCACCTGCGCCAGCAGCAGGGCGGCGGCGGCCGCCAGGTGTCGGATGCGGATTGCCATCGTCCGCCTCAGAACACGAAGTCGAGCGCCACGCTTGCCACGTGCACGGTCTGGCCGAAGCGGAAGCTGAACGGCGTATTGATGAGGGTGCCGCGCGACCCGTCGGTCGGGCGGACGCGGTCGTACTGGAGCTTCAGCGCAGCATCGGTCGCGAGGTCCCAGCGCATCCCGGTGCTGACCGTGGTCTGGATCGGAATCGTTGCGAGGTAGATGTTCAGTCCGGCATTGAGCGCGGCCGCCAGCGGGCGTGCCTGCGGCGGCAGGCTGGCCAGCGGCAGGCCGGGGTCGCGGTTGGCGCCGTGGGCGCGCACCTTGGAAAAGCCCAGGTAGGGCGTCAGGGTGGTGAAGCGGTAGCCACCGCCGGCATACATGGTGCTGGTCCTGCCCAGGAGAGAATGGGTGTGGGCGTGGCCGGCCTCGGCACTCACGAACCACTGGCCCGGATCGTAGCTGAAGCCGGCGCTGGCCATGCTCACGCGCTTGTGCTCGATCGCGTAGCGCGCAGCCAGCGCCTGGCCCTGCGGACCGAAGGCGCGCAGGGCGGTGAAGACCTCGGTGCCGATCCCGGTCGTCAGGTGCGCGGTGAGCGCCGACAGGCGCACGCTCAGCGGGCCGTGCTCGATCCCGTGCGACAGGCCGGCGATGCCGTGCGCTTCCAGCCGGCGGTCCAGGTACAGGTGCCTGTCGGTGCGGCCGAAGAAGGCCTGGGTGGCGTGACGGGTGTCGCCGACGCTCCAGCGCCAGGTGGCGTCGACGCCGTCGCTGCTGGAGATCGGCAGGGCGCCATAGACTTCGACCGGCGGACGGATCCAGGGCATGGTGTAGCCGACCTTGCGGTAGTCGGCCGCCAGGAACACCGGCAGCGCGATGCGGCCGATGCGCAGCGCCAGGTCCGGGCTCGCCTGGTATTTGATGTTGGCCCACTCGACGCGCGGGCGGTAGTTGCCTTCCAAATTCTGTTCGCTGACCACCTGCAGCACGCCCGACCAGCGTCCCAGCGCCAGGTCGAGCTGGGCGCCCAGGCGGCTGTCCACGTCGGGGCTCCAGCGCTCGCTGCGGCCGGCGCCGTTGGCGTGCATGACCGTCGAGGTGAAGTCGGCGTCGCGCACGCTGGCGTGCACCGCCCCCAGGGTGCCGAAGCCGGAGAATTTCCAGCTTGGCGCGGCGGCGTCCGCGGCGTCGGCGGCCGCGGTGGCCGCGGTGGCCAGCAGGCCGCAGGCAAGCACGCCGCCACGCAGGGCAGCCGGAAGGGGATTGCCGGAGAAAGTAAACTGGTACGCCATGATGTCAGATTGCGGCCGGAACGGCACGGAAGAGCGAGGGCTGCCCGCACGGGCATGCGACGTTCAGACTTTACCTAACGCAACAATGAAAGTCGAGATATTTACAAAAGGCAACGAACCAATCTGACAATCGTTGTTGTTCGATGGCAACGAAAGAACTTGAACAGACGGCTGCGCGGTTCAGGGCGCTTCCTCGCTCCATAAGCGGCGGCCGCCCAGGTTGAGCCAGGTGAGATAGAGCCGCAGGTCGAATTCGAGCTGGTGGTAGGCCGGCTCCATCCAGCAGCACAGTTTGTAGAAGGCCTTGTCGTGTTCCTTTTCCTTGAGGTGGGCCAGTTCGTGCACGGCGATCATGCGCAGGAAAGGGAGCGGGGTGTCGCGGAACACGCTGGCGATACGGATCTCGCGCTTGGCCTTGAGGCGGCTGCCCTGCACCCGCGAGACGGCGGTGTGCAGGCCGAGCGCATGCTGCACCACGTGGATCTTGCTGTCGAAGGCGACCTTGGATACGGGATCGGCCTGGCGCAGGTAATCGTCCTTCAGTTCCTGCACATAGCCGTAGAGCGCCTTGTCGGTGCGGATGCCGTGCGCCGCGGGATAGCGTTGCAGGAGGACGTCGCCGAGCTGGCCGGCGTCGATCAGCTGGCCGACCTGGGCCAGCAGGTGCTCGGGGTAGGCGGTGAGGTAGGGAAGTTTGCGCATAGGGGGCGCAATGTAGCACGAGGACGGTCGAGGCCTGTGCGGTTGCCCCCCGGGTAGACGGCGCCCCTCGGCGCCGTGGTGTGAATGCCACGCTGCTTGGATCGAGGGAAGGCGTGTCAGCTTTCCTTTTCTCCTTGCCGGTTGCCGGTGTTCTTGGCCGCTGCCGCTGCCCGCTGTGCCGACTGGCGGCTTTCGCCGCCCTTGCGTCCGATGTCGGCCATGTGCGCGCGGTTGCGGCTGACTGCCTCGCCGCCTTTCTGGCCGGCGCGGCGTGCTTCTTCGGAGTCGAACTCGTGTGCGGTGCCCTTCTGGTGCGCCGCCTGTCCGCCCTTGCTGGCGATCTCGCGCTGCTGGTTCTGGTCCATCGCCGCGAAACCGCGCTTGGCGGGCTGTCCGCCGCTCTTCTGGGCGTTGCCCTTGCCGTTCTCTTTGCTTGTCGCCATGTCGCTCTCCTTGTGTGCCCTGAGGTGGTCAAAGTCTTCGATCGGGAACCCGCGAGCGCCTTATGGATGCGCTCGTGCCGTTTAGAGGGAAGGCTGGAGCGTTAGTTCCTTCACGCCGGGACCGGCGCTAGCGTGGCCGCGAGCGCCGCTCGCGCAGCCGTCCGGTCGCGCCGTGCAGCAGCCCGCGCGGCTCGCAGCCGTCGATGGCCGGGGGCTGCTCAAGCAGGCTCGTTTCGAGCTCGGCGCGGCGCGCGTGCAGCCGCAGTCCCAGCGCCAGCTGGTCGGCGCCGGAGCGGGCCAGCGCCGGGAACAGCAGGTTTTCCTCGAAGGCGACGTGACGCTCGACTTCGTCGGCCAGCACGGCCACGCTGACGTCGAAATACGCATCGTCGGGGAACAGAGATTCGAGCTGCTCGACCAGCTCGCGCATGCTGTCGTGTTCCAGCGCCGCGTCCTCGAGCAGCTTGTCGTCGACCGCAGCGCGCAGCACCGGGTAGAACAGTTCGTCCTCGAGCAGGGCGTGCATGGCGAGCGCGTCGCACAGGTCGTCGACCACGCGTTCGCGCTCGGCCTCTTCTTCGCGGTCGAGCATCGCGAAGGCGTGGAACAGGGCGCGTACGTGGGCGTGGTCGGCGCGCAGCTGGGCCAGGATGCCGCCGGGCGGCTCGGGTGCGGGGGCGTCGTGCGCAGGCATGGCGCTACCCCCGCGCGCCTTGGTCGGCCAGGCCGGTGGCCGATTGTGGTAACTGAGCCATGTTCACCTCGCAACGATTTAGGCAGGCTAAATCGACGTAGACGCGCTATATGAGGATAAGTTCAGCGAATGTGAATGGCAGGCGGCGCAGATCAAGAGGTGGGCCGGGAGGTACGCTCCCGGCCGTGCCAGGCGGGGCGAATCAGGCGTCGGCCACCTTGAGCACCAGCTTGCCCAGGTTCCTGCCTTCGAACAGCATCAGGAGCGCCTCTGGGAAGCGCTCGAAGCCGTCCACCACGTATTCCGTGCTCTTGACGCTGCCTTCCTGCATCCAGCCTGCCAGCGTGGCCACGCCCTCGGCATAGCGCGGCGCGTAGTCGAACACCACCATCCCTTCCATGCGCGCGCGGTTCACCAGCAGCGACAGGTAGTTGGCCGGCCCCTTGACCTGGCTGGTGGCGTTGTACTGCGAGATCGCGCCGCAGATGACAATGCGCGCCTTCATGTTGATGCGGGTGAGGACGGCGTCCAGGATGTCGCCGCCGACGTTGTCGAAATAAACGTCCACGCCCTGCGGGCAGTGCTCCTTCAGGCCGGCGTGGACCGAGCCGGCCTTGTAGTCGATGCAGGCGTCGAAGCCGAGCTGCTCGACCACGAAGCGGCACTTGTCTTCGCCGCCGGCGATGCCGACCACGCGGCAGCCCATCTTCTTCGCGACCTGGCCGACTGTCATGCCGACCGCGCCGGCCGCACCCGAGACCACCACGGTCTCGCCCGGCTTCGGCTGGCCGATCTCGCGCAGGCCGAAGAAGGCGGTCATGCCGGGCATGCCGAGGGTGTTGAGCCAGGCCGTGAGCGGGGCGGCGGCCGGGTCGATTTTAGTGAAGGCGGCGGTCTTGTCGTCGGCCGGGCCGGACCAATAGCGCTGCACGCCGGTGCCGCCCGCGACGTAGTCGCCCACCGCGAAGCGCGGCGAGCGCGAGGCCACCACGATGCCCAGACCCCCGGCGCGCATCACTTCGCCGATCGCCACCGGGCGTATGTAGGATTTGCCCTCGTTCATCCAGCCGCGCATGGCCGGGTCGAGCGACAGGTACAGCACCTTGACGACGATGCCGCCGTCCTGGGCTTCGGGAACCGCCTCTTCGTGGAACTGCCAGTCTTCGTTCCTCGGCAGGCCGAGCGGGCGGGCGGCAAGGCGGAACTGCTGGTTCGGGGGGAATGCATTGGTCATGCGTGTCTCCATCAATAGTGATCAGCGTGACTATACATCCTCTCCCCCCGCCGTGCCGGGCCGTGCGACAATAGCGGGTTCACTCAGATAAGCATTTCACCCATGGCTCTCAAAGCAACCATCTACAAGGCCGACCTGTCGATTGCCGACATGGACCGCAATTACTACGGCGACCACAGCCTGACCATCGCGCGCCACCCGTCCGAGACCGACGAGCGTGTGATGATCCGCGTGCTGGCCTTCGCGCTGCACGCCGACCCGGCGCTGGTGTTCACCAAGGACCTGTTCGATGTCGAGGAGCCGGCCATGTGGCTGAAGGACCTAACCGGTGCCATCCAGACCTGGATCGAGGTCGGCCAGCCCGACGACAAGCGCCTGCTCAAGGCCGCCGGCCGCTCGGAAAAGGTGGTCGTGTACAGCTACAGCGCCACCAGCGACATCTGGTTCAAGGGCGTCAACAAGCAGATCGACCGGGCCAAGAACGTCTCGGTCGTGAACATCCCGAACGAGGCCAGCGTCCAGCTGGAGAAGATGGCAAAGCGGAACATGCAGCTGCAGTGCACGATCCAGGATGGCCAGGTATGGCTGACCGACGGCGTCGACACCGTGCTGGTCGAGCGCGAATACCTGCGCGGCGGACCCTGACGCTATAATTCCCGTTCAATCTCTCATATCGGTCGCCATGAAAGCCAAGATCCTCGCCCTGTTCGCCGGCAGCCTGCTGTCCGCCTCCGTGTTCGCCCAGGTCAGCGTGTCCGACCCCTGGATCCGCGCCACCGTACCGGCCCAGAAGGTGACCGGCGCCTTCATGCGCGTGCAGTCGCCCGCGCCCGCGCGCCTGGTCGGCGTGCAGACCGACATCGCCGGCCGCGCCGAGCTGCACGAGATGGCGATGGAAGGCCAGACCATGCGCATGCGCCGCGTGGATGCGATCGAGCTGCCGGCCGGGAAGGCGGTCAACCTGGCCAGCGGCGGCTACCACGTGATGCTGATGGACCTGAAGCGCCAGGTGAAGGAAGGCGAGAACGTGGACCTGACGCTGCAGGTCCAGGATGCCGCGGGCAAGCGCCAGGACGTGAAGCTGAGCGTGCCGGTGCGGCCGCTGACCTACAGCGCGCACAGCGGCCACTAACAGTGCCGTGGTTGACGGCGTGGGCGGGAGACCCGCCCACCCTACAATTCTATCTAATCAGCGGGGCGCCGCCGCGATCCGGCGCGCATCGCCGGAACCAACCACCGATTTGCTCACGCGCGGGTCGCCATAGTAGTTGACGTCGCCCGAGCCGGCGATCGACATGCTCAGCTCCTGGCGCGCCCAGACGGTTGCTTCACCGGAGCCGGCCACGTTGATGCTGACGCTGTCCGACTGCACCCGTCCCATGTCCACGGTGCCCGAGCCGCCGATCGACACCGACAGCTTGCGTGCGCTGCCGCCGCTGGCCTTGAAGTCGCCGCTGCCGCCCAGGGTGACCACCGCCTGCTCACTGTCCAGCTTGCCCACATTGACCTCGCCCGAGCCGCCCAGGCTGATGTCCAGGCGCGGTGCGCGCAGGACGTCGGCATCGATCGTCCCCGAGCCGCCCAGCGACAGCCGTTCGATCTGGCGTGCGCTGACCACCACCCGCAGGTTTTTGGTGCGCAGGTTCATGTTGCGCTTGGACGGGCGGATCTTCAGGGTGCCGTTTTCCACCACGGTCTCGACCAGCGGCAGCAGGTTGTCGTCGGTCTCGATCGTGACGCCTTCGCTGTCGCCCAGGCGCAGTTCCAGCTTGCCGGGCAACTCGAAGGCCAGGCCCTTGAAGTTCGTTACCTGACGCGCCTGGCGCTTCACCGCGCCGCTACCCTGAACCGTTTCGCCGCCGAAAAAGGACCAGCCTTCCGCCATCGAAGGGGCGGCGGCGCAGGCGAGGGCGGCGGCGAGGACGATGCCGCGCAGGGCAGTGGTGCTGCGGGAGGTCTTGTGCATGGGTGTCTCCTTGAGGGCAAATTGTCGATGTGGCCATGCTAGGGCAATGCCGGGTCCGGCGCATCGTCCGTGCGACGAAGTGCAGTGCCGGGCCACCGAAATGCACGGCAGGCGGGACAAGCCGTCATCCACCCCGTGTACGGTACGGCTATCGCGAAGCGCCGGTTTGCACTAGAATCGTGCGCTTTTTGCCCCGGCAGCGTGCCGGTGGAGATAGCGATGAACCTGATTCTCTTGTTGATGGCCTTTTGCGTAGGCATGGCCATGTCGGTCCAGGCGGCCGTGAACACCCAGCTGGCAGCCTCGATCGGCGCCAATTCCGTGGTCGCCGCCCTGGTGTCCTTCGGCTGCGGCACCATCGTGCTGGCCGGCGTGGCGCTCTCGCGCGGCGGCCTCGGGCCGAGCTTCGTCGCACTCGCGAGCCAGCCGGCGTGGAAATTCGCCGGCGGCTTCCTGGGCGCGGCCTTCGTGTTCGGGACGGTGTTCCTGGCGCCGCGCATCGGCTTGCTGAGTCTGATCGTGCTGGTGATCGCCGGCCAGCTGATCACCTCGATGGCAATCGACCACTTCGGCCTGGTCAACATGGCGGTGAGGAAGGTCTCCGGCGTGCGGGTGGCAGGGGCCTGCGTGGTGGCGCTGGGCGTGGCGATCACCCTGTTCGGCGACCGCATCGTTGCAGCTATGTCACGCTAAACATTTTTCTTTCACTTTTGCAATATTTCGGATATGCATGGTTCTATAATGTCCAGCACTGTTTAAACTTCTACCACGTGCCGGCCAGATGGAATACCACCAGTCCTCGCAGATCCCCACCCTGTCCTACATCGAGAACGAAGACCACCCGGTCTTCGGGACCCTGGTCGAGCAGATCCTGCACCTGCTGAACTCGCGCCTGGTGTTCTCGGACATCATCATCCACCAGAACAGCCCGCTGATGCTACGCCAGCCGAAGGGGCTGGTGGCGGTGACGGATTCGCCGATCACCAAGGAAGAGCTGGAAGAATTCTTCGACGTCATCGAGCCCAACTGGGCCGAACGCATCACGGTGCGCGCCTTCGACCGCTCGATCGACCTGCATACCGCGCGCATCCGTGCCAACTGCTTCAGTTTCCAGGGCAAGAAGCGCTTGGGCTGCGTGATCCGCCGCTTCCCGAAGGAGCCGCTGGCGCTCTCCGAGCTGGGCCTGTGGCAGGACGAGCAGGAATTCGCGCGCCTGGCCAGCGGCCTGGTGCTGATCATCGGCGATACCTGCCAGGGCAAGTCGACCACCATCGCGTCGATGATCGACGAGATCAACAAGCAGCGCTCCGGCCACATCATCACCATCGAAGACCCGGTCGAGACCCTGATCCCACAGCGCAAGTGCATCATCACCCAGCGCGAAGTGGGTGAGGATGCCGACGTGGCCAGCTATTACCTCGGTGCGCTGGACGCCCTGCGCGAGCGCCCGGACGTGATCGTGATCGGCGAGATCCGCGACGCCGAGACGGCGCAGGAAGCCCTGGCCCTGGCCGAATCCGGTCCGCTGGTGCTGGCCACGCTGCACGCACGCTCGACCGAACTGGGCCTGCAGAAGATGCTGCGCCTGCTCGGCAACTCGGAAGCCCAGGCCCAGGCGCTGGCGCACGCCCTGCGCGGCGTGCTGTGCCAGGCGCTGCTGCCGTCGGTGGAGGGCAACCGCTACCACCTCGCCACCGAATGCCTGACCCCGAGCCCGGCCATCATGCGCATGCTGGAAGCCGGCGACGTCGGCGCCATCCGCACCCACATGAACGCCGGCCGCGATCCAGGCTGCCACACCATGAACGCCTCGCTCGAGGGGCTGCTGGCGTCGCACAAGGTGCGGGTCGAGGATGCGCGCAACGCCACTACCGACCGGGTGGGCTTCGCCGACATGGTCTGAACGACCAAGGCCTTCAGCAATCCTGAAGGCTGCTGCGCAAAGCTGATTGGACCGGTGCATAGCCGGTCCCGTACAGTGCCGACTCATTCAAGCAAGGAGGAGTCATGGCACATACCGTCAACATCGTGAACGCGTTCGTGGACGAAGGGAAGGGCGGCAATCCGGCGGGCGTGGTGCTCGATGCGGATGCGCTCTCGTCCGCCGAGAAGCTGCGCATCGCCCAACTGGTCGGCCTGTCGGAAACGGCCTTCGTCTCGCGCTCGCAGGTCGCCGGCATCAAGCTCGAGTTCTTCACGCCCAGCCGCCAGATCGCGCACTGCGGCCACGCGACCATCGCCACCTTTTCGCTGCTGGCCCAGCGTGGACTAGTTACGGGTCCCGAGAGTTCGAAAGAGACGATCGACGGCACCCGGCGCATCTTCCTGCGGGGTAGCGAGGCCTATATGGAGCAGCTGGCGCCGACCTACATCGACGAGGCCATCTTCCCGCCTGGCGTGAGCGCCAACCGCATCCTGGCCAGCCTGGGCCTCACGCCGGGACGTGTCGTCGCGCCGCCCTGCATGGTGGGCACCGGTAACCGCTTCGTGCTGGTCCATGTGCGAAGCGAAGCGCAGCTGGCTGAACTGAGCCCGGATATGAAGGAAATCGCGGCGATCAGCGAGGCCTTCGGGGCGATCGGCTACTACGTGTTCGCCACGACCGATGGGGAGTTCGCCGCCACCGCCCGCATGTTCGGGCCCTGCTATGGCATCGAGGAAGAAGCCGCGACCGGCATGGCGGCCGGGCCGCTGGCCTGCTACCTGTACGACCGCGCGGGCTTCAGGCGAGCGGAGATGCTGATCAGGCAGGGCGCCCACATGGCCACGCCCTCGCCTTCGCGCATCACGGTCGAGCTGAAGCTGGAGCAGGGAAGGATCGTCGGCCTGTTTGCCGGCGGAATGGCGAAGCTGGCCAGTACCATCACTGTCATGTAGCGGGCCAGGCGCGGCGGATTGCCCGCTGCGCTACCCGCAGCAGGCCCGGTTTGGCGGGCGACTGGGCGGTGACGAAGTGCATGCCGGCGTCGACCACGACGCCGTCGAGGGCGCAGACGTCGCCCTTGCCGTGCGCATCCAGCATGTCGCGCCGCAGCAGCGAGAGGCCGGCTTCCTGCCCCACCATTGCCAGCAGCAGCGTCTCGTCGTCAGTGCGTAGCGCCGGCGTGAAGGCATGCCCATGGTGCGCGAAGAGTGACTTGGTGAGCTTGTGGAAGGAGCAGTCGCTTGATGTGCCGATCCAGGGCAGGGCCAGCGCCGTCACCAATGCGCCCGGGCCCGCTGGGATGCGTTCGCGCCAGGCGGCCGGGTAGCCGACCACGAATTCCACCGGCTGGAGCAGGGTGGCGTCCACCGCCATTCCATCCAGCTTCCCTTCCACGAAACCGGCGTCGAACACGCCGTCCTCGATGTTCTTCAACACCGCTCCCGAGGTCGCCTGCACCAGCGAGATGGCGACGTGGGGTGCGGCTTCTCGCATGTGGCGCAGGAACGCGGGCAGGCGCAGGAAGGCCGGCTCGTTGACGGTGCCGATCACCAGTTCTCCGGCCACCTCGCCGTTCAGGGAATTGGCCTCGTCGCGGATGGCGTCGACCGCATGCAGGGCACGCTTGGCGTGCTCGAACACGGCTTCGCCGGCCGGCGTCAGGCTCATGCCGCGCGCGTGGCGCTCGAACAGGCGCACCCGCAGTTCTTCCTCGAGCTGCTTGATGTGGGCGCTGATCGCCGGCTGGCTCAGGTGCAGCAGCTCGGCCGCGCGTGCGACCGTGCCGCAGCGGGCGATCGTGACCAATGACTTGAGCTGGTGGATATCCATGGGGTTTTCCGGAACGTGGCTTTCCCAGGATTCTACACATCAGCAATCCTGAATGCAGGCTCCGAAAAGTGATTGGACCCCTTCGCCACAGCTTCGTAGAGTAGCACCGCACCTCGACCAGAAAGACTCCCATGGCTATCAAACACATCCTGCTCGGCATCCTCGTCACCGCGATCTGGGGCGCCAACTTCTCGGTGATCCGGCTCGGACTGGCCGACGTCGACCCGTTCGCCCTCGCATGCGCGCGCTTCGCCCTGAGCGCTTTCCCGCTGGTGCTGCTGGTGCCGCGGCCCAGCACCCGCCTGCGCTACGTAGCCGGCTACGGCGCATTGTTCGGCGGCGGCCTGTGGGGCCTCGTCAACCTCGGCATCCACGTGGGTGTGCCGGCCGGACTGGCCTCGCTTCTGCTGCAGCTGAGTGCCTTCTTCACCATCGTCCTGGCCAGCCTCGTGCTGGGGGAACGCATCGGCAGGCAGCAGTGGCTGGGGATGGCGATCGCGGGCGCCGGCCTGGCGATCATCCTGTTGGCCGGCGACGCCGGCGGGAGCAGCTGGGGCATGGTGCTGATCCTGGTCGCCGCGTTTGCCTGGGCGGTCTGCAACGTGATCGTGCGCCAGGCGCGGCCTTCGGACATGTTCGCCTTTCTGGTGTGGGCCTGCGCTTTCGCGACGCTGGCGCTGGTGGTCCTGACCCTGTGCGTCAAGGGACTGGCGCCGCTCGCCAGCCTGGCGACGAAGCTGGGGCCGAAGGCCATGTTCTCGATCGCCTTCCAGGCCTGGGTGACGACGCTGTTCGGTTACTGGGTGTGGAATTCGCTCATGAAGACCTACCCGGTGAGCCAGGTCGCGCCGCTGTCGCTGCTGGTGCCGGTGGCGGGCCTGTTCACCTCGCACCTGGTCTACGGCGAAACCATCGGTGGCGCCAAGCTGCTGGCGGCGCTATGCATCCTGTCAGGGATCGCGGTGATGTTCTTCGGCGCGCGGCTGGCCTTCTGGCGGCGCGCACAGGCGGCGTGAGCATGCATGACGCATTGGTGACGCATGCATATCCATTTCCGGTTGCCATGGTGGATGGCGCGGGGCGATACTCGGCCCGGTATCCCCAAGGAGATTCCATGCGCACCATCCGCCATTGCCTGCTGGCCCTCGCCGCCGCCACCCTGACCCTGTCCGCGCACGCCGCCGTCCAGAACGTGGACGTCGGCACGCCGCTGCCGCGCTTTGCCCTGCTCAAGCCGGGCACCCACCACTACCTGCGCTTCATGCGCACACCTGGCGGCGCCAACCAGCCGATCGACATCTGGGCCCGCGAGATCCGCTTCGAGGAGCGCGACGGCAAGAAGCTGATGCGCATCGTCCAGCGCTGGGACGGCGTGCTGCCCACACCCTCGGTGCGCACCTACGATTCCTGGTTCGAGACCGGCAGCTTTCGCCCGCTGAGCCACGAGCGCATCAGCGAGCGCGATGGCAAGCGCGTGGTCGAAGGCTTCGTGTTCGCACCGGACAAAATCACCGGCATGCGCGAGCTGGCGGACAACACGCAGAAGGACCTGAACGTGGCGTCGAGCGAGCCGACCTACAACTTCGAGACCGACATCGAAGTCCTGCAGGCGCTGCCCCTGGCCGAGGGCTTTGATGCGCGCATCAACTTCTATCACCCGGGCGGCTCGGCGCCGCCGCAGCGCTACAGCTTCCGCGTCACCGGTTCCGCCACCATCGCCGGCCCGGCCGGTCCGGTCGACTGCTGGGTGCTCAAGACCGACTACAACCGCCCGGGCAACGAATCGACCTTCTGGTTCGCCAAGGGCAGCCAGCTGATGCTGCGCCAGGAAAGCCCGCTGCCGGATGGGCGAGTGATGGTCAAGACGCTGATCGACTAGGAAGCTTGCCTCAATCCAGCGGCACGCTACGATACCGGTTGACATCCGGCGTCAACACCGGCGGCGCATCGTTGCCCCAACTGCCCCGCACATAGGTCAGCACCGCGGCCACCTGGGCGTCGTTCAGCTCATGGCTGTAGGGCGGCATGCCATACGGCCGTGGATTGCCCGCGGTGCCCGGCGGGAAGCCGCCATTGAGCACGATGCGGATCGCGTTCACGGCCGGGGTCATGGTGACGGCGCGGTTGCCGGCCAGTGGCGGGTAGGCCGGGGCCTTGCCCTTGCCGTCGGCGCCATGGCAGTCCACGCAGTAAGACCCGTACAGGCGGCGCCCTTCGGCCAGCAGCTGCTCGCTGGCGCGCTCGCCGCTGTCCTGGCGTGGCGCGTCGGTCGGCGGCAGTGACTTCAGGTAGGTCGCCATCGCGCCCAGGTCGTTCGGGCTCAGGTGCTGCAGGCTGCGCGCCACCACTTCGGCCATCGGGCCGGTGGCGCTGCCGCGCGGCGAGATGCCGGTCTGGAGCAGCGCGACGATGTGCTGCCTGTCCCAGTCGCCCAGGCCCGCTTCGCCGCTCGCAGTCAATGATGGGGCGTACCAGCCGATGGTCGGGATCAGGCCGCCCGACAGGGTCTCGCCTGAGGCTCCCAGCCGGTTCCGGGTGCTGTGGCATGCGCTGCAGTGGCCCAGGCCTTCGACCAGGTAGGCGCCGCGGTTCCACTCGAGGCCGCGCTGCGGCTGCGGCGTGAAGGTGGCCGGCTTGAAGTACAGCAGGCGCCAGCCTGCCAGCAGCGCCTGCTGGTCGTAGGGGAAGTCCAGTTCGTGCGGCCTGTTGGGCTGGCGCTGCGGCGCCAGGCTGCGGAAGTACGCATACAGGGCGTCCGAATCGGCGCGCGAGACCTTGGTGTAGTTTGTGTAGGGGAAGGCCGGGTAGAGCAGGCGGCCGTCGCGCGACTTGCCGTTGTGCAGGGCGTTCCAGAAGTCGTCGGCAGACCAGGCGCCGATGCCGGTCTCCATGTCCGGTGTCAGGTTGGGGCCGTAGAGGCGGCCGAAGGGCGTGTCCAGCGCGCGCCCGCCGGCATACTCCGCGCCGCCGCGCGCCGTGTGGCAGGCGATGCAGTCGCCGGCGCGTGCGAGGTAGGCGCCGCGCGCGATGTTCTCGGGTGACGGGCCCCAGGCGGCGGGCGAGGTCGAGGCGACGAAATCTTCGCGCGGCCAGGCGATGGCCACCAGGGCGACAGCGAGGGCGGCAAGGAGCAGGGCGAGCTTCTTCATGGATGCTCCGGGGCGCTGCCGCATGCCAGGGGCAGGGGACGGGCGATCGCTGCCGCCGGACGCGGATCGGCGGGGACCGGCTGGGCCGCCAGCCAGCTCGAGACGGCGTTCACATCCTCGAGCGAGAGGCGCGCCGTGACCTCGGCCATGCAGTCGGGCGCATGGGCGCGGCGCGCCTTGTTGCGCCAGGCGCCGAACTGCGCGTTGACGTAGTCGCGCGGCAGGCCGAGCAGGCCGGGGATGCCGGGCTCCACGCCGGTCAGGCGCTGGCCGTGGCAGGCCACGCAGGCCGGGACCTTGCGCGCGCTGTCGCCGTTCATCACGAGCTGGCGGCCGCGTTCCAGCACCTGGGGTGCGGCGTTGGTCGTCTCAGGGGCATGCGCGGCCGGCGGCAGAGCAGCATAGTAGCCGGCGATCTCGCGCAGGTAAGGGTCGGGCAGGTGGTCGACCAGGTAGGTCATGAGCGGGTACTGGCGCCGGCCTTCGCGGAAGTTGAGCAACTGGTTGTACAGGTAGCCGGCCGGCTTGCCGGCAATGCGCGGGAAGTAGCTGTCGTTGACCGGATTGCCGCGCGCGTCCACGCGGGCGTGGCAGGACGTGCAGGCGACCAGGCGCTGGGCGAGGGTGTCGGGAACTGTCTGGGGTGCGGCATGCAAGGCGCCTGCAGCCAGCGTTAGACCGACAAACAGCGTACGGCGATGACTCATGAGTGAACCCGGCGGTAGCAATGCCCGAATGATAACGCTTATCGAGTTGAGGATGTTCGTCGCCTTGCTATAATCCCCTCCCTTTGGACCGCTGGGGCGCAGGATGGGAGTGAGTTATACGGAAGGGGTGTTCAGGGACCGCAATCCGATCAAGCGCTGGCTGCAGCAGCAGCGCCTGCACAGCGCGATCGGCTTCGCGCAAACGGCGCGCGAGTCGGTACGCTGCGTGCTCGATTTCGGCGCCGGCAGCGGTGAGCTGTGCAAGTACCTGGTCCATGAATATCCCAACGCGACCATCATCTGCTACGAGCCCTGTTCGGACCTGCTGGAAGAGGCGAAGATCGAGCTGAAAGGCCTGCCCCGGGTCGAGTTCCACGCTTCCTTCAACACCATCCCGCAAGGGCAGGTCGACCTGCTGTTCTGCCTCGAGGTGTTCGAGCACATCCCGCTGTCGATGCGCGCCAGGTCGCTGGGCGAAGTGGGGGCACTCTTGAGGGAAGACGGCGAGGCCGTGTTCGGCGTGCCGGTCGAAGTCGGCCTGCCGGCCCTGTACAAGGGCATGTTCCGCATGAGCCGGCGCTATGGCGCCTATGATGCGAAGCCGATGCACGTCCTGAAGGCGACCCTCGGCATGCCGCCGAAGGACCGCCCGATCGGTTACCTGCCACCCGACGTCGAGGTCCACAACGAGCACATGGGTTTCGACCACCGCGTATTCCGCAAGGCCCTGGGCGAGCAGTTCGCCTTGACGAAGGCGAGCGCCAGCCCGTTCCCACTGCTGGGAACGGCCATCTGCCCGGAAGCCTATTTCGTGGTCAGGAAGCGCGCCGCCTAATGCGTAGCGTGGGCGCCATCACAGCCCATACTCGAAGCCGTTCTCGATCTTCCCGATCAGCGCCGCCTGGTTCTCGGTGCTTTCGCTGAAGCCGACAAGGACCTGCGCCACCGTCAGCGTCTTCCGCTCCAGCAGCCCGGTCCAGTACTCTATCCCGCCCGTATCCCCCTCGCGGTGCAAGACGTTCTGGTAGAGGCGCTGGACGATCTCACGGTTGCCCGGCGCCGCCCCGTACATGGCGCGGAACTCGTCCGACTGGGTGAATGACAGCGCGACGTCTGCCAGGCTGCTGCCGCGGTCCATGACGCCGATCCAGTAGCCGATGCCCCCGGAATCCGGCGCGCGGTTGAATGCCGCCTGGTAGATGCGGTAGGCCTGGCCGCCCGCGCCATCGATGTCGAAGGCCACTCCGACATCGTCGAACAGCAGGCGCTCGATCCCGCGCAGCGAATCCGTGTTGTATGCCTTGCCGGTTTCCTGCACCGTGAACCCGCCCGCCGACTTGACGATGCTGTAGGCATCGCGCTTGCCTGCCATGCGCGCAAGGTCGAATCCGGCCTGGCCGTCCAGTACGTCGCTGCCCGCAGTGGCCGTCAAGCGGTCGTTGCCCGCGCCGCCGGACAGCTGGCTCCCCATCACGTTCAGGTCGATCGCGACCGGACGCCCATCCATGTAGAAGGTGACCAGGTCGTCCATGCCGTCGTTGTTGGCGTCGAGCGCGATGCTGCGCGAGGCGCCATTCGACGTCCAGGTGCGCGCGAAGCTACCGTCGGCCTGCTGCATCAGCACGAAGGAATCGATGGGGTCGGACGCGGAGGTCACGAAGATGTCCTCGCGTCCGTCCTTGTTGAAGTCGGTGCCTTCCAGGGACATGATCCAGCCGCCCTTGCCGAAGCTGGCCTGCACCGAGGCCGGCAGGCGCTGCGCGGTTTGGTCTTCAAACTGCCCCTGTCCCTTGTTCAGCAGCAGCTGGATGCCGGGGGTCTGGTAGAACTGGGCGGGATCGCCGTTCGTCACCGACAGCATCAGGTCCGGCAGCTTGTCGCCGTTCAGATCGATCGGCTGGATGTCAAGGACGATTTCGCGCGCGATACCGCTGCCGGGCAGGGTGACAGGGGCCTGGCGCGTGAAGTTGCCGCTGCCGTCATTCAGGAGTACCCAGGATTCGGATGGCCCGTTGTCCCAGCGGCCGACGATCAGGTCCAGCGCGCCGTCGCCATTGACGTCGACGATGCCGGACGCGGTATGGGTGTTCGGCGCTTGTGCCACTGCCGGCAGCAGGCCGGCGCGTGGCGTGAACTGGCCGTTGCCCTGGTTGATGTAGAGCAGGTCGCCGCCCGGGCCCAAGGTATTGATGAGCAGGTCGAGATAGCCGTCGCCGTTGAGGTCGGCGGCGCTGCCCGCGTGGCTCAGTTGCCGCAGCTGGGGCAGGGTGCTCGACACGTTGTGCAGCTTGCCGTCGGCCGCGGACGAGAGCAGCAGCGTGTTGTAGCCGCCATCGAAAGGCGGGGCGTCGTCGCCGAAGTTGAACTGGAAGACGTCGGAACGCCCATCCTTGTTGAAGTCGGCCACCAGGATACGTCCGCCGCCGTCGATCGACAGTGCGCCCCCCGGAAGCAAGTCGGCGTCGGCGCTTCTGAAATGTCCCTTGCCGTCGCCCAGGAAGAAGTACAAGGGAGCCGGCGCGGTGCCGGTCCCGAACTGGGCCGCGAGCATCCAGTCGGCATGGCCGTCGCCGTTGAAATCGCCGGCCTTGATCTGGCTGAGGAAGGACTTGTCCGGCAAGGGTGCGCTGACCCCGGCCGCGGCGCGGATGAAGCCCTGGTTCGGCGTGAACTGGTCGCGCTCCAGCGTGACATGGTCCGAGTTCGCTCCGACAAACTGGATGCGCTCGATGCCGGTCAGGCGGTCGACGGCCGACTGGCCGTTGGCAAGCTTTTTGACAATGGTAAAGGTGTCGGTGGGCGCGTCGTAGCTGACCGCGACCGCGCTCGACTTCACGTCATGGTAGTTGACGACGTCGACGCCGGCGCCACCATCGAACGTATCGCTGCCACCATTGCCAAAGAAGCTGTTGTCGCTGGCGTTGCCGATGAAGACGTCGTCGTAGCCGGTACCGTGGACGTTGACCACGCCTTCCAAGGTGTCCGTGCCGCCAAAGCCGTCGCTGGCGGTGCCTTTGGCCAGGTCGACCTTGATGCCTTGCGGCGAGGTCCAGAATACCAGGGCACCGGACGAGCCCAGGGACACGTAGCGGTCGTTGCCCGGACCGCCCAGCACGGTCGCGCGTCCGAAGATGACGGTATCGTTGCCCTCGCCGGCGTCGATCTGCGTGTCGTCGGGCAGGCCGAGCGCCCGCTGGTCAATGATGTCGTCGCCCTTGCTGCCTTGATAGTCCATGTTCGTCGCGTAGAAATGGGGAATCACCCCGACAATTCATTGTAGGGTTGTTATTGCTAAAAGAAAATAAAAAACCTGCGAGCGCTAAGCCGGCGGGTTCGCACGCCAGTAGCGGTACAGGCGCAGCGCCACGTGGGCGTCGTCGGCCGCGTACAGCACCTGCTTTTCGCTCAGCTGGGGCAGGGCCCAGTTGGTGGTGGTGATGCGGCGCGACTTCTGCAGGCGCTGGCCGAAGAAGCGCGCTACTGCCGTCTTGGCGCCGAGCGTGTTGCGTTCGCCGCGGCGGCGCATGGCGGTGGCCAGGTCCAGTACATTGCGTGCTTCCACGCCCAGCTTGGCGCGCAGGCGCTTCAGGTCGTCCCCAAGGCCGAATCCCACTTTCAGGATCTGCTCGGACTCGAGCACCGGCTTGAGCACCTCGAGCGCGGTTTGTGCATTGGCTGCGCTGCCGATCTGGAACAGATAGGCCAGCTCGTCGGTCGCGAGCTGCACCAGGTGCGGACCGGTCGAGACTTCACCCTTGGCGAAGGTCGGCTTGGATTCGGTGTCGAAGCCGATCACGTCGGCCTGCGACAGGGCCGCCAGGGCGGCAGCGGCCTCGCCAGGGGTGCGCACGATGCGCACGTCGGCCAGCCGGATGCCGTCGTAGGCGGGGAGCAGTTCGTCGGGGTCGGCAGCGCCGGGCGCGGTCATCAATTGCGCGAGAACTTGGAGGCCAGCGCCTTCAGCTTTTCCTGGCGCTGGCGGTCGGCTTCCTCGGCCGCGGCGGCTTCGCGCTCGGCCTTCTTGCGCTCGGCTTCTTTCTTGAAGCGTTGCTGCAGCTGTTCTTTCGCGTGCTGGCGGTGGGTGTCGGTGACTTCGGCGCCGGCGGTGCCGTCCAGGTCGTAGCGCAGCTTCGCCTTTTCCATCGCGCGCAGGTAGCGCATCGAGCCGGTGTGGATGCCGAGGGCGGCGCGCATGGTCTTGCGGTCGAGGCCGGGCATGCGGGCCAGCAGCTGCTTGTCGATGCCGATTGCCAGCGGCAGGCAGTCGCGGAAGGCCGGGAACTCCTGCTGGAGCTGCTTGAGCAGGGCGCGTGCCGACAGCGGCTGCGCGGCCGCCGGGCTCGCCTCGGCTGCGGGGGCGGCGCCGGCCGCGCTGTCCTGTGCTTGGGTGGTCGTCGACGGCGAATCCGGGGTTGCGGGAGTGGTATTGTCGACGGTCTCGGCAGCGGTAGTGGTATTCATTGACTTCATTGTAAGAGCGGGAAAACGAAGGATAGCACGGCGCCCGTACGCCAGTGCGGGGCGTATTGTACTTGTTCCATTATTCTTGAGGATTAACTTAGGTGATAGAGCGGCGGCAGCAGGCGTGCGTGCGCGAAATCGTGTATGATCCGCCCCTTGCCTTGCGCGTGGCTTGCGCCGCCGCAGACCGGCCGGGAGATAGCCGAAGAGCTCCGTGTCATATTCAATGTGGTGATATCCCTTATCGGATATTTCAATTATCACCAAATCTTGCAATGCGGCATAATATCGCCTTCCTTCTGTTCCCTGAACAAGAGATGCAAGCCCGTTTCACCTGACGGGCTTTTTTTCGTTCCGACATGCACACCGTGATTTCAAACACTGTTCGTTTCTCATTAGCCTGCTGCCATCCTTCGAGGATGGTGGGCGACGCCGGGAAAAGCGTGCTTGAAGTCCGCGTGTCCGCCCTCAGGTAGGGCCACTTCCGCTTCCCGAAAACACACCGGACCCGCCCGCGGGTTGGTAGAACATTGACTTCGCAGGCGCGCCGTGCGCCTCGACTGGAGAGAGCTTCACTATGAAAAACACCGCCAAGACACTGACACTGACCGCCAAAAAAGCGCCCGCCAAGGCTTCGGCACAGCTGGCAGTGCCGAAAACCGCGACCTCCTACTTCCTCGAGACGGAAGCGGCGGCCAAGGTGACGGTGGTGAAGACCCGTTCGCGCCTGGCCTCGGCCAAGGCCGCGCTGGCAGCCGGCGCCGGCCAGGACGAGGTCCTGGAGACGCCGGAAGTGGCTGTGATTGAAGCTGTCGAGGCTGCGCCGGCGCAGCTTGAGGCCGCGGCGCCGGCCGCCGAACCGGCCCCGTTCGAGGACTATACCGCCGCCGTGCCGAACGCCGCCGCGACCGTCGTGGTCAAGAAGCGCGGTTCGAAGCTGGCTGCCCTGAAGGCCGCCGAGGAGCCGCAGGCGGACAGCGCCGCCATTGTCACGGAAGCCCCGGCGCCGGCAGTGGCCGAGGAAGCTCCGGCCGCGGCGCCGAAGGCGGTGCGCACCCGCACCCGCCGCACCGACGCGAATGCACTGCCGGCGCCGGCCCCGACCGCCGTGGGCGCCGTCAGCGCCACCACCGACGCTGCCGCCTTGGCCGCGATCGACACCTCGGGCTACCTGCTGCCGCAGGTGAAGGTCCCGGGCCGCCGCGGCCGCAAGCCGAGCGAGTTCGTGCCGGAGAACGACGAGGTCGCGGCACTGAACGCGGTCGAGCGCGCCGAAATGAAGGCCGCGTCGAAGCTGCGCGAGCGCAAGGCCAAGGGCCTGGCCGGCATGATGGGTGCGGACAGCGGCTTCTCGGAAGCGGAACTGGAAAAGCGCCGCCAGCAGATCAAGAACCTGATCAACCTGGGCAAGGAGCGTGGCTACCTGACCCATGCGCAGATCAACGACCAGCTGCCGGAAAACATCGTCGATCCGGAAGCGATCGAAGGGATCATCGCGACCTTCAACGACATGGGCATCGCGATCTACGAGCGCGCGCCGGAAGCGGAAATGATGCTGCTGTCGGATAACGTGCCGACCGCGACCACCGATGACGAAGTGGAAGCCGCCGCCGCGACGGCGCTGTCGACCGTCGACTCCGACTTCGGCCGTACTACCGACCCGGTGCGCATGTACATGCGCGAAATGGGCGCGGTGTCGCTGCTGACGCGCGAAGGCGAGATCGAAATCGCCAAGCGCATCGAAGAAGGCCTGAAGGACATGGTGCAGGCAATCTCGGCCTGCCCGACGACGATCTCGGAAATCATCGCGCTGTCGCACAAGATCGCCAGCGACGAAATGAAGATCGACGACGTGGTGGACGGCTTCGTCGACCTCAACGATGCGGCCCCGGCGCCGGTCGCCGCCAGCGCGGCAAGCGATGACGAGGACGAGGAAGAAGAAGTCGAGGAAGAGGAAGAAGAAGGCTCCGCCGGCGGCGGCGCGGCCGGCTACTCGGCCGAGCAGCTGGCCCAGCTGCGCAAGAGCGCGCTGGAGAAGTTCACCCTGATCGAACAGCAGTTCGACCGCATGGGCCACGCCTTCAAGACGACCGGCTACGGTTCGGACGAGTACGAAGAAGCCCAGGCCATCATCTCGAACGAGCTGCTGGGCATCCGCTTCACCGCCAAGATCGTCGAGAAGCTGTGCGACACCCTGCGCGGCCAGATGGACGAAGTGCGGTCGATCGAGCGCGCCGTGCTGGACATCTGCGTGAACCGCTGCGGCATGCCGCGCGCCCACTTCATCAAGGTCTTCCCGGGCAACGAGACCGACCTGGCATGGGGCGACCGTGAAGTCGACTGCGCCTATCCGTACAGCGCCGTGTTGAGCCGTAACCTGCCGGCGATCAAGGAACTGCAGCAGCGCATGATCGACCTGCAGGCGCGCGTGGCGCTGCCGCTGGCCGACCTGCGCCGCATCAACAAGCAGATGGCGGCAGGCGAGAAGCGCGCACGCCAGGCCAAGCGTGAAATGACGGTGGCCAACCTGCGCCTGGTGATCTCGATCGCGAAGAAGTACATCAACCGCGGCCTGCAGTTCCTCGACCTGATCCAGGAAGGCAATATCGGCCTGCTGAAGGCGGTGGACAAGTTCGAGTACCGTCGCGGTTATAAATTCTCGACCTACGCGACCTGGTGGATCCGCCAGGCCATCACGCGCTCGATCGCGGACATGGCCCGTACCATCCGGGTGCCGGTGCACATGATCGAAACGATCAACAAGATGAACCGCATCTCGCGCCAGATCATGCAGGAAACCGGCAGCGAGCCGGACCTGCCGACCCTGGCGGCCAAGATGGAAATGCCGGAGAACAAGGTTCGCGAGATCATGAAGATCGCGAAAGAGCCGATTTCGATGGAAACCCCGATGGGCGAGGACGGCGATTCGCAGCTGGGCGACTTCATCGAAGACAACACCACCCTGGCCCCGCTGGATGCCGCGCTGCATGCGTCGATGCGCAACGTGATCAAGGAAGTGCTGGACTCGCTGACCCCGCGCGAAGCCAAGGTGCTGCGCATGCGCTACGGCGTCGAGATGTCGAACGACCACACGCTGGAAGAAGTGGGCAAGCAGTTCGACGTGACCCGCGAGCGCATCCGCCAGATCGAAGCCAAGGCGATGAGCAAGCTGCGCCAGCCTTCGCGTTCGGACAAGCTCAAGACCTTCCTGCACAACCAGTAATTTTTACCGCTTGGTAAAAAATACCGCCCGGCTGAGGCCCGGCGGTATTTTTTTTGCCTGTTTCAACCTGTTCACAACGCTTCATTAACAATATAGACACACTAACTGTCGGATTCATTGACGTGTAATTACGAAGGGGCTGATCATGCCGTATAGCAATTTTTGCTGCTCCCTGTACATTTCCGGAATCCCATGAAGCCTTCTGCCATCCTCGCCGCGCTCGCCATCAGCGCTACTCCCGCAGTACACGCCCGGGACACGATCGCCACCGACCGTCCCGACTTCGTCGAATCGAGCAATGTAGTCGGCAGAAGCCGGCTGCAGGTCGAAACCAGCCTATTGCTCGAACGCGACCGCAGCGGCCCCGCCCGCGAGCGCCTGGTGGCGACGCCGACCCTGCTGCGCTACGGCGTTGGCGACAGCTTCGAATTGCGTGTCGAGACCGATGGCCACCTGGACGGCCGACACACCGAGCCGGGCCTGCGCGAGAAGGCGCGCGGCTATGCCGACACCAGCCTGGGCCTGAAATGGCATGCGCTGGACGCGGACGGCAGCCTGCCTTCGGTGGGCGTGCTGCTGCACGCGGACCTCGACAGCGGCTCGCGCGCCTTCCGCGGCCAGGGCGTGCGCCCGTCGCTGCGCGTGGTCGGCGAATGGGAGCTGGCAAGCGACTATTCGCTCGGCGTCATGCCGGGCGTGGGCATGGAGGGCGACGAGGGCGGGCGTTACCGCTACGGCATCCTCGGCGTGGTGGTCGGCAAATCCTTCAACGAGCGCCTGCGCGGCTTCGTCGAAGTGGCCATGCCGCAGATCGCGAAGGGCAAGCACGGCGGCACCCAGGCCAGCTTCGACATCGGCGGCGCCTATCTGCTGTCCGACACCGTGCAGCTCGACGCCATGTTCTCGCGTGGCCTGAACAGCCGCACCCCCGATACCGCCTTCACCGTCGGCTTCTCCTTCAAACTCTGATCCGGGATCATCCATGAAACTGAGCATCAAGCACCAGCTGCGCCTTTCCTACATCGTGACCCTGCTGTTCTGCGGCGCGGTGGGCCTGATCGGCTACCTGGGGGTGCAGTCGCTCGACCGCTCGATGGATGCGATCAGCGTCAATGGCTCGGCGCTGCGCCACCAGATGCAGGCCGACATGATGCACGACGCGCTGCGCGCCGACGTGCTCTCGGCGCTGATGGCCGCCACCCCTGAGGAACATGCGGCCGCAAAACGCGACGCCGACGAGCATGCGGCCATCTTCAGGAAGACCATCGCGGAACTGGACCAGGAAGGCACCCAGGCTGCCGTCAAGGCGGCGGTCGAGCAGGTGCGCCCGGACGTGGAAGCCTACCTGGCGAGCAGCGCGCAGATCGTGGCGCAGGCCGGCAGCGACCAGCAGGCGGCGCGCCAGGCCTTCGTCCCGTTCATGGATTCCTTCCGCAAGCTGGAGGGCGGCATGGAAGGCGTGAGTGAACTGATCGAAAAGGATTCCGACGCCGCGCGCGCGGACGGCGACGCCGTGGTGGTCGCGGCGCGCTGGCAGATCCAGCTGGTCGCCGTGGGCGCGATGCTGGCCACCATCGCCATGGGTTACCTCTTGATCCGCGCCATCGTGCGTCCACTGGAAGAAGCGATCGTGTTCGCCGACCGCATCGCCCACGGCGACCTGGGTGGCGCTGCGAGCGTCGCCGCAAACGATCGCACCGAGACCGGGCGCCTGCGCCGGGCGCTGGAAAGCATGCGCGCCAGCCTGCACGACATCGTCAGCGCAGTGCGCGACGGCACCGATTCGATCGGCACCGCCTCGCAGGAGATCGCGGCCGGCAATCTCGATTTGTCGCGCCGTACCGAGAACCAGGCAAGCTCGCTGGAAGAAACCGCATCCTCGATGGAAGAACTGACCGCCACCGTGCGTCAGAACGCGGACAATGCGCGCCAGGCCAGCCAGCTGGCCGCATCGGCCAATGACGTGGCAGTGCGCGGCGGCGCGGTGGTGTCGCAGGTGGTGCAGACCATGGGCGCGATCGATGCGGCCTCGCGCAAGATCGGCGACATCATCGGCGTCATCGAAGGCATCGCCTTCCAAACCAATATCCTGGCCCTGAACGCGGCGGTGGAAGCGGCGCGCGCGGGCGAGCAGGGCAGGGGTTTCGCAGTCGTCGCCGGCGAGGTGCGCGCGCTGGCCCAGCGCTCGAACGCGGCCGCCAAGGAGATCAAGACGCTGATCGACAGCACCACCGGCACCGTGGGCGAAGGCAGCCGCCTGGTGTCCCAGGCCGGCGGCACGATGGACGAGGTGGTCGCAGGCGTGCAGAAGGTCAGCGACATCATGGCCGAGATCAGCGCCGCCAGCCGCGAGCAGGAGGCCGGCATCGCCCAGGTCAACCAGGCAGTCAGCGAGATCGACACGGCCACGCAGCAGAACGCTGCCCTGGTCGAGCAGGCCGCCGCCGCCGCGGGTGCGCTGGAAGACCAGGCGGCCCGGCTCACCGGCCTGGTGGGAGTGTTCAAGCTGGGCGCCGGGCAGGGCGCGGAACAGCGCACCGCGCTGCCGCCAGCCCTCATGGTGGCGCTCGCGTAGAAAGTCGTGCGACCCCGCAGCCGGGTTTGCGTTATCTTTTAGACAAGATAACAAGCCGACCCTGCCATGAAGCACACCCTTACCCTCGCCGCCATCACGCTCGCCTGTTGCGCCGCGGGCGCCCACGCCCAGGAGCGCGACGACATTGAAGCCGACCGGCCCGACTTCGTCGAGTCGACCAGGATGGTGGGCAAGGGCCGGGTACAGCTCGAAACCAGCCTGCTGTTCGAGCGCGAACGCGAGCGCGAAGGGGAAGGGCGCAAGCGCACCTTGTCGACGCCGACCCTGCTGCGCATCGGCCTTGCCGAGGCCCTTGAGCTGCGCGTCGAGACCGAAGGGCGCATGATCCGCCACAGCCGCGAGGAAGGCCGGCGCGTGACCGAAACCGGCTACGGCGACACCGCGCTCGGATTGAGCTGGCACGCGCTGGATCCGGCAGGTCCCTTGCCGTCGGTGGGTGTGCACCTGGCGGCGGAACTCGACAGCGGCTCGCGCGCCTTCCGCGGCGAGGGCGTGCGCCCGTCGCTGCGCATGGCCGCGGAGTGGGAACTGCCGAACGAAGTGAAGCTCGGCGTCATGCCGGGCATCGGCGTCGAGCGCGAGGAGGGCGGCCGCTACCGCTACGGCATCTTCGGGATCGTGGCGGAAAAGGAGTTCGGGGAGCGCCTGCGTGGCCTGGTCGAGCTTGCGCTGCCACGCATCGCGCGCGCGAAACATGGCGGCACCGAGGCCAGCTTCGACGTCGGCGCGGCTTACCTTCTCTCCAAAGATGTACAGCTGGACGCCATGCTGTCGCGCGGTTTGAACAGCCGCAGCCCCGATATCGCCTTCACCATCGGCCTGTCGATCCGGCGCTGAGCGGGCCCGCTCAATAGCGGGCTGTTCAGTTATGCATCCGGGTTATGCCGTCCAACCCGAAATTCATTGGTTGTCAAAATTGCTCGCGCGTAGTCTGTTTTGCGGATGGCAACACATTGGCGCGTGGAGAGTCGCCGGGGACCGCCACCAGCGCGCCCCAAGGTGCGCTCACGTCAACCTGCAAAAACAGACAATATGAAAAAACTTTTGCTTGCAGCGGCAGCCGCCATGCTCGTCGCTTCGTATTCCCATGCCGATGCCCAGACCGTCTCGCAAGGTGTAGCACCTAAGCGCGAGCTGCGCGGCGTGTGGATCAGCACCCACATCAGCCTGGACTGGCCGAGCCGCACCGACACCCCGGCGGTGCAGCAGTCCAAGCTGAAAGCCATCCTCGACCACAACAAGGCGACCGGCATGAATGCCGCCTTCCTGCAGGTGCGCAGCCAGTCGGATGCGATCTACCCCAGCAGCTATGAGCCCTGGTCCTACTACCTGACGGGCCAGCAGGGCGCCGCGCCGTCGACGAACTGGGACCCGCTGCAGTTCGCGATCGACGAGACGCGCAAGCGCGGCATGGAATTCCACGCGTGGATCAATCCCTACCGCGCGGTGGCGACCGCCGCCAACCAGAACAACACCTCCATGTACGCGCCGGAGCACGTCTCGCGCGCGCATCCGGAGTGGATGCTGACGGTCGGCACCGTGAAGATCCTGAACCCCGGCCTGCCGGCGGTGCGCGACCACGTCGTGAACGTCATCATGGACATCGTCAACCGCTATGACGTGGACGGCATCCACTTCGACGATTACTTCTACCCGAGCGGCACCATCCTCGACGACGAGGCCTACAATGCCGACCCGCGCGGCTTCCCGAACACCACTGCGGGCCGCGCCGACTGGCGGCGCGACAACATCAACCTCCTGATCGCGCGCGTCAACGACAGCATCCGCCAGGTCAAGCCCTGGGTGAAATTCGGTGTCTCGCCATCCGGCATCTACCGCAGCAGCACTGACCCGGCCGTGGGCTCGCCGACCTCCAGCGGCGCCTCGCAGCACTATAGTTCGATGTTCGCCGACACCCGCAAGTGGATCCAGCAGGGCTGGGTCGACTACCTGGCGCCGCAGGTCTACTGGTACATGGGCCAGACCGGCTCCGACTACAAGCTGCTGGTCCCCTGGTGGAACAACAACGCCTTCGAGCGCCACATGTACATCGGCCTGGCCGACTACAAGATGCGCGACACCGCAGGCTGGAGCAACCCGGACGAGATCAACAACCAGATCGCGCTCAACCGCTCGCTGGCGAACATCTCGGGCCAGATCCACTTCCGCCACCAGTTCCTGCAGAACGACCCGCTGGGCTACCGCACTTCCCTGAAGAACAGCACTTACGCGCGTCCGGCACTGCTGCCGGTGATGGCGTGGAAGGGTACGCAGGCACCAAGCGTACCGGTGGGTCTCGCCGCCAGCGCGGGCGACAACAATGCCGTGAACCTGAGCTGGGCGCCGGCGCCTGACGGCGCGGACGAATTCGAGAAGACCCGCAAGTACGCCATCTACCGCTCGGCGCAGCGCGAGATGGACCTGGACAATCCGGCCAATTTGCTGGGCGTGACCGACACCGCGACTACCGGCTTCGCCGATTCGAGCGCGGGCGCGGGCCAGTACTACTACTACACGGTGACGGCGCTGAACCGCCTGAGCGTGGAGAGTGCGCGCGCCAACACGGTCAGCAACGACTTCGAGGCGCCGACCGTGCGCACCCGCGAGGTGTCGGTGACGCTGGCCAACGGTGCGGCGTCGATCACGCCGGCCGATCTCGATGGCGGGACCAGCGACAACTGGGGCGTCGAGTCGCTGTCCGCTTCGCGCACCAGCTTCGCGTGCTCGGACATCGGCGCGCAGAAAGTGGTGCTGAGCGCGGTCGACAAGGGCGGCAACAGCGCCAGCGCGGAAGGCATCGTCACTGTGCTCGGGCACGTGCCGCAGCCGTCGATCAGCGTGAGCGCGGGAGCCGGGGACCCGACCGGCCTGCCGGCGAATACCATCGCACTGGGTTACGGCGCGCAGAGCGTGCAGCTCACGGCCACAGACGCCGCGGGCAGCTCGACCTTTACCTGGAGCCCGGCGGGCGGCTTGTCCACCAGCAGCGGTCCGGTAACGACGTTTGCACCGACCGCTGCCGGCAGCTTTAGCTTCACGGCGCAGGCCGCGAGCCCGGAAAGCTGCTTCGCCCAGGCCAGCGCCACCGTCAACGTGATCGACGCGCGCTGCGGCAACGACAAGGTGCTGGTGTGCCACAAGACGGGCAGCAAGAGCAATCCGTCGACCCAGGTCTGCGTGTCGCCGAATGCGGTGCCGGCGCACCTGAAGAAGGGGAGTGTGCTGGGAGCGTGCTCGGGTTGATTTCGTAGGGTGGGCGGATCTCCGCCCACGCGGTGGTGGTGAGCGTACGAACAAGCGCGTGGGCGGCAGAGCCGCCCACCCTACGGGGGATCAGCCCGTATTGCGCAAGCCGGCCGCCACCCCATTGATGGACAGGTGAATCCCCCGATGCACCCGCGGATCCGCGTTGTCGCCCAGCTTGCGGCGGCGGTGGATCAGTTCCACCTGCAGGTGGTTCAGTGGGTCGAGGTAGGCGAAGCGGTTCTGGATCGAGCGCGCCAGCAGCGGGTTGCCCGCCAGGCGTTCGGTCACGCCCGTCACCGCTTCCAGGCAGCGCAGCGTTTCCCCGTGCTCGGCCGTGATGCGGCGGAAGATCCGTTCGCGCAGTTCCACGTCCGCCACCAGACCCGCATAGCGCGAAGCGATCGCCAGGTCGGTCTTGGCCAGCACCATGTCCATGTTCGACAGCAGCGTCGCAAAGAAGGGCCAGCCGTGGTACATCTCGCGCAGCAGCTCCAGCCGTTCCGCGCGCTCGTCTTCGGCCAGCCAGCCGCTCACCGCGGTGCCGAAGCCGTACCAGCCCGGCAGCAGCAGTCGGCACTGGCCCCAGGAGAAGCCCCAGGGAATCGCACGCAGGTCTTCGATGCGGCGGGTCGACTTGCGCGAGGCGGGACGCGAACCGAGGTTCAGTTCCGCGATCTCGGCGATCGGCGTGGCACTGAAGAAGTAATCCGTGAAGCCCGGGGTCTCGTACACCAGGTTGCGATAGGCGCGGTAAGCGCGCTCGGACAGCTCGGCCATCACGGCTTCAAAGCGGGCCAGACGCCCGTTGCTGGCCTCGTCGCCCGGACGCGGGCTCAGGCTCGCTTCCAGCGTCGCCGCCACCAGCAGCTCGAGGTTGCGGCGCCCGATCTCCGGGTTCGAGAACTTGGAGGCGATGATCTCGCCCTGTTCCGTCAGGCGGATCTGGCCATTGACGGTGCCCGGCGGCTGGGCGCGGATCGCGTCGTAGCTCGGGCCACCGCCGCGGCCCACGGTACCGCCGCGGCCATGGAACAGGCGCAGCTTGACGCCCTTGGCGGCAAACACGTCGACCAGTTTCAGTTCGGCCTGGTACAGCTCCCAGTTCGAGGTGAGGAAGCCGCCGTCCTTGTTCGAGTCCGAGTAGCCCAGCATGACTTCCTGCAGCCGGCCCTGCTTCTCGATGAAGCCGGCCACCAGCGGGATCGACATCCACTCGTCCATGATGGTGGCGGCGCGCTGAAGGTCGGGAATGGTTTCGAACAGCGGAATGACCATCACGTCGCAGCTGGCGGCGGACACGCGCATCAGGCCCGTCTCCTTCTGCAGCAGCAGCACCTCCAGCAGGTCGGACACGGTCTCGGTGTGCGAGATGATGTAGTTGCGGATCGCGCGGCTGCCGTAGCGCTGGCGGATCTCGCGTGCGGTGCGCAGCACCGCCAGTTCGGAATTGGTCTCGTCCGAATAGCTCTCGTAAGGCGAGTACAGGGGGCGCGGCTGGGCCAGTTCGGACAGCAGCAGCGCGACCTTGCGCTCTTCGGGAAGCGCCGCGTAGTCTTGTTCCGCTCCCGCGCGCGCGAACAGTTCGCCCAGTACGCGCTCGTGCACGTCCGAGCTCTGGCGCATGTCGAGCGAGGCCAGGTGGAAGCCGAAGATGCGGGCGGCGCGCTTCAGTCCCGCCAGGCGCGGCTCGACCAGCACGGCGCCGTGGTTGGCGCGCAGCGACTCGGCCAGTACTTCGAGGTCGGCTGCGAACAGGCCGGCGTCGAGGTAGGGCGGGGCTTCGCCGACTTCCTTGCGCAGGATATGGTCGACGCCTAGTTCGCGCGCCGTGGCGGCCAGGCGTGCGTAGATGCCGATCAGGGCGCGGCGGTAGGGTTCGTCGCTGCGGTGGGGCGAAGCGTCGATCGAGGCGTCGGCCAGGGCCTGCATCGCGGGCGTGACCGGCACCAGCAGGGTCGAGGTGGACAGCTCGGCGCCGAGGGCGTGCACTTCTTCCAGGTAGAAGTCGAGGATGGTGGTCGACTGGCGCACCAGCGCGTGGAGCATGGTGTCGGCGTTGACGTTCGGGTTGCCGTCGCGGTCGCCGCCGATCCAGCTGCCCATCTGCAGGAACTGGGCGTCGTGCAGTTCCGGCGGCTGGCCTTCATAGCGGGTCGCGATCTCGTCCTCGATGTCGTCGTACAGTCCCGGCACTTCGCGCAGGAAGGTGATGCGGTAGTAAGACAGGGCGTTGTCGATCTCGTCGGCCACGGTCAGCTTCGAGTAGCGCAGCATGCGGGTCTGCCACAGGGTGGCGATGCGCGCCTGCAGCAGCTGGGTGTTGCGCTTGAATTCCTTCGGGGTGAGGCCGAGGTCGCGCTCGGCCAGCAGGCGCGCGATGTCGTGCTCGGCGTCGAGGATGCTCTTGCGCTGCACCTCGGTCGGGTGGGCGGTGAGCACCGGCGAGATCAGGGCGTCCTTGAAAAAGTTCTCGACTGCGTCGCGCGGCACGCCGGCCTCGTGCAGCTTGCCGAGGGCGTGGCCCACGCTGCCCTGGCGCGCTTCGGCGCCGCGCATCAGGTGGGCGCGGCGGCGGCGGATGTGGTGCTGGTCTTCGGCGATGTTGGCCAGGTGCGAGAAGTAGGAAAAGGCGCGCACCACCGAGATGGTCTGGTCGCGCGTGAGCTTGTGCAGCAGGGTGGTGAGTTCGGCGCCGGCCTGCGGATCGGCGTCGCGGCGGAAGCGCACGGCGGTCTGGCGCACGGTCTCGACGACCTCGAATACGGCTTCGCCTTCCTGTTCGCGCAGCACGTCGCCGAGCAGGCGGCCGAGCAGGCGGATGTCTTCTTTCAGTGGCGCGTCCTTGTCAGGGGCGGGCTGTACGGCAGGGGTGACGGGTGCAGCGGGATTTTCCATATCGACCACAAGTAAATTAGATTGTGCCATGGCGGTTGGCCATCGTCTGCAAGAGGGCCCATGCTAAAATTTGTGATCTTAAGCAAGGGCCGAGAACCGGCATCGTCCGGGTGGGCTAGATGACAGTGAAAGAATCCGTGTTGAATGCTACTGAATCGGCGCAGCAGGCGCCTGCGAAGCTTATTATCGCATCCCGCGAGAGCCGCCTGGCCATGTGGCAGGCGGAACACGTGCGCGACCGGCTCGCCGCATTATATCCGCAGTGCAGCGTCGAAATTCTCGGAATGACAACACGGGGCGACCAGATCCTCGACCGCACGCTCTCGAAAGTCGGCGGCAAGGGCCTGTTCGTCAAGGAACTCGAAGTGGCGATGGCCGAAGGCCGCGCCGACCTGGCCGTGCATTCGCTCAAGGACGTGCCGATGGAGCTGCCGGAAGGCTTCGAGCTGGCCGCCGTGCTCGAGCGCGAAGACCCGCGCGACGCCTTTGTCTCGAACGACTACGCCAGCCTGGCCGAGCTGCCGCCGGGCGCCATCGTCGGCACCAGCAGCCTGCGCCGCCAGGCCCTGATTGCGGCGCGCTACCCGCAGCTGGTCATCAAGCCGCTGCGCGGCAACCTCGACACCCGCCTGGGCAAGCTCGACCGCGGCGAATATGCCGCCATCATCCTGGCGGCCGCCGGCCTGAAGCGCCTCGGCCTGCCGCAGCGCATCCGCGCGCTGCTCGAACCCGAAGACAGCCTGCCGGCCGCCGGCCAGGGCGCGATGGCGATCGAGATCGTCTCCAGCACGCGCACCGACGGCGTCGACTTGCGCGCGCTGCTGGCGCCGCTGAACCACGATGCGACCTTCCGCGCCGTGACGGCCGAGCGCAAGGTCTCGAAGATCTTCGGCGGCAGCTGCCAGATCCCGCTGGCGGCCTTTGCCACCGTGAGCGGCAGCACCATGCGCCTGCGTGCGATGGTCGCGACCCCGGACGGCCTGCGCACCGCCCAGGGCGAAGTGGCAGGCTCCTGGGAGCATCCGGAATTCCTCGGCCAGCAGGTGGCGATCCTGCTGGAGGACCAGGACGCGCACGGCATCCTGGAAGCGTGCAAGCAAGAGGCGGCTGCCGACACCGGTCCTGCGGCCGGCCAGGATGCCTGAGCGGGCAGTCGTCATCACCCGGCCGCGCGCCCAGGCGGAAAGCCTGGCGCAGGCCGTCACGGCGCTGGGGCGCCGGGCCGTCGTGTTGCCGCTGCTCGAGATCGCGCCGCTGGCCGACACCACGCTCCTGCGCGCGGCGCTGGCGCAGCTGCCGTCCTATGCGCTGGTCGCCTTTGTTTCGCCGAACGCGGTCGACGCCGCCTTTGCCCACCTGGCCGGCTGGCCGGCCGGGGTGGCGATCGGCGTGGTCGGGGAGGGCAGCCGCACGGCCCTGGCACGCCACGGCATAACGGATGAGAACACGACCATCCATTGCCCGCCCGATCCTGCCCACAGCGACTCGGAACATCTGCTGGCGAGCCTCGACCTGGCGGCCTTTGCAGGCCGGCGCGTGCTGATCGTGCGCGGCGAAAGCGGGCGCGAACTGATGGCCGACACCCTGCGCGCGGCCGGGGCCGTGGTCGACACGGTGGCGGCCTACCGGCGCAGCGTGCCGGTCTTGACGCCGGTGCTGGCGGCCGAGCTGTCCGCCTTGCTGGCGCAGCCAAACGACTGGATAATCACGAGCTCGGAAGCGCTGCGCGGCCTGGCCGCGCTGGTGCGGCAGCTCGACCCCGCGGCCGGGCCCGCGCGCCTGGCGGCCCAGCACCTGATCGTTCCCCACGCGCGCATCGCCGAGACGGCGCAGGCGCTGGGATGCAGCCGGGTCACCCTGACCGGTTCAGGCGACGTTAGAATACTTGCTGCATTACAATCCTAGTATGAACGAACAACCACAACATCCAGAACAGATCCCGGCGGCCAGCGTAGCCGTCCAGAAGGCGCCGCCCCGTGCGCCGAACGGCCAGGGCCTGCTGCAGGCGCTGCAGCGTCCGCTGCCGGCGGCGGTGGCGATCCTCGCCCTGCTGCTGGCGGTGCAGACCTGGAGCTCGCACAGCCGCATCAACAACCTGCGCCGCGACATGGCGCAGAGCCTGCAAAAGGGTAACGCCATCAATGCCGAGACCGCGGCGCTGGCGCGCGAGGTGGCGGATACGGCCAAGGAGCTGCAGATCAAGGTCGGCGTGCTGGAAAGCCGCCAGTCGGAGGCCCAGACCCAGCAGCTGGCGCTGGAGCAGCTGTACCAGGACCTGTCCAAGAACCGCGACGAGTGGGCGCTGACCGAGATCGAGCAGGTGCTCAGCACCGCCAGCCAGCAGCTGCAGCTGGCCGGCAACGTGCAGGGCGCCCTGATCGCGCTGGCCAACGCCGACCGCTCGCTGGGCCGTTCGGACAAGCCGCAGTTCCTGAACATCCGCCGCGCAATCGGCGCCGACATCGAGCGCCTGAAGGCGATGCCGGCGGTCGACCTGGCCGGCGTCGCGCTGCGCCTGGACAATGTGATCGCCCAGGTGGACACGCTGCCGATGCTGTCCGACGAAAAGCCGCTGCTGCCGGCCGCGCCCGTGCGCAGCACCCGCGGGAAGGCGCCCGAGCCGGCGCCGGAGAACCTGAGCCTCGGCCAGCGCATGACCCAGACCTGGCGCAACTGGAGCCAGGAAATGTGGGACGACGTGCGCCAGCTGGTGCGCGTGCGCAGCGTCGAGACGCCGGAAGCGCTGATGCTGTCGCCGACCGAATCCTTCTTCGTGCGCGAGAACCTCAAGCTGCGCCTGCTGAACGCGCGCCTGGCCCTGCTGTCGCGTAACGAAGCGAGCTTCCGCGACGACTTGGCGAGCAGCCAGGAAATCCTGCTCAAGTATTTCGACACGCGCGCCCGCGCCACCCAGTCGGCCCAGTCGGCGCTGCGCCAGGTGCAGGCGAACAACCTGACGATCGAGATGCCGACGCTGTCCGAGAGCCTGAACGCCGTGCGCAACTACAAGGCGAAGCAATAAGATGCGGCTCCTTCTCTGGTTAGTCGCTCTGATGGCCGCGGCCATCGGCATCGCCGTGACGGCGCGCTTCAATCCGGGCAACGTGGTGCTGTTCTATCCGCCGCACCGGCTCGACATGTCGCTCAACCTGTTCGTGGTGCTGCTGGCGCTGCTGTTCATGCTGATGTACGGCCTGGTGCGGGCCGTGAAATCGACCCTGAAGATGCCCGAGCGCGTAGCCGCCTACCGCCAGCGCAAGCGCGAACGCGACGGCAACAAGGGCTTGCGCGACGCGCTCAAGGCCTTGTTCGAAGGGCGCTTCGGCCACGCCGAAAAGGCCGCCATGCGCGCCGCCGAGCTGCCGGAAAACGCCGGCCTGGCCGCCCTGATCGGCGCGCGGGCCGCGCACCGCATGCGCGAGCCCGCGCGGCGCGACGCCTGGCTCGCCGGCATCGTGCACGACACCTCTCTCAAGACGGCGCGCCTGATGACGGTGACCGAACTGCTGGTGGACGACCACCAGCCGGAAGCCGCGCTGGAAGCGGTGGCCGAACTGAACGCCAGCGGCCAGCGCCACATCCACGCGCTGCAATGGTCGATGAAGGCGCACCAGCAGGCGCGCAACTGGCCGGAAGTGCTGCGCCTGGTGCGCATCCTGGACAAGCGCAAGGCCCTGCATCCTGCGCTCTCGAGCCGCCTGCGCGAACTGGCTTATGAAGCCTTGCTGGGCGCGCCCGGCCACGATGCCGAATCGCTGCGCCGCGTGTGGGCCGGCGTGCCCCAGGCCGACCGCAGCGTGCCCTTCATCGCGGCGCGTGCGGCGAACGCCTTCAATGCCTGCGGCCTGCACGACGAGGCGCGCCTCATTGCCGAAGAGGCGCTCAAGGCCAACTGGGACGACTGCGTGGTGCGCGCCTACCGCGAAGCGGCCGGCCCGGCCGGCTCGCCGACCCTGCTGGTCCAGATCGAGCGCTGCGAAAGCTGGCTCAAGGAGCGTCCATTGGACGCCGAGCTGGCGCTGACCCTGGGTTCGCTGTGCCTCAAGCAAAAGCTCTGGGGCAAGGCTCAGCGCTACCTGGAGCAGGCCCTGTCGGACGCGACCGAAGCGTCGATGGTGCGCGAAGCCCACCTGAAACTGGCCCAGATGCACGAAGCGCTGGGGCAGGAGCAGGAAGCGGCGAACCATTACCGGCAGTGCGCGCTGGCCAGTATTCTCTGATTTAGCGGGAGTTTGGAGTACGGTGGGCGGCATCCACCAACCCGGCTCATCAACCCGTATGGTGGAGCCGCCCACCCTACGGGTACTCGGATTCCGCGATGCGCCATCCGCTTGCCGCTTTCGCTATAATGACGCACTTTATTGAAACTTCAGCAACCAAGGAATTCCATGAGCCTGAATAACGTCCCAGCCGGCAAAGACGTGCCGAACGACTTCAACGTCATCATCGAGATCCCGATGAACGCCGACCCGGTCAAGTACGAGGTCGACAAGGACAGCGGCGCGATCTTCGTCGACCGCTTCATGGGTACCGCCATGCACTATCCGTGTAACTACGGCTATGTGCCGCAAACTATCGCCGACGACGGCGATCCATGCGACGTGCTCGTGATCACCCCGTTCCCGCTGCCGCCGGGCGTGGTGGTGCGCTGCCGCGCGCTGGGCGTGCTGAAGATGACCGATGACGGCGGCGGCGACGCCAAGGTCATCGCAGTGCCGGTCGAGAAGGTGCTGCCGATGTACAAGAAGATCCAGAAGCTGGAAGACCTGGAAGAGCTGCGCCTGAAGCAGATCCAGCACTTCTTCGAGCACTACAAGGACCTCGAGCCGGGCAAGTGGGTCAAGATCGAAGGCTGGGCCGATGCGGAAGCGGCCAAGGCCGAGATCACCAGCGGCGTCGAAGCGTTCAAGCGCAAGGGCCAGGAATAAGTCCGGAATCCGGAACGCATTTCTGAAGAAGCCGGCGTCCCTCGTGGGGACGCCGGCTTTTTTCTTGGGCAGGCGGATCGCGCCTGCCCTTGCTCTCGACGCGGGCTTACCAGCCGATGTCGCGCAGCAGCGGGAAGGTCAGATCGCGCGGCGGCCTGACCACGTGCTGCAGGTCGGAATTGATGGACGGCTCCATCAGCTGGTTCGGCTTGGCCTCGGTGGTGTAGTGCGACACCGAGGAGCCAGGCACGTTGGTGCTCGGCGTGTACATCAGGATGCGCCGGCGGTCGTCGGCACCGGCCAGGCGCGTGCGGTCGATGCCGAGGGTGGCGATGACGCCTGATGTATTGCACGAGCACTTCTTGAGGACGGCCCTGATGGTATTGCCGTCGGCCTGCGTGATGCGCACGGCCGGGATCCTGATACTTGGGTCGTTGCCGCTCAGGCCGACGACGTCGCCGGGCACATTATCAACCACCACCATGCCGATGGCGCCGGCAGCCTGCACGTTGCGCGCCTTGGTCACGAAGTCACAGGTGCCGCGGTCCACGAGGGCAATATTGTTTCGCACCGCACGCGCGTTGCTGGCGCTGAGCGGCACGCAGGCGAGGCCGGTTCCGTTGGTCTGGTCGACCACGGGCATCAGCTGGCCGCTCACCGCACGCCTGCCCAGCGGCGGTCCGAACGAGGCATCGCCCACGTAGTAGTCGCCCGCGGCCCTGCCGGCGTTGGCGCCACCGATGTTGAGGTTGGAACGCGGCCCCAGCACGCGCGGCACGGCCGCGTTGACGTTCGGGCCGTCCCACGACAGGCCGCGCCAGGTGATGGCCGAGGCGGCGCGCTGGGCGTCGGTCATGGCCACCCAGGGCGTGTTGTTGCGGTTGTCGACCAGGTGGTAGTCCCACACCGAAGGAATGCCGAAGAACAGCTGGCCGCTCTCGTCGTCGGTGAAGGTCTGGAAGCCGAGGCCGTGCGCCATCTCGTGCAGCAGCACGGTGACCAGGTCGATCTGGTCGCCGGCACGGTTGTCCAGGCCCAGGTAGAAGCCGGAACCGGGCAGGCAATCGGGGAACAGGCCGAGACGGGAGTTGAAGCGCGCGATGATGTGCGGGTCGGCTGGGGCCGTCAGGTCGGTACGGGCCAGCTTGCTGGCCAGCGCCGCCGGATACCAGGTGTTGGCACGCGGGGCGTTGGGGAAATCGGTCCAGATCTCGTAGGCGCCCGCCGAGCCCAGCACGGCGCCGCTGGCGGTGCAGGCCAGCGGCACGAAGGAGGCGCCGATGCGGATTGGAACGTTGCTGGTGAGGGTCCGGCCCCAGATGTTGGCCGCGTGCTGGAAGGCGATCAGGCGCTGCTCGCCGAGCGTGCGACCGCGGTTGCCGCCGACCGGCCTGGCCGGCGTCGGGTCGTTGAAGCCTTCGCCCGGCGCATTCTGGTTGACGATGGTGATGGCGGCGGCGGCCTGGGCCGCGCCGGCGCCAGCCAGCGTGAAGGCCAGGGCGACGGCAATCCGGCGCAGCGATTCAATGGCGTTCATGGCTGTGCTCCTCGTGCTTGGTGGCCGGCCTGGCCTTGCCCTCGGCTGCTTGCGCGATCGCGCTGGTGGCGGCGTCATGGCCGTGGACACACTGTTCCGCGAGCTTGCCTTCGCTGTCGCGGTTCACGACCGAATACACCATGTGGCGCTCACCCAGCTGCACCGAGCGGCGCCCGCCCTGTCCAATGACCATCCTCGGCTGGGTTGGTGCCAGTTTGGCGGATGACGCGGGCGGCTGCATGGCGCGCATCTCGTCGGGGGTGGGATTGCGCAGCTCGCCGGTCTGGGCGTCGCGCACAACGACCATTCCCTGGCCCTGCGCCTGGCCCTGGGAGGGTGGGGCGGAGGCGGCATTCTGCGCCGCGCAGGCTGGCAGGCAGAGCGCGACCAAGGGCAGGAAGAGCAAGGATTTGAAGCTGGGCATGGGATTGTCCCGGCTTGGCTTAGCAAGTCGCTTCATGATTCCCCTTTCAGACTGAGCCAGATGAATGGTGGTTCGCTCGCGCTGGCTGACGACGAGGCCATAGTTGCCTTAATGTTATGAGCAAGAAGGCAACGCACATTGATGTTTATTCAATGCGTCGGCGTGCAAGCGCGGCCTGCCTCAAGGGCGGGAACGGAACTAATTCGAGGGAAAGCAAAACGGCCTCCGCGCGGGAGGCCGTGGTGCTACGAATTGGAACGCGGCAGGGCGCCCGCTTATTTTTGTCGCGACAGAATACTGCGCAACCTCAGTTTCCCCACAATCCCAATGGGGAAGAAATAGATCGACAGAATGAACAGCACCCCCAGCCACAGCATCCAGCGGTCCGGATGCAGCGCCGCCGCCAGCACCGGCACGCCTTCGAGCGCGCTGGAGCCGGCCCCCATCAGTTCCTTCAGGTAGTTCTGGGCGATGATGAACAGGGCAGCGCCCACCACCGCGCCATACATGGTGCCCATGCCGCCGATGACGACGATCAGGAGGATGTCGGTCATCACCTCGAAGCCGAGCGAGGTCTTGGGCCCGACATAGCGCAGCCACAGGGCCATCAGCGCGCCCGCCAGGGCCGCCACCAGCGCGGCCAGGCAGTTGGCCCAGATGCGGTAGACCACGGTGCGGTAGCCCAGCGCCTCGGCGCGGAACTCGTTCTCGCGGATCGCCTGCAGCACCCGGCCGAAGGGCGAGTTCACGAGGCGCAGCAGGAACAGGAACAGCAGCAGGCAGCCGAAGAACACCAGGTAATAGGTGAGCAGCTTGCCGTCGATCGAGCGCCCGAATACTTCGTTCTCCACCAGCGTGAAGCCAGGCGAGAGCACTTCCGGCACGCTGAAGGTGATGCCGTCCTCGCCGCCGGTGAAGTCCGACAGTTGCGAGGCCAGCACGGCGAAGGACGAAGCCACCGCCAGCGTGATCATGGCGTAGAAGATGGCGCGCACGCGCAGGGCGAACAGTCCCACCACCAGGGCGAGCAGCAGCGCTACCAGCAGGGCGACGCCGAGGCCGCCCAGCGCCGCGGTCCAGGTCGGTTCGTCGACGCGCGCCAGGCCGAGGCCGATGCCATAGGCGCCGATGCCGTAGAACATGGTGTGCGCGAACGAGACGATGCCCGTGTAGCCCAGCAGCAGGTCGTAGGAAGCCACCAGCACGATGTAGACGCAGATCGTGGCGGCGGTGTTGAGCGGACGCGCGCCCGTGGTCAGGAAGGGCGCGAAGGCCAGTCCCAGCAGGATCAGGAGCAGCACGGCGGAGAGGACGCGGCTGCGCGGCATGTCGCCGGATAGGAGTCGGTGCAGCATCGGGTTCAACCTCGCATCTTCGAATACAGGCCGGCCGGGCGCCACAGCAGGATCGCGATCATCAGGATGATGTTCGAGACCAGCGCTACTTTTGGGGCCAGGAAGCCGGCATAGTTGGCCACCAGCGCCATCAGAAGGGCCCCGATGAAGCAGCCGCCCACGGAGCCGAGGCCGCCGATGATGATGACGATGAAGATCATGACCATGATCTCGCCACCCATGGCCGCGTTCAGGGTTTCCTTGTACAGGCCCCACAGCACGCCGCCCAGGCCGGCCAGGGCGGAGCCTGCCGCGAACACGGTGACGAACAGGCGCTTGATGCGGTAGCCAAGGCTTTCCACCATCTCGCCGTTCTCGACGCCGGCGCGAATGAGCAGGCCGATCTTGGTGCGGTTCAGCGTCAGGAACATCCCGACGAACACCACCAGGCCCACCACCACCGCTACCAGGCGGTATTTCTCGATGGCGGCGTCACCCAGGAAGATGGCGCCGCGCAGCGCGGTGGGCAGCGGCAGTGCGATGGTCTCGGCGCCCCAGATCACGTGGATCAGCTGCTCGGCCACGATCATGCCGCCCATGGTGATCAGGATCTGCTTCAGGTGCTGGCCGTAGACCGGCATGATGATCACGCGCTCGAAGGCCCAGCCGATGACGGCGGTGACCAGCATCGCGACCGTGATGGCCAGCGCCAGCACGCCGAGGTTGACCAGCAGCGAATCCATCTCGAGCCAGCCGCGCATCGGAATCAGGACCATGGTGGCGGAAAAGGCGCCGACCGACACAAAGGCGCCGTGGCCGAAGTTCAGCACGCTCATCAGGCCGAAGACGAGGGTCAGGCCGCTCGCCATGATGAAGATCATCATGCCCATCGCCAGGCCGGCGACGGTCAGGGTGACCCAGGTGGGGAAGCTGCCGACCAGCGGGAGCATGGCCAGCATCAGCACCGGCACCAGCAGCAGCGGCGCGATGTCGCGCGGCGCACTGGGTAGTGGCGTGTCCTGGGCCGGGAGGGGAAGAGTTGCGCTCATGGTGCGTCCTATTGATGTGAGTCGAGCGACAGGCCGAGCAGGCGCTGCTGCAGTTCCTCGTCGCCGGCCAGTGCCGCCATCGAGCCCGCGTGCACCACGCGGCCGTCGTCCATGACGCTGACGGTGTCGCCCAGCGAGCGCACAAAGTTGAAGTTCTGCTCGACCAGCAGGATGGTGGTGCTGGTGTCCTTCAGTTCGCGGAAGGCCGCCATCAGGCTCTGGACGATGGCGGGCGCCAGGCCCTTGGTCGGCTCGTCGACCAGCAGCAGCTTTCTCGGCTCGACGATCGCACGGGCGATCGCCACCATCTGCTTCTGGCCGCCGGACAGGTTGCCCGCCGGGTAGTTCCAGAACTTCTTCAGGGCCGGGAAGAAGCCGCAGATCCAGTCCACGCGCGCGGCGTCCAGCGGACCATTGCGGGCCGCCAGGTACAGGTTCTCGCGCACGGTCAGGTCCGAGAACACCGCCATGCTTTCCGGGACGTAGGCGATACCGAGGCGGGCGATGTCGGGCGTGGCCATCTTGCTGATGTCGCAGCCCTCGAACATGATGGAACCGGCGCTGGCCTTCCACAGTCCCATGATGGTGCGCAGCGTGGTGGTCTTGCCGGCGCCATTGCGGCCCAGCAGGACCGCTAGGGCGCCGCGCGGCACGGTCAGGTCCACGCCCTGCAGGATGTGGTACTGGCCGATGTGGGTGTGGACGCCCTTGAGCGTCAGGAGCGGCTCAGGCATGGGCGGCGTGTGCAGATTCTGGTGTTCCAAGATAGGCTTCCTGTACGATCTTCGATTGCATGACTTCCTGCGGATTGCCGTCCGCGACCAGGGTGCCGTTGTGCAGCACGATGATCCGGTCCGCCAGGGCGCGCACCACGTCCATCTTGTGCTCGACCAGCAGCACGGTCTTGTTGGAATCCCGTTTCACCGCGTGGATCAGGTCCAGCACCACCGGGACCTCGTCGACGCTCATGCCGGCAGTCGGTTCGTCGAACATCATGATGCCCGGCTCCAGCGCGAGCAGGATCGCCACTTCCAGCTTGCGCTGGTCGCCGTGCGACAGGGTGCCCACATAGGCGTCGCGGCGTTTCATCAGGTCCACGCGTTCCAGGTAATGCTCGGCGCGGGCGATCAGTTCGCGGTGGCTCGACCAGATCGACAGGAAGTTCAGCCCCAGGCCGGCGCGGCTCTGCACCGCCAGGCGCACGTTCTCGATCACGCTCAGGTGCGGGAACAGGTTGGTCAGCTGGAAGGCGCGACCGATCCCCAGTCGGGTGCGGCGCGCCGCGCCAGCCCTGGTAACGTCCTGACCGTTGACGATCACGCTGCCCGCGCTGGCGGGCAGCTGGCCCGACACCAGGTTGAAGTAGGTGGTCTTGCCGGCGCCGTTGGGACCGACGATGACGGTCAGGGTGCCGGGGTAGAAGTCTGCCGTGACCCCGTTGACCGCGACGTGGCCGCCGAAGCGGATCGTCAGGTCGCGGGTGGACAGGGAGGGCTGCGAAGCTGGCACGGTCATGTCAGCGCTTGTTCTTCACCGGCAGCGGCAGCTCGGATGCCGGGATCTCGCGCACCAGTTCCAGCAGGTCCCATTCGTTCTTCTGGTCTTTCTTGATGCGGAAGTGGTACATCGGCTGGATGGCCTGGTGGTCTTCCTTGCGGAAGTTCATGGTGCCTTTCGGGGTCTGGAAGCTCAGGCCTTCCATCGCCGCCACCAGCTCGTCGCCGTTCTTCGCGTTCGGCGCCTTCGTCAGCGCCGCATGCACCGCGCCGGCGGCCGCCATCCCGCCGGCGGTGAACATGTCGGGCGGCATCTTGAAGCGCTTGCTGTGTTCGGCCACCAGCCAGTCGTTCATCTTGTTTTTCGGGAAGCCATAGTAGTAATAGATGGTCCCTTCGGTGCCGGCGAAATTCTTCCAGGTCTTCATCACAGGCAGGATGTTGCCGCCCGGCGCCAGCGCGATGCCGAAGCGTTCCGGCTTCATGTCGGCGATCTTGTTCAGCGGGTTGGGCCCGGCCCAGACGATCTGCAGCACGCGCGGCTGCGGCTTGTCCTTCAGCTTGTCGAACAGGCGCTGGGCCGGCGCGGTGAAATCGGTGGCGTTCGCGGGCGCGTATTCCTCGTGCACCACGACAGCCTTGCTGCCGGTGGTCTTGAGTGCTTCCTTGCCGGCTTCGATGGCGTCGCGGCCGAACGCGTAGTCCTGGGTCAGGAAGCCGATGCTGCCGCTCTTGAAGGTGCTGGCGGCGGCCAGCGCGTCCTGCATCGAGCTGCGCGCGGTGCGGAAGACGTACTTGTTCCACTTTTCCTGGGTAATGGCATCGGCGACGGCCGGCTCGACGATCAGCACTTTCTTGTATTCCTTCGCCACCGGCAGCATGGCGATCGCCGAGCCGGAGGAGGTGGTGCCGACCGCGATATCGACCTTGTCGTCGCCGTAGGCTTCGGCCAGCAGGGTGCGGCCCAGGTCCGGCTTGGACTGGTCGTCCTTGACGATCACCTTGATCTTGCGGCCGTTGATCTGCATGGTGCCGCCAGTGAGGTATTCGAGGCCCATCATGAAGCCGGTCTCGGTTTCCTTGGCATAGGCCTCGAGCGGGCCGGTCTTGCCGGCGATGAGGGCGATCTTGATGTCTTTGCCCTGTGCGTACACGCCGGGCGCGGCGCTCGCTGCGAACGCCGCCATGATGGCAATGGACAGCGGTTTGATCAGGTAATTCATGTCGGTCTCCTTGTGATTCTCTTTACGGTAGCTTGGCCAGGAAGGCGCGGATCGCGCCAAGCGCCTCCGGCTCGGTGAGCATGGGCGCGTGGCCGACGTTCGGTACTTCCGCGTACTGCAGTTCCGGCGCCGCCTTGCGCATCCAGCTGGCCTGTTCGGGTTCGACCAGGTCGGACAGCGCGCCGCGCACCAGCAGGGTGGGACGGCGCCGCGCCAGCCGGCGGAAGGCCATGCGCGCGGCCAGCGAGGTCGGACGCAGTTTGCCGGTCTGGATCGCGGTCGCGATATTCGGATCGTAACGCAGCGCCAGCTGGCCGTCATCCTTCTGTTCAAACGCGCGGCGCGCCCACTTGCCCCATTCCTCGTCCGAGTTGTCGGGGAAGGCGCAGGCGTTGATGTCGCGCAGGTAGGCGGCGGCGTCGTCCCAGTTCGCGAGTTCGTTGCAGCGGCCCGCATAGCCGGCGATGCGCTGCAGACCGCGCACCGACAGCACCGGGCCGACGTCGTTCAGGACGGCGGCGGCGATCAGGTCGAGACGGCGCGCCGCCAGGGTCATGGTGATCAGGCCGCCCATCGAAGTGCCGACGAACACGGCGCGGGCCAGGCCCAGCGCCTCCATCAGCCTGATGATGTCGCCGGCATAGACCATCGGGTTGTAGTTGGCGGGGTTGGGATCGCGCGCCGAGTGGCCGCGGCCGCGCACGTCGACCGCGATCACGCGCCGGCCCATGGCGGCGACGAGCGGCGCCAGTTCGTCAAAGTCGGCAGAATTGCGCGTCAGGCCGTGGATGCAGATGACGGGCAGCCTGGCCGTCACCTTCGCATCTGCGCCGGCATCGACGGTCGCGGGATAGTCGCGTGCATACAGCGCCAGCCCATCGCTGCTCGTGTAGCGGATTGCAGTAAAAGTGGACACGCTGGCTGTCATCCTGTGAGTCGTTCTGGTCGGCCGGAGCCGTGTCAATAGGCTGCACCCGTCCCGGCCGGCGCATCGGGGGCGCCGGCCAGGCGGTACTGCCAGGGTACCCGTTACGGGCTTAGAAGCGGTACTCGAGCGTTGCCGAGATCTGGCGCGGATTGCCGTAGAACGCGGTCAGGGTACCTTCGTTGCCCAGGGTCGGGAACAGGTAGCCACCGGTGCGGTAATGCTTGTCGCTCAGGTTCTTGCCATGCAGCCCGGCGCGGACCTTGCCATCGAGGCGGGTCCAGACGATGCTCGCGTCATACAGCTTGTACGATTCCTGGTCCAGCGCGGACGCCGTCTCGAACTGGGCGGTCGCGCCCTTGTACGAGGCGCTGCCGATCAGCGACCACTTGCCGGAGTAGCCGGCGATCGCCATCGGAATGTCGTAGTTGAAGCGCAGGTTGGCCGAGTTGCGCGGGGTATTCTGGAAGGTGCGCTGGGCGGCCACGTTGACGCCGCCCGCGAAGTATTCCTTGTACTCTGCGTCGATATAGCTGTACATGCCCGCGATCATGAAGTTCGGGGTGATGTTGGCGATGGCTTCCAGCTCCGCACCCTTGATCTTGGCCTTGCCGGCGTTGGTGGTCACGCCGGCGAAGCTGTCGTCGCGGCCGTCGCCGTTGGTGTCGATCGCCACCGAACCCGGGATTTGAACGTCCTGGTAGTCGCTGAAGAAGACCGCGGCGTTGGTGGTGATGCGGCCGCCGTTGAAGGCCGACTTCAGGCCCAGCTCATAGGTCTCGATCGTCTCGGGGGCATAGCCGGCGCGCGCCACCGACAGCGGGATGCGGGTGCCGACGACGTTCAGGCGCGGATCGAAGCCGCCGCCCTTGAAGCCTTCGGAGTAGGACGCGTACACGTTGTGGTCGGGGTTGATCTTGTAGTTCAGGGCGATGCGCGGGGTGAACTTCTTGTCCTCGCGCTTGAGCTGGCCGCCACGCAGGTCGGTGTCGGTGCGGAACAGTACGGCGCCTGCATTGCCCAGGCCGGGGCTGCCGTTGGCGCCCAGGTAGATCTGGCGCAGCACTTCGGCTTCGCGCTTGTCGACAGTATAGCGGCCGCCCAGCGACACGCTGAACGCATCGGTGACGTTGTAGCTGCCGTCGGCGTAGATGGCCCAGGCCTTGGTGTCGACGTCGCCCATCGTATAGGTCGACGTCGGCACGGCGCCGCCGAGGATGGTGTCGAACTTGTTGAAGGCGTTGGCATCGATGTAGTAGACGCCGGCCACGCCCTGGAGACGGTCCCCGGTATAGGTCAGGTTGAATTCCTGGCTGAACTGCTTGTTGGTGTACAGGGCTGGCACTTCCATGTCGACCACTGCGAGCGAGTCGAAGTCGATCGGTGCGTACGATTTGTCCTTGCGCGAAGCCGTGATCGACTTGAAGGACCAGTCGCTGTTCATCTGGTATTCGACCGTCGCCGAGACACCGTGCGCCTTCACTTGCTGGTCGTGGTTCAGGGCGCGCATCAGGTTGGCGCGGGTGTCGAAGACGTTGCTCAGGATCGGGGCGCCGCTGGTGCGTCCGACGGTCAGGCGGTGACCGTTCCTCGGGCTGGAATCGTCCTGGGTGTAGTCGCCGGCGATGCGGATGAACAGGTCCGGGGTCGGGGTGAATTCGGCCGACAGGCGCGCTGCGCTGACGTCCTTGTCGTAGTTGTCGCCGCCAGTGGTCAGGTTCTTGCCGAAGCCGTCGCGATTGAAGCGGGCGATGGTGCCGCCGATGCGTGCCGTTTCCGACACCGGAGTGCTGGCGGTGGCAACGACCTCGGCCTGGCCGTATTCGCCGACAGTGGCACGGATGCGCGCATCAGGTTGCGGCGCCAGCTTGCGGGTCACGTACTTGACGGCGCCGCCGATGGTGTTGCGGCCGTACAGCGTGCCCTGGGGGCCGCGCAGCACTTCGATGCGTTCGACGTCGTAGATGTCGGCGACGGCGGCCTGTGGGCGCGCCAGGTAGATGTCGTCGATGTAGATGCCGACGCCGGACTCGAAGCCGGCCAGCGGGTCGGCCTGGCCGACGCCGCGGATGAAGGCGGTCAGGGTCGAGTTGGTGGCGCGCGAGGACTTCAGGGTGGTATTTGGCAGGGCCAGTGCGAGTGCCGTAATGTCCGGCGTCGCGGTCTTCGACAGCTGGTCGGCGCTGAACGCGGTGACCGAGACCGGAACGTCCTGCAGGGTTTCTTCGCGCCGGCGGGCGGTCACCACCACCTTGTTGACGCCTTCTTCGGCGCTCGCCACCGGTGGGGCGCCGGTCGCCTCCTGGGCATGGACCACGTTGCCGCCCGAAAGGACGAGCAGGGCCACCGCAGACTGGATGGCGGGGTTCAGCAGCTTCAGTTTGTTCCTGGTCAGACGCATTCTTGTCTCCTAATTTTTGTAAGCGGCATGCGTTCAGTTTTTCGCACGCTCGAAGTGTGCCTCGGTTGGGTTTGGTTAGATAGTCAACAATCGCTCACCCCGTTGTGCAAAAATGCACAGCTCGCTGCACATGCATAGTGCGTGTCCTGGCGAGGGTGAACGATCGCGGCGCACCGTTTGTGCGCTGCCGCATGGAAAACCGTCCAAATGATTGCAGGGGGAATGTGCACTAGTGCACAACTCAGTGCACAATATGAGAATGTTGATCTCAAACAAGCTCCCATGAATACGCTGCCCGAGTGGACCGACCTGCGTTTCTTCCTCGAGCTGGCCCGCGCCGGCACCCTGTCGGGCGCCTCGCGCCGGCTGGAAGTGGAGCACACGACCGTGGCGCGCCGCATCGACCGCCTCGAAGCGCAGCTCGGTTCGACCCTGTTCGATCGGTCGCGCGAGGGCTACGAGCTGACCGAGGTGGGGCAGGCGCTGCTGCCGCATGCCGAAGCGATGGAAGGCGCGGCGCTGGCCGCGGCCGAGCAGATCGGCGGGGCGGAAGTAGCGGCCCACGGCGTGGTGCGGCTTGGGGTGCCGGAAGTATTCGGGGTGAGGGTGGTGGCTCCGCTGCTGGCCGACCTGCTGGCCCAGCACCCGGACCTGTCGATCGACCTATTGAACCTGCCGCGCTTTGCCAACCTGGCCAACCGCGAGGCCGATCTGGGCGTCATGCTCGACCCGCCCACCACTGGCCGCTACATGGTCACGCGCCTGGCTTCCTTTCACTTCTACCTGTACGCCTCGCCGATCTACCTGGCGCGCCATCCGCCGATCCGCACCCAGGCCGACCTGGTGCGTCACGACTTCGTCGACTACGTGCAGGACCGCCTGGCCAGCCGCGAGCTCTCCTACCTCAACGAACTCGGATTCACGCCGCGACGCCGTATCTGCTGCTCGGGCATGACGGGACAGCTGGAAGCGGCCTCGCTCGGCATGGGCCTGATGATGGCGCCGCCGTACGCGGTGCCGGATGACGGGCGCCTGGTGCGGGTGCTGCCGGGCTTCCAGGCCGAGCGCTCTTTCTGGCTGGCCGCGCCGACCGACCTGTACCGCCTGCGGCGGGTAAAGGTGGTGTGGAACCTGCTGCGCGAATGCGCGGAGAGCCATCCGGACCTGTTCGTGGCCGGGTAGGGACACTGGGCCACGACAGGCGGCGTTGCCGTGCGCGCGTTCAGCGGGTGCCGGAACAGTGCCTGCGGTGTTTCCTGCATTATTTGGAAGCGTGGTCGGCATAGCCGACCACGCTACGGTATGCTCCTCATATCTTGACTGAGCATGACTTGAACCATCCACGTCGGGAGGGTAGCGAACAAGGGCCGGGTTTGCATGATGCGGCCCGGCCTTTTGCTTTTTCAGCCTCGCGGGCCTGGCAAGCTATCGCCGGCCGGGCGCTGCCTCATCCGGGCTGCTTGCTCCCGCTGCTCGAGCAGCGCACCCGTGCCGGTAACCGGGTCGATCGCCTTGATGAGCGCGTTGATGCGCTCGGTTGGAACGCTGGGACCCAAGCAGCCGGTATAGATTTCGACGCTCTTGTTGCGGTATCCCCGGCCCCGGCTCAGGCTCACAAGGATGGTCGACATGTCGGTGGCGAGTAACTCGCAGCCGTCGGCCGCTTCACTATAGCGGTCGCGCATCTCGTCGAGGCGCGCGTCGCGCAGCGCTTTCGCGATCTGCGCCAGGCCTTGATCATCGATGCGGGATTCGTGAGCGCCACCCGTGTGCTCGAAGCTTGGGCCGGAATGGCGCACCCGGCCATCGGAAAAAATCTTGACTTCGAAGACGGGGCAGTTGAACAGACAGGCCGTTTGCTCCACCGTGAGCGCATCGAAGTCCGTGAGCGGCCGCGCTGCCCTGCGCCCGCGAGGGCCGGCATCCGAGCAGGCGCACAGCAGTAAGGCTGCTGCAACAACGATCGATGTGCGGGATGATCTCATCGTTTTCTACCCATGCCGAGCGGCGGACAAGTCGCCGAACCTGGCAAGGATATGCCAGACCTTTTTCAGCTGCTGCGGATCGTCGCGCCCCTTGATACCCGCGTGCCCCAGACAAGCAGGATCGAGCCACCCATCGCGCACCAGCCGCATACCGAGATTGACGATCTCCTGTCCACGGTAATTGGTATGCTGCCGCAAGGCGTCCAGGGACAGGCGAAATCCCGGATGCCATTCGAGTGCGCAGGGCAGGCGCCGGGCCAGTTGCTCGACCTGCGTGCCGCGGTAGCAGGGATCGAGCACCAGTGCCTCCACATCGTCCGCCAGCCGCAGCGGACCGTGTATGTGGGCTTCGACGTAGTCGTCGAGCCGGTCCCTGTCGTCGCCGAGAGCGTGGGCCACCAGGTCACAGCGCTCGTGCACACCGAAGTGGACCGGCTCGAACACGCTGTCCGGATAGCAGAAGCTGGCGCGCTCCGCGAGCTCGGGCCGGAGCCGGAAATGGGCCGAACCGAAACGCGGCGAAGCCCCTGTGGCCCGTCCCAGGTGATTCAGCGCGCCGTACTTCGGCCGCCGGTCTGGCAGGGCCTCGTCGTAGGCGCTGCTAAACATCCGGCTCTCCCAGCGCCAGCGATCGCCCCCCACGTGCGCCGTCAAGCCGCCATTGCTGGTGCCCGTTTCGAACTGCGAGCGGTACAGGCCTTCGGTCGCCAGGACCTGCAGGATCGGGATACCGCCGTGCAGGCGGTCCGGATGGAAGTTCAGCGTGATGCGCAGGCTGCGATCGAGCGGCCCGCCGGCGCTCGCGCCGCGCACGAAGGCGAGGGCGCGGGCCTCGCAAGAATCGGGAACAGGAGTCCAGGAAGACATCGGGTCGTGAGCTCGGTGCTGAAGCTGGGGATGATTCACACTATACTGCTTGTTCAGCTGAGACCGAACAGGAGAGCCTCGCCCATGCATCCAGTCCTGCGCCCCTTTAGCCACGGTGATTGCGACGGCGTCAACCATGTGGCACAGGCGGCCTTTGCCCAGTATCAGAATCTCTATCAGGACTGGCCTTCGTTCAATGAAGGAATCGGTCGCATGGCGGCCCTGGCGGACAGCGCAGAGCTGCTGGTGTGCGAGGTCGATGGCAAGATCGCAGGCGCGGTGGTGCATGTCGGCCCGGGCCGGCCGCGCAGCACGATCTTTCCCGAAGACTGGTCAGTCATCCGCATGCTGGTGGTGGCGCCGGCATATCGCGGCCACGGCATCGGACGGCGGCTGGTGGCCGCCTGCCTGCGCGCAGCCCAGCGTGACGGCGCCCCAATGGTGGGCCTGCACACCAGTCCCATCATGGCGTCGGCGCTGCGCATGTACCTTGGCCTCGGATTTACGCGCGACCGCGACCTCGACCCGATCCGCGGGGTGGCCTACGGCCGCTACGTGCTGCCGGCGGCAAAACTGGAGGCGGCGCTGGGCAAGCTCTCCGGCGAGACTTAATCGGCCTTCCAGGTCTGCACTTCCGAGATCAGCTGCTTGCTCAAGACCTCGTTGTCGCCCCCGAAGCGGTCGCCGTTATGCAGGGTGACCGCGACGATGCCTGAATCGACATCCATCTCGAGCTGGCTGTAGAAGTTGAAGACGTAGCCGCCATGTCCCACCAGGCGCTTGCCGTTGACCGTGCGCAGCCAGGTGCCGAATCCATAATCGGTGGCTTTCCCGTTCGGCAGGACGTAGCTGGTGTTCATCCGCTTCACACCGGCCGGTGACACCAGCTTCCCCGGCTGCAGCGCCAGCATGAAGGCCGCCAAATCGTCGACGGTGCTTACCAGGCCGCCGGCAGCATAGAAGTTGCTTGACGCGAGGGGCCAGGCAGCCGCAGGGCCGCTGCGGTAGCCCGTCACCAGGCCCGCGATCACCTGGCTGTCGCTGCCTTCGCGCGTGTGCAGGAGTTCCAGCGGCCTGAAGATGCGGCGTTCCAGGAAAGCGTAGTAGCCTTCGCCGGATACCTTTTCGATGACCAGGCCGAGCAGGTTGTAGCCCGTATTGTTGTAAGCGAAGCTGGTCCCCGGCACGTTCTCGAGGGGGCGGGTGCGCACCGGGTCGACCAGCTCCGCGGGCGTATGTTCGAGCCGCGCGGTGGTGCGCCAGTAGCCCGAGTCCATCGACAGGTTCGGGATGCCGCTGGTATGGGTCAGCAGGTGTTCGATCGTGACCTTGTCCCACTGGGGCGGGGCGTCCGGCAAGTAGCGCTTGACCGGCGCATCCAGGACGACCTTGCCGTCGTCGACCAGCAGCATGATGGCAGTCGCGGTGAACAGCTTGGTGGTCGAGCCGATGCGAAACACATGCTCGGGACGCGCCACGACGCCCAGTTCGAGGTTCGCCATGCCGTAGGCCTTGCGCAGGATGGGACGGCCGTCCTTGACGACCAGCGCCGCCACGCCCGGCAGCTCCGGCTTGAAGCGCGCAGCGATGATGCGGTCGAGCGATTGTACGAGTGCGGCCGGTTCGTCCGGCGCCGCCGGCGCGGCAAGGGAAAAACACAGCAGCAGTGCGAGCAGAAAATGAGGGCGCTTCATGCGGGGTCACGCTTGTCGGGGAACCGGCACGATAGCACGCCGGCGCGAGCCAAAATGCGTGGATTTCCACCGCTGGCGGATCAGGCGCCGGCGTGGCCGCCCAGTCCCTGGCGTGTCAGGATACGGGCCAGGTCGCCCTGGAAGGCGCTGAAATCGATACTTTTCTCGACGAAGCCGGAGGCGCCCAGCATGCGTGTCCGCACCTGGTCCGATCCGCTGCGCGATCCGGACAGCACGATGATCGGAATATCGGACAGGAAGGGCTTGGACGAGAGCTCCTTGAGCACTTCGAAGCCATCGACCTTGGGCAGCGCCAGGTCGAGCAGGATGAGGTCGAAGTCATGGTCGCAATGCAGCGCCTGCAGGGCCTGTTCGCCATCCGACACGACCACCACCTCGACATTGCAGTCGCACAGGCGAAGGGCCTGCTGCGTCAGTTCCGCATCGAGGAAATGGTCATCGACGACCAATGCTTTTGTTTTCATGTGGCGCATGTTACGTGAATTGCAGGATTGTGTCGCCACTTCACACTTGCGGCCATCTCCGTCGGGCTAAGGCGCCTCCTTGAACGGACTGCGCTCGTTCAGTTCGTCCAGGTAGTCGTCGATGCCGCCTTTCTCGCGCCCCAGGAAGCGCTCGATCGCATCGGCGAAGGAGGGGTGCGCCAGCCAGTGCGCCGACCAGGTACGGGTCGGCAGGAAGCCGCGCGCCATCTTGTGCTCGCCCTGGGCCCCGCCTTCGAAGGTCTTGATGCCCTGTTCGATGCAGAATTCCAGCGGCTGGTAGTAGGAGGCCTCGAAGTGCAGGCAGGGCACGTGTTCCAGCTCTCCCCAGTAGCGACCGAACAGCGTGCGCTCGTTGTGGATCACCAGCGAGGCGGCGATGTCGCGCCCCGCGCGCGAGGCGATGACGAGCAGGATGTTGTCCGGCATGGTGCTGCCTATGCGCCGGAAGAAGTCGAGGTTCAGGTAGGGCGTCGAATAATGCGCCTTGTAGGTGTGGCGATAGCAGCGGTTGAACAGGACCCAGTCGGCATCGAGCGCATCGCGTCCGCGCACCCGGCGCAAGGTCACACCGGCCTCGCGCACCTTTCTCCGTTCGGCGCGGATGTTCTTGCGTTTTTTCTGCTCCAGGGTTGCAAGGAAGTCTTCGAACGTGGCGTATCCCCCGTTCAGCCAGTGGAACTGCACGCCGCTGCGCAGCATGAAGCCCGCCTCCTGCAGCTGCTGCGCCTGTTCTTCGGGCGGGAACAGCACGTGGGTGGACGAGACTTCGGTCGCGCCCTGGGTCGCGACCAGCACGTCGACCAGGGCGCTTCTCGCCTGCGCATCGCGCGCAAGAAGGCGCGGGCCGGCGACTGGCGTGAACGGAATCGCCGACAGCAGCTTCGGGTAGTACTCGAGGCCGTGCCGGTGGTAGGCATCGGCCCAGGCCCAGTCGAACACGTACTCGCCGTAGGAATGACCCTTGACGTAGAGGGGCAGGGCAGCCGCCAGGAGCTCGCCGTCGAACAGCGCGATGAACTGCGGCTGCCAGCCCGATTCCGGCGCCGCGCTGCCCGACTCGTGCAGCGCATCCAGGAAAGCATAGGACAGGAAGGGATTGGGGTCGTCCTGTGCATTGACCAGCGCGTCCCACTGCGTCTGGCCAATCTCGGACAGGGAGGAAACGATATGCGTGCGATAATTCAAAATGACATCCCTAACGAATTGATGAGCGACGACGCTGCGAAAGTCTCACCAATGAACAAGCAATTCTTCAATCTCTACACGCACCACTTCGCCCGCGTCGCGGTGGCCATCCCGCGCGTGCGCATCGCCGACCCGGCCTTCAACGTCGACCAGACGCTTAGCCTGGCGCGCCAGGCAGCCGATGAGGGCGCCGTGCTGGTGGCCTTCCCCGAGCTGGGCATCTCGGCCTACAGCTGCGAAGACCTGTTCCACCAGCGTGCGCTGCTCGACGGCTGCCTGGCCGGCCTGGCGAGGATCATCGAGGCCTCGAAGGCGCTGCCGCTGGCGCTGGTCGTCGGGCTGCCGCTCAAGGTGAACCACCAGCTCTTCAATTGCGCCGCCGTGGTGGCGAATGGCCGCGTGCTGGGCGTGGTGCCCAAGAGCTTCCTGCCTAATTATGGCGAGTTTTACGAATCCCGGCAGTTCAGTGCGGCCGATTGCGCGGCAGTCGAGCAAATCGAGCTGTTCGGCGCCACCGTGCCTTTTGGCCCGGCGCTGCTGTTCGAGGTCGAGAACCTGCCGTTGTTCCGCTTCCACGTCGAGATCTGCGAAGACGTCTGGGTGCCGATCCCGCCGTCCTCGTTTGCCGCCATGGCCGGCGCCACGGTGCTGGTCAACCTGTCGGCCTCGAACGTCGTGGTGGGCAAGAGCGGCTACCGCCACCAGCTGGTGAGCCAGCAGTCGGCGCGCTGCCTGGCCGCGTATCTCTACACCTCGGCCGGCTTCGGCGAATCGACCAACGACATGGCCTGGGACGGCCAGTCGCTGATCTACGAGAAGGGCGAGCTGCTGGCCGAGTCGGCGCGCTTCAGCGACGATTCGCACGTGATCTTCGCCGACGTCGACCTCGACCGCCTGTCCAACGAACGCATGCACGCGACCACCTTCGCGCAATCGGTGCGCCGCCACGCGGACGAGGTGGCGAAGTTCCGGCTGGTGCAGTTCAGCCTCGACCTGCCTTTGGCGCGCGACATGCCGCTCGCCCGCACGGTCGAGCGCTTCCCCTACGTGCCGTCCGATCAGGCGCGCCGGGACGAGCGCTGCCTCGAGGTCTACAACATCCAGGTGCAGGCCCTGATCCAGCGCCTCTCTAGCACCAACATCAAGAAGGTGGTGATCGGGGTGTCGGGCGGCTTGGACTCGACCCATGCGCTGCTGGTCTGCGCCAAGGCCATGGACCGCCTTGGCCTGCCGCGCACGAATATCCTCGCCTATACCATGCCGGGCTTCGCCACCAGCGAACGCACGCTGCAGCAGGCGAACGACCTGATGCGCGTGGTCGGCTGCAGCGCCCAGCTGATCGACATCCGCCCGAGCTGCATCCAGATGCTCAAGGACCTGGGCCACCCCTACGTGGAAGGCAAGGCGGAATACGACATCACCTTCGAGAACGTGCAGGCGGGCGAGCGCACCAACCACCTGTTCCGGCTGGCGAACTTCCATAACGGGATCGTGATCGGCACCGGCGACCTGTCCGAACTGGCGCTGGGCTGGTGCACCTACGGCGTGGGCGACCACATGTCGCACTACAACGTGAATGCCAGCGTGCCCAAGACCCTGATCTCCTACCTGGTGCGCTGGGTGGCCGAGACCGGCGCGGTGGTGGAGAATGGCGCCGACGTGCTGCTCAAGATCCTCGACACCGAGATCAGCCCCGAGCTGGTGCCGGGCGGGGACAAGGACGGCAAGCCGGCCCAGATCACCGAAAACACCATCGGCCCGTACGAGCTGCAGGACTTCAACCTGTACTACACGCTTCGCTACGGCTTCAAGCCGAGCAAGGTCGCCTTCCTGTCGTACTCGGCCTGGCATGACCGCGAGCAGGGCCGGTGGCCGAACGCGGCCGGCGTGCGCAACCAATACGAGCTGGCAGCGATCAAAAAGAACCTGGGCATCTTCCTGTGGCGCTTCTTCAAGACCAGCCAGTTCAAGCGCACCTGCGTGCCGAACGGGCCCAAGGTCGGCAACGGCGGCTCGCTGTCCCCGCGCGGCGACTGGCGCGCACCGTCGGATTCCGAAGCCACCGTGTGGATGGATGACCTGAACAATATTCCTGATTGACTGACTGTTTGAGAGAGAAAACAACATGAAACAGATTACCTGCGTGATCAAACCCTTCAAGCTCGACGAAGTGCGCGAGGCGCTGGCCGATGTCAACGTCACCGGCCTGACCGTGACGGAGGTAAAAGGCTTCGGCCGCCAGAAGGGGCACACCGAGCTGTATCGCGGCGCCGAGTACGTGGTCGACTTCCTGCCGAAGGTGAAGATCGAAGTGGTGGTGGACGACGGCATGGCCGACCGGGTGGTCGACGCCATCATCAAGGCGGCCCGTACCGGCAAGATCGGCGACGGCAAGATCTTCGTGCAGAACGTGGAGCAGGTGATCCGCATCCGTACCGGAGAAACCGGAGCCGACGCCGTCTAAAGCCGTTTCCACGGTCGCACCCGGGCCACGCACGGGCCCGGGGCGCATTCCTTGTAGGCCTATTCTTGCTTGAAGACTAGCCGGCGTCCCAAATCGGGCGACTGCTGAGTCGGGTTACTATGTATTTGGCAATATCAAAATGATATCAAATGCGTAGTAGCTCTTACGAAAGCAGGAAATGAGCGACCTGGAAAAAATCCATACCGGCATCCCCGAACTCGACCTTGTCCTGCGCGGCGGCCTGCCGAAGCAGCGTATCCACCTGATCGAAGGCCGTCCCGGCTCCGGCAAGACCACGCTCGGCCTGCGCTTCCTCATCGATGGCGCCGAAAAGGGCGAGAAATGCCTGTACGTCTCGCTGTCCGAAACCATCGAGGAATTGCGCGCCACGGCATTCAGCCACCATTGGGCCTTGGACGGCATCGTGCTGCGCGAAGTCGTGCCGTCCGAAGTCGAGCCGGGACGCCAGCAAAGCGTCCTGTTTCCCTCGGAAGTGGAACTCGGCCAGACCATCGCCGCGATTACCGATGCAGTGCGGGAGGCCGCACCCGCACGCGTCGTGATCGACTCGATGTCCGAACTGCGCATGGTGGCCGACGACCCGATGCGCTACCGGCGCCAGATCGTCGCCCTCAAGCGCTTCCTGCTCCAGCAGCCGAACTGCACGACGCTGCTGATGGACGACCTGACCGACGACCCGCGCCAGTACGACCTGCAGGGCACGGTGCATGGGGTGATCACGCTGGAACAGCGCGAACGCGAATTCGGCGCCGCACGCCGGCGCATGCGGGTAGTCAAGATGCGTGGCGCCGAATTCCAGAGCGGCTGGCACGATTTCGCCATCACCGAGCGCGAAGTCTTCGTGTTTCCCAGCCTGATCGCCGACGAACACAAGGGCGAGCGCCCGCGCGACACCATCACCAGCAATATCCCGGCGCTCGACAGCATGCTCGGCGGCGGACTGGCGCGCGGCACTTCGGTGATGATCCTGGGACCGACCGGTGTCGGCAAGTCCTCGCTGGCGCTGCAGTACGCGAACGTGGCGGCCGAACGCAAGGAGCATGTCGCCTACTTCGCCTTCGACGAAACGAAGGAAACCCTGCTCGATCGCGCCAACGGCCTGTCGATGCGCGCGGCGGACGCCATCACGGAAGGCACCATTTTCTGGGAACGCATCAATCCCTCGCGCATCTCGCCGGGTGAATTCATCTGGAAGGTGCGGCGCCAGGTCGAGGACCAGGGGGCGGCCGTGGTCATCATCGACAGCCTGAACTCCTACCTCGAGACCATGCACGAGGAAAAGGCCTTGATGCTCCAGATGCACGAGCTATTGAGCTATCTGTCGAACCAGGGCGTGCTGTCGATCCTGATCGTCGGGCAGAGCGGACTGCTGCAGGACGTGGGCGATCCCCTCGACGTCGCCTTCATCAGCGATACCGTGATCCTGATGCGCTACTTCGAAGCCGAAGGCGACGTACGCAAGGCGATCTCGATCGTCAAGAAGCGGCCGGGCCGCCACGAGACAAGCATCCGCGAGTTTTCCCTGACCAGCACCGGCGTGGCCGTCGGGCCGCAACTGGAAGGCTTCGAGGGCGTGCTGACCGGGGTGCCGCGCCTGACGCCGGAAGGCCCTGAGACGACGGCCGGACCATGACCGATCCGCGCAAACCCGATGCCGCGGTGGTCGTCGCGGTCTGTGCGCCATTCGGCTACGACGAGACAGCCTTGTCGGAACTGCTGAACGAGTGGGGCGCACAGGCGCGGCCTTGCACGGACGGCGCCCAGCTGGCTGCCGCCGTGGCCGACCCTGGCGTGTGGCTGCTGCTGCTGACCGACGATGCGCTGGAGACGCACGCCACGCCCCTGGCTGCCGCGCTGCAGGCCCAGCCGGCATGGTCGGACATGCCGCTGATCGTGCTCAGCGCGCAGGCGAACAGCGGAGGCTCGCACCAGCAGTGGGCTTTCCTGCGACAGTTCGCGAACATCACGGTGCTGGGCCGTCCGGGCTCCGCCTACGTATTGCGTTCGGCGTTCGACGCCGCCTGCAGGGCGCGCGCCTGGCAGTTCACGGTGCGCGAGCAGATGCATACCCTGAAGGCGGCAGCCGGGCTGCTGGAAGAGCGGGTATTGGAGCGCACCGCCGAACTGTATGCCGAAGTGGAAACCCGCAAGCGCGTTGAAAGCGCGTTGAACGAATCGCGCAAGCTGGAAGCGATCGGACGCCTGACGGGCGGCGTGGCCCACGACTTCAACAACCTGCTGCAGGTGATCCAGGGCTCGACGACACTGCTGCCGCTGGTCGAGCCGGGCAGCGAGCGCTACCAGCGCGCCCTGCATGCGATCCAGCGCGCCGCCTCGCGCGGCGCAAAGCTGACGCACCAGCTGCTCGCGTTCGGACGGCGCCAGGCCCTGGCCGGCGGCGCGATCGATGTCGCCCGCCAGCTGGAAGAGATGCAGGATTTGCTGCAGCAGTCGGTGCGCGAGCGGATCCCGCTGACGCTGCAGGTCGAGCCGGGGCTGTGGCTGGCCGAGGCCGACCCGACCCAGCTCGAAGTGGCGCTGCTCAATCTTGCGGTGAATGCCAGGGACGCGATGCCGCAGGGCGGGACGCTGCACATCGGGGCGCGCAACCTGGTCCTGCCGTCGGCCGACGCGCCGGGGGTGGAGCTCAGCGGCGACTTCATCTGGGTGACGGTGGCCGACAGCGGCAGCGGCATGCCGCCCGAGGTGGTGCGCCAGGCCTTCGATCCCTTCTTCACGACCAAGCCGGTAGGCTCCGGGACCGGCCTGGGCCTGAGCCAGGTGTATGGCTTCGCGCGCCAGTCCGGCGGCACGGCCTGGATCGACAGCTCGCCCGCGGGCACGACGGTGTCGATCCTGCTGCCGCGCAGCACGGCCGGCGTGGTGACGGAGCGCGACGATACGACATCCGCGGCGCCGCTGGTCGCGGGCATGCGCGTGCTGTACGTCGAGGACGACCCCGAGGTGGCGGATGCCACCATCGAACTGCTCGGGAACCTCGGTTGCGAGCCGACCCTGGCGCGCGATGCGGCGCAGGCCTTGCAGCACACCCTGAGCGATTTCGACCTGGTGTTTTCCGACGTGGTCATGCCCGGACCGATGGACGGCATCGGCCTGGCGCGCCAGATTCGCTCACTGTACCCGGACATGCCGGTGCTGCTGGCAAGCGGCTACGTGGTGGCGCCGGAGCGCCTGCAGGGCATGCACATCAGCGTGCTGGCCAAGCCCTATACGCAGGAAGAGCTGCGCCGTGCGCTGACGCGCCTGCTGGCGCAGCGGTCCTAGCGGCCCATCCGCAAGTCGAACTTCCAGGTGATCAGGCGCAGCCCGCTGATGAACAGCGCGCTCGACCACAGCGCGAAGTCGTGCGCCACGCCGTATTTGCCCATCAGGAGGAACAGCCAGTTCCCGAGGAAGGCGCAGATCGCATAGGGCTTCCCGTCGCGGAACACCATCGGCACCTCGTTGCAGACGATGTCGCGCAGCACGCCGCCGAAGATCCCGGTGATCACGCCCATCATCGAGGCAATGAAGATTGGCATGTTGGCGTCCAGCGCGGCCGAGGTGCCGGCGATCGAGAACAGGCCCAGGCCGACCGCATCGGCGATCACGATCAGGCGCTCGGAAACGATTTGGCGCAGGGTGCGGATCAGGGGTGAGGCAACCAGGGCCAGCACGAAGATCAGGATCGCGTATTCCTGGTGAATGACCCAGAACAGCGGCCGGCGGTCGAGCAGGATGTCGCGCAGGGTACCGCCGCCGAAGGCCGCGATGAACGCGACCGTAAAGACGCCCACCAGGTCCATGCGCTTGCGCCGCGCTTCGATGAAGCCGGAGAAGGCGCCGACCAGGATCGCCATGATTTCAATGAACTTGATGAGGGTCATGCGGTAACGGAGAGCGGAGGTGTTGCTAGACTACCATGCCGCTCGGCATTTACGGAATGTCCCGTTGACACGTAGGGTGGGCGGGTTTTCCCGCCCACGGGGCGAGCGTCGGCGGCAAGATCATCGCGCACGAGATCGGAGCCGATCACCGCGTGGGCGGAGATCCGCCCACCCTACAAGAGCGGAAGCCGCACCGAGAAGACGACCTCGTTCCCATCATGGCTGTACGCGATCTCGCCATGATGCTCGCGCACGATCTGCTGCGCGATGTACAGGCCCAGCCCCATCCCCGTGCGGTTGCGCGGGTTGTGCAGCGAGGCGCGCTTGAAGGGATTGAACAGGGTGGCTGCGATGTCGGGCGGAATCGGCGCGCCAGCATTGCTGACCTCGACCACCGCCTGCCTGCCTTCCGTGCGTACGCATACGCGCACCGGTTTGCCGACTTCGCCGTGGTGGCGCGCATTGCTCAGCAGGTTGGACAGCACCTGAGCCAGGCGGCCGCTGTCGGCATTCACCCGGGCCGGATCGTCGCACGTAAGCTGGAAGGGGATGGTCGGGTAGGCCATGCGCGCTTCGTCCATCAGGTCTTCCACCAGCGCGGTCAGGTCGACCGGCTCGAGCGTCACGCCCAGGCCCAGGCCGCCGTCGATGCGGCTCATGTCCAGTACCTGGGTAATCATGCGCTGCATGCGGCTGGTCGAGGACTGGATGCGCTTGCCGAGGGTCGGCTGGGCGCTGCCTTTTTCCAGCACCATGCCGGCCATGTTGATCGAGTGGAGCGGATCGCGCAGGTCGTGGCCGAGCATGGCCAGCAGCTGGGCGCGGGTGGCTTCCGTCTGCGCGCGGCGCGCGGTCATCACGCGCACCAGCTCGGCGAGCGTCAGGCGCGAGTTGGCGAGGATGGTCGCCTCCCACGGATGCGCATGGCCGCGCACGGTCTCGTACCAGGCGTCGAAGGAGCCGCGCGGCGTCAGGCGCTCGCCCAGCGGACCGAAGACAGTGGTCTTCTCGGGACGGCCGCCCCAGGCGACCTGCTCGATCTGCTCGACGCGCAACAGCACGTTCCAGCCGTTGGCCGGCGGGTCGAAGGGCAGGGCCATCAGGCCGACCCATTTGCCGAGTCTGTCGCGGATCGCTTCGGGCCAGTCGTCCAGTTTTTCGCGCACCACCAGGTCATGCGTTCCTTCGGGCAGCGAGGCGATGATGGCCTCCGCCAGTTCGGGCGCAACGTCGCCGCGCACCTGCACCTTGTGGAAGTAGCTGGTGAGCTGGGCCTGGGCCTGGGTAGCGGCCAGGATCGCGTCGGAGAAACGGTCGAAGGTCTCGAGCGGGTCGTCTTCCAGCAGCAGGTCTTCGACCAGCTTGGTGCGGGTCGCGGCGGCGCGCTCGATCACCACGGTTTCCTGGCGCGACTCGATGCTGTGGATGGTCGAAGCCATCACCTGGGCCAGCACGTCCGCCGCCATGCGGATCGAATAGGGCACCAGCCTGCGCGACATGTGGTGGCAGGCGATCAGGCCCCACAGGCGGCCGTTGATGACGATCGACACGCTCATCGAGGCGCCCACGCCCATGTTCTTCAGGTATTCGATGTGGACCGGCGAGACGCTGCGCAGCACCCCGTGGCTCATGTCGAGCGGCAGCGCATCCGGTGCGCCCAGCAGGGGCACCATGGTGTCGTTGACGTCGATGATCGAACGCAGGGTATTCAGGACGTACAGGCGGCGCGCCTGGGCCGGGATATCCGAGGCCGGGTAGCGCTGGCCCAGGTAGGGGACGATGTCCTCGCGCCGGCTCTCCGCCACCACGTCGCCGCTGTCGTCGGGGCGGAAACGGTAGGCCATGACGCGGTCGAAACCGGTGAATTCGCGGATCTGGCCGACGGCGATCGACAACAGGTCTTCAATGGTCTTCTGGCGGCGCAGACGGTCGATCGATGCATGGGCCTTCACGGCGAAGCGCGCCACCTCGTCGGCGCTGACGTCGCGCTGTTCGAATTCAGCCACGATGCGTCCGAAGGCGGCATGCACGATGCAGTCGTAGTCGGCGTCATTCACGCAGACCGGCACCATCGACGGCGTCACTTCGGCGTCGCCGGGGCCGACATAATCGAGCAGGAGTTCGAGCGCGGCAGGAGGCAGGTCGAGCGAGGCATACGGCGCGCCGAGTTCGAGCGCCAGGCCCAGCATCGCAGGCGCGTTCGCGCTCCAGCCTTCGAGCAGACCGTCGGCGGTAAAGAAGAGGAGGGCGCCGTGCGGCTGGACCGAACCCGGGATGTGGATCGGCTCATCGGCGCAATTGAGCAGGTCGACCTGGCGGCCGTGCTCCATGGGCATCACGGAAGTACCCTTCAATTCGCCACCATTCCCTTCTCATCAATTCCGGCAAATACCGGAGAGCGCATTTTACAGATATTACGTCAATGGACACATCTTATTGTTGCGTCCATGTTGCACTCCGTACGCGCGCTCACTCAAGAAGAGCAGAACGCAACAGCACGATGAGGGCGCCGTGGCCACCATCTTTCTTGCCTGCTACGCAGAAAGCGACGACTTCGTTCATCTGCACCAGCCAGCTGTGCACGATTCCGCGCAGCACTGGTTCGCCTTTCGGCGAGCCATAGCCGATGCCGTGCACGATGCGCACGCAGCGCACGCCGCGGCGGTTGGCGCGGTGGAGAAAATCGGTGACGGCGTCGCGCGCCTGGTCGCGGTTCATGCCGTGCAGGTCGAGTTCATCCTGTACCGGCCAGTGGCGCTTGCGCAGCTTCTTGACCACGTCCGGGCCGACGCCCGGTTGGGCATAGCTCAGGGAAGGGTCTTCGTCGAGCAGGCCGTCGACGTCGAACAGGTCGGACAGCGACTCGCGCAGCACCGCCTGGATTTCCTCTTCCTCGGTCAGGGGCGTGCCCGGCTTGCGGTCCTGGAAGCTGCGTTCGGACGCCACGTAGACCGGACGATAGACGTAGCGGTCCGATTCAGGCAGCTTCTTCACCCCCTGCATCGCGCCGCGAAATTCCACGGCGCGTTCCTTGGCGATCCGCTCGCGCTTTTCGCGCTCGGCCTGTTCGATGGCGCGCTGGCGCTCGTCTTCCTTGAGCTTGTCGCGCAAGCCCTTCAGTTCAGAGAAATCCTTCATGCCCACCATCGTACAGCTGCTCCTTATTTCGGGTCGTCTTCCAGCGCTTCCAGATAGCGCTGCGCATCGAGCGCGGCCATGCAGCCAGTGCCCGAGCTGGTGATGGCCTGGCGGTAGATGTGGTCCTGCACGTCGCCGGCCGCGAACACGCCCGGCACGTTGGTGGCGGTGGCCATGCCCTCGGTGCCGGAGCGGGTCAGGATGTAGCCGTTCTTCATCTCGAGCTGGCCTTCGAAGATGCCGGTGTTCGGCTTGTGGCCGATCGCCACGAACAGGCCGTGCACGCTCAGGTCCCTGGTTTCGCCGGTGCCGGTCGACTTGATGCGCAGGCCGGTCACGCCGCCGTCGTCGCCCAGCACCTCGTCCAGGGTGTGGTTCAGTTCCAACACAATCTTGCCTTCGCTAACCTTGTGCATCAGGCGGTCGACCAGGATCGGCTCGGCGCGGAACTTGTCGCGGCGATGGATCACGGTCACCTTGGAGGCGATGCCGGCCAGGTACAGGGCTTCCTCGACCGCGGTGTTGCCGCCGCCGATGACCGCCACTTCCTGGTTGCGGTAGAAGAAACCGTCGCAGGTGGCACAGGCCGACACGCCCTTGCCCATGAAGGCCTGTTCCGACGGCAGGCCGAGGTACTGGGCCGAGGCGCCGGTGGCGATGATCAGGGCGTCGCAGGTGTACTCGTTGCTGTCGCCGACCAGGCGGATCGGCTTTTCGTTCAGGTAGGTCGTGTGGATGTGGTCGAACACGATATCAGTGTTGAAACGCTCCGCATGCTGCAGCAGGCGCTGCATCAGTTCCGGACCCTGCACGCCCAGCGGGTCGCCCGGCCAGTTCTCGACGTCGGTCGTGGTCATCAGCTGGCCGCCCTGTTCGACGCCGGTCACCAGCATCGGCTTCAGGTTGGCGCGCGCGGCATAGACGGCGGCGCTGTAGCCGGCAGGACCGGAACCGAGAATGAGGACTTTGGCGTGTTTGGTAGTAGTCATGAAAGGCTTCAAGAAAGATGGAACGTCGGATGAACAGACGGAAACTGGGGACGGGTCTAACAGGAATCAAGGCCCGGTTTGCAACACTGGATTATAGACGATGATGCATACGAGCATGAATCGCAGGCCAGCCCAGCCGTATATGGCTTAGAATGGGGGGATTGTTGATAGCGAACACTTCTGTTTCGCTTTCCGTGGTCACTTAAGTAATAAATTCGGCAGCACCGAGCAATGAGCAAGAATAGCCAAGCCAGTACGTCAGGATACACCCGCACTGCGCAATCCACCCGCGTCGCCCGCCAGCCTCTGCCCGGGCGGCTTTCGCGCCTCCTCATGGAAGCGCGCTGGATCGCCATGGCCGTCGCCTTCCTGTATTTCGTGCTTATTTTATTAAGCTACAACAAGGGCGATCCGGGTTGGTCGCATGCCAACGCGGTGCCGAAGATCGCCAACCTGGGCGGCAAGGCGGGCGCCTGGATGTCCGACCTGCTGCTGTTCATCTTCGGCTTTTCCGCCTGGTGGTGGGGTGTGATCTTCCTGCGCGGCGTCTGGAAGGGCTGGCGCCGCCTGACCGACCGGCTCGGCCCGGCGGACGAGGAAGCGCCTCACGCCGGCGAGATGTACGTGCGCTGGACCGGCTTCGCGATCATGTTCGCCGGCAGCCTGGGCCTGGAATACCTGCGCATGTGGTCCTGGAACGTCGAGCTGCCGCGCGCCGCCGGCGGCGTGCTGGGCCAGGTGATCGGCCATTCGGCCCACGTCGCCTTCGGCTTCACCGGCGCGACCCTGCTGCTCCTGCTGCTGTTCGGCCTGGGCTTTTCGCTGTTCTTCCAGGTGTCCTGGCTGGCCGTGGCCGAGCGCATCGGCGAGTCGGTCGAGAACACCATCGACTGGTTCCGCCTGCGCATGGAAGACATCGAGGACCGCAGGCAGGGCGAAGCCGCCGCCGTCAAGCGCGACGAGCTGGTGGTGACCGAGCGCCAGAAGTACACCGAAAAGCACCCGGCCCCGCCGCCGATCGTGAAGGCCGAGCCGATGCTGGAAACGCGCGCGGAATCGCGTCCTGAGCCGCGTCCTGAACCGGTCATCCTGCCGCCGTCCACGCCGGAGTCGCTGGCCATGCCGCTGGTCCAGGCCGCGAGCGCGCCATCGATCAAGATCGAGCCGCAGATGACCAGCGTGCCCAAGTCCGAGCGCGCCCAGAAGGAAATGCAGACCCCGCTGTTCCAGGAACTGGCGGGCGAGGGCGGCCTGCCGCCGCTGGCCCTGCTCGACGAAGCGCCGCCGGCGCAGGAGATGGTGTCGGTCGAGACCCTGGAATTCACCAGCCGCCTGATCGAGAAGAAGCTGTCCGACTTCGGCGTCGAAGCCAAGGTCGTCGCCGCCTATCCGGGCCCGGTCGTGACCCGTTACGAGATCGAGCCCGCCACCGGCGTGAAGGGCAGCCAGATCGTCAACCTGGCGCGCGACCTGGCGCGTTCGCTGTCCCTGACCTCGATCCGCGTGGTCGAGACCATCCCGGGCAAGAACTACATGGCGCTCGAGCTGCCGAATCCGAAGCGCCAGATCGTGCGCCTGTCGGAAATCGTCGGCTCCAAGGTGTATGGCGACAGTGCTTCCGCACTGACGGTCGCGCTGGGCAAGGACATCGCCGGCAAGCCGGTCTGCGCCGACCTGGCCAAGATGCCGCACCTGCTGGTGGCGGGTACCACCGGCTCGGGTAAATCGGTGGGCATCAACGCGACCATCCTGTCGCTGCTCTACAAGTCCGATCCGGCCGATGTGCGCCTGATCCTGATCGACCCGAAGATGCTGGAGATGTCGGTCTACGAGGGCATCCCGCACCTGCTGGCGCCGGTCGTGACCGACATGCGCCAGGCCGGCCACGCGCTGAACTGGGCGGTGAACGAGATGGAGCGCCGCTACAAGCTGATGTCGAAGCTGGGCGTGCGTAACCTGGCCGGCTACAACGGCAAGATCTCCGACGCGGCCAAGCGCGAAGAACACATCCCGAACCCGTTCTCGATCATGCCGGACAATCCCGAGCCGCTCGAGAAGCTGCCGACCATCGTCATCATCATCGACGAGCTGGCCGACCTGATGATGGTCGTCGGTAAGAAGGTGGAAGAGCTGATCGCCCGTATCGCCCAGAAGGCGCGCGCGGCCGGCATCCACCTGATCCTGGCGACCCAGCGTCCGTCGGTGGACGTGATCACGGGCCTGATCAAGGCAAACATCCCGACCCGTATCGCGTTCCAGGTCTCGTCCAAGATCGACTCGCGCACCATTCTCGACCAGATGGGCGCCGAAACCCTGCTCGGCATGGGCGACATGCTCTACATGCCGCCGGGGACCGGCCTGCCGATCCGCGTGCACGGCGCCTTCGTGTCGGACGACGAAGTGCATCGAGTTGTAAAACATCTCCAGTCGCTCGGTGAACCGAACTATATTGAAGGCATTCTCGAAGGCGGTACGCTGGAAGAGGGCAATGCCGAAGGCATCCCGGCGGGCGAGGGCGGCGGCGAATCCGATGCGCTCTACGACCAGGCCGTGGCCGTGGTGCTCAAGAACCGCAAGGCCTCGATCTCGCTGGTCCAGCGCCACCTGCGCATCGGCTACAACCGCGCGGCCCGCCTGATCGAGCAGATGGAGCAGAGCGGTCTGGTGTCGCCGATGCAGTCGAACGGCAACCGCGACATCCTCGTTCCCGCCACCACCGCCGAATAACCACGCTCATCGCTGTTCGTAGGGTGGGCGGGTCTCCCGCCCACGCGTTCAGCGTACGGTGAGGGACTCAAATAAGAGGAATGACAATGAAATTCACGACCCAAGTTATCGCAGCACTGTTCGCCACCGCAGCCATCTCGAGCGCCGCCCACGCCGGCGCCCTCGACCAGTTCAAATCCTTCGTTGCCGGCACCAAGTCCGCCAAGGGCGAATTCACCCAGCAGCAGCTCACCAAGTCCAAGAGCGGCAAGGTGGCCCCGGTCTCGAGCGGCAGCTTCGTGTTCGCCCGCCCTGGCAAATTCATCTGGACCTACCAGAAGCCGTACCAACAGCTGCTGCAGGCCGATGGCGACACCCTCTACATCTACGACAAGGACCTGAACCAGGTCAGCACCCGCAAACTCGGCAACGCGCTGGGTTCCTCTCCGGCCGCTATCCTGTTCGGCAGCAACGACCTGGAAAAGAACTTCACGCTGAGCGAAGCCGGCGAGCGCGACGGCGCCGAATGGCTGACCGCGGTCCCGAAGACCAAGGACACCACCTTCGAGCAGATCGGCATCGGCCTGAAGGGCGGGGTGCCGGTGGCGATGGAACTGAAGGACCAGTTTGGCCAGGTGTCGCTGCTGAAGTTCACCAGCTTCCAGCGCAACCCGGCCCTCGGCGCCCAGCAGTTCAAGTTCGAGGTGCCGAAGGGCGCCGACGTCGTCAGCCAGTAAGAAACAGAACAAGGGGACCCTTTGACGCCTCGCTTTTCCCTGGGCGCCGTGCTGGCGCTCGTCCTTGCCGCGCCGCTGGCCGCCGCGGCTGCCCAGCCTCCCGTGTGCGCCAAGCCCGAGTGGCCCCAGGAGGCGCGCCGCTACGAACTCGAAGGCGTCACCACGCTGAAGTTCAGGATCGATCCGCAAGGCCGTCCTATCGAGTCCACGGTGGCGCGATCGAGCAACTGGGAGCTACTCGACCAGGCCTCCATCCAGGCCTTGTCTACCTGCGTGTTCCCGGCCGAGACGGTGCAGAGGGTGCAGGGCAAGACGGTGCCGCTGCAGTTCGTCTGGAAGCTGGAGGGCAGCAGCCGCGTGCCGCCGCTCTTCACGGAAGGCAGCTGCGCACCGTCCGAGCGTTTCTCCCGCTTTGCCCCGCTCCAACGCGGCGCGCCTGGCGAGGGTGGCGTGCTGGTGCGGCTGCTGGTGCGGGGTGACGGTGTGCCTTACGGCGTCAAGGCCGAAGCGGGCGGCGCCGATCCGGAACTGGCGCAGGCGGCGATTGCGTACGCGCAGAGCTGCCGGTTCGCCTATCCCAAAACCGGCGGCGCGCCTGGAAGCCCGGTCACCGGCCGGGTCCTGCTCAAGCAATAGAAGGCCGCGCCCCGCACTCCTCGAGCCTGGGCGCGCGAGGCCTTGGTCCACCTGGACCAGACATCCTGGATCATCAGGACGGGTGCGGCGTTCTTCATGAGGCGGCTCCGGCATGGAAACGCCCGATGATATGACCGGGTTGCGCGGCTGGCCTGCCTTGTCGCGCCTGCCGCCATACGGCGCATCGGCTACACTACGCGCATGCACAAGCATTCACACCTTTTCGCCTTTGCCTTGACCGTCCCGGGAGCGCGTCATGGATGACCTGTTCAAGACCGAGCCATCGCCACCGCTGGCCGAGGCGCTGCGTCCGCGCACCATCGACGAGGTGATCGGCCAGAGCCACCTGCTCGGTCCCGGCAAGCCGCTCAATCTCGTGTTCAAGTCCGGCAAGCCGCACTCGATGATCCTGTGGGGCCCGCCCGGCGTCGGCAAGACCACGCTGGCGCGCCTGACGGCCTACGCCTTCGATTGCGAATTCATCGCGCTGTCGGCCGTCCTGTCGGGCGTGAAGGACATCCGCGCCGCCGTCGAACAGGCGGAGCAGTACCTGGCGCGCGGCAAGCACACCATCCTGTTCATCGACGAGATCCACCGCTTCAATAAATCGCAGCAGGATGCGCTGCTGCCCTTCGTCGAGTCGGGCCTCGTGACCCTGATCGGCGCCACCACCGAGAATCCTTCGTTCGAGGTCAACTCTGCATTGCTGTCGCGCTCCCAGGTCTACGTGCTCAAGGCCTTGACCGACGACGAGATGCGCCAGTTGCTCAAGCGCGCCCAGGACCGCGTGCTGCAGCACCTGACGTTCGAGGAGCTGGCGGTCGACACCCTGATCGGCTATGCCGATGGCGACGCGCGCCGTTTCCTCAACCTGCTCGAACAGACCAAGACCTCGGCCGATACCTCGGGCGTCACCACCATCACCCGGGACTTCGTCGAGAACGCCCTGACGCTCAATGCGCGCCGCTTCGACAAGGGCGGCGACAACTTCTACGACCAGATCTCAGCCCTGCACAAGTCGGTGCGCGGCTCGCATCCGGACGCGGCCCTGTACTGGCTGTGCCGCATGCTCGACGGCGGCGCAGACGCCAAGTACCTGTCGCGCCGCATCGTGCGCATGGCCTGGGAAGACATCGGCCTGGCCGACCCGCGCGCGCTCCAGATCGCCAATGACGCTGCGACCACCTACGAACGCCTCGGTTCGCCGGAAGGCGAGCTGGCGCTGGGCCAGGCCGTCATCTATCTCGCGATCGCGGCCAAGAGCAATGCCGGCTACAACGCCTTCAATGCCGCCATGGCCTTTGTGCGCAAGGACAAGTCGCGCGAGGTCCCGGTCCATCTGCGCAATGCACCGACCAAGCTGATGAAGGAACTCGGCTACGGCCACGAGTACCGCTACGCGCATGACGAACCGCACGCGTATGCGGCCGGTGAAACCTACCTTCCCGAAGGGATGCGTGAACCCGGCTGGTACCAGCCGGTGCCGCGCGGCGTCGAGTCGAAAGTGGCCGAGAAACTGGCCTTCCTGCGCAGCCTCGACGAGGACGCGCGCAAGGACGGGAACGGCTGAATCCCTCTGCAGTGTGCGGCCGGGGCGCGGTTTTCGACGCTTCGTCGCGCATTGCGCACGCTTCCTCCTGCTTTTCTGCGGCCAGTCCGCGCTTTGCGCATTCCAGCCCCTGTTTTTGGCGCTTCATCGCATGTCGATGGCGATGCTCCCGGTCGATTGGTAAAGTTCAACCATACCGAATCACTTTTGACCCCAAGGAGCACACCATGAACATCCGCAAAAACTTCGAAGCCGTCTTCATCACTGCCGCCGCCCTGGGCCTGGTCGCCAGCTACGCCACCGCCGCCGCCCGTCCTGTCGAAGTGGTGCAGCCTGCCACTGCGACCCTGGTCGATTCGACCGTGCACGTGGTCGTCGTCAAGGCGCCGCGCCTGTCCGTCGCAGAGAAAGCCGGCCTGAAGTAATGCAGCGCAGGGCTGCGCGAGGCCCGGGACGAGGGTAGATCAAACCCTTGGCCAATCTCGCGAGGAGAATTAGCAGAAAACTGCGGTCGGCTTGGTACAATTGTGTTTTCGACATACGCAAGCGTCCCCGACATGATTGACATCCAACTTCTCCGCAAAGACATCGACAACGTCGCCGCGCGCCTGGCGACCCGCAAGTTCCAGCTCGACGTGGCTGCCTTCAACGCCCTCGAAGCCGAACGCAAAGCGATCCAGACGCGCACCGAAGAACTGCAGGGCAAGCGCAACTCGCTGTCCAAGCAGATCGGCATGATGAAGGGCAAGGGCGAGGACACCAGCGCCGTGATGGCGGAAGTGGCCGGCCTGGGCGACGAGCTGAAGGCCAACGAAGTCAAGCTGGCCGAAGTGCAGGACAAGATGGCGCGCTTCATGGAAGCGGTGCCGAACCTGCCGCACGAAAGCACCCCGCAGGGCACGGACGAGTCGGGCAACGTCGAAGTGCGCAAGGTGGGTACGCCGCGCAGCTTCGATTTCGAGGTCAGGGACCACGTCGACATCGGCGAAAAGCTGGGCCTGGACTTCGACACCGCCACCAAGCTGACCGGCTCGCGCTTCTCGATGATGAAGGGCGGCATGGCGCGCCTGCACCGCGCGCTGGCGCAGTACATGCTCGACACCCATACCGGCAAGCATGGCTACACCGAGTGCTACACCCCATATATGGTCAACGCCGATTCGCTGCACGGCACCGGCCAGCTGCCCAAGTTCGAAGCCGACCTGTTCTCGGTGAAGAAGGGCGGCGCGGAAGGCGAGGGCGAGAACTTCTACCTGATCCCGACTTCGGAAGTGTCGCTGACCAACGTGGTGCGCGGCGAGATCGTGGCGCTCGACCAGCTGCCCCTGAAGATGACCGCGCACACCCCGTGCTTCCGCTCGGAAGCCGGCAGCTACGGCCGCGACACCCGCGGCATGATTCGCCAGCACCAGTTCGACAAGGTCGAGCTCGTGCAGGTCGTGCATCCGGAAACGTCGTACGCAGCGCTGGAAGAGATGGTCGGCCAGGCCGAGTTCATCCTGACCTCGCTGGGCCTGCCGTACCGCGTGATGCAGCTGTGCACCGGCGACATGGGCTTCTCGGCCGCCAAGACCTACGACCTGGAAGTCTGGCTGCCGGCGCAGAACACCTACCGCGAGATCTCGTCGCTGTCGAACTGCGAAGCCTTCCAGGCACGCCGCATGCAGGCCCGTTTCCGCAATGCGGCCGGCAAGCCGGAGCTGCTGCACACTCTGAACGGTTCCGGCTTGGCAGTCGGCCGCACGCTGGTGGCGGTGCTGGAGAACTACCAGCAGGCGGATGGCAGTGTGATCATTCCGGAAGTGCTGCGTCCGTACATGGGCGGGCTGGAGCGTCTGGCGCCAGCTGCCTGAAGAGCAGTTTTTTAAATTACTCTTCCGTTTTCGCAAGAGCATCGCTATAATGCGTGCTCTCGCAGACAAGCGACCGCAGCACCGATTTAGGAGAGGTGGCAGAGTGGTCGAATGTACCTGACTCGAAATCAGGCGTACGGGTGACCGTACCGTGGGTTCGAATCCCACCCTCTCCGCCAAGAAAATGAAAAGGGCCCCATCGGGGCCCTTTTTATTTTTGTGGCGGAGAGGAGTAAGGCCCCTGCGGGCCTTGCGCGTGGGATTCGAAGCCGTGCGCATACTTGCGCACGGGCGGCCCGCGGAACGTGGGCGAATCCATGCTTGCTCAGCCAGCTGGGCCAACCGGAGTCGAAATTGCGTTGCTCTTATGTGAAATATTATTTCGCGCCAATTCTCTCTTCCCGAAATGCCACACAGCCGCTATAATGCGGCCTCGCTTACGGCGACCACGCAGCACCGATTCAGGAGAGGTGGCAGAGTGGTCGAATGTACCTGACTCGAAATCAGGCGTACGGGTGACCGTACCGTGGGTTCGAATCCCACCCTCTCCGCCAGCAGTACTGAAAAGGCCCTCGCACTGAGGGCCTTTTCTTTTTCTGAGTGCATTCAACGACCTCCCGTTCGGCATTGCGTTCCCGCCATACGGTTGAGCACGGTCAGACCCGCTCCGTTTAGCCCCGAATTCCTTTCCAACCGAACTCATCTGTCAGCCATTCGTCAGTTGTCCAGCCGAGGATCGATCTGTCATCCACGCACCATCTTGGTGCAATTTGGCAATCCATCCAGGAGGAAAACATGGCTACCCGCAGCTCCCTGCGCAGTTCCCGCCTTCCTTGCCGCAGCGCGCTCGCGCTCGCGGTCGGCGCCGCCTTGCTGTCCGCATGCCACTGGCCGGGTGGCGGACGCGTCGATGAACTCAACAACCTGCGCGGCCCGACGCAGGACCTGACGATCGAGCTGCGCGAAGGGACCAACATGGCGGCCGCGCCGTCGCCCGACGGCCGCCAGATCGTGTTCTCGGCGCAGGGCGCCCTGTGGATCATCCCGGCCAGCGGCGGCGAGGCCAGGCGCATTACCGACTGGCGCGTCGAGCCGACCGCGCCGGTGTGGTCGCCCGACGGCAGGCGCATCGCCTTCCAGAACTACACACCGGAAGGGAACTTCCACATCTGGACCATCTCGCCGGACGGCCGCAACATCCGCGAGCACACCACCGGCCCTTACGATGACCGCGAGCCGGCCTGGCTGCCCGACGGCAGCGGCCTGGTGTTCTCGTCCGACCGCAGCGGCGACGGCCAGTACAAGATCTGGCGCGTGGGCGTGAACGGCGGGGCGCCGGTGCAAATCACGACCGGACCGGGCGCCGAGAGCAACCCAGTGGTCTCGCCCGACGGCACGCGCCTGGCTTATGTCGACGGCGCCAACGTCGTCACCGCGCCGATCGGCGGCGGCGCGCCGACCGTGGTTGCCCCCGGCACCGCCCCGGCATGGACTCCGAGCGGCAGCGCGCTGGTCTACCAGGACGCGGCGCGCCAGCTGGTGGTGGGCGGCGCGGTGGTCACGAACAACGAGGACATCTTCCCGTTCCCGGTGCGCTTCCTCCCTGATGGTCGCTTCCTGTACACGGCCGATGGCCGTATCCGCATCCGCGACGCGGCCGGCGCCAACCCGAGCGACGTCAACTTCCGCGCCCAACTCAGGCTGCGCCGGCCGGTGCTGGGCGTGCAGGGCAAGGACCGCGGCTTCGACAACTTCAACCTGCGCCATGCGAAGGGCATCAGTGCCCCCGTTCTGTCGCCGGACGGCCGCAGCATCGCTTTCGTCGCCCTGAACGACGTCTGGACCATGCGCATCGGCGCAGACCCGGTGCGACTGACCAATGACCCGGATCGCGACCTGAACCCGCAGTGGACCGCCGACGGCCGCGCGGTCTACTTCTCGTCCGAGCGCAACAACGCCGGCCAGCTGGCGGTCGACCAGGTCGAGGTCGCAACCGGCGCCCGCACGCGGCTGGCGGCCATCCCGGGCCGCTCGATGGCCACGCCCAAGATCTCGCCGGACGGCGGCCGCATCGCCTACACCACGCTCTCGGGCCAGCTCGAGATCTGGAACCGCGCCACCGGCACGCCGGAGGTGATCCTGGCATCAAGCAGCACCCAGGTCAGCACGCCGCAGTGGACCCCGGACGGGCAGCGCATCCTCCTGGTCGACAACGAGCGCATCAACAATCGCTTCCGCGAGGGCTACAACAAGCTGCGCGTGATCGACCTGGCCAGCCGCACCGGCACCTTCTACCAGGTCGCGCCGGCGCCGCGCCAGATCGCCGAGCGCGACGAGGGCGCCGCCGTGCTCGCGCCGGACGGCACCCGGGTCGCCTTCATCATGGACTCGCGCCTGTACGTGATCCCGGTCGACGCCAGCGGCGCCCCGACCGGGCCGGCGCGCCGCGTCACCGAGGACATCGCCGACCTGCCGTCCTGGGGCGGCGACTCGCGCACCATCCTGTACAAGTCGGCCGAACGGGTACGCACCGTGCGCGTGGACGGCAGCGGCACGCGCGAGATCCCGGTCAAGCTGGAGTGGCGCCAGGCCGTGCCCGCGGGCCGCACCCTGATCCATGCCGGCCGCCTGTGGGACGGCGTCGGGACCAGCCTGCGCCACGACGTCGACATCGTGGTCGAGGGCAACCGCATCGTGTCGGTTGCCCCGCATACCGACCACCCGGCGAACCTCACGGTGGTCGATGCCGGCGGCCTGACCGTGATGCCGGGCCTGATCGAGACCCACCTGCACCCGCTGACCTTGTACCAGGGCGGCCAGTTCGGCCAGATCGCCCAGCTGATGCTGTCCTACGGGATCACCACGGCGCAGTCGGTGGCCGGGCCGCTGCACCAGAGCGTCGAGCTGCGCGAGGCGCTGGAAGCCGGCAACCTGCTCGGGCCGCGCCTGTTCGTCTCGCCGCCGCTGTGGGAGGGCAACCGCCTGTTCTACAGCTTCGCGCGCACCCTGCGCACGCCCGGCATCGCCGAACTGGAAATCTACAAGGCCAAGCGTTTCGACGCCGACTTCCTGAAGAGCTACGTGCGCGCGCCGATCCCGATCATGGAGCGCATCGCGCAAGGGGCGCTCGACCTGCGCGTGCCGAGCGGCACCCACATGGTGCAGCCGGGGGCAGCCACGGGACTGGCCGGCACCACCCACCTGTCGGCCACCCAGCGCATGGGCTATGGCTGGTCGAAATCCTTCGCGCGCGCCATCACCTACCAGGATGCGGCCGACATCTACGGCAAGGGCGACTTCCGCCTGATCGACACGCTGTTTTCGAGCAGCGCGCTGGCCGGCCTCGACCCGGGCATCGCGCTCGATCCGCGCTTCATCCTGGTGCCGCCCAACTTCGTGCCCGGCCTGCAGAACGCGCAGCCGCCCACCGCGGCGCAACTGGCGACCATCATCAACGACGCCACCCAGCAAGCCAAGGTGCGCGCGGCCGGCGCGCTGGTGGCCAACGGCACCGATTCGCCGCTGGTGGTGCCGGGCATTTCGCTGCACCTGAACATGCGCGGGGCCGCGCTGGTGGAGGGTAACCTGCAGGCGCTGTATTCGGTGACGCGCGACGCCGCCCGCATCGCCCTGGTGGGCGAGGACCTGGGCACGGTGGAGGGGGGCAAGCTGGCCGACCTGATCGCCGTGGGCGGCGACCCGCTGCAGGACCTGCGCGCCGCCGCCGACGTGCGCTTCGTGGTCAAGAACGGCCGGGTGATTCCGCTGGCCGAGATCCTGGCCCCGGCGCGCACGCCGCAGCAGCTGCAGGCGCGCGAGCAGGCGCTGGCGGCGCACAAGAAGCTGTGCCGCGAGCAGCCGCAGCAGTGCGAAGCGGAAGGAGGGCACGCGCACTGAACTGACCTGATCGACGCATGACATGGGGCCGGTTGTGCCGCAACTGGCCCCATTACAATTTGTTTCCAAATTGCATAAACCGAGCGGGGATGTTTGCTATTCTGTACAAGCTGCTTTCGCAACCAATAGTCACCATCCGACACCATGCGCCTGCTGATCCTGCTCTGTCTTCTGCTGTCGCCACTGGCCCAGTCTGCAACCCGGGCCATCTACGAACAGGATGGGGATCCCGGCCGGCTCGTGTTCGAGATCGCCGACAACGGCGACTTCCGCGCCGGCGCGCCGGACGGCCGCCAGTACCGGCTCGTGCTGGCCGGTGAAAGTTACCAGGTGGCGGAACTTGGTGGCAGGCCGGTCGTCGCGCGGCTGGCGGACATCGAAGCGGCCTTGCGGGCGAATGCCAACGATGCCGGCAGCGGCATCATGCGTGCCCTCAGCGCCATACCCGCATTCACCCCACAGCGCATCGTGCACAAGGGCCCGATCGAGATCAATGGCTGGAGCGGCGAGGTCTACAACATCCGCGGCGCGGAATGGGAATTCGACCGCTACGGCTCCGTGCGGGATCCGGAGGGCGCGCCATATTATGTCGTCAGCCGCGACCCGACCCTGCGCCAGGTCGGCCCGGCCCTGCTGGCCTTCACCGCCGGCGAACTCGCCTTCGGGCGCCATCTGCTGGCCGAGAACGCGAGCCGGCTGCTGCTCGATACGCTGCAGCAGCTGGCCGCGCGCGGCACGCTGATCGAAAGCAGCGAGAACGGACTGCAGTTGATGCAGGCCGAGCAGGCCGCCATCGATCCGGCGCGCCTGGCCCTGCCGGCGCCGCCGCTGTCGCGGGAGGCCGTGGCGGCGCTGGTGCGTGAACGGCGCAGCCCGTTCCGGGCCATCGTCGCGCCCTAGGCACGCGATTTAGCGTTGCGCCACCCGTGAGGTGAGCGCCACCCGCTGCGCGATGCGCGGATCAGGAACATAGGTCATCAGCATGTCGTCGCCGTCGCGGCCGCGGTTGAAGTCCATCGTCACGTTGCCGTCGCCGGACGCGAAACCATAGGTCGACACCCGGACCAGGCGCATCGGTCCCTGCTTGTCGATGGTGGCGTCGATGTGGCGCGCGCCTGTGCGCACGCGCAGGTACCAGCCGTTCGACATCTCATAATTGCCGGTGATTTTTTCCGCCTGGCGCTGCTTGATGCGCTCGGGGGTGGCGCGCGCGCTCACCTGCACCGTGGAGCCTGGCGCGGTATCGGGCGGCGGGTAGGGCATGCTGTTCTGAGCGGCTGCGCCGGCGGCGAGCGCGAGCAGCGATGCGGGAAGCAGGAAGGACAGGGGACGCATGATCGTTCCTCCATAGAGCGGCTGATCGAGTGATCCAGTCTAGGGCGGCGACGCTGTCCCGCAAGGGTTCACGCGCCGCCCATCACTAAACTGTCTCAGTCCGCAGGAACCCAGATCGGCAGGAAATGATTCAAAACGCCGTGGCCACTGCCAGGCCTTGAATCGCGTTTGCGCCCGTTCCAGCCTACCTGGCGGGGTCGAGCAGGCCGCGCGCCTTCAGCCACTCTTCCGCGCGGCGCGGCCACTGCGAGGCCGTACCAAGCCCGTCCCGCATCCCCATCCCATGCGCGCCGTGCTCGAACAGGTACATCTCCGCCGGTACCTTGTTACGCGTGAGCGCCTGGTAGAACAGGATACTGTTCTCGACCGGCACCGAGGCGTCTTCCTGGGTATGGACCAGCAGGGTAGGCGGGGTCTGCGGCGTCACCTGGCGTTCCATCGACATCAACTGCACCTCTGCCGCCTTCGGCGCCGCGCCCAGCAGCGCCTTGCGCGAACCGGCATGCACAGCCGGGCCGTCCATTGCGATCACCGGATACATCAGCATCAGGAAGTCGGGCCGGGCGCTGACAGCATCCAGCTGCGCACCCGTGCGCCCCAGTGGATGGTCGAACAGGGTGCCCGCACTGGCCGCCAGGTGGCCGCCGGCCGAACTGCCCATCACGCCGATGCGATCGGGACGGACATTGAAGCGCGCCGCCTGCGAGCGCACCAGCCGGACGGCGCGCAGCACATCCTGCAGCGGCGCGGGGTGGCTGAATTCCTGCTGGCGGTAGGTGAGCACGAAGCTGGTTACGCCCAGGGTCCCGAGCCAGTGCGCGTATTGCTCGCCCTCGCGCCGGGTCGACTGGCGCACGTAGCCGCCACCCGGGCAGATGATGACCGCCGTGCCGTTGGCGCGGTCCACTGCAGCCGGATAGACCGTCAGGGTCGGCTCGGTGATATTGGTGGTGCGGCCATCTTCGTCGACGCGGTTGGGACCAAGTTCGGGCTTGGCACCGGGCACTCCTTCGGGCCACAATGGCAGCATCTGCGGGCCTGCGGTGGCTGCGGCTGTGGAAATCGGGCCGGCAGCGGCCAATGCGAGTGCGGCAGCCAGCTGGGTCATCGTGCGTCTCCTGTGTTCATTCATCGACTGTCCTCATATGGTAAAGCGTTCTAGTCCCGGCCTTATTCTCGCATCCGCAGCGCTGCTGGTGGGCTGCGCCACGCCTGGCGTGCAACCGTTCGACCGCGCGAACGCGCTGGACGCTGTCACGACGCCGGCGGCCGACGCCGCGGCGCTCTGGTCGCGGGATGCTGCCGGGGTAATCCACCTTGCCGGCAAGCCTTCCGGCTTCATCGCGACCCGCGCCAGCTACGCCAACTACCGCATGCATCTCGAATGGCGCTGGCCGGGCAAGCCAGGCAACGCGGGCGTGCTGCTGCATGTGGCGTCCGGCCCCAGAGATGGCGTGTGGCCGCTCAGCATACAGGTGCAGACCAAGCACGGTTTCGCCGGCGACGTGCTGCCGATGGCAGGGGCCAGCTTCGCCGAAACGCTCACCAGCGCACCCGGCGCCTACCCGGCGATCAAGGGACGGCTCGGTGCCAACAGCGAGCGGCCGGCGGGCGAATGGAACAGCGCCGATATCCTCAGCCGCGATGGCGTGATCGAGGTCACGGTGAATGGCGTGCCACAGAACCGGGTGACTGCGGCCGATCCACGCGCGGGACGCATCGGCTTCCAGCTCGAAGGCGCCCCCTATGAACTGCGCAATATCAGGATCACGCCGCTGCCATGATCATCTCCTCCGCCACCGACTTTCGCGAAGCGGCGCGCCGGCGCCTGCCGCCTTTTCTCTTTCACTACCTGGACGGCGGCGCCGGCGCCGAGCAGACCCTGCGCGCCAACGTCGACGACCTGCAGAAGGTCAGGCTGCGCCAGCGTGTCCTGCGCGGTTCCGAGCAACTGGACCTGGGCGTGCAGTGGTTCGGCCAGGACTATGCGCTGCCGATCGCACTGGCGCCGATCGGCCTGGCCGGCATGTATGCGCGGCGCGGCGAGGTGCAGGCGGTGCGCGCGGCCTGCCGCAGCAGGATCCCCTTCATCCAGTCCACGGTCTCGGTGTGCCCCCTGTCCGAAGTGGCGGCGCAGGCGGATCGTCCGATCTGGTTCCAGCTTTATGTGCTGAAGGACCGCGGCTTCATGCGCGACGTGATGCGGCGCGCCTGGGAGCTGGGCGCGACCACGCTGGTGTTTACGGTCGACATGCCGGTGCCGGGGGCGCGCTACCGCGACGCCCATAGCGGCATGAGCGGCCCGAACGGACCGCTGCGGCGCGTGCTGCAGGCAATGATGCATCCGCGCTGGGCCTGGGACGTGGGCGTGCTCGGACGCCCGCACGACCTCGGGAACATCTCGGCCTACCGCGGCAGCGCGACCGGGCTGGCCGACTACATCGGCTGGCTGGGCGCGAACTTCGATCCGGGCATCGCCTGGGCCGATTTGCAGTGGATCCGCGACGAGTGGAAGGGCAAATTGATCCTCAAGGGCATCCTCGACCCGGAGGACGCACGCGACGCACTGGCCTTCGGCGCCGACGGCATCGTGGTGTCGAACCACGGCGGACGCCAGCTCGATGGTGCGCCGTCCACCGCGCAGGCGCTGCCCGCCATCGCGGCCGAGGTGAAGGGCAGGATGGCGATCTTCGCCGACGGCGGCGTGCGCACCGGTACCGACGTCTTCCGCATGCTGGCGCTGGGCGCCGACGGCGTCCTGATCGGCCGCGCTTTCATCTACGCGCTGGCCACGCAGGGCCAGCTCGGGGTCGAGCGTCTGCTGGCGATCATGGAGAAGGACCTGCGCACCAACATGGTCCTTACCGGCGTGCAGAAGGTAGGCGACATCGGCCCGCATCTGTTGGCGCCCTAGAGCGCCTGACAAAACCCAAAAGTTGCGCTGGAGGCAACAGCTGCGTACACTGAGCCGTTCAAAAGTTTGCTATCGGCCAGAAGCGGAAGTTACGGAGCCAGGAGCCATGATGACCAATGAATCACCCAAACGCTGCGGGATATGCAGGCGTGTTCTCGATATCCCTGCAGATCCGCTTTCAGTCGACTGTGGCGGTGACTGCTGGGGGTGTGTCGGAGAATTTGAGGCAGAGGCAGACGGTTGGCCTGAGTCACTTGCACAGGTGCGCAAGGAATATGAAGCAGGTCTGCGTCCTGATTGGATCGATCCGGCTAAACGTTGATGTTGCAGTCATCCTAAGGTCCGCTTCGGGTCGGAAGCGGACGCAGCTTAACGTCTGCAACCGGCCAGAAGCGGACGTTCCATGTGTGCAGCAATGCTGATTTTTAATCGACATTAAAATTCCAATACCCGATCGAAATTCATGCACATCCAAATTGATTATCGTCTCACTGGGAGTGGCTGGGCGGAATGCATGTTGTCGTCAGATGGACAGACCTGCCTGCTAACAGCGTCATATTTGTCTGACGCGCTAAGAAATCTTGTTTTGGCGGCCAACGGTGTGTTGGCAGGTTTTTCAGCGTTGACGTTCAGCTTTGACGAAGAGCCAGGCGAATTTCGATGGGTAATTACCACGGTAAGGCCAAACGAGATTCAGGTTGAAGTCTTGCAGTTTCCTGAACTCTGGGGCGGGCGGCCCAATGCAGAGGGCAGTTTGCTGTACCTGTCGTCTTGCCGTCCGGCCGTGTTCGCCAAAGCTGTTGCAGATGCCGCTCAGCGCGTCCTGGACACGTACGGTGAAAGCGGATATCTCGAAAAATGGCACGAGCATCCGTTCCCGATGACTCAATACACTGACCTGATGAGTGCAATCGCGCAGTCGGGTGGGGATTAGCGCATATGTCCGCTTCGGGTCGATACCAAAAGTACTCGACTACATCCTGATCGGGCGTCCGTCACTGCAAAGTCAGGCGCCCTTAGGCGCCGTCCTTGCGCCCGCGGGCGTCAAGGCCCGCCAGCACGTCGATCGGCAGCGGAAACACGATGGTGGACGACTTGTCGCCGGCAATCGCCCCCAGCGTCTGGAGGTAGCGCAGCTGCATCGCGCCCGGCTGGCGCGACAGCACCAGCGCGGCCTGCTGCAGCTTTTCGGAAGCCTGCAGCTCGCCTTCCGCATGGATCACCTTGGCCCGCCGTTCGCGCTCGGCCTCGGCCTGGCGCGCGATGGCGCGCACCATCGATTCGTCCAGGTCGACGTGCTTGATCTCGACATTGGCCACCTTGATGCCCCAAGCGTCGGTCTGGGCGTCCAGCACCTGCTGGATGTCGATGTTGAGGCGCTCGCGTTCGGCCAGCATCTCGTCCAGCTCGTGCTTGCCCAGCACCGCGCGCAGCGTGGTCTGGGCCAGCTGGCTGGTCGCTTCCATGAAGTTGGCGACCTGGATGATGGCGCGCTCCGGATCGACCACGCGGAAGTACAGCACCGCGTTGACCTTGACCGAGACGTTGTCGCGCGAGATCACGTCCTGGGTCGGCACGTCGAGCACGATGGTGCGCAGGTCGACCCGCACCATCTGCTGCAGCACCGGGATGATGATCACCAGGCCGGGTCCCTTGACGCCCCAGAAGCGCCCCAGCTGGAACACCACGGCGCGTTCGTACTCGCGCAGGATGCGGATCGCCGACACCAGCAGCGCCAGCACCAGGAACAGGATGGCGCCCAGGCCGATGCCGAATCCCGTCATGATGGCGCCACCTTGCCGCCGTCCGCCGGCACGACTTCCAGCGTCAGGCCGTCCCTGCCGATGATGCGCACCTGTTGTTGCGCCGCCAGGGGCGTGCTGCTGACGGCCCGCCACAGCTCGCCCTCCACGCGGACCCAGGCATCGTTCGCGCGGCGCGGTCCGGTCTGCTCGACCGTGCACAGCATGCCGATCAGGCCCGCCGCGCCGCTCGTCACCGGACGGCGCCGGGTCTTCACAGCCAGGCGCACCGTGCCGAACAGGAGCAGGGCGCTGGCGGTGGCCAGGGTGCCGACCAGGCCGGGCGGGATGCCGTAGCCGGGCAGCTCGGTATCGATCAGCATCAGCGCGCCGGCGACAAAGGCCGCGATGCCGCCCAGTCCAAGGATGCCGAAGCTGGGCAGGAAGGCTTCGGCGCCCATGAAGGCCAGGCCCAGCACGATCAGGGCCAGGCCCGCGTAGTTCACCGGCAGCAGCTGCAGGGCGTACAGGCCCAGCAACAGGCAGATCGCCCCGATCACGCCCGGCGCCACCGCGCCCGGATTCATGAACTCGAACACCAGCCCATACAGGCCGACCGTCATCAGGAGCAGGGCGACGCTGGGATTGGCGATCGCCCCCAGCGCATTGGTGCGCCAGTCGGGCGTGAAGGACACCGTCGCCGCGCCGCTGGTGTGCAGGACCCGTGGCTGGCCCAGCACCTTGAGGCTACGGCCCTCGAGGCTGGCGAGCAGGGTCGGGAGGTCGGGGGCGAGCACGTCGATTACCTGCAGCTTGAGGGCGTCGTCGGCGCTGAGGCTGACCGATTCGCGCACGGCGCGCTCGGCCCAGTCGGCATTGCGACCGCGCAGCTGGGCCAGGCTGCGCAGGTAGGCGGCGGCGTCGTTGGTCGCCTTGGCCGCTGAGGGCGAGGGCTGTTTCGGGGCGTCCTTGCCGGCGTCGCCCGGCGGTGCCAGCCCGACCTCGACCGGCGTCGCGGCGCCGACGTTGGTGCCCGGCGCCATGGCCGCGACGTGGCTCGCGTACAGGATGTAGGTGCCGGCGCTCGCGGCGCGCGCCCCGCTGGGCGCAACCCAGGTGGCGACCGGCACGGGCGAAGCCAGGATGGCCTTGATCACGGTGCGCATCGAGGTGTCGAGGCCGCCGGGGGTATCCATGCGCAGGATCAGCAGGCCGTGCCCCAGCGCGGCCGAGCGTTCGATGCTGCGCACCACATGGTCGGCACTGGCGGGACCGATGGCGCCGTCGATGTCGAGCAGGCCGACCGCCGGCGGGGCGGCGGCGGCGGGCAGCAGTGCGACGATCAAGAGAATGATCGCGGCCCCGGCCGATGCGAGGGTGTGGCGCAAGATGGTCTCCTCCCGTTCATGTGCTTGGACAGCACATCCGGGCCGGGTGTTCCGGAAGCGGCCATGGCGCCCCATGCTAAGATGCAAGGTCACGCAATGCCGCATCGGATCAACGCAGTGAAACACAGCTTATTCCTGTTCGACCTGGACGACACCCTGCTCGATTTCCGGGCCTCCGAACAGCTCTCCTTCGACCGCACCATGGAGGCACTGGGCCTGGCGGGCGAAGTCGAGGGCCTGTTCCAGCAATACCAGGCGATCAACCTGGCCCTGTGGCGCGCCTTCGAGGCGGGCAGCGTGTCGAAGGAGGTGCTGAAAGTGGAGCGCTTCCGCCGCACTTTCGCCGACAACGGCCTGGACCTGGACCCGGAGGCGGCCAGCCGGCTGTACCTCGAATCGCTGTCCGAGACCGTGGTGCTGGTCGACGGCGCCCAGCGCCTGTGCGCGGAACTGAGCGCCATCGGCGAGATCGGCATCATCACCAACGGCGTGCACCACATCCAGCACCGGCGCATCGCCAGCTCCGGGCTGGGCGAGCACATTGCCTTCGTCGCGACCTCGGAAGCCTGCGGCCACGCCAAGCCGGACAGCCGCTTCTTCGAATACACCACCGGCATGGCGCGCCGCTTCGCCAGGCACGAGACCATCATCGTCGGCGACCGCCTGGATGCCGACATCCTCGGCGCCAACCGCTTCGGCATCGACAGCTGCTGGTTCAATCCGGGGCGCCTGGCCAACGACACGCAGGCGCTGCCCAGCGTCGAGGTGGCCAGCCTGCACGAGGTCGTACCCGCCCTGCGCGCGCTGGCGGCCGACTAGGGGGCGTGCCTGCGTAGCAGGGCGGTGCTATGCTCGGGCAAACAACCCGGGAGACGACCATGCAGAGCGCACCTGCCGCAAGAAACCACGACGACCTCGGCAAACTGATCCTGCGCGTCGTTCTCGCGCTCCTGCTGCTGTTCCATGGTCTGTCGAAGATCGGCGGCGGCGTCGGCTTCATCGAAGGCATGCTGCAAAAAGCCGGCTTGCCGGCCATCTTCGCCTATGGCGTGTACGTCGGCGAAGTGCTGGCGCCGCTGCTGCTCCTGGTCGGCCTGTTCACCCGCGCGGCGGCGGCTGTGGTCGCGGTCAACATGGTGGTGGCGCTGCTGCTGGTGCATACCGGCGAATTCTTCTCGCTCTCGGACACCGGCGGCTGGGCCCTGGAACTGCAGGGCATGTACCTGGGCAGCGCGATCGCCCTGGTCTTCCTCGGCGCGGGCCGCTTCAGCCTTGGCGGCCTCAAAGGGCGCTGGAATTAGGTAAACGCTTAACTCATCTTTTGACACCCGAGAATTGGCAATGTTATATTGCTCGGAATGATGTGGTAACGTTTCCAACCGGGAGAGCAGATGAAGACGAGACGACAGGCCATCCAGATGCTGTGTGCCGCCACCCTGGCGCCTGCGCTGATGGGACACGGGGCGCAGGCCGCAACAGCCAACACATGGCAGGTGGTGACCACGGCCAAGGACAGCGGCAAGCGCTTCGATGCGCAGGCGCTGCCTGAAGCGACAGCCTCGGGCCAGCCGCTGGAAACCGAAGTCGCCGTGTTCGTCGACAGCAGCAAGCGCTTCCAACAGGTGTTCGGCTTCGGCGGCGCCGTCACCGACGCGGTGGCCGAGGTGTACGCCAAACTGACGCCGGGCGCGCAGAAGGACTTCCTCACCGCCTATTTCGATCCGCGCCAGGGCCTGGGCTACAACGTGGTCCGCACCACCATCCACAGCTCGGACTTCAGCAGCGGCAGCTACACCTATGTGAAGGAGGGCGACCGCTCGCTCGCTTCCTTCAGCATCGAACACGACATGCAGCACCGGGTGCCGCTGCTGCGCCAGGCGCTGGCGGCGACCAAGGCGCACGGCAGCCAGCTGCGGGTGTTCGCCAGCCCGTGGAGCGCCCCGGCCTGGATGAAGACCAACAACAACATGCTGCGCGGCGGCAGCCTGAACCCGGGCGACCGCGCGCTGTGGGCCCAGTACTATGTGAAGTTCGTGCAGGCCTATGAAAAGGCGGGCATCCCGATCTGGGGCCTGTCGGTGCAGAACGAGCCGATGGCGACCCAGCGCTGGGAATCGATGATCTACACCGCCGAGGAAGAAACCCGCTTCCTGGGCGACCACCTGGGGCCGGCCTTGACGAAGGCGGGCCTGGGCGACAAGAAGATCGTGGTCTGGGACCACAACCGCGACCTGCTGCCGCAGCGCGCCGCCCACATCCTGTCCGATCCGAAAGCGCGGCCCTATGTCTGGGGCGTGGGCTTCCACTGGTACGAGACCTGGACCAAGGGCGAGCCGATGCACGCCAACGTGGCGGCCGTGCACGAAGCTTACCCGGAGATCAACCTGCTGCTGACCGAAGCGACGGTGGAGAAGTTCGATCCAGCCAAACTGCAGCACTGGGCCAACGGCGAGCGCTACGGCAGCGAGATCATCGCCGACCTGAACGCCGGCGCAGTGGGCTGGATCGACTGGAACATGCTGCTCGACAGCCGCGGCGGCCCCAACCACGTGGGCAACTTCTGCTTCGCGCCCCTGCATGCCAGCGACGACGGCCAGCTGGTATACACCCCGAGTTATGCCTACCTGGGCCACTTCACCCGCTACATCAAGCCGGGCGCCCGTCGCGTGAGCGCAGCCAGCAGCCGCAGCGTGCTGGCTACCACCGCCTTCCGCAACACGGACGGGAGCCTCGCGATCGTGGTGATGAACAAGACGGACCAGGCCCAGAAATACCGGCTGATCGTGGATCGCAAGGAAGTGACCGTGGACATTCCCGCCCACGCGATCCAGACGGTTCTGCGTTAGCGCATAGCGACTGTTTTACGTCCGTTAGCAGTAAAACCGTCGCACCGGCGAAGGCCGGTGCCCAAGTTCGTCGGGTACTAGTACGCATGCAAAACTGGCCGGAACAATGCCAGTGGCATTGTTCCGGCCTTCGCCGGAAGTCGTAGGCGCCAGTGGCGCGTACGACGTTTTTGGGCCGCGGGCCGGGGAACTCAACGCTTGATGGCGTGCAGCCACACCGCCGCGATCCGCTCCACTTCTTCGTAACCCGGTTCGCCCAGCTGGCCGCTGAAGATGTCCGGGTCCAGTTCCTCGTAGCTCCAGTGGTCGCACTGTGCCTCCAGGTCCGGACGGATGGCTTCCAGAAAGTCGTCGACCGGCCCCGCAATCGCCACTCCCGTGTACAGCATCAGGTTGCCGCCGCGGCGCAGGTGGGCCAGGCTCTCACGCACGATGCGCACCGACAGCTCGGCGCCGCGCATGCCGCCGCCATGGCGGTAGGGGAGCTCGCTCGGGTCCAGCACATAGGGCGGGTTCGACACTACCAGGTCGAACTCGCCATCCAGTCCGGCGAACAGGTCGCTGTGGCGCGCCTCCAGGTTATCCAGCCCGGCCAGGCGCGCATTCACCACCGTCAGCGCCAGCGCCCGGGTATTGATGTCGGCCCCGATCACCTCGGCATGCGGGAACTGGCGCGCGATCGCCAGCGCGCCGGCGCCGCCGCCGCAGCCGATATCCACGGCCCGGGTCGGTCCCGCGGCCAGCCAGGGAAAGGCGCGCCCCATGGTGCCGACAAAACGGTAGGTGTCCGGTCCGAAGAACACAGAATCGTCGTCGTCGGTCGGGTAGGCCGAGTGAAACACCAGCATCTCGCCCAGGGTTGACGCGCGCAGCGTCGAGCGCAGCAGGGCGCCATCGGGCTCCACGATCCGCGCCTCCCGCATCAGGCCCAGCAGTTCGGGATCGACATCGGCGGGCGCGAACGGCCGGCTCCAGCCGAAGATGCCGCGCAGGTCGATCGCGCGTTCGTTGCCGGGGCGGCGGTTGATGCGGCGGTGGGTGGACGGGGTGACCGTGATAAAACGGTAGTCGTGCGCGCGCAGGTAGCGTCCGACGGCGAGCAGGGCGTTGGCGTGTGGGCTAGTCATGCCGTGCAGCGTCGCATGCCGGGGGCTGCGGCGCTGTGCGTCACCGCACGTAGAGAACAGCTTGGCTCTAGGAAATTTCCTCCGCTATGTGAGCATGCGAACAGTTTGAATCCCGGCCGCCCCACATACTCGATCGCACAATGGGCTTCCGGGAGAGGGAACATGGCGAGCAGGGACGGTATCGAAGCAGGTGGCGGACGCGTCGAACGTGAGATTGCGCGCGAGCGCCACGAACGGGCATTGCATGACGAGGCGCGCGCCGGCTTGAGCGCGCTGGAAGAAGAATTCCGCATCAAGGATGCGCGCGAGCGCGCCGACACGGGCATGCTGAAGCGGCACCCCGGGCGCTAACGAGGAGATCGAGGATGAAATGGGAAGGCGAACGCCAGAGCGATAACGTGGAAGACCGCCGCGGCGGCGGCGGGGGCTTCGGGGGTATCGGCGCCGGCAAGGTCGGCATCGGCACCCTGGTCATTGCCCTGGTCGGCGGCGCCATCTTCGGCGTCGATCCCGGCACCATCCTGGCGCTGCTGAGCGGCGGTGGCGGCCCGGTCCCGGTGCAGCAGGCGCCGCGCGCCGAGCCCGCCAACGATCCCGAAACCCGCTTCGTGCGCGCCACCCTGGGCTCGACCGAGGATGCCTGGGCCGCCCTGTTTTCAAGCCAGGGCGCGCAATACCAGCCGGCGCGCCTGGTGCTGTTCGAGAACGCTACCGGCACCGCCTGCGGCACCGGCCGCAGCGCCACCGGTCCCTTCTATTGCCCGGCCGACCGCCAGGTCTACATCGACCTGAGCTTCTTCCGCCTGATGGAGCAGCGCTTCAAGGTGGAGGGCGAATTCGCCCAGGCCTACGTGATCGCCCACGAGGTCGGCCACCACGTGCAGAACCTGCTGGGCATTTCCGACCAGGTCCACAACGCCCAGCGCAGCATGTCCGAAACCGAGGGCAACCGCCTGTCGGTGCGCCTCGAGCTGCAGGCCGACTGCTTCGCCGGCATCTGGGCCAACCAGCGCCGCCAGATCATCGAGCCGGGCGACGTCGAGGCCGCGCTGGCGGCCGCCACCGCGATCGGCGACGACGCCCTGCAACGCCAGTCGCAGGGCACGGTGGTGCCGGATTCGTTTACCCACGGCAGTTCGGCGCAGCGCGTGCGCTGGTTCCGGCGCGGACTGGAAAGCGGCAGCGTGGAGCAGTGCAATACCTTCGAGGCGCGCCAACTGTAAGGCGCCTTTGTAGGAGAAGTTCCCGTTGAGCGGCGGGGTCGACCCAAAGTCAGCAAAAATGCCCCGTTCGTTTCCGTGCGCGTATCGCAATCCTTGAAGTTTTGACATAACGTGAATGCACATATGCCTGCCGAGCCGGCAGGCGCCGTGAATCCGTTCTGAACATTATCGAGGAGGAGTTATGCTGGCAATGAACTACCGCGGGCCCTATCGCGTCCGTGCCGATCACAAGCCCGACCCCGTCATCGAGCACCCGGGCGACGCCATCGTGCGCGTCACCCGGTCCTGCATCTGCGGCTCGGACCTGCACCTGTACCATGGCCTGGTGCCCGACACCCGCGTCGGCCACACCTTCGGCCACGAGTTCATCGGCGTGGTGGAAGAGGTGGGCCCCGGTGTCCAGAACCTGAAAGTCGGCCAAAAGGTGCTGGTGCCGTTCAACCTGTTCTGCGGTTCCTGCTTCTTCTGCGACCGCGAACTGTACGGCAATTGCCACAATACGAATCCACAAGCCACCGCCGTCGGCGGGATCTACGGCTACTCGCACACGGCCGGCGGCTACGACGGCGGCCAGGCCGAGCTGGTGCGCGTGCCGATGGCCGACGTCGGCCCGATGGTGATCCCCGACGACATCCACGACGACGATGCGGTGCTGCTCACCGACGCGGTGCCGACTGGCTACCAGGCGGCGGAAATGGGCGACATCAAGGAAGGCGACACGGTGGTCGTGTTCGGCGCCGGGCCGGTCGGCATCTTCGCCGCCAAGTCGGCCTGGCTGATGGGAGCAGGGCGCGTGATCGTGGTCGACCACATCGAATACCGCCTCGAGTTCGTCAAGCGCTACGCCCAGTGCGAAGTGATCAACTTCAAGGAAGTGCAGGACATGGCCCTGCACATCAAGAAGATGACCGACTGGATGGGTGCCGACGTCTGCATCGACGCGGTCGGCTGCGAAGCATCGGGCAGCGCCATGCAGACCATCACTGGCCGCTACACCATGATGCAGGCCGGCGCCGCCACCGTGCTGCACTGGTGCATCAACTCGGTGCGCAAGGGCGGCAACGTGTCGATCGTCGGCGTCTATGGTCCGACCTTCAATGCGGTCCCGATCGGCAATGCCCTGAACAAGGGCCTGACCCTGCGCATGAACCAGGCCAGCGTCAAGCGCCACCTGCCGCGCCTGATCGAGCACATCCGCGAAGGACGCCTGAACCCGAAGGAAATCATCACGCACCGCGTGCCACTGGAAGAGGTGTCGGATGCCTATCACATCTTCTCGGGCAAGCTCGACAACTGCATCAAGACCATCCTGATCCCGCCGAACGCGAACCAGGTAAAAGCGGTCTCGGCCAGCGCACTGCATTAAGGAGCGAACATGGAACCACGCAGCGATATCCAGGAACACCACCATCACGGACACGACCACGATCACGACCACGGCCACCTGCAGCATCACCCGAGCCAGGGCCACATCGCGCCGCGTCGTCCCTCGCGCCAGGAACTGCAGCACATCAACGGCTGGGGCGCCGACCTCGACCGCAAGAACCGCCCCGCCGTGCCGATGGAGCGCACTCCGCCGCGCTACACTCCCCAGCTGGAGGGCGACCCGGTACAGCAGCAGGAAAAAGTGGAAGTGCTGGTCTCGCCTGAGCGTCCGGGCATCACCCAGATCTTCGGCACCGTGCAGCCGCCTTCGGGACTGTCGGGCATGATCCGGCGCCTGGCTTTCAAGTCCACCGAGAACGATCTTCGCCACTGGCTGCTCCTGCTGCTGGCGGATCGCGTCAACGTGGTCGAAGGCGTGGCCGAGGACCTGGCGCGCGGGCACATCCCGAACGTGCTGGGCGAGATGGGCATCAAGGCCGAGCTGAAGCACAACCCGGCCGGGTTGGCCAAGAAGGCCCTGATCACCACCGCCGTGGTCGGCGCCGCCTGGTACCTGCTAAAGGGCCGTGACCGTCACGAAAGCCGCTATGACGGCGACCGTTACGACGGCGACCGTTACTACCGTTAAGCAGCTTCCCTGGAAGGCAAAGGACGCCGCGCCGCTTCTGCGGCCGGCGTCTTGCGCTTTGCCGGCTTGCGGCGGAACTTCAGCCACACCACCAGGCCGGTGACGAAGAACAGCAGCGGCGTCAAGCCCACCACGCTGATCAGGATACGCCCGGCCAGGCCGAAGGCTTCGCCGGTGTGCAGCGGGTAGAGCAGGCTAACGAACCAGTCGCCGCCCCTTGCCGCCAGCGGATCGATGGTGCGCAGCACCGCGCCGCTGCCGGCGTCGACACTCACCCGGGTGGCGCCGGCGCCGTGGCGCAATTCTCCCGGCTGGCGCACCCTGATTTCATACGGCTGTTCAGGCTTCCCGGGAAGGCCGATGCGCGAGACCCGCCCTTGCGGATAACGCGCTTGCGCCGCCGCCATCGCCACGCCCGCATCGATGCGCGGCGCATCCTTGCTACTTGCGTTCGTGAGCTTCCCGCTTTTTGTCAGCGGCGCCACCGCGCGGATCGCCGGCGTGACCCAGTCCGGCATGTTGAAGTACACCCCCGAGAAGGCCAGCACCAGCAATACCGGCGCCACGTAGAAACCGGCCGCGCGGTGCAGCTGGAAGCTGAATTTCGGCCAGTTGCCACCCCGCCGCACGGAGATCGCGTGCCAGAACGCGGACAGGGTCATTTTCGGCCACCACACCACGATGCCGGTCAGCGTCAGCAGCAGCAAGGCCACGCCCTGCACCGCGATGATTAGCTTGCCCGCGTCGCCAACCATCAGGTAGCGGTGCAGGTGAAACAGCGTCGGCATCAGGAGCGGGCGCGAGAATCCTGCTTCGCCCCAGTTGCGTTCTCCCAGCACCGCGAGATTCGCCGGGTCGACCATCACCTGGCGCGTCACGCCCTGGCTCCAGCTGGAGTCCGGCTTCTCCGGCCGGTACCAGGCCACGTAGACGTCCCCGTGCACCTCCGGCAGGAACAGGGTGTCCGGCCTTCCGTAGGCCGGGTCGCCCGCCAGCCGCGCCGCCACCGCCGCCACGTGGGCGGGCGAGGGCCGCGCCTCGGCGCCAGGCACCATGCCGGGTGGCGGCGCCACCTGCAGCAATCCCGGATTGAGCCAGGCGTCGAGCTCGTGGCGCCAGCCGATCACGGTGCCGGTCAGGCCCTGCAGGACGAGAATGGTGCCGAAGACCAGGCCGGCCCACAGGTGAATGGTGCGGATGAGTGCTTTCATGTACGCGATGATAACCGAAATGAGAATGATTCCTATTGTGTCTTTAGGTGAGAATCGTTATCATTTGCGAGTCTTTACAACAAGAAAAACTTATTTGCCCATGATGCACAAGATGAAACCGCTTGCCGGCGCCGTGGCGGCTGCCTGCCTCCTGATGACGGCGCCGCAGGCAGCGGCCTGGCAGGAACAGCCCAGGGAAAACGAAGGGGAGCTGGCCTCGGTGGTGGTCACCGCCACCCGCACCGCCAAGGCCGTGGACCGGATCCCGGGCGCGGTCTCGGTGATCACCCAGCAGGAACTCGCCACCCAGTACCTGATCGCGGACGACCCCTCGCAGGCGCTGGCGACCTATGTGCCCGGCTATGCGCCGAGCCGCCAGAAGATGACCTCGACCGGCGAATCGCTGCGCGGCCGCCAACCGCTGATCCTGTTCGACGGCATTCCGCAATCGAACCCGCTGCGCGCCGGCATGCGCGAGGGCTATTTCGCCGACAGCGCCATCATCGAACGCATCGAGGTCATCAACGGCGCCTCGGCCATGCAGGGCATGGGCGCCACCGGCGGCATCATCAACTACATCACCAAGACCCCGCGCACCGAAGGCACGACCTACACCGTCAACACCCGCCTGGCCAGCCAGTTCGAATCGGATAGCCTGGACTGGAAGACCGGCCTGACCGTCAGCCACAAGTCGGGCGACGTCGACGTGCTGGCCTTTGCCAGCGTGCAGCGCCGCGGCATGGGCTACGACGGCAGCGGACGCCCCCTGGGCATCGATGCGGTGCAGGGCGACACCATGGATTCGCACGGCAACGACCTGTTCCTGAAGATCGGCAGGAACTTCGGCAACCAGCGCCTGCAGCTGACGCTGAACCGCTTCGACCTGGCCGGCGACGGCGACTACCGCAGCGTGCCAGGCAACCTGGCCGAGGGCATCCCGACCAGTTCCGCGCCCGGCACGCCGATCGGCATGCCGCCACGTAACAAGGTGCGCAGCGCCAGCCTCGACTACCGTCACCATGAGCTGGCCGGCGGCAGCCTGGCCGTGCAGCTGTTCGGCCATGAATTCTCGGCGCTGTACGGCGCCACCAATACGTCCACCTTCCAGGACCGCGCGCTCGCCCCGATCGGCACCCTGTGGGACCAGTCCCAGGTGGTGACCGACAAGCGCGGCGCCCGCATCACCTGGGCCCGCCCGGACCTGTTGGTCCAGGGCCTGGAACTGACGGCCGGCCTCGACTGGCTGAAGGACAATCCGCAGCAGCGCCTGGCCGGGACCGGCCGCACCTGGGTGCCCGAACTAAAGTTCCGTTCGCTCGCGCCCTTCGCCCAGCTCGAATACGAGTTCGGCCCGGTGACCGTGCGCGGCGGCGTGCGCTTCGAGGACGCCAAGCTCGACGTCGACACCTACACCACCCTGGCCGCCTATGGCAGCCGGCGGGTGGAGGGCGGCTCCGCCGAGTTCTCGAAATCGGTGAAGAACATCGGCGCGGTGTGGCGCTTCGCTCCGGGATGGTCGGTGTTCGCCGGCAGCTCGGAAGGCTTCGGCCTGCCGGACGCCGGCCTGGTGCTGCGCGGTGTGGCGGTGCCGAACCAGTCGGTCTCCAGCCTGATCAGCCTGCAGCCCATCGTCACCCGCAACAACGAAGTCGGCATCAACTGGCGCGGTCATCAAGGCCAGCTCGGCCTGTCGCGCTACGATTCGCGCTCCAAGCTCGGCAGCGTAATCCGGATCACCTCGGCCGGCATCGGCCTGGTCGAGCGCGTGCCGACCACGGTCAAGGGCTGGGAAGCGAATGCCGAATGGCGTCCGAACAAGGACTGGAGCGTGTTCGGCACCTGGGCCACCCTGGATGGCAAGACCGCCGCCAGCCAGGGCGCGCCGATGGACCTCGACCTGGGCGCGCGCTCGCAGGGCCCGGACAAGTCGGTGCTGGGCGCCAACTGGCGCTTCAGGCCACAGGCCCAGCTGCGCCTGCAGGCCACCCACCTGCGCGACCGCGACATCAACATCGGCCGCCGCGTCGGTACCAGCAACCTCGAAGAGCATTTCAAGGGCTACACCCTGGTCGATGCCGCTGCCACCTGGGACACGCAGTACGGCCGCTTCGGCCTGAGCGTCGAGAACCTGTTCGACAAGCAGTACGTCGGCTACTACTCGCAGTCCGCATCCGCGGTGGACGTGAACGCCACCTATGCCGGGCGCGGGCGCACCCTGGCGCTGAGCTGGAGCCGCAGCTTCTGATCAGCCCGCATAAGGGTTGCGTTCAAGCAAATCCTTTCTGCTGAGCTCGTCCAAACTGTCCGAGGCGCGGTCCATGTCTGGACCGCGTCCTCACGGACGGAGACGAGATGAACCCGCACACCACTTTTCCGGCAGCGCTGCTCGGCGCCGCCTTGCTGTTTGCGCAGCCGCTGGCCGCTGCGCCCATGATGAGCCCGCCCACGACGCTGAGCGCCAGCGCGAAATCCTCCGTGCTGGCCCAGCTGACGGCGGCCCGCCAGGCCAAGGGGCTCGACGCCGACCACCACTACCGCATCACCTCCCAGCATCCGGGCGCGAACGGCACCCAGATCCTGCGCGCCGCCCACACCTGGAAAGGCGTGCGCGTGTTCGGTTCCGATTCGGTGATCGTGCTCGACAGCTCCGCCAAGGTGCTGTCCGAGTCCGCCTCCGAGCGCCGCCAGCACCTGGGCACGGGCACCGCCAATCGCCTGGGTGCGCTGACCGCCAGCTTCAGCGTGCAGCCCCAGATCAACAGCAAGGCGGCGATTTCCAGCGCGCTCGGTTCGCTGGCGACGAGCGTCGGCCAGAATGCGGTGCACGTGGTCAAGCCGACGGCCGAACTGGTGATCTATCCGGTGATGCGCCTGCAGCGCGTGGTCGGCGCCGGCGCCAAGGAAGAGGCGGAACTGAACGCCCTGGACGTGCAGGACGTGGTCGAGCGCTACGAGCTGGCCTACCTGGTGCGCACCCGCATGCGCCTGGGGGAGCAGCCGATCTACTTCGACACCATCGTCAGCGCCCGCGACGGCGCCGTGCTCGACCAGTGGAGCATGCTGCAGACCGTGGTGGGCGTGGGTAAAAGCCAGTACAACGGCGAAGTCCCGATCAGCACCAGCCTGGTGAACGGCAGCTACCAGATGCTCGACCCCGAGCGCGGCAAGGGCGGCACCTTCGGCGCGATGGCGATCACCAACGCCAACAACAGCAGCAGCGCCGGCAAGGTCTACACCAATGCCACCAACGTCTGGGGCGACGGCAAGCAGTTCGTCGAGGGCGGCAGCACCACGGGCCCGAACGGCCAGACCGCGGCGGTGAACGCGATGTGGGGCCTGATGAACACCTACGACGCGCACAAGAACGTGCTGGGCTGGCTGGCGCTGGACGGCAAGAACACGTCCACCTACATCGCCGCCCACGTCAACCGCGGCTACGACAACGCCTACTACAGCGACACCTGCCGCTGCATGTTCATCGGCGACGGCACCTATTTCACCAGCCTGGGCGCGATCGACGTGGTCGGCCACGAAATGGGGCACGGCATCACGGCCGCCACCTCGGACCTGATCTATTCGGGCGAGTCGGGCGGCCTGAACGAATCGAGCTCGGACATCTCTGGCGAGGTGGTGGAAGCCTATGCGCGCGCCGGCGGCAAGGGGGATAAGTTCCCGGAGGAGGGCAACGACTGGCAGCTCGGCACGGAGATCAGCAAGAACGCCACACCGCTGCGCTGGATGTACCGTCCAAGCAAGGACGGCAGCAGCCCGGACGCCTGGAGCACCTCGCTACGCCGCCTCGACGTGCACTACAGCAGCGGTCCAAACAACCGGATGTTCTATTTCCTGGCGCGCGGTTCAAAGGCCGACAGCGCCGGCGACCACTACAGCAAGTACCTGGTGAAGCAGCCCGCGGCGATGAGCGGCATCGGCACGGACAAGGCCTTCCGTATCTGGTTCCATGCGAACACGACCAAGTTCAACTCGTCCACCAACTACGCCGATGCACGCGCCAAGATGATCCTGGCGGCCGAGGAGCTATACGGCAAGGACAGCCGCGAGGTGGTCGCCGTGCAGCGCGCCTATGCCGCTATCAACGTCGGCCCGGACATCGACGAGCCGGGCGCGATCGCGACGCCCCGTTAGGGACCGGCGTCGCTCAGCAGCGGGAAGGGGTTGAGCGGCGTTCCTTTCCACCACTGCTTTTCGGGCGTCAGCTCGAACACGGCAAAGTGCAGGTGCGGCGCGTTCGGGTCGGAGTTGCCGGTCACGCCGACATAACCGAGTACGTCGCCGCGCTTGATGTCCATGCCCTCCTTGATGCCGTCGGCGTAGCGGTCCAGGTGCGCGTAGTAATACGCGTACTTCTCGCTCGGATCGAACTGGTACAGCGTCGTGCCGCCCGGCTTGCTGGTGAACAGCTTGGCGACCTTGCCGTCGGCCGCCGCCAGCACCGGCGTGCCTTTCGGCGCCATGATGTCGAGGGCTTCGTGCTGGCGCTGGTTGCCGCGCGGCTGGTCGTAGGTGTCGCTGAGGCTGGCGAGCTTGATGCCTTGCACCGGCACTGCCAGCTTGCCGTGGACGGCGGTGGCGGCGGCATCGGCCGGCGCCTGCGGCGACCCCGACGGGACTGATGACATGGCCGGACGTAGCGGCAGGTCGACGTCGCTCAGGTCGGCCTGCACCACCGGCGGTCCCGGCAGCTGCGGTTCGATCTGCGAGGCAGGAATCCCCGCCGGCGGCGCCGTGCTGGCCGCCACCGGGGCCGGCTCGTCAGGCACGGCGCGCAGAATCACGAACAGACCACCGGCGCCGACCAGCACGCCGAGCACGAAGCTCATCAGCCATTTCATCTCATCCTCCGTCGGGTTTAGGTCAGGTTCAGCTCTCCAGCACGACCTCGAGGCCGGCGCTGACCGCGCCCGCCACTTCGGCGGCGCTCCAGTTGGTCAGGCGGATGCAGCCGTGCGATTCGGTCTTGCCCACGTGGGCCGGCACCGGGGTGCCGTGGATGCCGTAGTGTTCCTTGGACAGGTCGATCCAGACCACGCCCACTGGATTGTTCGGTCCGGCGGCGATCTTCGCCTTCTTGTCGCCCGGCTCGGCATCCCAGAACAGCTTCGGGTTGTAGTTGTAGGTCGGGTTGGCGTGCACGCTGTTGATCTTCCAGGTGCCGATCGGCAGCGGGTCGTTGGAGCTGCCGGTCGAGACCGGATACTGGGCGAGCAGGGCGCCGCCGGCGTCGTACAGCTGCAGCACCTTCGGGCCTTCCTTGACCACTACCTTGGCCGCCTTTGCCAGCGGCTGCTTGCCGTGCACGTTCGGCACCACGATCTGTTCGCCGGCGCGGCCCAGGTTCTTGCCCGGATTGAGGCGTTCGATGAGGGCCGGGCTCGCGTGGAACTTCTCGCCCAGACCCTCGGTCACACTCGCATAACCGAGTTCAGGCAGCTTGGCCTTGTCCATCATGTCTTCCGGGATCGGGCGGAAGGGGCCGGCCACGTCGGCTTCCGCCAGCGTGTAGGTGACCAGGTGCGGGGTGTTGTCGCCGTTCAGGGCGTTCCAGGTTGCCTCGTCCAGCTTGCCGGTAACGGGCAGCTTGCGGGTCGCCTGGAAGCTGCTCAGCGCCTGGCGCATGTTCGAGCCGTAGGCGCCGTCGATCTCGCCTGGCGAAAAGTAGGCGCGGTCGAGCAGGACCTGGGCGCGCAGGTTGCGTTCGAATTCGGCCTGCTTGGCAGCGGCCGGGTTGACTGGGGCGCCGGCTTGCGCGGGAAGCTGTCCCGGCTGCTGGACGGCGGGCGCCTGCTGTTGTTGGGCCGGAGCCGGCGCGGCCTGCTGTGCCTGGGCCAGGGGGAGGGCGCCCAGCAGGGCGACGACGAGGGGAAGCGCGTGCGATTTGTTCATTTTGGTTTCCTGCAATGCTTACGTTTGGAAACCTCAGATTAGTTCTGCGCCAGGTGTGGGTCTGTGCGTGAACGAACTCAAGGGAGCGGGGCCAAGGGCGCTACAATCGCGGCCATGACCAGCCACACCATCCTGCTGCATCCGGCCGAACTCGGCTTCGAGGCGGACGCGGAGACCAGCATCCTGCACGCTGCGGAAAGCGCCGGCATCGAACTGCCCAGTTCCTGCCGCAACGGCACCTGCCGCACCTGCATCTGCCGGGTTCGCAGCGGCCAGGCGCGCCACCTGATCGAGTGGCCGGGCCTCTCCTTTGATGAAAAACGCGAAGGCTGGATCCTGCCCTGCGTGGCGGTGGCCACAAGCGATCTCGAGCTCGAGACGCCGCTGGCGCGCCGCCTCGTGTTCGACTAGCGCGGCGTGCGGCCCAGCGCCGCCTCGATGACCTCCAGTACCTGCGGCCAGGCGGGCGAGGTGGCGGCTACTTCGTCGTAATGGCTGGCGCCGGGCAGGATCACCACGGTGGCGGCATCGCCCGCCTTGCGCGCCCGCGCCGCGTAGTCGTGCGCCACGCGCGGCGGCGAGATCGTGTCGAGTTCGCCCGTAACGAGCCAGGTGCGGCTGCCGTTGGGCATCAGTTCGGCGGCATTGGTGTCGACGAAGACGTCGGGCCGGGTCGGGCTTGGGGTGCCGGCCAGCTCGGCGGTGTCGCGGCCGCAGCTGGACTTGATCAGGGCCGCTTCGTTGCGCAGGTCGGCCAGGCCGCCGAGGCTGACCACGCTCGGTACCGGCAGGGGATTCGCGCGGTACAAGGGGCTGCTTGCCGGAATCCGGCTACGGCCCGCCATCCACTGCACCAGCTGCCCGCCCGCCGAGTGGCCGACGGCCACCATCCGCTTCAGGTCGAGCGGATGCTGCTTCGCCTGCGCGGCCAGCAGCTCGAGGGCCGCGTGCATGTCCTGGTAGGTGCCCGGATAGCCGCCGCCCGGTTCGTCGCTGCGGCGGTATTCGACATTCCAGACCGCAATGCCGCGCTCTTGCAGTGCGCCCGCCATGTTGCGGAGCTGGGTGATGCCGCCGAACTTGCTGGTCCAGCAGCCGCCGTGCACCAGCACCGCCACCGGGAATGGACCTTTGCCGGTCGGCAGGAACAGTTCGGCGTATTGCGAGGGCGCCTCGCCATAGGGAAGGCGCGCGGTTGGCGCAGGGCCGCTCAGGGCCAGGTAGTCGTCAAGTTTCATCGGGGTGGCAGCAAGGGCACTGTGAATGCTGCCCGCGCACAGGGCGGCCAGCAGCAGGGGACGGAGATTCATGGTTGCCGGAAAAGTAGTCGAGGGCTCACTATAGCCGAGGAAAGCGGCTCCCGCACGATTGAAAACCCGGCAAGCACATTCATGCTAGCCTGCACGCAAAGCAACCACGTTGACAAGGAGGAGTGCAATGAGCCAATCGAAATCAGGCGCTAGCCAGACCAACAAGCAGTCGGACAACATGTCCGAGGAAGACCTGGCCAAGCAGCGCGCAGGCAAGAGCGACAAGAGCAGCCACGACCACATGTCGCGCGTGAAAGCCGGCAAAGGCGAGGGCGCAGGCGGCGGCGCCAAGCAGAAGGCGCGCCGCTGAGCGAGTCCCATGCGCCGCCACGCGGCGGCGCTTACCCCACACCGAGAGGTTGACCATGACCATGCTTGCGCAAAACAGGCTGCACGGCTCATCCCCCGTGCAGGCCCACAGTACCCCGGAGCCGGACATGCCGGACCAGAAACCGACGCCCGACCCGCGCCCGCCGGTGCCGGACGACGTACCCGATCCCGTCAACGCGCCCGTCGAGGAGCCGCGTTATCCCGAGCCGCCGATTCGCGCGGACTGAGTCTTGTGAAATTCGTAGGGTGGGCGGCTTGTGAATCGTGCCACTGGCACGATTCACCCCACGCGGTGATTGCTGCCTGATGCTCCGTCGCGGCTGTGCTGGCGCCTCTTGACCGCGTGGGCGGGAAGACCCGCCCACCCTACGGGTATGGAATTGGAGTAGTGGAATTCAGCTGCGGGGAGTGTCTTGCGTACCAGCAGGCTGCTGGCCGGCCTGCCCACCCGATGGCGGCAGCGGCGGGATCTCGCGGATCATTTCTTCAGTTTCCAGTTCGCCGGGCGATTTTTCACCGCTGCCGATGTCTGCTTCGTGGTACACGTTGGGGCCCTTGGCCGCGGGATCGGGCTTGAGCGTGGGGTCGTTCATGGTAATGCTCCGGTTGATGATCAGTGTCGCAAGATCGTAACAGGAGCATGCCGGCGTTGGCGCGCGGCAGGGCTTCCGATCCATGTCATATCCCTGACAACATCGCCTGCCTATAATTGTCGGACGCTTAAGCAGCACCCACGCCGGAGGACATCATGGGCCATACCTTGTACAACACGATCTACCTGGGCCGCAGCCCGCTGTTCTACTCGCGCCGCGCGCAGCTGGTGCTGGCGCTCGGCGTGGCTGCGGGGGCCGGCCTCGGCTGGCTGGCACTGCGCGCGCTGCGCTAAGCACCTATAACTTGCCCTCGGCCTGCGCCGCAGGTACCATGGCGCCCCCTGGCCGAGAAGCGAGCAAATGAAGAACGAACAATTAACGACGGACGAATACGACGCCCTGGAACTGGTACGCCGCGGCGTGAAGCGCGACAACCCGGGCGCCTGCGTGGGCCGCAACCTCAAGCGCCTGTCGGGCATCAAGCTGATGGAGACCACCCGCGACGGGCGTATCGTGTTGACGGAGAAGGGGCAGCAGATGCTGTTCCTGCGCCGCTGCGTGAAATCGCTGACGGCGCTGGCGGACGATCCGCAAGCAGTGCTGGATGCGGACGTGGCGCGCTTCCTGAGCCTCAAGTCGCATATCGCGCCGCGCGAGGAAGGCGGCTATGTCCTGACCGACAAGGGCCGCGAAACGCTCGACGACATCAAGCGCCAGCAGCAAGAGCGCCGCTGAACGCGATCGGGGTTTGGTAGGGTGGTCGGGTTTCCCGACCGCGCGTTCAACAGACGGCGGCTCAGCCGTGACGCTTGCTTAGGCGAACGCGCGGTCGGCCAAGCGTGATCTAGTCCACTGGACTAGATCACCCCTACAAACCATATGAATATCAGTTTGCGCGGCGGCGGTTCGGATACACCAGCACCCGCACCGCCACTTCCGCCGGCACATTCATCGTCGCCAGGAACTCGGCTGCGCGCTGCAGGCCAAGCGTCGGGATCGAGGCCACCGCCTGGTTGATCAGGTCGCGGGTGCGGATGTCGGTGCGCTGCCGGCGGACGTTGCCCGATTCGGCCGCCACGCCGGAGACCGAGGCCAGTTCGCCAGTGTCATTCATGATCATAAAATATCCGTATGTCCGGGGTTGCTAAAGAGACACGGCTATTTTAAAGCCATCAATATTGAAAAGGCCACAACTAAATGGCCTAAAAACTATTTTTCTACGGAAATTTGCGGCAAATCATGCCGGAACCATATCCGGTGTTGCGTCCGGGGCAGTCTGGGGAGCTTCCAGGCGTGCTGGCGGCAGCGCGCGGCGCTGGAGCAGCAGCTGTTCGAACTCCTCGGCCGCCAGCGGCTTGCTGAAGAAATAGCCCTGCATTTCGTCGCAACCATGGCTGCGCAGGTAGTCGAGCTGCTCCGCCGTTTCCACGCCTTCCGCGATCACCGCCAGCTTCAGGTTGTGGGCCAGCGCGATGATCGAGGTGACAATGGCGGCGTCGTTGGCGTCGTGGGTGATGTCGGCAACGAAGGAGCGGTCGATCTTCAGCACGTCGATCGGGAAGCGCGACAGGTAGGACAGGCTCGAGTAGCCGGTGCCGAAGTCGTCGATCGACAGGTTCACTCCCAGCGACTTCATGCGGTGCAGCAGTTCCACCGCAGGCGTCACGTCGCTCATGAACAGGCTTTCCGTCAGTTCGATCTCGAGGCACTCGGGGTCGAGCATGGTGTCTTGCAGCACCGCTTCCAGGCCGGCGATCAGGTCGGCGGCGCCGAACTGGCGCGCCGACAGGTTGACCGCCACCCGCAGGCGGCCCAGGCCGGCATCCTGCCAGGCCTTGTTCTGGGCACAGGCGGTGCGCAGCACCCAGGCGCCAATCTGCACGATCAGGCCGGTTTCCTCGGCGATGGCGATGAAGCGGCCAGGCGGGACCATGCCCAGTTCCGGATGGCGCCAGCGGATCAGCGCTTCCATGCCCACGATCTGGCCGCTCTTCAGATCCACCTGCGGCTGGTAGTGCAGCACGAATTCGTTGCGGTCGAGGGCGTTGCGCAGCGCGCTTTCGATGCGCACGCGTTCCATCGACTCTTCGTTCATCGCGGGCGTGTAGAACTGGAAGTTATTGCGCCCCATCTTCTTGGCGCTGTACATCGCAATGTCGGCATGCTCGATCAGACTCTCGGCCGGCGTGCCTTCGCTCGGGTAGACGGCCACGCCGATCGAGCAGGTGACGAAGAATTCCTTGGTGCCGAGCATCACCGGCTGGGCCACCGAATCCATCACGCGCTGCACGATCTCGGGTGCGAGCGGCTCGTCGTGGTGCTCGGACAGGATCACGACGAATTCGTCGCCCGACAGGCGCGCCACGGTATCGGTGTCGCGCAGCGAGCCGGTCAGGCGCGCCGCCACCGTCATCAGGAGCACGTCGCCGGCCTTGTGGCCCATCGAGTCGTTGACGAACTTGAAGCGGTCGAGGTCGATCAGCATCACCCACATCGGGCGTCCGCTGCGGTTGGCATAGGCAATCGCCTGGCTGAGGCGGTCCTGCAGCAGCGAGCGGTTGGGCAGGCCGGTCAGCACGTCGTGCTGGGCCACGTGGTGCACGCGCTGCTCGGTCAGCTTGCGTTCGGTGATGTCGCTGCCGGTGCCGCGGTAGCCGATCAAGGCGCCGGAGTCGTCGAACACTGGCTGGCCGTTAACGCAGAACCAGCGGGTGTCGCCGTGTTCGTCGACGACCTGGTATTCGAGGTTGGCGAAGGGCTCGTGCGCCTTGACCTGGGCGATGTGGGCGCGCCCGGCTTCGCTGTCCAGCAATGCGGGCACGTATTCCCAGCGCGTCTTGCCCAGCACCGTTTCGATGGCGACGCCGGCCTTTTCGGTAAAGCCCCCGGTGACCATGGTAAAGCGCAGCTCGCGGTCCTGTTCCCAGTACCAGTCGGACGACATCGACACCAGCTGGCGGAAGCGCTGCTCGCTTTGCTGCAGGGCGCGCTCGGCGCGCTCGCGCGCGGCCATGTCCTCGACCAGGCGGCGGTTGGTACGGCGCAAGTCCGCGGTGCGCTGGCGCACCAGTTGCTGCACCTTGCGTGCGCGCCGGCCGGAAGCCTGTACGAAGGCCGTGCCGAGCAAGGTCATCAGGATGCCGCCGACCAGCAGGGCGGTGGACGCCATGTGGTCCTGCAGGAAGGGACGCGGGGCGCTGGCCACCTCGATGCGCCAGGGCTTGCCGGCGATGTGCAGCAGCTTGCTGCCGTGGCCGTTATGGCCGGGCGACATGAAACCGGCCAGCCAGCCCGTCTCGCGCTTACGGGTGTCGCCGGTCGAGAACATCAGCTTTTCCGGCGCCGGGAACTCGCCGGCATAGACCGACACGAAGATGTCGCTCGCCGTTTCGCGCGGATCGAGCAGGCCGGTATTGGCGAGCGAGGCGCGCACCAGTTCGGGGCCGCGGATCACGACCGCGGTATCGCCTGCCAGCATGCCCTGGCGGTCCAGCACCGGCATGACCAGCTCGAAGGCCGGCTGCTGGCGCTCGTCCTGCGCCAGCTGGAACAGATCGGTGGCCGCGGCGCGGCCTTCGCCACGCGCGACCGCGAGCGCACTCATGACCTGCACGTTCTCGGTGATGTTCAGGCCGAAGGCGCGTTCGTTGCCGGCCATCGGCTCGATGTAGTCGACGATGTGATAGCGGGCGCGCAGCGGCGCCGGCACCAGTGTGCTGTCCTGCAGTTCAGTGAACACCGTGCCCGGCAGGATGCGCTGCAGCTCGCTTTCGACGGCTGCGCGCTGCTCTCCCGGGACGGAGCGGTGGAAATTGAAGGCCTGGATATAGCGGTGGCGCTGCAGCAGGGCGGCCGTGAAATCGCGAAACTGCTCGCGGCTCACCGGTTCGCCGCGCGCGAACAGCTGGTTGGTGACGGTCAGTACCTCGACCGCCTGGTCGATCCCCTGGCGCACCGCCGCCACGCGCTCGTCGGCGCGCTGGGCGAAGGCGAGCGCCATGTTGTCGTACTCGAGATGGCCGACTCCCAGGAACAGGGCGCCGGACGCGGCCAGGCCGCCCCCGAGCGTGAGGGCTGCCGCAAGAGTCAGCGACAGGGGGAGGCGGCGCGGCATGGATGGGTCCAGAATTCCATAAAGAAGGCTTGCCAGCAGGCATCAATACGCGAAGTGTGTCACATCCCCATGCTGTTGGGCAAACAAAAAATGGGAGAGGCCCGTCAAACGACGGTGTTCACGGCGCCCTCTGCGCCAGCCAGGCGACCACCAGGCGGGCCAGCAGACGGTTGAGCAGGGAGAGTCCGAGTCCGCGGTTGTACAGGCTGTCGCGCAGGACCTGCAGGGGGCGGCTCGGGGCGGCGCCGGGCGCCGCCGGGCGCTGCCCGAACACGATCTGGTTGTTGCCGGCCATGCCGGCCAGCCAGCACGCATGACCGTCAAAGGCGGCGCGCAAACGTTGCACCGCAGTCACATAGTCAGGATCATAAGTAAAGATGTTGATGGCCAGTACGCCGCCGGGGCGCAGCAGCCGCCGGCAATCGGCATAGAAGGCGGCGCTCGACAGGCCAGGGGGCAGGCCGCTCGCGTCGAAGCCGTCCACCAGCAGCACGTCGGCGCCGGCGGCCGGCGCCTGCGCCAGCCAGGCCGCCGCATCGCAGTGCAGCACCCGCAGGCGCGCGTCGTCCGGCGGCACCAGGAACTGCTCGCGCAGCGCGATCACGTCGGCGCGCACTTCCAGCACCGTGATGCGGGTGTGCGGGAAATGGCGGTAGCAGAACTTGACGAGCGAACCGCCGCCCAGTCCCACCATGACGATGTGACGCGGGTGCGGCACCAGGAGCGCGAAGCACATCATGGCGCGCGCATACGACAGCACCAGGGCGTCCGGGCGCGACAGCCGCATCTCGCTCTGGATGTCGCCTGGCGTGAATTCGAGCGTGCGGCGGTCGCCTCGGGTCGAGACGATCGGCGGCGGCAGCTCGGAGGGTAGAGACATGGCCTCCAGTATAGTGGAGCCATGGCAGCTTGTTGTACGGCATGGCTTTCTGATAAGCTGACCGCTCGACAAAGGAAACCCGCATGTTCCTGGACCATCCTTCCATCACCGCCACCAATGCCCAGACCGAGCCCGATCGTCTGGAGCGCCTGCAGCGCGTGTACGGGTATGCGATGGCCCTGGCCGACAGCGCCGGCAACACCGGCTTCGTCGACAAACTGACCCAGCTGCACGACCACAAGGGCACCTTGATCGTGTTCTGGCACGCGCCGCCCACCAGCGAGGAGCAGGCGTATTTCAGCCGGGCCTGGGCCAGCAAGATCGGCGACGGCACTGCCCTGGTCGAACACGAGTACTGATTGCGATTGACGAAATGACGAACCTGGACGCAAGCACGATGGTGCTGGTACTGGCCCTGGGCAACCTGGCCCTGTGCGCAGTGCTGACCTTTTTCGACCACGGACCGGTGCGTCCGCCAGCCCTTGCCGCCTGGGCGCTGTCGAAGCAGGTGCAGGCCGGCGCCTGGACCCTGCTGGTGCTGGGCGGCCTGGGCGTAGTGCCGGAATCGCTGGCGCTGCCGGGCGGCTACGCGCTGCTGTTCGCTGGCGTCGCCATCGAGGCCGGGGCGGCATGGGAAGAGGCGGGCCGCCATGGCTGGCGCCGTCCTACGCTGCTGGCCGGCGGGCTCGCGATCCTGGCCTTCTTCATCTGCTACCTGATCGACGAGCAGGGCCTGCGCAGCCTGGCCGCTTCGCTGCTGCTCGGCGTGCTCTACCTGAACGTCGCCGCAGCGCTCGGTTCCGGCTGGCGCCAGGCCAGCCTGCTGCAGCGCTTCCTGGCTCTCCTGACCGCCGCGCTGGCGCTGGTGGTCGCGGCGCGCGGCCTGTCGGTGCTGCTGCTGCCGGGCGGCTGGCGCTGGCTCTCCAGCGAACTGCTGCGCCAGCTCTCCAGCGCCGCGCTGTATGGCCTCATGCTGGTCAACGGCTTCGGCATGCTGCTGCTGGGGCGCGAACGCATCGGGCGCGAACTGGCGCGGCTGGAGGTAGTCGACCCGCTCACCAATGTGCCGAACCGCCGTGGTTTCTTCAATGCGCTGGGCCCGTGGATGGCGCTGGCGCGCCGTCCCGGCCTGCCCACCGCCTTGGTGGTGCTGGACCTCGACCAGTTCAAGCGCGTCAACGACGGCTACGGCCACCCGGCCGGCGACGCCGTGCTGCGCCACGTGGTGGAGCTGTGCAAGCGCCAGCTGCGCGATTCCGACCTGGTCGGGCGCCTGGTGGGCGTCGAGTTCGCGATCCTGCTGCCGCGTACCAACCTGGACGAGGCGACCCTGGTGGCGGAGCGCATCCGCGCGGCGATCGCCAGTTCGCCGGTCAAGAGCGAGCGCGCCATGATCGCCATGACGGCCAGCTTTGGCGTGACCGTGATCCGCCCCGAGGACAGCACGGTAACCCTGTTCCAGCGCGCCGACGATGCGCTGCGCGCGGCCAAGGGGGCGGGGCGCAACCGCGTCAGCCAAGCGGTGGCGGCGCCGGTCGAGGCCTGAGCCTCCCGCTCCCGGACGCCGGCCTGCGTGACAATCCGCGTATTTCCCGGCTGTTCGTTCTGGTAACTTCGAGCAAGGTCAATCAGGGTCAGGTCTGACAATCGGACACGACCTCAACATACGTCCTGAATTAATGCAGAGATCGTGTCCTGATGTCAGACCTGACCCTGGGTAGACCGGTAAATGGCAAGCCGGGAATAGGCACTAAACATCCAAGAAGGGCTGTCTTGATATGGGCGTTCGCATCATTTTCAGGAGCAGTGTGCTGGCTTTGCTCCTGCTGGCATCCGCCGCCAGTGCGGAGCCGGTGAAATACTCGCCGCCTGACCAGGCCTTCGAAGTGGTCTTCCCCGCCAAGCCGGAGTGCAGCGCACGAAATGTAGAAGTTATGGGCAGAACAGTCGTCATGCATGTCTGCTCGTATGCGAACGTTGAAGCACAACTCTTCTATAGCGTGGACTTTTACGATGGGCTGCTGGTGCCGAAGCACGTGCGCTCCGTCGACTTACTGAAGGGGGCGATGATTGGTGCCGCAGCGAGCACGAACTCCACGATTGTAGAAAGTCACAGCGTGGAAATCGGAGGATTTCCCGCTCTCGAGAGCGTGATGCGTGATCGGAGCGGCTTGATCTCGCTGTCGCAGTTTGTATTAGCGGACCAGCGCCTGTTTTCCATCCATTTTGCCGGATGGCCGAACCGTGTTCCGAAAGAGGCCGTCCGGGTCTTTATGGAGTCGTTCAAGATCAACGCCCGGCCATGAATAAAACATGTCATTGCCCCACCCATGGCCAGCAAGGTATTGGACTCGTGTGTACCCATGTCGCTCACGCAATCGACGCGGGTGAGCGGGGCGGATTCTTCTGGGGAGACCAGACCGACCTCGCGCGGCCGGATGCCTGGTGCAAGGCCTGCGAGGACAGGCTCGTCGCTCTTGCCGGCAGCAATGCCGACGCATGGTTCAAGGAAGCGGGCTTCAAGATTTTCTGCTGCCTCTGCTGGGATGAGGCGAAGCAGGTCTGCGGTGGGTTTTCCGTATAGCTCGGCGCGTTCACGATAAGGATTGCATGTTTAACTTCCTCCATCCCAGGCCCGTCGTCGACGGACGCGCGGTCGCCGTCAAGATCGTGCAGCAGAAGGGCGCAGACCGGCACGATACGCGCACGCTGATCGTGGCTACGCCAGGCGCCGATCCAATCAATCCTCCTCCAGCGGACGGGCACTCCGAGAAAGTGGTCGGTGTGAACGGGGCAACCGTGGTCAAGTCCGGCGTTTGAGCATCGCCCATCATCAGGCTGGCACGGCCGCCCACGCACGGATCAAGCGCCCATGATGCACAGTCCTCATTCCGACCATACAGCAGCGCACAAGCGCCGCCCCAGGTGCGCGCTGCTCGTGCTCCTTTTCCTGATAGCGGGGATATTCCTGCTGATGTACTTCGAGGGCCGTTTTATCTTCCGCTACGCCGAGGCCTACACCAGGTTTCTATTCGTGTCGTGGCTCCTGATCACACCGTATGTGCTCTATCGCATGACGGCTGCTTCCGTTTTTGCGACCAGGCTCGCAGACCAATATCCGACCAGATGGTTGCGAAAGTGGGTTGCCATGCTACTCTCGGCATCATTGGCAGTTGTCTTCGTGTGCTTGGCCCCGCTCGGGTGGATCTTCGCAATGGCGGCGTGGTCGGCTGCGGACGTACACCAGACAAGTGCCACCGCGATCAAGGTTGGAGAGTACTCCCGGCGAAAGGGCTGCGATCAGGTGGCGACCTTGAGGTTCAGGTCAGTCGACAAGGAGACCTGCCTGGACGCCCTTTATCCTCCATCCGCGATGCGCCCGGGCCAGCTTCTGGATGTCGGTATTGCTCCCTCGCCGGTCGGGTTTCTGATCGTTTCGATCAAGGCTGCCGGCCTCGATTCGTGACACGACCCGATCGGCTGCGTCACATTCCCGTCATATCGCCGACGTATCCTGCCGCAATTCGCAGCAGGACAGCCATGATTCCTCACTTTACCGATTCCCCTCGCTACGCCGCCGTCGAACTCGGCTCCGACAGTTTCCGCCTGCACGTCGGACGCATCGAGCACGATGAACTGGTGCTGGAAGCGACTTTGAACGAGCGCGTCGCGCTGGCTGCGTCCTTCGAAGACGACGGCAGCCTGTGCGAAGCGGCGATGCGGCGCGCGCTGGGCTGCCTGCGCGAGTTCGCCGATACGCTGGACGCGTGGCGCCCGCAGGCGGTGAGGGTGGTTGCCACCGCCGCGCTGCGGATGGCGCGCAATGCCCCGGTGTTCCTGCCGGCTGCCGAGCAGGCGCTGCGCCGTCCGATCGAACTGGTCGCAGGTGGCGAGACCGGCCGCCTGGTCTACCTGGGCGTGGCCAGCACGCTGGATGCCGCCGACGCACCTGGCGGCGCGGCGCGCCTGGTGATCGACATCGGCGCCGCCTCGACCGAACTGGTGCTGGGCCGCGGATCCCATATCGAGCGCGTCGAATCCTTCCCGATCGGCGCGGTGCGCCAGAGCCTGAGCTTCTTCGCCGATGGCCACATCGACGCCGCCGGTTTCGACGCCGCGGTGCGCTCGGCGCGCAGCCGCTTCGCGGACTCGGTGCTGTCCGGGCGCGGCTGGGCGCTGGCCTATGGCGCCTGCGGCACCGTGCGCGCGCTGAGCGAGATCGCGCGCGAGGACGGGATCGACGGCGGCTGCCTGAGCGCCGCCTGCCTGGGCATCCTGCGCGAACGCTTCCTGCAGGCCGGCCACGTGGCGCGGGTACGCCTGGCCTGGCCGGCGGCCGCACGCGTCCCCCATCTGGCCGGGGGCCTGGCCCTGCTGACTGCCCTGGTAGAAGAGTGCGGCCTGCTGGAAGTGGAACCGGTCCATGCCGGCCTGCGGGTCGGCGCGCTGTGGGACCTGCACCGGCGCGCGACTCCTGACGCGGCGCCTTCACCCCCAGCATGGGGGCGGCCAGGGGCGGATTGTCGTTTTCAGGGTTAAAGCCCCGTTTTTACTGTTGTTTGGAAACATCTAATGGCATACTTCCATTGTTCGTTCAACCACGTTTGCCATTGCTTTCCATGCGCCGCTTTCTCTTGTTCGCGTTGGCCGCCTGTAGCGCGGCGGCCCAGGCCGCGCCCGGCGAGCGCATCACCCTGTGCTTCGAGCGCCAGGAAGTGCGCCCGTGGCGCACGCTCGATGGCGGGGGATTGAATTTCGAGCTCTTGAGCGAAGCTGCCAGGCGCACCGGGGTCAGCTTCGACTTCCAGAGCATGCCCTGGAAGCGCTGCCTCGAGCAGCTCAAGGCGAACCAGGTGGGTGGGGCGTTCGCCGTCAGCTTCAGCCGCGACCGGATGTCGCTCGGCGCCTATCCCGGCGTGAGCGGCAACGAAGCCGAGCCGCAGGCCGACGCCTCCAAGCGCATGCATACCGATACCTATGTGCTGGCGCGTCTGCGCGGCAGCCGCGTCGAGTGGGACGGCAAGACCTTCCGCAACCTCGACGGGCGCATCGGCTTCCAGCTCGGCTACTCGGTGGGCGACTTCCTGCGCGCCCAGGGTGTGCAGACCGACGACGGCAGCCAGCGTTCCGATGAACTGGTGCAGAAGCTGATCGCGGGCCGGCTGGCCGGCGCCGCGCTGGGCGGGAACGATGCCGCGCGCCTGATGCGCGGGCCCTACGGCAAGCGGCTCGAACTGCTGCCGGTACCGCTGGTCGAAAAGCCGTATTTCCTGGTGCTGTCGAGCGCCCTGGCGTCGAGCCGGCCACAATTGGTCGCGCGCCTGTGGGAAGCGATCGAAGCGGTGCGCAACAGCCCGGCCTACCGCAAGCGCGAGCAGCAGGCCACCAGCATGCGTCCGGGGGCGGCCTATTAGCCGCCGCAGGGCCCGGGTGCGCGTGGTGCCGCGCCGCCTGGTCGAGAACTGGCGCCAGAACATCGTGTTCCGGCTCGGCGCCGGGATCGTGCTCGCGGTCGCGCTGTCGACCGGCGTCTTCACCACTTACACCCTGCATACCCTGCGCCTGGACGCCGACGCCCGCCTGCAGGAGCGCATCGAGCGCCAGGCCAAGGTGCTGGAGCAGGCGCTGGCCCGGCCCCTGTTCGACATCAACAGCGCCGCCGTCAACTCGGTGGTGGACGCGCTCGGCGCGACCCCCGAGGTGCAGACCCTGCGCGTGCTGGCGCCGGACGGCAGCCTGATCGCGGCGCTCGGCAACCGCGACGACGCCGAGGCCGACCTGCGCCTGCGCCGCCGCATCACCTACAACGACGGCACCCGCACCTATTCGGTCGGGGCGATCGAGCTGGCCTTCTCGCGCGAGCAGATCGACCAGGACCTGCGCAGCCAGATCGTGCACACGGCCGCCGCCAACATCCTGCTCACGCTGGCCATCGTCGGCTGCGTGTTCCTGGTGGGGCGCCGCATGTCGCAGCCCTTCGCCGACATCCAGGACGCGCTCGAGAAGCTGGCGCGTGGCGAGACCGACATCCGCCTGTCCGGCATCGGCCGGCGCGACCAGGTCGGGCGCCTGTCGTCCGCGGTGCGCAGTTTCCGCGACACCCTGAACCGGCTGCGCCAGGCCGAGCAGGTGACCAACGGCCTGCTGCGCGAAAAAAGCCGCATCGAGCAGCAGCTGCGCGAACTGAACGAAGACCTGGAACAGAAGATCGCCGCCCGCACCGAGGAACTGACGCAGTCGAACCTGCGCGCGGAAGCGGCCAACGTCGCCAAGTCCGAATTCCTGGCCAACATGAGCCACGAGATCCGCACGCCGATGAGCGCGATCATCGGCATGGCCTATCTGGCGCTGCGCACCGACCTCAATCCGAAGCAGCAGGACTACGTCGGCAAGATTCACCGCGCGGCGCTGTCGCTGCTGGGGATCATCAACGACATCCTCGACTTTTCCAAGATCGAGGCCGGCAAGCTCGACGTCGAGCAGGTGCCGTTCTGCCTCGACGAGGTGCTCGGCAACGTGGCCAGCGTGACCAGCCAGCGCGCCGCCGACAAGCGCCTCGAATACCTGTTCCACGTGCCGCATGCGGTGCCGCGCAAGCTCGTGGGCGACCCGCTGCGCCTGGGCCAGGTCTTGATCAACCTGGTCAACAACGCCGTCAAGTTCACGCCGGCCGGCGAGCTGCAGCTGTCCTGCATTCCGCTCAAGGGGGCGGAGCCGGGGCGCGTCAAGCTGCGCTTCGCGGTACGCGACACCGGCATCGGCATCGCCGACGAACAGCAGGCCAAGCTGTTCCGCGCCTTCAGCCAGGCCAACGGCTCGACCACGCGGGAATACGGCGGCACCGGCCTCGGCCTGTCGATCTCGCAGCAGCTGGTGGGCCTGATGGGCGGACGGATCGCGGTCGACAGCGCGCCCGGCGCCGGTTCGACCTTCCACTTCGACCTCGATTTTGCCCTGTCCGGCGAGCCGGAATCGACGCTGGTCGCACCGTCAGAACTGACCGGCGCGCGGGTGCTGGTGGTGGACGACAGCGCGCTGGCGCGCGCCATCCTGCGCGAAGCGCTGGCGGCGCTGCCGCTGCGGGTGGAGTGCGCCTCGGACGCGCGCCACGCGGAAGGTGCGATCATTGCCGCCGACGCCGCCGGCATGCCGTACCGCCTGGTGCTGACCGACTGCACCATGCCGCGCATGGATGGCATCGAGCTGGTGCGCCGCATCACCTCGAACAAGGACCTGTGCGCGCCGCCGCTGACCGTCTTGGTAACGGCCTTCGGGCGCGAAGACGTGCAGGCCAGTGCGGAAGAGGCAGGCGTCAACGGCTTCCTGTTCAAGCCCTTCGTGCAGTCGGCATTGTCGAATACCCTGGCTGGCCTGTTCAGCAACGCGCCCGCCGGCGCGGCCGGCGCCGGTGTGGTGCGCGCCCAGCAGCACGGGGCGCGCGTGCTGGTGGTGGAAGACAACCTGGTCAACCAGCAGATCGCGCGCGAACTGCTCGAGGCCCAGGGCGTGGACGTGGACGTCGCCTCGACCGGCCACCAGGCCCTGGAAAAGCTGGCGGCGGCGGGCCCGGGCGGCTACCGCCTGGTCCTGATGGACCTCGAGATGCCGCAGCTGGACGGCCACGAAGCCACCGTCGAACTGCGCAAGGATCCACGCTTCGATGACCTGCCGATCGTCGCGATGACGGCCCACGCGCTGTCCGAGATCCGGGAGCGCTGCCTGAACGAGGGCATGCAGGACTACATCACCAAGCCGGTCGATCCGGAAAAGCTGTATGCGACGCTGGCGCGCTGGATGGGCAAGGCGATGCCGGCGCGGGCGGCGCTGCCGGCGCCCGACCTGGCGCCGCTGCCCGGCCTGGTCGGCATCGATTCGGCCTTCGGCCTGAGGAACGTGGGCGGCAACAGCGCCCTGTATGTGGAGCTGCTGGACCGCTTCCGCGCTTCCCAGCGCGACGCCGGCTGCAGCATCCGCAGCGACCTCGATGGCGGCCGCCTGCGCGAGGTCGCCAGCCGCGCCCATGCGCTGCGTGGCGTGGCCGGCAACATCGGCGCGCGCGACGTGATGTCGCTGGCCCAGGAGATCGAAGAGCAGGCGGTACGCAGCGCGCCGCACGACCCCTCGCTCGACCGCAGCGTCGGCGCGCTGGAACGCGCGCTCGCCGACCTGATGGATTCGCTCGACACGTATTTCGCCAACGCCCCCGAAGTACCGGCCGCCGCGCCGGCATCCGGCGGCCAGGACAACACGCTTGACGCCGCCCAGGCCGTGGCCCAGCTGGAAAGCCTGCTGGCCGAGTTCTCGGGCGAAGCCACCGACTATTTCGACACCGTGCGCGCTCCGCTGGGCCGCCTGCTCGGCCCGGGTGCGCTGGCGCGCCTCGAGGCGCACCTGTCGCGTTACGAATTCGAAGAAGCGCGCCAGGTGCTGGCCCAGGCCAACGGCGCTTCTTCCTCCATTGCGGAACACATATGAGCGCAGCCCTGAAGGACAAGCAGGCATACCGGCCGACGATCCTGATCGTCGACGACACGCCGGACAACATCATGCTGCTGTCGCGCCTGCTGAAGGACAAGTACAACACCAAGGTGGCCACCAACGGCAGCACCGCGCTGCAGGTCGCCGCGGCCACGCCCGACCTCGACCTGATCCTGCTGGACGTGATGATGCCCGGGATGGACGGCTACGAGACCTGCCGCCAGCTGAAGGCCAACCCGGCCACCACCGACATCCCGGTGATCTTCCTGACCGCCAAGAACCAGATCGAGGACGAAGCCATGGGCCTGTCGGTGGGCGCGGTGGACTACCTCGGCAAACCGATCAGCCCGCCGATCCTGTTCGCGCGCGTGTCGACCCACCTGACCCTGCGCGCGGCGCGCAAGCTCCTGCAGGAGCACAACCAGAACCTCGAACGCATGGTCGAGCAGCGCACCGCCCAGCTGCTGCTGATGCAGGAAGCCCTGATCCTGGCGATGGCCTCGATGGCGGAAATGCGCGATGGGAAGGTCTACGCCAAGAGCGCCAACCACATCCGCCGCACCCAGAATTACATGCGCGCGCTGGCGATGAAGCTGCGCAGCCACCCGCGTTTCGCCGCCAGCCTGACCGACGAGAACATCGAGCTGATGTACAAGACGGCGCCGCTGCACGATATCGGCAAGGTCGCGATCCCCGACCACATCCTGCAGAAGCAGGGCAAGCTCGACCCCGAGGAATTCGAGGTCATGAAGCTGCACGCGGCCTATGGGCGCGATACCATCATGCTGGCCGAGAAGCACCTGGGCGGCACCAACAGCTTCCTGATGTTCGCACGCGAGATTGCGCACTCGCACCAGGAGAAGTGGGACGGCAGCGGCTATCCGGAAAACCTGAGCGGCGAGGAGATCCCGCTCGCGGCGCGCCTGATGGCCGTGGCCGACGTCTACGACGCGCTGATCTCGCGCCGCGTGTACAAGCCGCCGTTCTCGCACGAGCAGTCGCTCGAGATCATGCGCCAGGGCCGCGGCAGCCATTTCGATCCGGACGTACTCGACGCCTTCTTCACGCTCGAGACCGAATTCGCCCGCATCGCGCAGGAATTCGCGGACGAGGAAGAGGCCGGCGAGTAGGGTGGGCGGGTTTCCCGCCCACGCGGTGATTGCTAGCGGCTTCGCTCTCGCGCCGGATAATCTTGCAGCAACCTATCACTGCGTAGGCGGCATAGCGTGAACTGGTCCACCGGACCAGTTCACCCCTACGTTCGTTTGAGCTGCGCCTTGGCATGCGCGGGGCATATCGACTATATTGTTTAGTTCGTTGAACAATGGAGTCCGTAATGCCCAGGAAGTCAGCTGCCGTTCCGGCGGCAGCAAAGGGAGCCGCGCGCGCAAAAGCCGCGCCGGCAAAGGCCGCGAAGCCCGCGGCGAAACCGGCGGTCAAACCCGCAAAAGCAGCCAAACCCAGCGTCAAGAGCGCCGTCAAGGCGGCCGCGAAAACGCTGGCTGCACCCGCGCCCAAGCGCGCCGCGCGCAAGGCGGCGTCAAGCCCGGTGCGCGAGCCAACACCGAGCAGCACGCGTCCGGTGCTGGTACGCGACAGCTTCACCATGCCCGAGCAGGAATACGCCGTGCTTGCCGACGTCAAGCAGGCCTGCCTGCGCGCCGGCATCGACGTCAAGAAGAGCGAACTGCTGCGCATCGGCGTGGCCCTGCTGGGCCAGGTCGATATCGCTACCCTCAAGTCGGTGCTGGCGGCGCTGCCCCAGCTCAAGACCGGCCGGCCTCCAGCCGCGTCCTAGCGCGTCCTGCGCCACGACGCGGCCGTGGACCGGTGGCGCTAGTGGATCGAGGCGCTGGTCAGTTCCTTCAGTTCGCGGATCGGGATGTTCGATTTCTCGTGCATGCGCAGCAGGATGGTCGCGCCGACGTTCAGCTTGCGATGGCGGATCTTGCTGATGATCGGCGGCTGCACCTCGAGGACCCGGCACAGCTCGGCGTCATTCTTGAGTTGCATGCGCTCGATCAGGGTGTCGAGCAGTTTGTTGGGCACGAAGCTCGACGGCTCCAGGGCACGAGCCCGGTGCATCGCGGCGAGCATTTCCTGTTTTTTCTGTCGTACGCTCATGTTGCTTCTCCGAATATGTAAACATGGATTCGGGACAGATCGACTTGTTCTGGAAATACACCCCGGCCTCTTGTGAGAAGGTTTTGGTGGCGGGTCGTTGTGATATTACTACGATTGCGCTCCACACGATTTACGAATTGAGCGTAACAAACCGTAAGTTCGTTCTTTCCGCGAGGAATTTACGCTAATTTCAATCCGGAACGGGTCAGGAGCAGCACCTGGTCGGCCATGGCCGCTGCGGCGTGCGAATGGGTGACCATGATGGCGCCGGCGCCGCTGGCGCGCGTTTCGCGCCGCAGCAGCGACAGGATGCCCTCGGCCGTTTCGGGATCGAGGTTGCCGGTCGGTTCGTCGGCCAGCAGCAGGGCGGGGCGGTGCACCAGCGCGCGCGCAATGGCCACGCGCTGCAGCTCGCCGCCGGATAGCTGGCGCGGGAAATCGGCGCCGCGGCCCTGCAGGCCGACGGCGTCCAGCATCTCGTCCGCACGCGCATCGGGCGCGCGGTTCAGCAGCAGCGGCAGCGCCACGTTCTGGCGCAGCGTCAGGTGCGGCAGCACGTGGAAGGCCTGGAAGATGAAACCCATGCGGGTGCGGCGCAGGCGCGTCGCGGCGTCGTCGTCGAGGGCCGACATGGGCGTGCCGTCCACGATCACCTGGCCGCCATCCGGCGCGTCCAGCCCCGCGATGATGTTCAGCAGGGTCGACTTGCCGACGCCCGACTCGCCCATGATGGCCACGAACTCGCCGGCGCGAAAGCTGTGCGACAGCTGCGACAGCACGGTGCGCCCGCCGTAGGACTTGCTTAAGTTGTCGAGTACGAGCATGGTGGTCCTTCTCTAGCGTGTGAGGGCGCGGCGCAGGGCGAAGCTGGCGCCATCCACGGCTGCGACCAGCAGCAGCATGGCGACGATCACGGTGGCCGCGCTCTGCATCTGGAACAGCGACAGGTGGTACTTCAGCATCTGTCCCAGGCCGCCGGCGCCGACCACGCCCAGCACGGCGGCGGCGCGGATGTTGTTCTCCCAGCGGTACAGGGTGTAGGACAGCATCTGCGGCAGGGCCTGCGGCAGGGTAGCGTACAGGAAGGCGGCGAGCGGCGCGGCGCCATTGGTGCGCAGGCTGCTTTCCGGCAGCGGCTCGACGTTCTCGAGGGCGTCGGCAAACAGGCGTCCCAGCACGCCGCTGGTGTGGGCGGCCAGCGCCAGCGTGCCGGCAAACGGCCCCAGGCCGGCCGCGACCAGCAGCAGCGCGGCCCACACCAGTTCGGGAATCGAGCGCAGGATGTTGAGCAGCACCCGGGTCGCGCCGCGCGAGGCGCGGCCCAGGCGGCCAGCGGCCGGCAGCGCCAGCAGCAGGCCACCGATCACGGCCAGCAGGGTCCCCACCAGCGACATGGCCAGGGTTTCCCACAGCGCCCCCAGGGTCTTGCTGAGAAATGCCGGGCTGGTCTCGGGCGGCGTGAAGCCGGCCAGGAATTCGCTGGCCGAGCCGAGCGCTTCCGGGGTGAAGAAGGCCGACCACTCTAGCTGCAAGGAGGCGAAGCTGGCCACCACCAGGGCAAGCAGGGCGGCCAGCAGCAGCGGGGTGCCGATGTTGCGCGGCGGCGGAGGCTGCAGCTTCGGCTTCATCCCAGCCTCCGGCGCAGCAGCTTCGAGACCAGGTCGGCCAGGGCGACCAGCAGCACGAACACGATCAGCATGGTCGACACTTCGCCGCCCGCCATCATCTTGGTCGATTCTTCCATGCGCTGGCCCAGGCCGCCGGCGCCGACGAAGCCCATCACCGCCGAACCGCGGATCGCGCACTCCCAGCGGTAGACGGTATAGGACACCAGTTCGGCCGCCGATTCGGGCAGCGCGCCATACAGCAGCGCCGGCAGACGCCCGCTGCCGTTGGCCAGCAGACTCTCCAGCGCGTGCGCGTCCGAGGATTCGAGGATCTCGGCATAGACCTTGGCCAGCATGCCGCAATAGGTCAGGGCGATGGCGAGCACGCCGGCGGTCGGCCCGAGGCCGACGATACGCACGAACAGCAGCGCCCATACCAGTTCCGGCACGCTCCTGAGCAGCACCAGCACCCAGCGCGCCAGCTGGCGCACCAGCATGGCGAGCGGACGCATGCGCCCGGTGCCGAGGCGCGAAATCGACAGGCGCTCGGTAATCAGCATGGTGGCGGGAATTGCGCCCAACAGGGCCAGCGTCAAGCCGGCGGTGGCAATCGCCACCGTCTGCCAGGTCTCGCGCAGCACCAGCATGAGGAATTCAGCCTCCGTCGCCGGATGCAGGAAGTCGGACAGGAAGCCCCAGGCAGCCGCCAGGCTTTGCGGGTCGAACAGCAGCCAGGGCTTGAACTCGCTCGCCGTGAGCATCGGCCACAGCAGCAGCAGGCACACGACGGTGGCCGTGACGCGGCCGCGCCAGGCCGGGTCCGGATGCGCAGCCCCCTTCAGTGCCGCCATCAGAAACAGGCGCCCACGGCGATGCGGTCGGGCGATTCGTGCGGGTGCTCAGGGTGCGGCTGCACGTTCTCGTTGTCGTAGAGCGCGGCGATCATGGCGTCGCTCACCTGTTCGCGCGGCGCGTCGAACACAATGCGGCCGTCGCGCAGGCCGACCAGGCGCGGGAAGTGGGCGCGCGCCATCTCGACCTGGTGCAGGCTGCATACCAGCGAGGCATTGCGCGCCGCCGCTTCCTGCTGCAGCGTGGTCAAGGTGTGCTGGGCCAGGGCCGGGTCGAGCGCGGAGATCGGCTCGTCCACCAGCAGGGCTTCGGCGTTGGAGAGCAGCAGGCGCGCCAGGCCGCAGCGCTGGCGCTCGCCGCCCGACAGGCGGTCGACGCGCGCATACAGCTTGTCGCCCAGGCCGAAGCGCGACAGGGCGGCATGCGCCGCGTCCGGGTCGCTCGGGCGCACCAGCGAAGCAAAAGCCTGCCACAGGCTCATGTGCGGCAGGCGGGCCGCCAGCACCGCCGTGACGACGCGCTGGCGCGGCGGCAGCGGCGGGGTCTGCGGCGCCAGGAACAGGCGCGCGCGCAGGCGGTGGCGCTCGGCCTGGCTCAAGGTCCACGGGTCCTGCTCGAAGGCGGTGAAACTGCCCTCGGCCGGCTGGTGGGCGCAGGCGAGGGTGGCGAGCAGGGTGGTCTTGCCGGCCCCCGAAGGGCCGATCAGGGCCAGCTGCTCGCCGGGTGCGACGACCAGGTCGAGGTCGACCAGGGCGGGGGCCGCATGCCGGGCGGCCGCCAAATGCCGTACCGTGAGTTTCTCGAGCCGGAAGCTCATCGACTACCTTTGCTTACTTCAGCAGGCCGGCGTTGCGCGCCGCCGCTTCGATCGCGCCGTAGTTGGCGGTCTTGGTCGGAATGAACTTGGTGGCGCGCTGCAGTTCCAGGATCTGCTTGCCTTCCGGAGTCGATTCGTCGAGCGCCAGGAAAGCGTCCGTGATCTTCTTCTGCAGGGCCGGGTTCATGTCGCTGCGCACGGTCCAGTTGTAGTCGTAGTAGCCCGGGGTGGTGTAGAACACGCGCACCACCTTCGGATCGACCTTCTTGGCTTCGACCAGCTTTTCCCACACCGAGATGTTGAGGGCGCCGGCATCGACCTTGCCGCCCGCGACCGCGGCCACGGTGGCGTCATGCGCGCCCGAGAAGGCGATGCGCTTGAGGTCGGTGTCTGGGTTGATCTTCGCGCCCAGCAGGAAGGAACGCGGCATCAGGTGGCCCGAGGTCGAGGATTCCGAACCGAAGGACAGGGTCTTGCCCTTCAGGTCCGCCAGGCCGTTGATGGCGGGATTGGTGGTGATGAAGACCGAGCGGAACTTCTCGTCCTCGGCACGCTGCACCAGCGGCGTGACTTGTCCCTTGCTGCGCACATTGGCCTGTACGAAGGTGAAGCCGCCGAACCAGACCATGTCGATTTTGCCGTTGATCAGGCCTTCGACCGAAGCGGCGTAGTCGGTGACCGGGGTGAATTCGACCTTCAGGCCGGTTGCCTTGGCCAGGTAGTCGCCCAGCGGCTTGAACTTGCGCTGCAGTTCGGTCGGCGCCTCGTCGGGGATGGCGGAAACGCGCAGCACGCCCGGGGTATTCTGGGCATAGGCGCCGCCGGCGGCGGCAAACATCAGGCCGGCAGTGGCGGTTGCAGCGAACAGGTTTTTCAGGACACGCGAAGGCGAGAACAGGGTCATGGCGGCTTTCTTCTTGATTATTGGCTGAGTGATTGAACTTTGGAAATAGGTGAACCGGAGTAGTAACGCCTGTACGGCAGGCGGAAACGGCACATGACTGAATTCCGCTATCATGGCAAAAACTGCAACTCGAGTTCCAGGTCCAAGGTCTGACATCCTATGCCCTGGCGCATGGTGCGCCGTGGCGGCACGAATGATAACGCTTATGTACATCTCCTGCACGCAAGACCGGCCTCGCGCCGCCAATGCCCACGTGGCCGACGAGCTGCAGGCCGGCCTGGAAGCGATCGACCCCTGGATTTCGCCCAAATTCCTGTACGATGCCCTCGGTTCGAAACTCTTCGAAGCGATCTGCGAATTGCCCGAGTACTACCCGACCCGCACCGAGGCCGCCATTTTCGCGCGCCATGGCGCCGAGATCGCCCGGGTGGCGGGCAGCGGGGCGACGCTGATCGACCTGGGCGCCGGCAACTGTGCCAAGGCGGCTTCGCTGTTCCCCTTGCTTGCCCCAAGCCAGTACGTGGCGGTCGACATCTCGGCCGAGTTCCTGTGCGACTCCCTGGAACGCCTGCGCCAGCGCTTTCCGCATATCGCCATGGAAGGGCTGGGCATGGACTTTTCCAACAGATTCGAATTGCCCGAGCAGGTCGGCAGCGAGCGGCGCCTGTTCTTTTATCCGGGCTCTTCGATCGGCAACTTCACCCCGGAAGAAGCGCAAGGCTTCCTGCGCCGCCTGCGCGCCCAATGCGGCCCCGATGGCGGCGTGCTCCTGGGCGTGGACCTGGCCAAGGACAAGGATGTGCTCGACGCTGCCTACGACGACGCGCTCGGGGTGACCGGCGCCTTCAACCTGAATGTCCTGCGCCATGTGAACCGCCTGATCGATGCCGACTTCGATATCCGTGCCTGGCGCCACCACGGCTTCTACAACCCCGCACGCGGACGCGTCGAGATGCATCTGGAGGCGGTGCACCGTCAGGAAGTGCACTGGAAGGGCGGTGCGCGCGTGTTCGAGGCCGGCGATACCATCCACACCGAGAACAGCTACAAGTACCAGCAGGCCGATGCGATCGCGCTGCTGGAGCGTTCCGGGTTCGAGGCCACCCGCGTGTGGACCGACCCGCAGCGCTGGTTCGCGGTGATCCACGCACAGGCAATCGGCTGATGGGCATCGGGCAGCGCGAAGACCTCCTGCACGCTTTTCAACGGGTGCGCCGGCGCTCGCTCGAGATCGCCGCGCCGCTGTCTGCCGAGGATTGCTGCGCGCAATCGATGCCGGACGCCAGCCCGATCAAGTGGCATCTGGCGCACACCACCTGGTTTTTCGAGACCTTCATCCTGGAAGCGCATGAAGCGGGGTTCGCGCCTTTCCACCCGGCCTTCCGGGTGCTGTTCAACTCCTACTACAACGGCATCGGCGCCAAGCACCCGCGGCCGCAGCGCGGCCTGCTCACGCGGCCCTCGCTGGACGAGGTGCGCGCCTACCGCGCCGACGTGGACGGACGCATCGCGCGCCTGCTGGCCATCGGTGCACCGATACAGGGCCTGGTCGAACTCGGCCTGCAGCACGAGCAGCAGCACCAGGAGCTGATGCTCACCGACCTCAAGCACCTGCTGGGCTGCAATCCCCTGTACCCTGCCTATACCGTGCAGGCGATGGAGAGGGGCGCACCGCCGCCAGAGCTGTCGTGGATTGCTTTCGAGGGCGGCCTGGCCGAAATCGGTTATGGCGGCAGTGGCTTCTGCTTCGACAACGAGCTGCCGCGCCACCGCACCTATCTCGCACCCTTCGAGCTGGCGTCGCGCCTGGTGACGAACGGCGAGTACCGCGAGTTCGTCGAAGCCGGGGGCTACCGCGACCCGGCACTGTGGCTAGCCGAGGGCTGGGACCGCGTGTGCGCGGGCGAGATCACGCATCCGCTGTACCGGGTCGCAGGCGAGGAGGGCTGGCAGGAATTCACCCTGCACGGACTACAGCTGCTCGATCCGGCACGCCCTGTCACGCATGTGTCGCTGTACGAGGCCGACGCCTATGCGCGCTGGCGCGGCGCGCGCCTGCCGACGGAAAGCGAGTGGGAATTCGCCGCGCGCCAGGCGCAACTGGGCGCTGGCGCCCTGCATCCGGAAGCGGCCGACGGCGAAGGCCTGCTGCAGATGTTCGGGGCCTGCTGGCAGTGGACCGCCAGCAGCTATGCGCCTTATCCCGGCTATGCGCCGGCCGCCGGCGCCATCGGCGAGTACAACGGCAAGTTCATGGTCAACCAGTACGTGCTGCGCGGCTCGTCCTGCGCCACGCCCGAGGGCCATGCAAGACCCAGCTATCGCAACTTCTTCCCGGCCGGAGCGCGCTGGCAGTTCACCGGGATCAGGCTGGCCCGATGAGCCGGCGCCGTAGCTGGCGCGAGCGCCTGATGGACCAGCGCGCGAACGCCTGGATCCTGGCCCACCCGCTGGCCTTTGCCCTCCAGGTCGTGCGCGGCTTTCGCGCCAACCAGGGCCTGCTGCTGGCCGGCGCCGTCGCCTATTACGCGCTGCTCTCGATCGTGCCCTTCCTGATGCTGGTCGTGGTGGCGCTGTCGCACTTCATCGACCAGGCCGAGCTGCTGGAGACCCTGCAGCGCTACCTGGGCCTGCTGGTGCCGGGGCAGGTGGGGCCGCTGGTGGAGGAAGTCGCGCATTTCCTCGAGAACCGCGACCTGATCACCTGGCTGCTGGGCGCCACCATGCTGTTTTTCAGTTCGCTCGCCTTTACCGTGCTGGAAAACGCGATGAGCGTGATCTTCATCCACCGGGTAGCGGTGCGGCGCCGCCACTTCCTGGTGTCGGCCGTGCTCCCGTATTGCTACATCCTGGCGCTCGGCTTCGGGGTCATGATCGTCACCCTGGTGGCCGGCACGCTGGAAGTGATGGGCGAGGAGAGCGTCTGGCTGTTCGGCTACCAGTGGTCGCTCGGCGGCGTATCCGGGGTGCTGCTCTACCTGCTGGGACTGTTCGGCGAAATCCTGGTGCTGACCTCGATCTACCTGGTGATGCCGGTCGGACGCCTGTCGATCTGGCATGCGACCGTGGGCGGGGTCAGCGCGGCCCTGTTGTGGGAACTCGCGCGCCACGTGCTGGTCTGGTACTTCTCGACCCTGTCGCAGGTGAACGTGGTGTACGGCTCGATGACCACGGCGATCGTCGTCATGTTCAGCCTCGAGATTGCTGCCACCCTGCTGCTGCTGGGCGCCCAGGTGATCGCCGAGTACGAACGCGTCGGGCACGGCCAGGCCGACCGGCCGCCCCAGCCCATGGTCATGGAGCCGCCTGCCTGAGCACCGCGTAGGAGTGTGCTTGCGCTGGGTCAATTACTCTACGTGAAGGAGTGGCACAGTATGGCCTTGCGCGGCCGACTTGGCCTGGCTCAATCGGACGCGCGGTCAACCTCATCGGGAGATGCCATGAGCGAGCTAGTTGCCATTGTCCTGCCCCTGCCGATCGCCATTGCGCTGGTCTTTGTCCTGATCGTGATGCTGGCGCTGAGCGCGGTCGCGCTGTCCTTCCGCAGGCCGGCGCCGGTGCGCGCGCCCAGCCTTGATGCCGGCGAAACGTCCCGGCCGGCCGCGCCGCACGGCGAAGCCTGACCCGCGGCGTTCCGGCGCGGCGCCGGGACTGGACGGTCGCGCCGGCGCATCGGCTACACTGCCCGGCATGGCTCACTTCTACCTTTGCTGGGAACTCGGCGGCGGCCTCGGACACGCCGGCCGCCTCAAGTCGATCGCGCTGCCGCTGCGCGCACGCGGCCACACGGTTAGCCTGGTCCTGCGCGACCTGGTGCTCACGCGGCGTCAGCTAGCGGGCCTGGACATGCCCATGTTCCAGGCGCCCGTCTGGCTGCACCGCACCGCCGGCCTGCCGCCGGACCAGGCCAGCCTGGCCGAGATCCTGCTCGCCTGCGGCTACCTGGACGCGGACGCGCTGGCCGGCCTGTGCGAGGGCTGGCGTGGACTGTTCATGCAGGGGCGGCCCGGCCTCGTGATCGCCGATTACGCGCCTACCGCCATCCTGGCGGCGCGCAGCCTCGGCCTGGCCAGCGCGGCGCTCGGCCCTGGCTTCTACATGCCGCCGGCGGGAGAAGCCTTGCCGCCGCTGCGCGGCTGGGAAGCGCCGCCGGCAGCGCGCCTGCGCGCAACCGAAACGCGCCTCCTGGACAGCGCCAACCGCGTGCTGGCGGGGCACGGCGCGGCGCCGTTCGGCCACGGGGCCGACCTGCTGCTGGGCGAACATCCATTCCTGTGCACCTGGCCGGAACTCGACCACTACGGCCGCAGCGGCGGCGGGCCCTGGCTGGGTCCGAACCTGCCGCCGCCGGCAAGCGGCCGTGCCGCGTTCCCGGCAGGCGAAGGTCCGCGCGTGTTCGCCTATCTGCGCCGCGCCATTCCCGAGTCTGGCGAGGTGCTGGCGGCGCTGGTGCGCCAGGGCTGCCGGGTGCTGTGTTACATGCCGGACGTGGCGGCCGGCGCGCCGGCGCCGGTGGACAGTCCCCTGGTGACGTATGCGCCGACGCCGGTGGCGCTGCCGGAGGCGCTGGCGCAGTGCGCCTTGGTGGTGAGCCATGCGGGCGAAGCGCTGGTGGCGCAGTCCTTGCTGGCGGGGCGGCCGCTCCTGCTGCTGCCGCATGCGGCGGAAAGCTTCCTGATGGCGCGCCGCGTGGCGCAGCTGGGCGCGGGTATCAATGCGATGGCGGCGCCGCGCCCGCGCGACTGGGATGGGATGGTGGCGCGCCTGCTGGGCGAACCGGCCTGGCGCGATGCCGCGGCCGGCTTTGCGCGGCGCTATGCCGGCTACGATCCGCAGCAGCAGGCGGCGGCGCTGGCGGACTGTTTCGAAGCGCTGGCGGCGCGGGCGTGAAAGCCGCGCCTGGAGCGATTTACGCGACCGTGACGCGCGGCGCGCCCGCTTCCATGCGGCCAATGACGGCTGCATCGCCGAAGCCTTCGCGTGCGAACAGGGCCAGCACCTCGTCGACGCTGGCGGGATCGCAGGAGGCCAGCAGGCCGCCCGAGGTTTGTGGGTCGGTCAGCAGGGCGCGCTGGGATGGCGTGATGGCGGCACCGAGGTCCACGTCCTTGCCGTAGGCGTCCCAGTTGCGGCCGGATGCGCCGGTGAAGAAACCATCCTGGGCCAGCTGCAGCACGCCGGGCAGCAGCGGCACCTTGTCCATGTCGAGCGTCGCCGAGAGCTGCGCCCCGCGCGCCAGTTCCAGCAGGTGGCCCAGCAGGCCAAAGCCGGTGACGTCGGTCAGCGCGTGCACGCCCGGCATGTCGGCCAGCAGTCGGCCCGGCTTGTTCAATTTGGTGGTATTGGCGATCATGGCTGCGTAGCCTTCCGCGCCCAGCGCATCCTTTTTCAGTGCGGCCGACAGCACGCCCACGCCGAGCGGCTTGCCCAGTACCAGCACGTCGCCGGCGCGCGCGTCCGCATTGCGCTTGACCTTGGACGGATGCACCAGGCCCATCACCACCAGGCCGTAGATCGGCTCGACCGAATCGATGGTGTGGCCGCCCGCGATCGGAATGCCGGCATCGGCGCACACGGATTCGCCGCCGCGGATGATCTGGCCGATGGTCTCCAGCGGCAGCTTATTCACCGGCATGCCGACCAGGGCCAGCGCCATGATCGGGGTGCCGCCCATCGCGTACACGTCGGAGATCGCATTGGTGGCGGCGATGCGGCCGAAGTCGAAGGGGTCGTCGACGATCGGCATGAAGAAGTCGGTGGTGGCGATCAGGGCCTGCTCGTCGTTGAGCTTGTACACGGCGGCGTCGTCGGCGGTCTCGATGCCGACCATCAGCTCTTTCGGTACCGGGAAACCGGCCGATTTGCTCAGGATTTCGGACAGCACGCCCGGCGCGATCTTGCAGCCGCAGCCGCCGCCGTGCGAGAACGAAGTCAGTTTGATGGGTTGTTCTGGCATGGTGCTCATCGAGGTCTTCCGTATGTGTCAGGTTGAAGGAGCAGATTATCCACCAAGTCACGCAGCGCCGCTTGCTCGACGCTCGGGGCGAACAGGGCGGCGCGCGCGGCGCACTGCCGGCGTAGCAGGGCGTCGAACCCCGCATCCTCAATGATCCGGTCGATCAGCCGTGCCAGCGCGGCCGCGTCGCCCGGCGCGAAATAACCTCCGTAGTCCTCGCCCAGCATGCCGCGGTTGCCGTTGATATCGGATGCGAGCACGGGGACGCCGCTGGTGACGGCTTCGATGATCACATTGGCGCCGCCTTCCATGCTGGACGTGATCGCCATCGCCCGGCAGCGCTTGAGGCGCTGGCGCGCGGCCGCGTGGGGCAGGGCGCCCAGCCAGCGGTAGCGCGAGTTGGCGGCTTGCGCCGCGCGCGCAGCCTCGCCCAGCGCCGGGTCGAGCGCGCCGCCGATGTGCAGCAGGCGTGCCGCAGGATGCGTCACCAGTTCGGCGGCGCGAATGAAGGTCAGCGGATCTTTTTCCGCGCGCAGGTGGCCGACCATCGCAATGGCGAAGCAGCGTGGAATGGCGGCGCGCGGGTAGGGGCGCAGGCTGGGCGCCGACTGGTAGATCACGCGCGCCTTGGTACGTGATGCATGCGGCAGTAGCGCAAGTCCGGCCGGCTGCAGCAGCACCAGGGCATGGGCGCGCGCCAGCGAGGCCTGGGCGTCCGGGTCGACGGCGATGTCGCGATACAGGTCGGTACCGGTCAATACCAGCACCGAAGCCTTGTCGGGGTGGGCGTCGCTGAAGGCGGCAAGCGCGGCGGCCGAGCGGCGCGCATGCAGGGCGATCAACAGGTCGGGCGCCGGCTGTTCCGGCGTCCAGCCGCCTGCCAGCGTTACCCCATGCGAGCCGCGCAAGAAGCGCGCCCAGCGGCTGGCAGTCTGCCAGTTACCGTTGTTGTCGCGTTCACTGGCGGGGCTGACGATGAGGATGTGCTTGCGCACTGCCGGGTTCTCCAGAAATGGAGCGCGATTATACCGGCTGCGCGTCTCAAACGCGGGACGCGGGGAGATCGCAGATCCGACCGGACCGCGCAGCACCTGCTGGCGAATTGTTTTTCCTGAAGGAACGATCTATTCTCTGCTAGTGTGAAGGCTAATCCCAAGGAGGATGGCAATGGTCGACGCTGGTCTGCTCCTGATCTTTAGCGCATGCGCATGGTTGGTTCTCTATGGTAACTGCTTTGGGCTATTCAACTACTCGAAAAAAGTTCAGGCCAAATTCGACAGTCTGCTGGCGAAACAAAAAAACGGGGAGAACCTGAGTTCGGTGGAGCGGGGCGAGCTGCAATATTACAAGTTGAACGAGTTCCTCGACAAATCGAGCTACTGCCTTTTAGTCGCCGGGCTGGCGTGCCTACTCATGTCTTTAATTTTTCAATAGCACAAGTGCTCAGATGACTTTGCGGAGGCCTGCATGAAACTGCGTGACGCATTCGGTCTGCTGTGCATTGCGGCCAGCCTCTCGCTCGGGGTGGCGGCGTGGACCGTCAACGCGCACGCCTGGGCTTTCGTGGCCGTGGTGCTGTTTGTGGCGGGAATACTGCTGTTGTGGCGGCGCGAGCGCGAGGATGCCATCCATGACGCGACTGCGGACCTGCATACCGAGGGGCTCGGGTCGCGGATTGGTAGCCGCCGCGCCCAGCGCGGGGATGACGGGGACGGGATCGATATCGGCGACAGCGGCGATTGAGGAGTTTGCGCCGCACGCAAAAAAAAATGGCTGCTCGCAGGCAGCCATTTTCATTGAGATTTCAGCGATCAGTAATCGCCGAAGGTGCGGCGGGCGCCGTCGGCCGAGCGCGGATGCGCCGACTTGCTGTAGCCGCCTTCACGCTTTTCGCCATAGCGCGCGCCTTCCGGGCGATTGCCGCGGTAGCCGCCTTCACGCGGAGCGCCGGTCGGCGCTGCGTCACGGCGGTAGCCGCCTTCACGCTGCGGACGGTCGCCGTAGCCACCTTCGCGCGGGGCGCTGTAAGCTTCGCGCGGACCGCGGTCGGCGTAACGGCTTTCCGCCGGACGTGCGTAACCGGCTTCACGCGGCGCACGGTCGCCGTAGCCACCTTCGCGCTGCGGACGATCGCCGTAGCCGCCTTCACGCGGCGCACGGTCGCCGTAACCCGGCTTGGCGAAGCTGCGCTGGCCCGGCTTGTGCGCGTTGCGGCCGTCGCCCGGCTTCCAGCCCGGACGGCTGGCCGAACGGGTTGGGGCGGCGCGCTTCGGCTCGAAGCCTTCCACCACGTCGACCGGGATCGACTGCTTGGTGAAGCGCTCGATGCGGCGCACGTTCATGTTCTCGGCGTGGTTCACCAGCGAGATCGCGATGCCGTTGCGGCCTGCGCGGCCGGTACGGCCGATGCGGTGCACGTAGTCCTCCGGGAACTTCGGCAGGTCGTAGTTCACCACGTGGGTGATGTTCGGCACGTCGATGCCGCGGGCGGCGACGTCGGTCGCCACCAGCACGCGCACCTGGCCGCGGCGCAGGCTGTCCAGGGTGCGGTTGCGCGCGCCCTGGTGCATGTCGCCGTGCAGGGCGGCGGCCGCGAAGCCGGCGATGTTCAGGCGGTCGGCGATCATGTCGGCGTCGCGCTTGGTCGCGGTGAACACCACGGCTTGGTCCAGGCTCTCGTCACGCAGCAGGTGGTCGAGCAGGCGGTTCTTGTGCGACAGGTCGTCGACAAAGTGCACCTTCTGCACGATGTTCTCGTGGCGGTTGGTGGCGCTGGCGATCTGGATCACCAGCGGATCCTTGGTGATGCGGCGCGCCATGTTGCCCACCACGCCGTCCAACGTGGCCGAGAACAGCATGGTCTGGCGGCTGTCCGGGGTCGCTTCGACGATCTTCTCGATGTCTTCGATGAAGCCCATGTCCAGCATGCGGTCGGCTTCGTCCAGGACCAGGATCTCGAGCTGCGAGAAGTTGATCTTGCCCGACTCCATGTGGTCGATCAGGCGGCCCGGGGTCGCCACCAGGATTTCCGGATTCTTCGACAGCAGCTGCATCTGCTTCGGGTAGGGCATGCCGCCCAGGATCGACACAGCGCGGATGCGGCGCATGTCGGAGGTGTATTGTTCGGTCGCGGTGGTCACCTGCAGGGCCAGTTCGCGGGTAGGGGTCAGGACCAGCATCTTCGGCTGGGCCGGGGTAAAGCGGACGCGTTCGCCACGGGCGCGCGCCGACTGCGCATTCTGCGCAGGGGTGCGGGCGGCTTGCGGAGCGGGCTCCATGTTGGCCAGCTTGTTCAGGGCCGGCAGCATGAATGCCGCGGTCTTGCCCGAGCCGGTCTGCGAGGACACCAGCAGGTCACGGCCGGCGATGCCGGCAGGGATCGCCTGCTCCTGCACCGGGGTCGGCTTGGTGTAGCCGGCGGCGGCAACTGCCTTGACGAGCGACGCGTGTAAACCTAGTGCTTCAAAACTCATGTGTACTTTTACTTTCGGAATAAATCATGATCGCGCGGTCGATATGACGAGCGCAAAATAGCAACGCGAACCAACACTACGAAATGACTCAGAACTGAAAAGAAATTTCGGCACAAAAGCTTTGCGCCGGGACGGTGTCTGGATGCTGACACGCAGGGCGGGAGGGCTTTTTTGAAAGGGCGATCACTGTCGCCAAGGCTTGCGATGCTGCTAGTGGTACTGCTTCGGTGAACTGCTGCGTCCTGTCTGTTCGGACTGCTTATTGCAGCGCACAAACGACATCATACATCAGAAAAGAAAAGTCTGCACGCGGCCACATCGATGTGCGGCCGGCGCAGGAGGCAGATTAAGCCCGCTCTAAGGCGAGCTTGACTGTTTGATCAGCGCTGCTTGCGCTTGGACGAGGTGTTGCGTGCGATGCGGTTCTTCGAGGAGGTCGCGGCCTTGGCCTTGTAGCGCGAGGTCGAGGCCTTCACGCGCGGGCTGCGTTCCGCTTCGAATGCCACCACGGCGTTGTCGATGATGTTTTCGGCGATGTCGCCGGCGTTCGAGGCCGACACCTTCGGCACCAGGATGGTCGAACCGGCAGTGACGGTCGACTTGGCCGGGATGTTGTTGGCCTGGCGGATAACTTCCGGGGTGGTGCCGAACTTCGATGCCAGGGCGGCAATGCTGGTACGGGCGCTGGTGATCTTGTGCGTGGTCCAGCTCGACAGTTCGCGGCCCCACTGGGCCAGGTTCAGCTGGAACTTCTCGGCATTCGCCTTCGGCAGCAGGATCTTGGTCTTTTCGCCGCCGGTGATGACCGGCTTCTTGAATTGCGGGTTGAGTGCCTTGAATTCGTCGAGCGACATTTCCGCCAGCTGGGCGGCGACGGCGACGTCGATGTCGCTGGTCTTGTCGATGGCGGTGAAGTAGGGCTGGTTGTCGATCGCCGGCAGGGCCACGTTGTACTGGGCCGGGTTGGCGATGATGTTCTTGACCGCCTGCAGCTTTGGTACGTAGTTGCGGGTCTCGGCAGGCATCAGCTCGGCCAGGCTCTCGAAGTCGGTCGGCTTGCCGAGCGCCTGGTTCTTCTTGACGATGCGCTGGATATTGCCTTCGCCCCAGTTATAGGCCGCCAGGGCCAGCTGCCAGTCGCCGAACATGGTGTACAGGCGCTGCAGGTAGCTCAGGGCTGCATCGGTCGAGGCCAGCACGCCGCGGCGCTCGTCCTTGAACATGTTCTGCTTCAGGTCGTAGTCCTTGCCGGTGCCCGGCACGAACTGCCACAGGCCGGCCGCGTCCGCGGTCGACAGGGCTTGCGGATTGAATGCGGACTCGATCACCGGCAGCAGGGCCAGTTCGGTCGGCATGCCGCGTTTTTCGAGTTCCTGCACGATGTGATACAGGTAGGGCGAGGCACGGCCCGAGATGCGCTTGAGGCTGTCCGGACGGGCGCTGTAGGCCTGGGTATGGCGCTGCACCAGGCTGTTGTCGATGTCGGGAATGGCGTAGCCGCTTCGGATACGGCCCCAGACGTCGGTTTCCTTGTACTCGTCGGCCTTCAGCAGGCTCGGCGCCAGCGGGGCGGTCGAGCGGGCGTTGAGGGCGCTTGGGGACGCGGATGGCGCATTATCCATCGCGTGGGTGAGCGGGGAGGTGGCCAGGAGTGCCAGCGCGGCAGTCGCTACGGTCTTGCGGATCATGTCGTGCATCGCTTTCCAATGTTGCGTTCGAGAACGAACGTACTGGTCAAGAGGGCAGTGTACGTAGTCATGCATGAGTCAGTCAAGGCACCGTTACAAATTTCTTTCCGGCGTTCATATATGTAAATTGCCATCATGAAAACGGAAATTGCCGGGAAATGCGCGCTTGTTGGCAGGAGATTGCGGCAGAGGTCAGTCAGCGCGCAGGACCCGGTATGCTCATCCGTTTTCCCGTAGCCTAGCGCTAGAGGGGTGTCAATCTATGAGGGCACGCAAAGTGTGCGTACAATCCGGCTTCCGCCCCTGGCGTTTTGATATGAAGCTGTCATCCATGAGTAATGCAAACCCGCATGCCGACGACGATGCGATCGTCGCCGCCACCCGCCGCTGGCTGGAAAAGGCCGTCATCGGCCTGAACCTGTGCCCCTTCGCCAAGTCCGTCTACGTGAAGGAGCAGGTGCGCTACGTCGTCTCGAACGCGACCACGCCCGAAGCCCTGCTCGAGCAGCTCATGGAAGAGCTGCAGTACCTGTCCGACACCCCGGCCGAGCAGGTCGACACGACCCTCCTGATCCATCCCTTCGTCCTCGGAGACTTCGAGGACTACAACGAATTCCTGGACGTGGCCGATGCGGCGGTGGAAGACATGCAGCTGGATGGCGAGCTGCAGGTGGCAAGCTTCCACCCGCGCTACCAGTTCGCGGACACCGACGTGAACGACATCTCGAACTACACCAACCGCGCACCGTATCCGATCCTGCACCTGCTGCGCGAGGACAGCATCGACCGCGCGGTCGAGGCCTTCCCTGAGGCGGCCGAGATCTTCGAGAAGAATATCGACACCATGGAAAAGCTCGGCCTTGACGGCTGGGACAAGCTCGATGTCGGCCCCGCGCGCTGAGGGCGGCGGGCCGGCTCGTCCGGACACGCCCTGCGTGGCGGTGTGCTCGACCACCTTCGACGAGATCTGCCGCGGCTGCGGCAGGACCGTGGCCGAGGTGGCGCAGTGGGTGTCGATGAGCGCCGAGGAGAAGGAAAGGGTGTGGGTACGGATCCTGGCGCAGGGCTACCCGCGCCGGAATACGTGACCGGCTATCACAGACCCAGGTAATCCCGCTTCCCGACCGGCACCCCGTTGTGGCGCAGGATCGCGTACGCGGTCGTCACGTGGAAGAAGAAGTTCGGCAGCACGAAGCTGGTGAGATAGTCGTCGCCGCGCTCGAAGTGGCGCGCGCGTTCGCCGGCGCCGTGGGTAATGGCACGTTCGCTGGCCGCATCGAAGGCCTCGCGCGGCAGCGACTCGATGAAGCCGAGGGTCTTGGTGATGCGTTGCTGCAGTTCGGCGAAGCTCTGTTCATTGTCCTCGTAGCGCGGCACTTCCTGGCCGGCCAGACGCGCGCTCGCGCCCTTGGCGAAATCGGTGGCGATCAGGACCTGGCCCACCAGCGGAAACATGTCAGGGTACAGGCGCGCCTGCAGCAGGGCGTTCGGGTCGATCTTGTGCTGCTGGGCGTGGGCCTCGGCTTTTTCCAGCACACCCGCCAGGGCGCGCAGCATCTTCTGGAACACCGGAATCGATGCGGAATACATGGACAGGCTCATAGTTTCTCCTTCGAAAGATTCAATCATAACAAGTCTTGTCGCGTCCTGCCGACACCCGTAAAGACGACGACCGGGTGCGGCATGCTATTTGCTGACTCTTGGTCATACGGGGTGCATAATCGGGTTATCAATTGCCATACGTAAATCCCTGCCGCTGGCAGGGTGCAGCCCGACTACCGATGTCCTTGCCCCGATTTTCACTTCGCCGCCTGCCCGCCAGGCTGCGCGAGCTATACGGCCGCTCGATCTACGGCGCGCTGCTGCTGGTGGTCTTCTTCGGGCTGGCGGTGCCGGCGCTGGTGGGCGGCTATGTGCTGCTCGGGGTCCACGAGCGCGAGTCGAGCGCCCGTACCCTCAACGACGCCCTGCAGCGCAACGCCGACTTGCTGGCGCTCGGCATCCAGGAATCATTATGGGACATGAACCTGGAAGCCGCACGCGCGCTGGCCGATTCCTTCATGCGCGATCCGGCCGTGGTGCACGTGGCGGTGCGCGACCTGGCGCAGAATGAGCTCATCAACCGGCGTGCATTGCTGTTGCCGGGTGCGCGCGCCTACCGCGCCGAGCGGACCATCGTGGTGCGCGGGCAAACCATCGGCCACGTGGCGATCGAGATGGGCGACTATTATTACCAGCAGGAGTTGCGCACCAAGCAGCGCAACTACGCGCTGGTGCTGGCGCTCCAGCTGGTGGTGTCGCTGCTCTTGATCGCCCTACTGTTCAAGCGCCGCCTGCTCTCGCCCCTGCGCACGCTCACCAGCTTCTCCGACCGGCTGGCGCGCGGCGACTTCGATACCCCGCTGGCGCTGCCGGCCCACGACGAGCTGGGGCGCCTGGGCACCCAGATGGAGGGAATGCGCACCGCGATCGGCCAGCTGTTCGCCGACATCGGCCGGCGCGAGGAGCAGTTCCGCACCATCGTCACCCAGGTGCCGGGGGCCGTGTTCCGCGCCCGGCCGGGCGGCCACATCGACTTCGTCAGCGACGCCATCGAGGAGATCTCGGGCTATGCCGCCGAGCGCTTCATGCTGGCCACCACCGACGACTGGGCCGACATCATCCATCCCGAAGACCGCCGCATGCACCGCCACGTAGTGCGCGATGCGCTGCAGGCGGGCAGTCCCTACGAGGTTGAATACCGCATCATCGACGCCGGCGGCATCGAGCGCTGGGTGCTCGAGAGCGGCCAGCCACTGGGCGAAGCCGGCAGCGCGGAATTCCGCGTCGACGGCATCATCTACGACATCAGCGAACGCAAGCACGACGAGATGCGCATCGAAGCCCTGCTGACCGAGCAGGGCGCGATCCTGGACAACGTCATGTTCGGGGTGCTGTTCGTGCGCGAGCGCCGCATCGTCTCGGCCAACCGGCGCAGCGAAGAACTGTTCGGCTACGGCGAAGGGGAAATGGTGGGCCGCTCGACCGAGATCCTGTTCCCGGGCCGCGCCGAGTACGAGCGCCTGTGGCTGGAAAAATATCCGAGGCTCGCCAGCGGCACCGACGCCGGCGAGGAGATCCAGTTCCGCCGCGGCGACGGCAGCGTGTTCTGGCTCCTGGTCAGCGGCTGCGCGCTGGACACGGCGCGCCCGAACGAAGGCAGTATCTGGGTGTTCGCCGACATCACCGAGCGCAAGCTGGCCGAGGAAAAGCTGCGCCTGTCCGCCACGGTGCTCGAGCACATCGCCGACGGCGTGATGGTGCTCGACCCGGCCGGGCGCATCGTCGCCACCAACCCGGCCTTCACCCAGATCACCGGCTACACCGAGCGCGAGGCCCTGGGCCAGCAATCGAGCCTGACGCGCGCCGGCCGCCATGACGAAGGCTTCTACCAGCAGCTGTGGGGCGACCTGGCCGACACCGGCTTCTGGCGCGGCGAAAGCTGGCAGACCCGCAAGAACGGCGAGGTCTACCTCGAATGGCTTACCGCCTCTGCCGTGCGCAACGACGCCGACGAGGTCACCCACTACGTCTGCGTGTTCAGCGACATCACCAAGGTCAAGGAATCGCAGGAAAAGCTCGATCACCTGGCCCATCACGACCCCCTGACCGGGCTGCCGAACCGGCTGCTGTTCCACGACCGCCTTCAGCACGCGATGGCACGCGCCGGGCGCGAGGGACAGGAGCTGGCGGTCTTGTTCATCGACCTGGACCGCTTCAAGAACGTCAACGACACCCTCGGCCACCACGTGGGCGACGAGCTGCTCAAGCAGGTCGCCGGGGCGCTGACGCGCTGCCTGCGCGAGGGCGACACGCTGGCGCGCCTGGGCGGCGACGAATTCATCGTGCTGCTGGAAGACATCGACGGCGCCTTCGGCGCGATCCAGGTGGCGGAAAAGCTCATGCACCTGTTCGGGCAGCCGCTCACCGTGGCCGGCCACGAGCTGTTCGTCACCGGCAGCGTGGGCATCAGCCTGTATCCGCAGGACGCCACCGACCTGAACATGCTGGTGCGGAACGCCGACGTCGCGATGTACCAGGCCAAGGCGCGCGGCCGCAACGGCTACCAGTTCTACGCGCCCTCGATGAGCGGCGAAGGCGTCGAGCGCCTGCGCCTGGAGACCCTGCTGCGCCGCGCGATCGAGAAGAACGAGATCTACCTGGCCTACCAGCCGCAGGTCGAGATCGAGAGCGGGCGCCTGGTCGGGGTCGAGGCCCTGGTGCGCTGGGCCAGCCCGGAACTGGGCAACGTGCCGCCGGTGCGCTTTGTCCCGGTGGCCGAGGACACCGGTTTCATCAACCAGCTGGGCCAGTGGGTGCTGGCCGAAGCCTGCCGCCAGATGCGGGCCTGGGACGATGCCGGGCTGCGGGTGCCGAAGATGGCGGTCAACCTGTCGGTGCGCCAGTTCGAGCGCGGCAGCATTGCGCCGACCGTGGCCGCGGTGCTGCAGGAGACCGGCCTGGCCGCCGACCGCCTGCAGCTTGAAGTGACCGAGTCGGTGATCATGAATACCGGCGACGCGCTGGAGCACATCAACGACCTGCGCGCGATCGGCGTGGGCCTGGCGATCGACGACTTCGGCACCGGCTATTCCTCGCTGGCCTACCTGAGCCAGCTGCCGGTGCAGACCCTCAAGATCGACCGCAGCTTCATTCAGGACATCTCGGTCGATGCCAACGACGAGGCGATCGCGGTGGCCATCATCCAGCTCGGCAAGAGCCTGGGCCTGGCGGTGGTGGCCGAAGGCGTCGAGAACGAAGAGCAGGCCGGCTTCCTGCTGCGCCACGGCTGCCGCCTGGCCCAGGGCTATCTCTACAGCCGCCCGGCGGCCCCAGGCGATATACTGGCGCATTGGAGACTGGTAGAGGAACAGCGACACGATGAATCGAACGATGCCGGCGCAGCCGAAGCAAGCCAGGCCTGAGGAAGCGGTGAAGGGGCGCGGCCTGACGCGCCGCCGCTTCCTGCTGGGCGGCGTGCTCGCCGGCGGCGCGCTGCTGGTCGGCTGGGGCGTCCAGCCGCCGCGCCAGCGCCTGCATACGGCGCATCCGCTGGCGGTCGGAGACGATGCCGTGGCGCTGAATGGCTGGATCGCGATCGGGCCCGACGGCACGGTCTCGGTGGTGGTGCCGCGCAGCGAGATGGGGCAGGGCGTGCATACCGCGCTGCCGATGCTGGTGGCCGAGGAGCTCGACCTTCCGCTCGACCGCGTGCGTATCGTGCAGGCGCCGATCGACAAGATCTTCGCCAACCTCACGGTGCTGCGCGAAAACCTGCCCTTCCATCCCGACGATACCGGCAGCACGCGCCAGGGTGCGCAGTGGCTGATGGCCAAGCTGGGACGCGAACTGGGCATCATGTTCACCGGCGGCTCCACCAGCGTGAAGGATGCCTGGATCCCGATGCGTGAAGCGGGCGCGGTGGCGCGCGCCATGCTGGTCAAGGCCGCGGCCGAGCAGTGGCGGGTGCCGGTGGCGCGCCTGCGCACCGAGGACGGCTTCGTTCTGGATGCGAGTGGGCGGCGCCTGGGCTACGGCGCGCTTGCCGCAGAAGCGGCGCGCGTGGGCGCAGGCATCGGGGCCGGCGACGTGCGCCTGAAGGAGCCGCGCGATTTCCGCCTGATCGGCAAACCCCTGGCGCGCCTGGACAGCCGCGCCAAGGTCGACGGCAGCGCGCGCTTCGGCATCGATGCGCGCGTGCCCGGCATGCTCTACGCGGCCGTGAAGACGGCGCCCATGGTCGGCGTCGTCCTGACCGATTACGAACGCACCGCGGCCTCGATGCCGGGCGTGCTGAAACTGGTGCAGACGCCGGGCCTGGGCGACGAAAACAGCGGCATCGGCGCCGGCGTCGCCGTACTCGCCACCAGCTGGTGGCAGGCCAGACAGGCGCTGGAAGCCTTGCGGGTCACCTGGGTAGGCGTCGACACCGAGAGGCTCTCCAGCGAGACCGTGTTCGAGGGTTTCGCGCGCGCGCTCGACGGGGAAAGCGGCTATGTGTACCACGAAAGCGGCACCCAGGACGTGGCTGGCGTGGCGCTGACGGTGTCCGCTGAATACCGCGCTCCTTTTCTCGCGCATGCGGCGATGGAACCTATTAACTGCACCGCCCAGGTCGTCGATGGCAAGGTGCGCCTGTGGGCCTCGACCCAGGTGCCGAGCGTTGCGGTGGACGTGGCGGCGCGCACTGCCGGCGTCGACCGCGACGACGTGGCGATCGAGGTGATGCTGCTGGGCGGCGGCTTCGGGCGCCGGCTGGAGGTCGACATGGTGGCGCAGGCGGTCGCGGTGGCGATGGCGGCGGACGGCAAGCCGGTGCAGCTGATCTGGACCCGCGAACAGGACATCCAGAACGACGTTTACCGCCCGGCCGCGCTGGCGCGCTTTCGCGCCCACCTCGACGCAGCCGGGAACATCCTGGCCTGGGACAACAAGTCTGCCAGCGGCGCCATCGGCCACCAGTACTTCCCGCGCAACCTCGGGCTCCCCGGCGTGGGGCCGGACAAGACCACGGCCGAGGGCGAATACGACATGCAGTATGCGATCGCCAACCAGCGCATCGCCCACGTGATCGTGGACAGCAAGGTGGCGCTGGGCTACTGGCGCTCTGTGGGACACTCGCACAATGCCTTCTTCAAGGAGGGCTTCCTCGACGAGGTCGCGCACGCGGCCAAACGCGACGGCGTGGAATTCCGGCGCGCCCTGCTCAAGGAACACCCGCGTGCGCTGGCGGTGCTGAACGCGGCGGTGGCGCGCGCCGGCCAGCCGCAAGCGGGGCGCGCCCACGGCGTGGCGCTGCACCGCTCATTCGGAAGTACGGTGGCCCAGGTGGCCGAAGTGTCGGTGGAAGGCACGACGATCCGCGTGCACCGCGTGGTGTGCGCGATCGATTGCGGACTGGTGGTGAATCCGAATATCGTGGCCCAGCAGGTGGAATCCGGCGTGCTGTTCGGCCTGTCCGCCGCGCTGCATGGCGAGATCACGATCAAGGAGGGGCGGGTAGAGCAGTCGAACTTCGGCGACTACCCGGTGCTGCGCATGAACGAGGCGCCGCATGTCGAAACCATCATCATGCCGAGTGCAGAGCATCCGGAAGGCGTCGGCGAACCGGCAGTGCCGCCGATTGCGCCGGCCGTGGCGTCGGCAGTGTTCAAGCTTACGGGGCAGCGCCTGCGCAGCCTGCCGCTGCGCTTGGCGTAGGGTGGGCGGGGTGTTTCAGGCCAGTGGCCTGAAACACGAACGCCCACGCGGTCGGCTGACACTAGATCTGACGACGCGACTGCTCAATCGAGAACCATCACCGCGTGGGCGGAGAATCCGCCCACCCTACGCAGCGAGCAGCACGCGCAGGTTGCAGTCGCGCTGCCAGCCGCGCCGCTCTTCGCTGGACGCGGCCAGGCGCGCGAGCTCGTCGAGCGTGGCGGCGGCCTGCGCCTGCACCAGGCGATCGGCCACGGCGCCGTCGGGCAGCATGGTGCCGAAGAAGGCGACCGTATCGCCGCGCTGCACCAGCAGGGTAGGGAAATTTTCCACGTCCAGGTCGCCGACCACGTCGGCCTGGTCTTCGATGTCGATCCAGACGAAGGTCTTGTCCGGGTGGCGCGTGGCCAGTTCCTCGAAGGTGGCGCGGTAGGACGAGCAGGTGCCGCACCAGGCGGCGCACAGGCAGGCGACCATCAAGCTGTCGCCGTCGATGGCGGCGGCAATGGCGGCGCGGTTGTCGGAATCCAGGGTCAGGCTTTGCATGTGCCGGATTGTACCGTGTGTTGTGGCCGCGCGCCGTGGCAGCGACGTGGCCGAGGCTCGGCCGAGCAGGTAAAATAACGCCATGCCCAAGATTCTCGCCATCGAAACCTCGTCCGAGCTCGCGTCCTGCGCGCTGCTCGACGGGGACCACGTCATCGCCCGTTCCACTTCCGGCGTGCGCACCCATTCGCAATCGGTCCTGCCCATGGTGCAGGAACTGCTGGGCGAAGCCGGCATCCAGCTGGCCGACTGCGACGCGGTCGCGTTTGGCGCCGGTCCCGGCTCCTTCACGGGCGTGCGCACCGCCTGCGGCGTGGCCCAGGGCCTGGCCTTCGGCGCCAGTCTGCCGGTGCTGCCGCTGGTGACACTCGAGGCGATGGCGGAAAGCTGCCGCGCACGTACCGGGGCAACCGAGGTGCTGGCCGTGCTGGATGCGCGCATGGGTGAGGTCTACTGGGCCCAGTATGCGTTCGATCCCGCACGCGGCGCCTGGCGCGAAGTCGCCGCGCCCGCACTATGCGCGCCGCAGGACGTCGCACCTCTGCCGGCCGCCGGCCTGGCCGCCTGCGGCAACGGTTTTTCCGCCTATCCGGACGCGTTTGCCGGCAAGCCCTTCGCCGAAGGCGCACTCAGCGACATTCTGCCGCACGCGCGCGAACTGGCGCTGCTGGGCGCCCCGGCGCTGGCCGCCGGGCTGGCCGTGCCGCCGGCCCAGGCCCAGCCGATCTACCTGCGCAACAAGGTCGCCTACACCAGCGCCGAGCGCCAGGCGATCAATGCTGCAAAGGCCGGGGCATGACGGTGCTGACTGAGCTCACCCGCTTGAACTTCGCGCCGATGGCAGCAAGCGACGTGGACGAGGTCCACGCGCTCGAATGCAGCGTGTTCCCCTACCCCTGGAGCCGCGCCAACTTCACCGAGTCGCTCGCCAGCGGCTACGACGCCTGGACTGCGCGCGACGAATCGGGCGCCCTGGCGGGTTACTATTTGTTGATGTACGCGGTGGACGAAGCCCACCTGCTGGACGTGGCAGTCGCCGCCGGGCGCCAGCGCCAGGGTCTGGGCCGCCACCTGCTGGACCGGATCGGCGCGCGGGCGCGCGAGCAGGGCATGGCCTCGGTGCTGCTGGAAGTGCGCCCGTCCAACGAGCGCGCGCTGGCCGTCTACCGCCGCTACGGCTACCGCGAGATCGGCCGCCGCAAGGGCTATTATCCGGCCCATGGTGGCCAGCGCGAGGACGCCATCGTGATGAGGATCGACTTGTGAATCGTATCAGCGACCGCGACGCGGCCTTCCTGGCCGAGATGGGCATCGGCCCGCTGTGGAGCCCGCGCGCCGCGCCGCAGCCCGAGCCGGCTGCCGCCCCGGAACCCGCGCCCGAGACTGTGGCCGTGATCGAGGCGGTCGCGCCGCAGGCGCCGCAGCCGCTGGCCCCACCCCCGATGCCGCGCCAGGTCGCCGAAGCGCCTGTCCGTCCCGCGTGGACGCCGCCGCCCGTCGAGGACAGTGCCTGGGGCGACGTGGCCGAGTCCGAACGCGCCGATGTCTCCACCATGGACTGGGCCGCGCTGCGCCAGGCCATTGCCAGCTGCAAGCACTGCAGCGCCTGCAGCGAAGGGCGCAAGCCGGTGCTCGGCAGCGGCGCGCGCCAGGCCCGCTGGCTGGTCGCCGCCGGCACCGCCAGCGCCCTGGACGAAAAAGCGGGCTCGCCGATGACGGGCGAGCCGGGCAAGCTGCTCGACAACATGCTGGCGGCCGTCGGCATGTCGAGGGAAAGCGATGTGTACGTGACCGCCCTGGTGAAATGCCGTCCTGCGAACGCCACTGGCGGCGACCGCGCTCCCACCCTTGAGGAAGCGGCGGCCTGCCGTCCCTTCCTGGAGCGCGAGCGCGAACTAACGGGCGCCGGCCTGGTGCTGACCCTGGGTCAGGTGGCCGCCAACGGCCTGCTCGGCAAACCGCTGGCGGAGCCGCTCGCGGGCAGCCGCGGCGCGGTGCATGCGCTGGGAGCGGTGCCGCTGGTGGCGACCCTGCATCCGGGCGAACTGCTGCGCCGGGGCCCTGATAAGGCGCTGGCCTGGGCCGACCTGTGCCGCGCGCGATCCGAACATGGACGCGCCGGCTGAGAGCTACCAGCAAGGCTTTCACCGCCGCTGGGGCCACCTGCGGCGCGCCCGGGTGCGGGCGCTGGCCTGGCTGCTCGACGCGCCGGACCTGCTCGATGCCGACGACCCCCAATGGGCCGGCCGCATCGCCACCATCGGTCCGATAGGCCTTGACGTCGCCGACTGGCTCGCGCGCCTCGACTTCGATCCGGCGCCGCTCGACGCGGCGCTGGGCGGCAAGATCTACACGCGCCTCGGCCTGTATGCCGAAAAGCTGATGGCCTTCTATTACCAAGAGCAGGGCCGCCTGGTGGCGCACGGCCTGCAGGTACGCGCCAGTCCCAATGACACCATCGGCGAATTCGACTTTCTGCTGGAAGACGGTGCCGAGGCGCTCGAGCACATCGAGTTCGCCACCAAGTTTTACCTGTTGGACGGGGAGGGCGGCCAACAATTCGACGCCCTGGTCGGCCCCAACCTAGCCGACAGCCTCGGGATCAAAATGCGCAAGGTGTTCGAGCGCCAGCTCAGCCTGGGCGCGCATCCGGCCGCCCAGGCCCTGCTGCCGCGTCCCGTGTCCAAGGCCCGGGCATTGGTGAAGGGCTGGCTGTTCTACCCCGCCGGCTCCTGGCCCGACATGCGCGGCATCGCCGCCGGCCATTGCCGCGGTTTCTGGTGCTCACTGGACGAGATCGACAGCCTGGTCGGGGAAGAATTCCTGATGCTGCCTCGCCTGCAGTGGCTGGCGCCGTTCAAGGCCGCGTCGGCCACCTGGATGCTGAGCCGCGCCCAGCTGCACGCCGAGCTGTCGGCCCAGTTCGAGACCTCGTCGACGCCGGTGCTGGTATCCAGCGTGCGCTACACGCCGGGGACGATCGAGGAGATCGAACGCGGCTTCATCGTGCCGAACGACTGGCGCGAGCGCGCCGCTGCACGACGGATGGTCAAGGCCGTGTGATACGTATTACAGGTGCTTTGCGCCTCTGTAATACGTGGAATGAATCAGTGTTTTTCTTCCCCAATCAGCGCCAGCGAATCGTGCTCGCGCTGGTTCGCCGCATGGCGGCGCCCGATGAAGAACATAAGGGCGGCCAGCGAGGTGCCGAACAGGACGATGATGATGTCCAGGTCCAGGTTCAGGGTGATCATGATCGCGTACAGCGCCAGCATGGTCAGGATCGACAGGTTCTCGTTGAAATTCTGTACCGCGATCGAGTGGCCGGCGCTCATCAGGACGTGGCCGCGGTGCTGCAGCAGGGCGTTCATCGGCACCACGAAGAAGCCTGCCAGGAAGCCGATCAGGGCCAGCAGCGGGAAGGCCAGGGTCACCGAGGTCACGAAAATCATGATGCAGACCACCAGGCCCATGATGATACCGAGCGGGATCACGGTCAGCGACTTGCGCAGCGGGATCATGCGCGCCGCCATCGCCGCGCCCAGGGCCACGCCGATCGCGAACACGCCGATCAGGTTGCTGGCCTTGTCGAGCGGCATGTGCAGCGAGCGCTCGGCCCATTCCAGCACGATGAACTGCAGGGTTGCGCCGGCGCCCCAGAACAGGGTGGTCACGGCCAGCGAGATCTGGCCCAGCTTGTCGCGCCACAGGGTGGCGGAGCAGTTGGCGAAATCGGCGATCAGCTTGGCCGGGTTGCGCTCCTGGTGCTCGTAGCGCGCGCCGGTATCCGGGATGCGCAGGTTGAACAGGGCGGCCAGCACGTAGATCACGACCACCACGCTCATCGCGGCATGGGCGCCGGTGTCGAGGCCCGGCACACCCAGGCTGAGGAGGAAAGCGGAGCCGCGTTCGCCCGCCAGGGTCCCGCCCAGCACGGTGCCGAGGATGATCGACATCACGGTCAGGCCTTCGATCCAGCCATTGGCAGGGACCAGCTTCTCGGGCGGCAGCAGTTCGGTCAGGATGCCGTACTTGGCGGGCGAATAGACGGCCGCGCCGAAGCCGACGACGGCATAGGCCAGCAGCGGGTGCACGCCGAAGAACATCAGCGCGCAGCCGGAAATCTTGATCAGGTTCGCGATGAACATCACGCGGCCCTTGGGCAGCGAATCGGCGAACGCGCCGACGAAGGCGGCCAGCAGTACGTAGAAGAGTACGAATGACAGCTTCAGCAGGGGAGTCAGTGAAGCCGGGGCGTTCATCGACGTCAGCAGACTGATCGCAACAAAGAGGAGCGCATTGTCTGCCAGCGACGAGAAGAACTGCGCCGCCATGATGGTATAAAAACCACGGTTCATTCGAAAAGAGTAAAAACTGGTCCGAGTTGCTTTATACCATGAATGCCCCCTGCGCCAAAAGAAAACCCGCCATGTCAAAAGCGTAGTCGGGCCCGGTCCGGTAAAATAGACCCCTTATTCCCCCCACACCGCTCGAAGCCGGTTTTTGCCATGCCCCGACCGCTTTCCGCCACCATCCACCTCGACTCGATGCAGCACAACCTGTCCCGGGTGCGCACTGAGGCGCCGCTCGCGAAGATCTGGGCCGTGGTCAAGGCCAACGCCTATGGTCACGGGCTGGAACGCGGCATGCGCGGCTTTGCCCAGGCCGACGGCCTGGCCCTGGTGGAAACCGAAAACGCGCTGCGCCTGCGCGAAGCGGGCTGGATCAAGCCGATCCTGCTGCTGGAGGGGATGTTCGATGCCTCGGACGTGCCGCTGCTGGCCGAACACAATATCAATAGTACGGTCCACAATATCGAGCAGGTCAAGATGCTGGAATATACCCAGCTGTACCGCCCGATCGATGTGCACCTGAAGATGAATACGGGAATGAACCGCCTGGGCTTTACGCCGGACGAGTACGCGGCCGCGTACAAGCGCCTGCGCGCCATCCCGGGCATCCGCAACATCACGCACATGACCCACTTCGCCAATGCGGACGAGCTGGAGCACCCGCGCCTGACCATCGCCGAACAGGTGCGCCGCTTCCAGTATGGCGCGGGTGACTTGCCGGGCGAGCGCAGCCTGTCGAATTCCGGCGGCGTGCTGCACGGCGCCGAGCTGGCCGGCATGCTCTCGAACGACTGGGTCCGCCCCGGCATCATGCTGTACGGCGGCACCCCGGGCGGACGGGCGGCGGCGGACTATGGCCTGCGTCCGACCATGACCCTGCGCTCGGAGATCATCGGGATCCAGCAGCTGGAGGCGGGCGATACGGTCGGCTACGGCAGCCGTTTCGAAGCGCCGGGGCCGATGACGGTGGGGGTGGTGGCCTGCGGCTATGCCGACGGCTACCCGCGCCACGCGCCGCACGGCACTCCGGTGATCGTCGACGGCAGGCGAACCACCCTGGTGGGCCGGGTGTCGATGGATATGATGACGGTGGATCTCACCCCGGTGCCCAATGCCCGGGTCGGCAGCAAGGTGCTGCTGTGGGGCGACGGCCTGCCGATCGACGAGGTGGCCCAGGCCGCCGGCACGATCGGCTATGAACTGATGTGCGCACTCGCCCCGCGGGTGCGCGTACTTGAAGGAAGAATGGGAAGCGATGGCTAAGGCACGTACCTCTTTTGTCTGCAGCGAGTGTGGCGGCGTCGCCAGCCGCTGGTCCGGCCAGTGCCCGGATTGCAAGGCCTGGAACACGATGGTGGAAACCGTGGTCGACGCCCCCGGCGTCAACCGCATGTCCCAGGCGGCCCACAAGGCCCTGGCGCAGACCGCGCCGGTGCTGTCCCTGAAGGACATCGAAGCCCTCGACGTGCCGCGCTTCGGGACCGGCATCGAGGAATTCGACCGCGTGCTGGGCGGCGGCCTGGTGGCGGGCGGCGTGGTGCTGATCGGCGGCGACCCCGGCATCGGCAAGTCGACCCTGCTGCTGCAGGCCCTGGCCAACCTGGCCGCCACCCGCAACACGCTATATGTCAGCGGCGAAGAATCCGGCGCCCAGATCGCGCTGCGCGCGCGCCGCCTGTCGGTGGATTCGGCCGAACTCAAGCTCCAGGCCGAGATCCAGTTAGAAAAAATCCTCGGCACCCTGGCCGACCTGAAGCCCGAAGTGGCGGTGATCGACTCGATCCAGACCCTGTATTCCGACGCGCTCACGTCGGCGCCGGGCTCGGTGGCTCAGGTGCGCGAATGCGCGGCCCAGCTCACCCGCGTCGCCAAGCAGACCGGAGTCACCATCATCCTGGTCGGCCACGTGACGAAAGAGGGCGCGCTGGCCGGTCCGCGCGTGCTCGAGCACATCGTCGACACCGTGCTGTATTTCGAAGGCGATACCCAGTCGAGCTTCCGCCTGGTGCGGGCGATCAAGAACCGCTTCGGCGCCGTCAACGAGCTGGGCGTGTTCGCGATGACGGAAAAGGGCCTGAAGGGCGTGTCGAACCCGTCCGCCCTGTTCCTGTCGCAGCACGACAGCCAGGTGCCGGGTTCCTGCGTGATGGTGACCCAGGAAGGCACGCGTCCCTTGCTGGTCGAGATCCAGGCCCTGGTCGACGCCAGCCATTTACCCAATGCGCGGCGGCTGTCTGTCGGCCTGGAACAGAACCGCCTGGCCATGCTGCTGGCGGTGCTGCACCGCCATGCCGGCATCGCCGCCTTCGACCAGGACGTGTTCATCAACGCCGTGGGCGGGGTGAAGATCACCGAACCGGCGGCCGACCTGGCCGTCCTCCTGGCGATCAACTCGTCGATGCGCAACAAGCCGCTGCCGCGTGGGCTGGTGGTGTTCGGCGAAGTCGGCCTGGCCGGCGAAATCCGTCCGGCGCCGCGCGGCCAGGAGCGCCTGCGCGAGGCGGCCAAGCTCGGTTTTTCGGTCGCCGTGATCCCGAAAGCGAACGTGCCGAAGCAGAAGATCGAGGGCATGACCATCGTGGCGGTGGAGCGTATCGACGAGGCGTTTACCAAGCTGCGCGAACTGGACTAAATGCGCGGCCGAGCTTTTATAATAGCGCCTGGCTCAACCGTATTCTCAATGGCTTAACGTGTTTACAGAACAAAGAAAATCCGAACGCAAGGTGCTGCGCGTGCGGGCGCGCGTCGCGATGGAAGGCGCGGCGCCTGTCAGCGGCCGCACCAGCGACCTGGGCGCCAACGGCGTCAGCATCAACCTGCCGGACCCGCTGCTGGTCGGACAGACCGGGCAGGTCAGCTTCGACCTGCTGGTCGACGGCAAGCAGGTCCCGATCAGCGCGCGCGCCAAGGCGCTGTATTGCATCTTCAGCAATGGCGAATTCAAGGTCGGCTTCCAGTTCCTGAACCTGGAACTGGCGGCGATGACGGCGGTGGCGCGCTTCCTGCGCTGACACCGATCCGCTTCACAAGCAAAACGGCGAGTGCCCTCTGGGCCTCGCCGTTTTGTCGCTTTATGACATGGTCCGGAGAATCGGACCGGCACTATTCGTGATAGTGATCGTACAAGCCATCCCGGCTACCCTGCACTTCCTGCCAGATCTCGAAAGCCACGAGACCCACCAGGCCGCTGAGTATGCCAAACACCATAACACTCAACATACATACGAACGCTTTTCAGCATCCCCTCCCTGTAAAGATACGCTTTCAGCTTAGCAGACCGCTTCGTATTTACAAGGTCGCCAGGCTGCCGCTTGCGTGAATATTTTTACATCGGATCGGCCTGCTTCGGAGGCGTCGGGAGCTGTCACAATCGCGTTGGCGCGCCCCCGCCAACCCGGCCGCATGACGCACGGCTTTCCCTCTGTGTGACGCCGATTATTACATCTGTCATCAACTTGTCATATTCGGCCAGTAGACTTCGCAGCGTCAATGAAACGGGACCGAATCCCGGACCTCTCGAAAGGATCCATCATGCGCATGAAGCACCTGTTCGCCTCCATCGCTATCGCAGCCGCCAGCTTCGCCGCCAACGTGCAGGCAGCCACCATCACCGGCGCCGGCGCCACGTTCCCGTATCCGGTCTACGCCAAGTGGGCCGAGCTTTACCAGAAAGCCTCTGGCACCGGCCTGAATTACCAGTCGGTCGGTTCGGGCGCGGGCATCAAGCAGATCAAGGCCAAGACCGTGGACTTCGGCGCCTCCGACATGCCGCTGCCGGCCGCCGAGCTCACCAGCGCCGGCCTGTTCCAGTTCCCGGCCATCATGGGCGGCGTGGTCCCGGTCGTGAACGTGCCGGGCACCGCCCCGGGCCAGATCAAGCTGACCGGTCCGGTGCTGGCCGATATCTACCTGGGCAAGATCACCAAATGGAACGCCCAGCCGATCGCCGCGCTGAACCCGGGCGTCAAGCTCCCGGCCGACGACATCACCGTCGTGCGCCGTGCGGACAGCTCGGGCACCTCCTTTCTGTTCACCGACTACCTGTCGCAGATGAGCCCTGAATTCAAGGCCAAGATCGGCGCCGGCACCACCGTCAAGTGGGCCGTGGGCGTGGGCGGCAAGGGCAACGAAGGCGTGGCCGCCAACGTGCAGCGCATCAAGGGCGCGATTGGCTACGTCGAGTGGGCCTACGCCAAGCGCAACAAGATGCAGCATACCCAGCTGCAGAACAAGGACGGCGCCTTCCTGCAGCCGGACGACGAAGCCTTCAAGGCCGCGGCCGCCGGCGCCAACTGGACCGGGACCCCGGGCTTCGCTGTGGTGCTGACCAACCAGCCGGGCAAGGCCAGCTGGCCGATCACCGGTGTCTCCTACATCCTGGTGCACAAGAGCCAGGCTGACGGTAACCGCGGCAAGGAAGTCCTGAAGTTCTTCGACTGGGCCTACAAGAACGGCGACGCTTCCGCCGTCGAGCTGGACTACGTGCCGATGCCGGACAGCGTCACCAAGCTGGTGCAGGACGCCTGGCGCGCCAACGTGAAAGACGCATCGGGCAAGGCGATCTGGTAATTATTGAAACCGCGCAGGGGAGGGCCGGCCAGTACGGCCCTTCCGTTTGCCAAGAAGATTGACAAAAGAGCCATGAGCGTACAACCCTCCGTCGCGCTGGACGAGCTGACCGGCCAGGCCTTATCCGAGACCGAAGCCCGCCAGGCCGCCGCCCTGCGCAATACCATGCGCAAGCAGCGCATCCAGGACTTCCTCTTCCATAAACTCACCTTGCTGTTCGCGGCCACCGTGCTCCTGGTGCTGGTCGGGATCATCGTCTCCCTGTTCCTCGGCGCGGCGCCGGCGCTGAAGGAATTCGGCCCCGCCTTCATCACCCGGGTCGAGTGGGATCCGGTGGGCGACCAGTTCGGCGCCATGATCGCGATCTGGGGTACGCTCGCCACCTCGATCATCGCGCTGGCGGTGGCGTTTCCGATCAGCTTCGGCATCGCCCTGTTCCTCACCGAAATCTGCCCGGCCTGGCTGCGCCGCCCCCTGGGCACCGCGGTCGAGCTGCTCGCGGGCGTCCCGTCGATCATCTACGGCATGTGGGGCTTCTTCGTGTTCGCCCCGCTGTTCGCCGACCACGTGCAGCCGCTGCTGAAGAACACCATCGGCCAGCTGCCGGTGATCGGCCAGCTGTTCCAGGGTCCGACCATGGGCATCGGCATCCTGACCGCCGGCCTGATCCTGGCGATCATGATCATCCCCTTCATCGCCTCCGTGATGCGCGACGTGTTCGAGGTCGTGCCGACCGTGCTGAAGGAATCGGCGTATGGCCTCGGCTGCACCAAGTGGGAAGTGGTGCGCAAGGTGGTGCTGCCTTACACCCGCACCGGCGTGGTGGGCGGCGTGATGCTGGGCCTGGGCCGCGCCCTGGGCGAGACCATGGCCGTCACCTTCGTGATCGGCAACGCGCACGACCTGTCCTGGTCGCTGTTCTCGGCCGGTAATTCGATCTCCTCGACCCTGGCCAACGAGTTCAACGAAGCCACCTCGGCGATGCACCAGTCTTCGCTGTTCGCCCTGGGCCTGATCCTGTTCGCCATCACCTTCATCGTGCTGTCGGCCGCGAAGCTGATGTTGATCGGTATGTCCCGCAAAGAAGGAACCAAATAATGCACGGCGCCGTGAAAAACCCTGTCTACCGCAAGCGCCTGCTGGCGCACCGCGTCGGCATCTTCCTGTCGATCGTCGCCATGGGCCTCGGCCTGGCGGTGCTGCTCTGGATCCTGGCCACCCTGGTCAAGGAAGGCTTCGGCGGCCTGTCGACCGCCCTGTTCACGATGGATACGCCGGCCCCGGGCAGCCCGGGCGGCCTGCGCAACGCCATCGTCGGCAGCCTGATGATGGTCGGCCTGTCGACCCTGGTCAGCACCCCGATCGGCATCCTGGCAGGCATCTACCTGGCGGAATACGGCGAGAACAACAAGTTCGCGCAAGTGACGCGCTTCGTCACCGACATCATGCTGTCGGCGCCCTCGATCGTGATCGGCGTGTTCGTCTACGCCCTGTATGTCTCGAAGGTCGGCAACTTCGCCGGCTATGCCGGCTCGATCGCCCTGTCCCTGATCGCGATTCCGGTGGTGGTGCGCACCACCGACAACATGCTGCGCCTGGTGCCCAACAGCCTGCTGGAAGCGGCCTACGCCCTCGGCGCACCGCACTGGAAGGTGGCGATGACGGTGCGCCTGCGCGCCGTGAAGGCCGGCGTGATCACCGGCGTGCTGCTGGCCGTGGCCCGCGTCTCGGGCGAAACCGCGCCGCTGCTGTTCACCGCCCTGAACAACCAGTTCTTCAGCACCGACATGACCCAGCCGATGGCCAACCTGCCGGTGGTGATCTACACCTACGCGATGAGTCCCTACGACGACTGGCGCTCGCTGGCCTGGGGTGGCGCGCTGCTGGTGACCTTCACCGTGCTGGCCCTGAACATCGTGTCGCGCACCCTGTTCACCCAGAAGACCCCGCGCTGACCGACAACGAACCTATTTGGAATGACCAACGTGATGACCCAAGCCATGACCAAGACGGCACCTAGCGCCGCCAAAGCCAAGACGATCGAGATCGAGGGCCTGAATTTCTTCTACGGGAAGACCCAGAGCCTGAAGAACGTATCGCTCGACATCCACGACAAGCAGGTGACCGCCTTTATCGGTCCTTCGGGCTGCGGCAAGTCGACCCTGCTGCGCACCCTGAACCGCATGTACGACCTGTACCCGGGCCAGCGCGCCGAAGGTTCGATCCTCTACCGCGGCCGCAACATCCTGGAGCCGGGCGTGGACGTCAACATGCTGCGCGCGAAAGTCGGCATGGTGTTCCAGAAGCCGACCCCGTTCCCGATGTCGATCTACGACAACATCGCCTTCGGCGTGCGCCTGTACGAGAACCTGTCCAAGGGCGAGATGGACGAGCGCGTCGAGTGGGCCCTGAAAAAGGCGGCCCTGTGGGAAGAAGCCAAGGACAAGCTGAATAAGAGCGGCCTGTCGCTGTCCGGCGGCCAGCAGCAGCGCCTGTGCATCGCGCGCGGCGTGGCGGTGAAGCCGGACGTCCTGCTGCTGGACGAGCCGACTTCCGCCCTGGACCCGATTTCGACCGCCAAGATCGAAGAACTGATCAGCGAGCTGAAACAGGATTACACGATCACCATCGTGACCCACAACATGCAGCAGGCGGCCCGCTGTTCCGATTACACTGCCTATATGTACCTGGGCGAGCTGGTGGAATTCGGCGAGACCGACCAGATCTTCATGAATCCGGCCCGCAAAGAGACGCAAGACTACATCACCGGCCGCTTCGGCTGATCACAAGAATAGAATACGATTACGAGATTGGAGAGCAGTTATGACGGGCGAGCATTCATCCAAACAGTATGATCAGGAACTGGAAGCGATTCGATCCAAGGTCCTGCTGATGGGCGGCATGGTGGAAACCGCGTTCGACGAAGCGATCGAATGCTTCCGCGTGGGCGATTCGGCGCGCGCCGACCGCGTGATCGCCGACGACCAGGCCGTCAACCAGCTCGAAGTGCAGCTCGACGACGCCTGCAGCCACCTGATCGTGCGCCGCCAGCCGACCGCGAACGACCTGCGCACCGTGATGGCCACCATCAAGGTCATCACCGACCTGGAACGTATCGGCGACGAAGCCTCGAAGATCGCGCGCACCGCCAAGGGCCTGCACGAGCGCGGCGGCACCCCGTTCGCGCACTACGACATGGTGCGCACCATCGCGCGCGCCACCACCGACCTGCTGCACAATGCGCTCGACGCCTTTGCCCGCCTGGACGGCAAGCAGGCGCTGGAAATGATCGCGGCCGACGAAGTGATCGACCACGAATTCCGCACCATCCTGCGCAACCTGATCACCTTCATGATGGAAGACCCGCGCACCATCTCGTCGGCGCTGGATACCCTGTGGGTGGCCAAGGCCATCGAGCGCATCGGCGACCACGCCAAGAACATCGCCGAATACGTGATCTACGTGGTCGAAGGCCGCGACATCCGCCACAGCAAGCCGGTGGTCACCGAGCAGGCGGGCTACTAGGCATGGCGGACAACACGAGCGTCCTGCTGGTCGAAGACGAACCCGCGATCGTCGAACTGGTGAAGTATTCGCTGCGTGAAGCCGGCTGGGACATCCGCACCGCCGACACGGTGGGCGGCGCCTGGGACAGCATCACGCGCGGCAAGCCCGACCTGGTGCTGCTGGACTGGATGCTGCCCGACCAGAGCGGCCTGCGCCTGCTCTCGCGCCTGCGCGGCGACCGCGACTTCCAGGAGATCCCGGTGATCATGCTGACCGCGAAGAGCATGGAGGAGGACAAGATCGCCGGCCTGAATACGGGCGCCGACGACTACGTCACCAAGCCGTTCTCGCCGCGCGAGCTGCTGGCGCGCTCGCGGGCGCTGCTGCGCCGCAAGAGCCCGCACCTGGCCGAGGCCCCGCTGCGCGCCGGCACCGTGGTGCTCGACCCGAACAGCTGCACGGTCTCGGTCGAGAACCAGCAGATCGACATCGGCAACGCCGAATACAAGCTGCTGAAGTTCCTGATGGCCCACCGCGAGCGCGTGTTCTCGCGCGCCCAGCTGCTCGACAAGGTGTGGGGCGACCACGCCGTGATCGAGGAGCGCACGGTCGACGTGCACGTGCTTCGCCTGCGCAAGGCGCTGAAAACCGCCGATGGCCTGATCCGCACGGTGCGCAGCGTCGGCTACATGCTGTCCGAGAAGTGAGCGGCGCGTGGCTGACGAAACGGTGAGTTCGATCAATCCGAAGCTGCTGTTCTGGGTGCCGGCCGTCCTGCGCCTGGGGCTCGTGTTCGCGGCCGCCGGCATCGTATGGTGGATGTCCGACCTGGTGTCCGCGCTCGTGTTCGCGCTGGCCGCCGTGGTGATCGCGCTGTTCGTCCAGCTGCGCTACCTGCACGAACTGGGCGAATGGCTGAACGACCCGCACTCGAGCCGCCTGCCGGACGGGTGGGGCGCCTGGACCGATGTCTTTGCGCGCCTGTACCGCCTGCGGCGCGAGGACGAGCGCCACCAGGCCGAGATGGCCGAATGGCTGGCGCGCTTCCGCCAGGCGATGCAGCTGCTGCCGGAAGGCGTGGCGATCATGGACGACGTGCTGTTCCTCGAATGGTGCAACGAGGCGGCCGAGCGCCACCTCGGGCTCACCATGGCGCGCGACAAGGGCCTGCGCGTGACGAACCTGGTGCGCCATCCCGAGTTCATCGACTACGTGATCCTGGGCCGCTACGAGCAGCCGCTGACCCTGTCCTTCCGCGGCCGCAAGCTCGAATGCCGCATCATCCCCTTCGAGAACCGGCGCCAGATCCTGGTGACGCACGACGCCACCGATACCGAGCGCATCGAAGCGATGCGGCGCGACTTCATCGCCAACGCTTCGCACGAACTGCGCACGCCGCTGACCGTGATCGTTGGCTTCCTCGAGATCGCGATGTCCGACCCGGGGCTGGACGTGGCCACCCGCACCGCCCACCTGGAACTGATGACCGAACAGGCGCACCGCATGCAGCGCCTGATCGGCGACATGCTGACCCTGTCGCGCCTGGAATCGGACGAATTCCCGCTCAAGCGCGAGCGGGTGGACATGCGCGCGATGGTCGATTCGGTCGCCGCGGAAGCCCGCGCCCTGTCCGGCGGGCGCCACCAGGTAGACATCGAGATCGATGGCCCCGACGTGATGGGCAGCCTGGAAGAGCTGCGCAGCGCCTTTGCCAACCTGGCCTCGAATGCGGTGCGCTATTCGCCGAACGGCGGCACCATCCGCCTGTCGTGGACCCGCGGCCCCGACGACCTGCGCTTCTCGGTCACCGACTGCGGCATCGGCATCGAACCGATCCACATCTCGCGCCTGACCGAACGCTTTTATCGGGTGGACAAGAGCCGCTCGCGCGAGACCCAGGGCACCGGCCTGGGGCTGGCGATCGTCAAGCACGTCCTGCTGCGCCACGGCGGCCGACTGCAGATCAGTTCGGTGCCGGGGAAGGGCAGTATTTTTACGGCGGTGTTGCCGAATACTTCGCTGCCCGGCTGAAGCGTCATTCAAGAGCAGGCCGTGCGGGTGGCAGGCTGGACGAGGTACAATCTCGGCTCGTCCTTTTTCGCCCCGCATATGTATTCTCGTCGTCGCTCCTTGATCGCCTGCGCCGCGCTGCTTCTGAGCGCCTGCGGCAGCACCCCGACCCCGCCGCCCGCCACACCGGTCGCCCAGCAGGTGACCCCGCCCGCGCCGCCGCGCAAGGTGAAAATCGGCCTTGCCCTCGGTGGCGGCGCCGCCCGCGGCTTCGCCCACATCGGTGTCATCAAGGCGCTCGAAGCTCAGGGCATCGTGCCCGAGATCGTGGTCGGCACCAGCGCCGGCTCGGTGGTCGGCTCCCTGTACGCTTCCGGCATGAATGGCTTCACCCTGCAGAAGACGGCGCTGGCGATGGACGAAGCGACCATCTCCGACTGGGCGCTGCCGCTGTTCGGCAAGTCCACCGGCGTGCTGAAAGGGGAGGCGCTGCAGAGTTACGTCAACAAGGCGATCGGCAACGTGCCGATGGAGCGCCTGAAGATCCGCTTCGGCGCCGTGGCCACCGACCTCAAGACCGGCAAGCCGATTCTTTTTAACAAGGGCAATACCGGCATGGCCGTGCGCGCCTCGTCCGCCGTGCCGAGCGTGTTCCAGCCGGTCAAGATCGGTGCGAATACCTATGTCGACGGCGGCCTGGTGGCGCCGGTGCCAGTCAAGTTCACCAAGGACATGGGTGCTGATTTCATTATCGCCGTGAACATCTCGAGCGCGACCGAAGGGGCGGCCACCGCCAGTTCGCTCGACGTCCTGATGCAGACCTTCAGCATCATGGGCCAACGCCTCAACCATTTCGAGCTGAAGGAAGCGGACGTGGTCATCACGCCGAATCTCGGTAACATGGGCAGCGCCGATTTCAGTAACCGGAACCTGGCGATCCTCGCCGGCGAGCAGGCGGCCGCAGCCGTGATGCCGCAGATCAAGGCCAAGCTCAAGGCCAAGCAACAAGCGCCACAATAAACAGGAAGCCCTATGCAAACCAAGCCTTACCTCACCCTGGAAGACGTCAAGAAGATCGCTGCGGGCGCCGAAGCCGAAGCGCTGCGCAACAACTGGGCCGTGTCCTTCGCCATCGTCGACGACGGCGGCCATCTGCTGTGGTTCCAGCGCCTGGACGGCGCCGCGGCGACCTCGTCCTACATCGCCCCGGCCAAGGCCAAGACCGCCGCGCTCGGCCGCCGCGAATCGAAGGTCTATGAGGACGTGATCAACAACGGCCGCATGTCCTTCCTGTCGGCGCCCGAGCTGGAAGGCATGCTCGAAGGCGGCGTGCCGGTGATCGTCGACGGCCATGTCATCGGTGCGGTCGGCGTGTCGGGCGTGAAGTCGAATGAAGATGCGCAGGTCGCCAAGGCCGGCATCGCCGCCTTGACCGCGGTATAAGCCCCATCCTGTTACCTGGTTGTTCCGGAAAGGCGCCTGCGGGCGCTTTTCTTTTATTTCGTGAAAGCAGTTGTAGGGTGGGCGGGTCCCCCGCCCACGCGGTGTAGTTGCAATATGAACAGCCGTACGAGCTGCGGTACTGTAATTTGACCGCGTGGGCGGGAGACCCGCCCACCCTACGGATGAGCCGCGGCTTTCAAGTGACCGGCATTAGCCTGCGGGCGCTTTTCTTTTATTTCGTGAAAGCAGCAAACAGCGCTTCGCGCGCCGCTTTTGCGCACATCTGGGCAAAATCTAGGCCCTTTTCTAAAATTGCTGCATTGCCGAATAAGGGCAATCTGCGCTATAATTTGGAAGTTTAACCATTCACACATTTGCCGTAGCGACTACCCACCATCCCTCATTCAACTAGATGTCCAGCTACCGGCAGATGCTCTTCCGCCCGGGTTTGTTGGATGTCGGTCTGACGTGGCGCAGCTACGGTAACTTTATTGGGAGTTACCCTTGCCGCCATTTTTTTCTGGCCCAGCCGTCCCGGCCATCCTGGCCCTCGCAGACGGAACGATTTTCAAAGGCTATTCCATTGGTGCCACCGGCCACACGACCGGTGAAGTGGTCTTCAATACCGCGATCACGGGCTACCAGGAAATCCTCACCGACCCCAGCTATTCGCGTCAGATCGTTACCCTGACGTACCCCCACATCGGCAACTACGGCGTGAATGCCGCCGACGTCGAGGCCTCCAAGGTTCACGCCGCCGGCCTGATCATCCGTGACCTGCCGCTGCTGGCATCGAATTTCCGTTCTACCCAGTCGCTGTCGGACTACCTGAAGCAGGAAAACGTGGTCGCCATCGCCGGCATCGACACCCGCAAGCTGACCCGCATCCTGCGCGAGAAGGGCGCGCAGGCCGGCGCCATCCTGACCGGCATCCAGGGCAAGGAGCCGCTGGAAGCGCAGGCGCTGGAACTGGCGCGTTCCTTCCCGGGCCTGGCCGGCATGGACCTGGCCAAGGTGGTGTCGGTGAAAGAACCCTACGTGTTCACCGAAACCGAGTGGAAGCTCGGCGAAGGCTTCGGCAAGCAGGACAATCCGCAATACCACGTGGTCGCCTTCGACTACGGCGTCAAGCGCAACATCCTGCGCATGCTGGCCGAGCGCGGCTGCAAGGTGACCGTGCTGCCGGCCCAGGCGACCGCCGCCGACGCGCTGGCGCTGAATCCGGACGGCATCTTCCTGGCCAACGGCCCGGGCGACCCGGAACCCTGCGACTACGCCATCAAGGCCAGCAGCGAGCTGATCGAGAAGGGCATCCCGACCTTCGGCATCTGCCTCGGCCACCAGATCATGGCGCTGGCTTCCGGCGCCAAGACCATGAAGATGAAGTTCGGCCACCACGGCGCCAACCACCCGGTGCAGGACCTCGATTCGAAGAAGGTCCTGATCACCTCGCAGAACCACGGTTTCGCGGTCGACCCGGAGACCTTGCCCGCCAACTGCCGCGTCACCCACGTGTCGCTGTTCGACGGCTCGCTGCAGGGCTTCGAGCGTACCGACAAGCCGGCCTTCTGCTTCCAGGGTCACCCGGAAGCCTCGCCCGGCCCGACCGACGTCGCCTACCTGTTTGACCGCTTCATCAACATGATGCAAGCCGCGGAGAAGAAATAAATGCCAAAACGTAGTGATATCAAAAGCATCCTGATCATCGGCGCGGGCCCGATCGTCATCGGCCAGGCCGTCGAATTCGACTATTCCGGCGCCCAGGCCTGCAAGGCCCTGCGCGAAGAAGGCTACAAGGTCATCCTGGTCAATTCGAACCCGGCGACCATCATGACCGACCCGGAAACCGCGGACGTCACCTACATCGAACCGATCACCTGGAAGGTCGTCGAGCGCATCATCGACAAGGAACGCCCGGACGCGATCCTGCCGACCATGGGCGGCCAGACCGCGCTCAACTGTGCGCTCGACCTTCACCACAACGGCGTGCTGGAAAAGTACAAGGTCGAGCTGATCGGCGCGACGCCGGAAGCGATCGACAAGGCCGAGGACCGTTCCAAGTTCAAGGACGCGATGACCAAGATCGGCCTCGGTTCGGCACGCTCGGGCGTGGCGCATTCGATGGACGAGGCGCGTGAAGTGCAGCGCGAGCTGGGCTTCCCGACCATCATCCGTCCGTCGTTCACGATGGGCGGCAGCGGCGGCGGCATCGCCTATAACGAAGAGGAATTCGAAGCGATCTGCAAGCGCGGCCTGGAAGCCTCGCCCACCAGCGAGCTGCTGATCGAAGAATCGCTGCTCGGCTGGAAAGAGTACGAGATGGAAGTCGTCCGCGACAAGAAGGACAACTGCATCATCATCTGCTCGATCGAGAACCTGGATCCGATGGGCGTGCACACCGGCGACTCGATCACCGTCGCGCCGGCGCAGACGCTGACCGACAAGGAATACCAGATCATGCGCAACGCGTCGATCAACGTGCTGCGCGAGATCGGCGTCGACACCGGCGGGTCGAACGTGCAGTTCGCGATCAATCCGAAGGACGGCCGCATGATCGTCATCGAGATGAACCCGCGCGTGTCGCGTTCCTCGGCGCTGGCCTCGAAGGCCACCGGCTTCCCCATTGCTAAAGTTGCGGCGAAACTGGCGGTCGGCTTCACGCTGGACGAGCTGCGCAACGAGATCACCGGCGGCGCCACCCCGGCCTCGTTCGAGCCCTCGATCGACTACGTGGTCACCAAGATCCCGCGCTTCACCTTCGAAAAATTCCCGACCGCGGACAAGCACCTGACCACCCAGATGAAATCGGTGGGCGAGGTGATGGCCATGGGCCGCACCTTCCAGGAATCCTTCCAGAAGGCCCTGCGCGGCCTGGAAGTGGGCGTCGATGGCCTGAACGAGAAGACCCGCGACCGCGAGAAGATCGAAGAGGAGCTGGGCGAGCCGGGTCCGGAGCGCATCTGGTACGTGGGCGACGCATTCGCCCAGGGCTTCACGCTGGAAGAGGTGCACAACCTCACCAAGATCGATCCGTGGTTCCTGGTGCAGATCAAGGAGATCGTCGACATCGAACTGTGGCTGGATCACCAGAAGCTGGAAAGCCTGGACAAGCCGCTGCTCTACAAGCTCAAGCAGAAGGGCTTCTCGGACCGCCGCCTGGCCTTCCTGATGCAGACCACGCCACAGGCCGTGCGCGAGCGCCGCCATGCGCTGGGCATCCGTCCGGTGTACAAGCGCGTCGATACCTGCGCCGCCGAGTTCGCGACGAATACCGCCTACATGTACTCGACCTATGACGAGGAGTGCGAGTCCAACCCGACCGACAAGAAGAAGATCATGGTGCTGGGCGGTGGCCCGAACCGTATCGGCCAGGGCATCGAGTTCGACTACTGCTGCGTACACGCGGCCCTCGCCATGCGCGACGACGGCTACGAGACCATCATGGTCAACTGCAACCCGGAGACCGTGTCGACCGACTATGACACCTCGGACCGCCTGTACTTCGAATCGCTGACGCTGGAAGACGTGCTGGAAATCGTCGACCTGGAAAAGCCGGTAGGCGTGATCGTGCAGTACGGCGGCCAGACCCCGCTGAAGCTCGCGCTGGACCTGGAAGCCAACGGCGTGCCGATCATCGGCACCTCGCCGGACATGATCGACGCCGCCGAAGACCGCGAGCGCTTCCAGCAGCTGCTGCAGAAGCTCGGCCTGCGCCAGCCGCCGAACCGCACTGCGCGCACCGAAGCCGACGCGCTGGCGCTGGCCGACGAAATCGGCTACCCGCTGGTGGTGCGCCCGTCCTACGTGCTGGGCGGCCGCGCGATGGAGATCGTCCACGAGCAGCGCGACCTCGAGCGCTACATGCGCGAAGCGGTCAAGGTGTCGAACGATTCGCCGGTGCTGCTGGACCGTTTCCTGAACGACGCCATCGAAGTCGACGTCGACTGCATCTCGGACGGCGAAGCCACCTTCATCGGCGGCGTGATGGAGCACATCGAACAGGCTGGCGTGCACTCGGGCGACTCGGCCTGCTCGCTGCCGCCGTACTCGCTGTCGCCGGAGACCATCGATGAGCTCAAGCACCAGACCTCGCTGATGGCCAAGGCCCTGAACGTGGTCGGCCTGATGAACGTGCAGTTCGCGATCCAGCAGTCGGAAGTGGACGGCAAGACTGTCGATACCGTCTACGTTCTGGAAGTGAACCCGCGCGCCTCGCGTACCGTGCCTTTCGTCTCGAAGGCAACCGGCCTGCAACTGGCCAAGATCGCAGCGCGCTGCATGGTCGGCCAGACCCTGGCCAGCCAGGGCATCACGAAGGAAGTGACGCCGCCGTTCTACAGCGTCAAGGAAGTCGTGTTCCCGTTCGTGAAGTTCCCGGGCGTCGACACCATCCTGGGACCGGAGATGAAATCGACCGGCGAGGTGATGGGCGTGGGCGAAACCTTCGGCGAAGCCTTCGTGAAGTCGCAGCTGGCGGCCGGCATCATCCTGCCGACCAAGGGCACGGTGTTCCTGTCGGTGAAGGGCACGGACAAGCCGCGCGCCGTCGCCGTGGCGCGCGAACTGGTGGCGCTGGGCTTCTCGCTGGTGGCCACCAAGGGCACCGCCGCCGTCATCGAAGCGGCCGGCCTGCCGGTGCGCCAGGTGAACAAGGTGCTGGAAGGCCGTCCGCACGTGGTCGACATGATCAAGAACCGCGAGATCGTCATGGTGATCAACACCGTGGAAGAGAAGCGTTCGGCGATCACCGACTCGCGCACCATCCGTACCTCGGCCCTGCAGTCGCGCGTGGTGACCTACACCACCATCGCCGGCGCCGAAGCCGCGATCGAAGGCATGCGCCATCTGGACGAGCTGCGCGTCTATGATTTACAAGGTCTCCATAAAACCTTAAACTAAGCAGCAAGTAGTACCAAGAACCACAGAGCTCGCGCGGCTAGCGTCGCGCGCCTCTGTGGTTTTCACTTGGTACCTCCAATCACGAACAGCATAGAGCGACATGAACACTACCGTACCACTGACCAAATACGGCGCCGAACTCCTGAAGGAAGAGCTGCACCAGCTCAAGACTAAGGAGCGCCGTGTCGTCATCGACGCCATCGCCGAGGCGCGTTCGCACGGCGACCTGTCCGAGAATGCCGAGTACGATGCCGCAAAAGAGCGCCAGGCCTTCGTCGAAGGGCGCATCGCCGAGCTGGAAAGCAAGCTGAGCGCTGCCCAGATCATCGACCCGGCCACGCTGGATGCGGAAGGCCGCGTCGTCTTCGCCTCGACCGTCGACCTGGAAGACCTGGAAAGCGGCCAGAAGGTGAGCTACCAGATCGTCGGCATCGACGAAGCCGACCTGAAGCTGAACAAGGTGTCGGTGACCTCGCCGATCGCCCGCGCCCTGATCGGCAAGTACGCCGGCGACGTGGTGGAAGTGCAGGCTCCGTCGGGTCCGCGCGAATACGAAATCCTCGAAGTCCGCTACGTCTGATGGCGGACAGCTCCTCGCGCTCGGCATCGCGCCTGGCGGCCGCAAGGCTGCTGGTGGCGGTGCTGTGGGCGGGAACGCTGTGGGTGCTCGGCTATATCGCGGCGCCCGCGGTGTTCGCGGCGGTGCCGAGCCTTGTTGCCGGCGACGTCGTGGCGGTGCTGCTGCATCGCCTTGGGTGGGTATCGATCGCCAGCGCTGCCATCATGCTGGCGCTGGTGCGTTTCTCGCCCGATCTCGACGCGGGGCGGCGCCGTTCCCTGAACCTGCTGGTGCTGGCCATGCTGGCCTGTGCGCTGGTGATGTGGATCGGCCTGCAGCCGGCCATGGCGCAGATGCGCGAAGTGGCCGGGCCGGGCGGGGTGAGGGCGTCGCCATACTGGACGCAGTTCGCCGTCATGCATGGGGTTTCGCAGCTGTTCCACGTGGTGGAAAGTATTCTGGCCGCGATCCTCGTTCTGAAAAGCCGTTAAGCGGAGAGCCTCAGCTTAGAAGGCTGATGCTCGATCTGGCAGGCGAAAAAAAACCGGGTTTCCCCGGTTTTCGCTCGGCGCGTGCCATCACTTGTTCAGCGAATTCTTCTTGGTCGAAGTCTGGCGCGGCTTGGCGCGCTTGATGTTGCCGCCCGCGGTGACGCGTTCGTTCCCCTTCAGCATGACCTTGGTGACGCTCGGCTTCTTGGTGCCGCTGGCGCTGGCCTTGACGATGGTGACTTCACGCATGCCCTTGCCGCTCTTGCTGCTGCGTTCCTTGACGGCTTCCTTCTTCGGACGGTAGAGCACCAGCAGCTTGCCGATGTGCTGGACCGGCGCCGCGTCCAGTTGCTCGCAGATCTGTTCATACATCTCGATGCGGGCTTCGCGGTCGTCGCCGAACACGCGTACCTTGATCAGGCCGTGCGCGTCCAGGCTCGAAGCGATTTCCTTCATGACCGATTCGGTCAGGCCGGATTCGCCGATCATGACGACTGGGTTGAGTCCGTGGGCCTCGGCGCGCAGAGCGCTGCGCTCGGCCGGAGTGAGTTTAAGCATAATAATTTTTTGGGATTACCTTTAAAAGCAGTATTCTACGCGAATGGCCAAGAACAAATTAAACAAAAACTGGTTGCACGACCATATTAACGACCCCTACGTCAAACTGGCCCAGAAAGAGGGCTTTCGCGCACGCGCCGCCTACAAGCTCAAGGAAATCGACGAGGGCGAGAAACTGATCAAGCCGGGCCAGGTCATCGTCGACCTCGGCTGCACCCCCGGCAGCTGGGCCCAGTACACCCGGCGCAAGCTGGCCGGCGCCGATGGCGGCGGCATCAACGGCACCATCATCGGCCTCGACATGCTGCCGATGGAGCCGATTGCCGACGTCCAGTACATCCAGGGCGATTTTCGCGAAGAGGAAGTCCTGGGGCAGCTCGACGAGCTGCTGCAGGGCCGCAAGGCGGACCTGGTCCTGTCCGACATGGCGCCCAACCTGTCCGGTATTCCAACCGCCGATGCGGCGCGAATGGAACACCTGATCGACCTGGCCATTGAGTTTTCTCAAATGCACATGAAACCGGGTGGCGCATTGCTGGTGAAGTGCTTTAAAGATATGGGATTTACTCAGATACTGGAGAAATTCCGGGATGAATTCAAGACGGTCAAACAGGTCAAACCAAAGGCAAGCCGGGACAAATCGTCTGAAATTTTCCTGCTTGGGCGCGGTCTGAAGAATCCAGCAGCGTGAAATCCGCATTCGGAATGCGTTTTGCCCTTGATATTCGGCGCGGCAACCGCACATCAGCCGCGTGAGGCTGGCTGCGCAAACGGTTGCGAGCCCGGCAGTACGTAGAAAAATGGCATTTTGGCACTATTGCTTACGTTGCGTGGCGGCGTCGGCTTATTGCGGTTAAAATCGTCATACTGAAATCGGTAGAGATGCGATCGCATCGGAGGAGTTTTCGTGAATAATATGTTTTCCAAATCCGCCATCTGGGTGGTCGTTGCGCTGCTGTTGTTCATGCTGTTCAAGCAGTTCGACAACCACAGCGTCGCCGGCGGCAGCAAGACCATCGCATATTCCGAGCTTCTCGACGAAGTCAAGGCACGTCGCATCAAGGACGTCGTGATCGAGGGCTCGAACATTACCGCGACCCGCCAGGACGACAGCAAGGTCCGCGCCACCGCGACCATCCTCGACCGCGGCCTGATCGGCGACCTGCGCGAGAACGGCGTGCGCTTCGACGTGAAGCCGCCCGAGGAACCTTCGTTCCTGCAACAGGTCTTCATCTCCTGGTTCCCGATGCTGCTCCTGATCGGCGTGTGGGTGTTCTTCATGCGCCAGATGCAGGGCGGCGGCAAGGGCGGCGCTTTCTCCTTCGGCAAGTCGAAGGCGCGCATGCTCGATGAAACCAACAACACCGTCACCTTCGCCGACGTCGCCGGTTGCGACGAAGCGAAGGAAGAAGTCTCGGAAATCGTCGACTTCCTGAAAGACCCGACCAAGTTCCAGAAGCTGGGCGGCCGTATCCCGCGCGGCGTGCTGATGGTCGGTCCTCCGGGTACCGGTAAGACCCTGCTGGCGCGCGCCATTGCCGGCGAAGCGAAAGTACCGTTCTTCTCGATCTCGGGTTCCGACTTCGTCGAGATGTTCGTCGGCGTGGGTGCATCGCGTGTTCGCGACATGTTCGAGAACGCCAAGAAGCACTCGCCCTGCATCATCTTCATCGACGAGATCGACGCGGTCGGCCGCCATCGCGGCGCCGGCATGGGCGGCGGTAACGACGAGCGCGAACAGACCCTGAACCAGCTGCTGGTCGAGATGGACGGCTTCGAGGCGCAGTCGGGCGTGATCGTCATCGCCGCCACCAACCGTGCCGATGTGCTGGACAAGGCGCTGCTGCGTCCGGGCCGTTTCGACCGCCAGGTGATGGTGGGCCTGCCGGACATCCGCGGCCGCGAACAGATCCTGAACGTGCACATGCGCAAGGTGCCAATCGGTACCGACGTCAAGGCCGACATCCTGGCGCGCGGCACCCCGGGCTTCTCGGGCGCCGACCTGGCCAACCTGGTCAACGAGGCAGCGCTGTTCGCGGCGCGCCGCAGCAAGCGCCTGGTCGAGATGATCGACTTCGAAGACGCCAAGGACAAGATCTACATGGGCCCGGAGCGCAAGTCGATGGTCATGCGTGAGGAAGAGCGTCGCAACACGGCCTACCACGAGTCGGGCCACGCGGTGGTCGCCAAGCTGCTGCCGAAGGCGGACCCGGTGCACAAGGTCACGATCATGCCGCGCGGCTATGCCCTCGGCCTGACCTGGCAGCTGCCGGAGCACGACAACCTGTCGGGCTACAAGGACAAGATGCTGGAAGAGATCTCGATCCTGTTCGGTGGCCGCATCGCCGAAGAGATCTTCGTCGGCCAGATGTCGACCGGCGCCTCGAACGACTTCTCCCGTGCCACCAAGCTGGCCCGTTCGATGGTGACCCGCTTCGGCATGTCCGAGAGCATGGGCGTGATGGTCTACGAAGACAGCGAGAACGAAGGCTTCTTCGGCGGCGCCACCAAGACCATCTCGGAAGCGACGCAGCAGAAGGTCGACGCCGAGATCCGCAACATCCTCGACACGCAGTACGCCCTGGCGCGCCGCCTGCTCGAAGAAAACCGCGACAAGGTCGAGATGATGACCAAGGCGCTGCTCGACTGGGAAACCATCGACTCCGAGCAGATCAACGACATCATGGCCGGCCGCGAGCCGCGCCAGCCGAAAACCGGCCTGCTGACCAAGCGTAACCCGCCGGGCGACAGCGGCGGCGGCGTGGCGCCGAACGCGACCGCACCGGCGTGATCTGCGGCTTGATTCGCTGATCCACCCAAGCAAAAGGCATCCCTAGGATGCCTTTTGCTCGTTTACGTAACCCGTTCGCTACCCCGTTTTCCCCATGCCCAAGCAACTGCAATGCGGCCAGTACAGCTTCGCGCTGGACGGCCCAGCCTCCACCCATCCCATCGTGATGGGCATCCTGAACGTCACCCCCGATTCCTTCTCCGACGGCGGGCGCTACCAGGGCCTCGAGTTCGCCCTGTCGCACGCCGAGGAAATGATCCGCGACGGCGCCACCATGATCGACATCGGCGGCGAATCGACCCGCCCCGGCTCGCCCAGCGTGCCGGTGGCCGAAGAGCTGGCGCGCGTGATGCCGACCCTGTACGCGCTGCGCACGCTCGATTGCGCGCTGTCGGTCGACACCTGCAAGCCGGAAGTCATGGTTGAGGCGATCATCGCCGGCGCCGACATGATCAACGACATCAACGGCTTCCGCGCGCCGGGCGCGATCGAGGCGGTGCGTGACAGCGATTGCGGCCTGTGCCTGATGCACATGCAGGCCACGCCCCAGACCATGCAGCAGGCCCCGAGCTACGTCGACGTGGTGGGCGAGGTGATCGACTTCCTGAACGAGCGGGTGGACACCCTGGTGCGCGCGGGCATCGCACGCGAGCGCATCTGCATCGACCCGGGCTTCGGTTTCGGCAAGACGGTCGAGCACAACTACGCGCTGCTGCGCGCGCTCGGCCGGATCCGCGATACGGTCGGCCTGCCGGTGCTGGCCGGCCTGTCGCGCAAGTCGATGATCGGTGCTGTCACCGGGCGTCCGGTGGAGCAACGTATTGCAGGCAGTATTGCTGGCGCATTGGCTGCGGTAGCGCATGGCGCTAGAATTGTACGGGTGCACGATGTCGCAGAGACCGTGGACGCGCTGAAGGTATGGCATGCCGCGCATGAATGAATCGTGATGACGTGAAATAATTACTACAGATAAAATACGCCCGGCGTTTAATTACGGAAAGAAAGAGAAGAAAATGGCACGCAAATATTTCGGTACGGATGGTGTTCGCGGTCTGGTAGGGGAGGCGCCGATTACTCCGGAATTCGTCATGCGCCTCGGCTACGCAGCCGGCAGGGTACTGGCCAAGGGCGCCAAGTCGAGCAGCGGCCGTCCGGTCGTCCTGATCGGCAAGGACACCCGTATCTCGGGCTACATGCTGGAAGCCGCGCTGGAAGCGGGCTTCTCGGCCGCCGGCGTGGACTCGATGCTGGCTGGCCCGATGCCGACCCCCGCCATCGCTTACCTGACCCGCGCGTTGCGCCTGCAGGCCGGCGTGGTGATCTCGGCCTCGCACAATCCTTTCCAGGACAACGGCATCAAGTTCTTCTCGCAACACGGCACCAAGCTGCCGGACGCCGTCGAGCTCGAAATCGAAGAAGCCATCGACCAGCCGATGGGCTGCGTCCCGTCCGACAAGCTGGGCCGCGCGACCCGCCTGCGCGACGCCCAGGGCCGCTACATCGAATTCTGCAAGAGCACCTTCCCGAACGAACTGGACCTGCGCGGCCTGAAGATCGTGGTCGACAGCGCCCACGGCGCCGCCTACAACATCGCCCCGCACGTGTTCCACGAACTCGGCGCCGAAGTCGTGTCGATCGGCGCTTCGCCGGACGGCTTCAACATCAACGCCGGCGTCGGCGCCACCGCACCGAAGGCGCTGTCGGAAGCGGTGGTTGCCAACAAGGCCGACCTCGGTATCGCGCTGGACGGCGACGCCGACCGCCTGATCATGGTCGATGCAGCAGGGCGCGTTTACAACGGCGACGAGCTGCTGTACCTGATGGTGCGCGACCGCCTGTCGACCGGCCCGGTGGCCGGCGCGGTGGGCACCCTGATGACCAATATGGCGCTGGAAGTCGCCTTCAAGCAGATGGGCGTGGGCTTTGCGCGCGCGAAGGTCGGCGACCGCTACGTGCTGGAAGTGATGCAGGAGCGCGGCTGGCTGTTCGGCGGCGAAAGCTCGGGCCACCTGCTGGCGCTGGACAAGCACACCACCGGCGACGGCATTGTCTCGGCGCTGCAGGTGCTGTCGGCGCTCAAGCGCACCGGCAAGTCGTTGTCCGAATGCTGCAGCGAACTGAAGCTGTATCCGCAGACCCTGATCAACAAGCGCGTCAATCCAGGCTTCGACTGGACCAAGGACGGCGCCCTGGTGGCCGAGAAAGAAGCGGTCGAGCGCGAGCTGGGCGAGTCCGGCCGCGTGCTGATCCGCGCCTCCGGCACCGAACCCTTGATCCGTGTCATGGTCGAGGCCAAGGAAGCCGACATCGCCGAGAGCATGGCGCGCCGCATCGCGGACAAGCTGGCTGCGTGATTTGACGCGCACCGGTTGCGGGAGTATCATCGGCCCCAGATCGGAGTGTAGCGCAGCCCGGTAGCGCACCTGGTTTGGGACCAGGGGGTCCAAGGTTCGAATCCTTGTACTCCGACCAAAGCTTCCTCCGCGGGCTGTCGTTCGACAGCCCGTTTCATTTCCGGCGCGCACCCACACGGCGCGCCGTCCGATCTGCCCATAGCTCAGTTGGATAGAGCATCAGCCTTCTAAGCTGAGGGTCGCTGGTTCGAACCCAGCTGGGCAGGCCACCACGCGATTGACCATTCTTGAACGAGACTCTAGGACTGCATGCTTTTCCTGACTGTTCCCTATGCCGAAAAGGATGAGGCGAAGGCGCTCGGCGCCCGCTGGAATCCCACCAAACGCCGCTGGTATGTGCCGGACGGTGTCGCCACCGAGGCTTTCGCGAAGTGGGCTGCTCAAGGGATCGATGGTGCGGCTTCCGCGCCCGCGGCATCGAAGGGGCGCGTCGACAGCTACACGGGAAAACTGGTGACCGGCGCCAACTACATCGCGCTCGAACACGACTGCAATCCCTTCGAACCCTGTCCGCAATGCACGGCGCTTCTCAGCGGCACCGAATGGCAAAAGGCGCGCCAGCAACTGGCCGCCATGGTCGGCAAACGCTGATTCGATCCCTCAGGCAAGCGGACGCCGCCCGCTGCGCTACCGTGTTAACGTTCTGGCATCGCTCACCGCACCCGGTGCGCACGATCCCGGAGACACCCATGCCCTTAGCACGACTGTTCCAGCCCTGCCTCTGCATCCTGATGGCGCTGTCCTGCGCAATGGTCCCCGCGGCGCGCGCCGCCGATGCTCCGGCCACGCCGGCACAGGGCGAGACCTTCACCCTGCAACTGGCAGGGGCAGAAGCCCCGGCGCAGGACGCGAACACGGGCACGGTCCAGTTCATCGGCACGGCGACCGTGATCATCCGCTACCAGGGCTTCACCATCCTGACCGACCCGAATTTCCTGCACAAGGGTGACCACGTGCACCTCGGCTATGGCCTGACTTCGGAACGGAAGACGAACCCCGCCATCAAGTTCGAGCAACTGCCGCCGATCGACCTGGTCGTGCTGTCGCACTTCCACGGCGACCACTTCGACCAGCTGGTGGAGAAGAAGCTCAATCGCGCCACGCCGATCGTCACCACCAAGGAAGGCAGCGAGCGGCTCAAGCGCCTCGGCTTTACCCGCACCTTTGGCCTGAGCAGCTGGGACAAGCTGCAGGTCAGCAAGGGCGCATCAAACCTGCGCATCACGGCCACGCCGGGACGCCACGGTCCGGCCGGCGTGGCCGTGCTGCTGCCCAAGGTGATGGGATCGATCCTCGATTTCGGGCCTGATGCCGCGGCCCCCGACTACCGCATGTACATCAGCGGCGACACCCTGGTCTACGACGACATCCGCGCCATTCCGCAGCGGTTCCCGAACATCGACCTGGCCCTGCTGCACCTGGGCGGCACCCGCATCCTCGGCGTGCTGAAGGTGACGATGGATGGCAAGGATGGCGTACGCATGATGCAGGTCGTGCGGCCGAAGAAGACCGTGCCGATCCACTATAACGACTACGACGTGTTCAAGTCGCCGCTCGAGGACTTCGCGCGCGAAGTCAAGGCGGCGGGCCTCGAGAAGGACGTGGTCTACCTGGCGCACGGCGAAACGTATTCGTTCACCCGGGTCCAACGCTAGCGGGGAGGGCACGCCGGCTTCAATCGTGCGCGCCTCGCCATACTGCTGAGTAAACGTTATGATGCCAGCCTGACAATATTCGCATCAGCCACGGCATGCCCCGAGCGCACGATCCTAGTCCGAACGATTCCCTGGCCCAGCGCGACCGGCGGCTCGTTGCGGGCATCGCGGTGTCGGCGCTGCTGCACGCCCTGCTGCTGTCGCTGCAGTTCGGGATTCCCGGATTCGACGCCGGTCCCGGCGGACCGATCGAGGTCAGGCTGGCGCCGCCGCCGGCCCCTGCGCCGCAGCCGCTTCCTCCGCTTCCTCCGACGCCGACGCCGCCCCTGGCTGCAACGCCTCCGCCTCCGCTTCCGGTGTCGCCTGTGGCGCCGGCCACGGGCTTGCGCCTGGTCGATCCGCGTCCGCCCGAGCCACCGAAACTGGCGCAGGCCACGCCGGCGCCGAAGCGCGCCGCGAGACCCACGCGCCGCAAGCTACGCATGCCGGTGGCGCCGCCCCTGATCGCGTCGATCGACTCCGATGCCGCGTTTGCGGTGGCGCCGCCGCTACCCGAGTTCGAACCAGGCGCCACCCCGAGTACCGTCAGCGGCGAACCGGAGGAGAAGGCGCAGCCTGAGGACATGGCGATCGCGGCCCGCGCCGAGGAGGCGGAGCGCAGCTCCGCCGCCCAACGCCTTGAGCAGGAAGAAGCGGCGCGCCTGGCCGCCGCCGAGGAAGCGCGTAGCAAGGAGGAGAATGCGCGCCAGCTGCGCGAGGAGCAGGAACGGCTCACGGCCCAGCGTGAAGCGGACGCGCAACGCGAACGTCAAGCTGTGGCGCAGCAGCAGGCGGCGCAGGCGGAAGCGCAGCGCATGGCGCAACAGCAGGAAGTCGAGCAGGCACGGCAGCTGGCCGAGCAGCGCCAGGCCGAACAGCGCCAGGCTGAACAGCTCATCGCCCAGAAGCAGCTGGAAGAGCGGCGCCGCGCCGAGGCCGAACAGCAGCGCCTGGCGCAGCTGCGCGAACGCGAGGAAGCCCTGGCGCGCCAGGCGCAGCAGCAGCGCGAGCTGGAACGGGTGGCCGCTGAGCGGCTGGCGCTCGAGGAAGCCGAGCGCCGCCAGGCCCAGGCGCGCGAACGCCAGCGCGCCGAAGAGCAGCTCCAGCGCCAGGCGCAGGAGGAAGCGCGCCGCCTGGCCGAGGAGCGCGCCCAGTCCGAACGGCAGGCGCGCGAGCGCGCCGAAGAGGCGGGACGGCGCGCAGCCGCCGAACGCCTGGCGGCGCAGTCCCGACCGGGACCCGGCAATGGCAATCCGGGCCCCGGCGGACCGGGCGCGGGAAGCGGCGCGGGCGACCGTCCGGGCGGCGCGATCCCGGGCGGCGCCATGGCGAGCCGGGCGCGCGAGCTGCTTCGCGGCCTGACCATTCCGAACGTGGCGCCGCCGCCCACGCGGCCGGAAGACAGCGCCAGTAACGCGCGCCGGGTGCTGGCCGATGGCGGCGAGCGCGACGTGCCGCTGCGCCTGTACGTCGACAGCGTGCGCCAGAAACTGGAGCGCACCGCGATCCTGGGCGGCGCCCGCTTCTCGCTGCAAGACGTGCGGATCGACCCGCTGGTCAGCCTGTCCCTGCGCAGCGACGGCAGCGTCGACGACGTGACCATCGTGCGTTCCAGCGGCCGCGCCGACATGGATGACGCCGTGCGCCGCTTCGTGCAGCTCAATGCCCGCTATTCCGCCTTCCCGCCGAATGTCGCGGCGCGCTTCGACGTGATCGAGATCCGGCGCGTCTGGCGCTTCGCCGATGGCCTGAAATTACTCGAGGAAATCCGCTGATCTGCCGCGCATCCGCTATTTGATCAGCTGCAAAGCCAAGCCTGATGGACGCCGTACGCTGGACTGAACCGTTCCAGAACTGCGTCTATTTTTGATAGGCAACAATCATGGCTTCCTTTTGTTCAGTTGCAATAGTCGTTTGGCGGCGGCTCGCTGTTAATCTGGTCTGCAGCCTGGGCCTCTGCGCTGCGCTCGGGGCCTGCACCACCGGCATCCAGTTTGCGGGTGGCGGCAAGGACGGCGTGGGCGAAGCCCCGCCTACCGAGAAGATCACCGAACAGCTCATCGAGAGCGAGCGGCGCGCGCTGGCCGAGCAGACCCGGCAAGACCTCACGCCCCTGATCAATCCCAATCCCGCTCCCTACACGATCGGCCAGGGCGACGTGCTGTCGATCGTCGTCTGGGATCACCCCGAGCTGGCCGGCAGCGGCATGACGGCCGCCACGGCCGCCTTCGACAGCGGCACGCTGCCGCCGACTGCCGTGTCGCCCGGCTTCGCGGTCGACCACCAGGGCCGCATCCAGTTCCCGCTGATCGGCCTGCTGCAGGTCGAGGGGCTGACCGAGGAGCAGGCCAGGGCCATGATCACCAAGAAGCTGGCGCGCTACATCGCCCATCCCAGCCTCACGCTGCGCGTGCAGTCCTACCGCAGCAAGCGGGTCTACATCGACGGCGAGGTCAAGGCGCCCGGCCTGCAGGCCATCAACGACATTCCGATGACCCTGGTCGAAGCGCTGAACCGCGCCGGCGGCATGCTGCCCAGCGCCGACCAGAGCCGGATCATGATCGAGCGCGGTCCCGGCCGCTACCTGATCAACCTGCGCGACCTGGTGCAGAAAGGCGTCAACCCGGGCACCGTGCTGCTGGCGCCGGGCGACGTGGTGCGCGTCCACTCGCGCGACGAAAGCAAGGTGTTCGTGTCCGGCGAGGTGGTCACCCCGCGCGCCCTCACGATGCACAACGGCCGCCTGACCCTGAACGAGGCGCTCGGCGAGAGCGGCGGCGTGAGTCCCCTGAGCGGCGACGCGCGCCAGATCTACGTGGTGCGCAAGACGCCCGCGCGGACCCGCGTGTTCCAGCTCGACGCCCGCGTCAGCGGCGCGCTGGCGATGGCGGAATCCTTCGAGCTGCGGCCAAAGGACGTCGTCTACGTAGCCGCCTCGCCGCTGGCCAACTGGAACCGGCAGCTGAGCCTGCTGTTCCCGGGCGCGCTGACTTCCGCCGTCGGCGTCACCACCCGTCCCTGAGCACCGCTTTCGCCCACCGTCTCTGCGAGGTCTGCCACCATGAGCAATCCTGCCGACGCCCACCCGCTGACCCACATCGCGCACAGTCCGCCGGTGCTGTCGGTGCCCTTCGATCCACGGCCGCCGGAGCCCCTGCCGGAGGAACCCACGGTCGACCTGAAAGGCTATTTCAACACGCTGTACGACAGCCGCTGGCTGATCGGCAGCATCACGGCCTTCATTACCGTGGTGGCGGTGCTGTACGCGCTGGTGGCCAAGCCGGTGTACGAGGCCAACCTCATGATCCACGTCGAGGAAGAAAGCCCGAACGCGTCCAAGAACATCCTGAGCGAGGCCTCGTCCCTGTTCGAAACCAAGAAGGCGGCCATCGCCGAGATGGAGCTGCTGCGCTCGCGCATGGTCGTCTCGCGCGCGGTCGACAACCTGCAGCTCTACATCGAAGTCCAGCCCAAGTACTTCCCCGTGGCCGGCTTCTGGTTCGCCACCCAGAACGCGGGCAACCTGTCCAATCCGGGCCTGTTCGGCTATGGCGGCTACGTGTGGGGCGGCGAGAAGGCCGACGTGTCGGTGTTCGAGGTGCCCGAGTCCTGGCTCAACCGCGAATTCGTGCTCACCGCGCGCGCCGGCAACCGCTACCGCTTCTCGGGCGGCGGCCAGCGGCTGGCCTTCGACGGCACCGTCGGCCAGCGCTACCGGGTCCCGCTGCCGGACGGCCTGCTCGAAATCAAGGTCGACCGCCTGTATGCCAACCCGGGGGCACGCTTTCGCATCAAGCGCAAGTCGCGCCTGGGCACGATCCAGGCCATCCAGAGCTCGATGGTGATCACCGAGCAGGGCAAGCAGTCCGGCGTCATCGAAGTCAAGCTGCAGGGCGAGAGCTCGGCGCGCATCAACAGCCTGCTGAGCGAGATCGGACGCGAGTACATGCGCCAGAACCTGGCGCGCAAGACCGAGGAAGCCGAGAAGTCGCTGGCCTTCCTGAACCAGCAGCTGCCCATCCTCAAGCGCCAGCTGGAACAGTCCGAAGACCGCTATAACCAGTTCCGCAATGCGCACGGCACCGTCGACCTGCGCGAGGAAGCCCGCATGAGCCTGACCCAGGCCGCGGCGGCGCGCACGCGCCGCATGGAACTGATGCAGAAGAAGACCGAACTCCTGGCCCGCTTCACCGAAGACCATCCGGTGGTAGCAGCCGTCAACCGCCAGCGCAAGGAAGTCGACGCCGAGATCGAAGCCATCGCCGGCCGCATCCGCACCCTGCCGGTGATGGAGCAGGACGAGGCGCGCCTGACCCGCGACATCAAGGTCAACACCGACCTGTACACGGCGCTGTCGAACACGGCGCAGCAGCTGCGCCTGATTTCCGTCGGGCGGGTCAGCAATGTGCGCCTGGTGGATGCGCCGATCGCGCCGGAAAAACCGATCAAGCCGAACCGGCCCCTGATCGTCGCGATGGCGGTCGTCACCGGCCTGTTCCTTGGCACCCTGATCGCCTTTACCCGCAAGGCCATGCGCGGCGGGATCGACGACCCGCAGAAGATCGAGCGCATGCTGCGCGCGCGGGTCGTGTACGCCTCGATTCCGCACAGCGGCAACCAGGACAAGCTGATGCGCAAGTCGAAGCCCGGGGGCGTACTGCCGCTGCTGGCGCAGATTCTGCCCGAAGATCCGGCAGTCGAGAGCCTGCGCAGCTTCCGCGCCGCCTTGCAGTTCTCGATGCCACACTTCAAGAACAACGTGGTCATAATGGTCGGGCCGACGCGCGACCTCGGCAAGTCCTTCATTGCCGCAAACTTTGCAGCGGTGATGGCGGCCAGCGGCAAGCGGGTGCTCCTGATCGACGCCGACATGCGCAACGGCCACCTGCACCGCTACTTCGGCGTCGACCGGGGCAAGGGTCTGTCACGGGCAATCGCCGGCGGGGCTACCGTGGACGAAGTCATCCATCGCGATGTGCTCGAGCGCCTCGACTTCATCCCGACCGGCGAGCTGCCCTCCAACCGGGCCGAGTTCCTGCTGCACCTGAACTTCGGCAACCTGCTCGAGACCGTCAGCCCCATGTACGACCTGGTGCTGATCGATCCGCCGCCGCTGCTCGCCGTCGCCGACGCCCTGATCATCGGCGCCCATGCGGGAGCCGTCTTCCTGGTGACGCGCTCCGGGGTGACCACCGAGGGACAGATCAACGAATCGATCAAGCGCCTGAATCACGCGGGGATCTCGCCGCGCGGGGTGCTGTTCAACGACATGGCGCTCAGGCTGGGAGATTATCGGTCGCAATATGGCGGTGGGCCGCAGCTGGCCTATGTTGCTTGAACATGGCAGGTCCCGGGCGAAAAGAAGCCCCACGGACCGATCTTCTGCCGCAAGCTGGGAGATTTCAGCGCTAGCAATACGCAGCGGCAATCACCAGCACTCGCGGTATGAAACACCGGGAGACTGACGCTCGCGAAGCTCGAGCAGCTTGGCGCGGACTGCATCTTTGTCGCCGGTCGCCTATGCGGACTGCCGGGCCTTGACGGCGTCACGCACGGGCAGGCTATGGACCGGCACAGGGGAACGCAGCCTGTGTCGCGGGAATATCCGGGCTCGCTCTGGACGGTATTGAGAACGTCGTGATGGACGCGCCGAAATATAACGCGGACCTCGTCAAGGCGGCTCCTGCGCCATACCGGAGCGGACGCCGGCCTTGTCTCGCACCGCTTGGTGGTACTGCTGATCGACCTGGGACATCTAGCTTACCTAGTGCCGTGCGGAAGGGCGCTGCCCGACTGACGACAAAGCCGGCCGCCGCCGGACCGCCCCGTTCGCCACCTTGACGGACAGGCGGGGGACTTTGTTGCCCCTGGCTTGCGCTAGTTCGCTCCGCGCGGTCGTCGCGGCAGCTACATTCTGGAGAGAAAGTTTCCGGCGCCCAGCGCCCAATCGAGCCAGGAGGGGCGATGTTTCACCGAACGAGCACCCATACGCGGCGATGGCTGGCGTCCGGCGCGCTGCTGCTGGCGGCGACCCTGGCGGGTTGTCGTGGCAAGACGGGCCCCTGCCAGCAGCCCGGCGCCAGCGGTGCAGTGCAATACCAGGGCTGCCTGGCAAGCCACGAGACCATCCGCGAGGTCACCGAGCTCGCGCCCTTCACGGTCCTCGCGATCGACTACTACGAGCCGGGCCGGGGCGGATATTACTCGCCGGGGGTGAACAAGCAATATTTCCGCATCCTGCATGGCGGTCGCGTCGTCCTCGAGCAGGCCGAGCGGGTAGAGCGGTGGGAAGGCGTCGGGCGGAACGTCCTGCTGGCTACCGCATACGTGCCGGACGACGGCGGCCTGCACCTGCTGGATGCCATGCCCGGGGGACCGCTGGTGCACCATCTCGTCACCGGTCCGAACCACTGGGAGGGTGACGCCGTGTACGAACACGGCTACCCGTGGGGGCCACGACGGCGATATCTGCCGCGCCGCTACAACAGCAACGATGGCGGTTTCCTGCTCGGGATCGACCCGTTCCGCCTGCAGCTGTTGCCGGAGGGTTCAGATGGCGCGGCGGCGCCGTCGATCAATACGCTGGCGAGCGTCTCGCCCGACGGCCGCGTCTATGCCTACGCGGACAGCCGCGTGACACCGTCGGCTATCATGGTGGTCGCGGCTGACGGCGGCCGGCGCGACCCGGTCGCGCTGCCGCTTACAGCGCTGCCAACAGCGAACCTACCGGCCAACCCGTACGATGCGTTACGCGCCTGGTTCGGCGCTTCATACACATGGGAGGCCGACCATACCGGCGCCTGGGACATCGCGGCGCGCCGCCCGCCCGGCAAGACTCCCGACCTGGCGGACGCGCTGGAGGAGCTGTTTACCGACGCCGCCCTAGGCTACCGCAACTGTTTCGCTCCAGGTAACCCGCACTGCCTGCAGGGATGGGAGCGCGCCCAAGATGCCGAGGCATTGACCGGGGCGTGCTGCAATTCCCCGTTTACCTACGCGCCGGCGGCACCCGTCAAGGCCTTTGGCAGGCCGGCGGTGGCGCTTTCCCTGCGCAAGCTGAGCGAGGGAGGCTCCGGCTATACGCTGCTGGTGGAGGGCCAACCAGTTGACCTGGCGACGGCGCTCGAACAGCGCCTGCGACGGCGCAAGGTGCCGTTCGTGCGCGCCGACCACTGCCCCGGCCTGGCCGATAGCCATGTCGCCTGCGAGCGCAAGCTGCGCGACGCCATCAACTGGCAGCATCCTCCGAACGACACAGCGGTGCTGTGGCGGATCCTGCAAGAGGCCGAGGAGAACATCATCATCCTGACGCCGACGTTGGCGCTTGCACTCTACCCCGATGGCGGGGGGCGCACCTGGATGGTGACGCTCGCACGCTATGCGCTGCCGCCGCGGACCGGCAGTAAGGCAATGACGCCCTTGTTCCACCGCGGATGAGCCCCGTTGGATCCAGCCGGTGCTTTGCGATGGCGGATTTAAGGATAGCTCGAGCCAACGCTATTTGACCGACGGCCTTATATTTTCCGATACGCATCGGAAAACATCGAGCCGGCAGGACAGGACGTGAGCCCCGGCCGTATGGACCGGTAATAGGACTTGGACAAGCACTGGCCGGTCCGTTCCGCAGTACCTTGCACTCGTTTTTCAGTCCGGGGACAGCACCACGTGGACTGGCTTGGCCCGCGGCGTCAGCAGCCAGCCCTTGAGCGCATTCCGGATCCGGATGGTGTGCCGTTCGAACAGCAGATAGAACACATACGAGACCACCACGATCGTGCCGAGCACCGTGAAGTACCACAGGTAGTCGGTGGCGACGGCCGGGTCGAGGCGGTCGCGTCCGAGGAACTGGCGCCCGAGGTAGCGCATCAGTTCGATGACGGGGATGTGGAGCACGTAGAGCGAGAACGAGAACTCCGAGAAGAACACCGCCACCCGGTTGGCCCGGACGTAGGCTGGCGCCTTGACATCCACCCCTTGCTGGAGCGAAGCCAGCAGGAACAGGAAGGGAATGCTGCACATGATGTCTTGCACGAAGGAGCCGGGCACGAGGTCGTCGTTGTTGCCGCGCAGGCGGTAATACACGAACAGCGCCATGGTCAGCACCAGCAGCAGGCCGCGGCAGAGCATGCCGCAATCGATGCGGATGCGCGAGAACGCGGCGCCCAGGAGCCAGATGGCGAAGTACAGCGAAATCATGTCGCGAAGCGTCGCGAGCAGCAGGACCAGGGCCGCGACGGCGGCGGCGCGGCGCAGTACGCCGGTGCCGGCGATCGCGAGCAACAGCAGGGGGAACTGGATGTAGTACCAGGTTTCGTGCGCCAGGCTCCACAGCGGATAATTGCCGCCATAGTCGGGCACGGTGACTGTCTGCAGGCCGAACAGGTTGCCGGCAAAGGAGGCCGCCGAGAATTCGTTGGCGGGGTCGAAGTCGACCGGCCCGGGCGTGGCGGCGCCGATCAGCAGGCCGACGCCCAGGGTCAGCAGCAGGGTAGGGACCAGGACCGTCCACAGCCGCGTGAAGCGGTCGATCGCATAATGGGCCAGCGCCTGCGGCTTGCCGAAGCGGTTCATCAGGCTGCCGCCCACTAGCCAGCCGCTGATCAGGAAGAACACGACCACGGCCTGGTGCGCGAAGCCGGTAAAGAAGGCCAGGCCCAGGTAGGCCAGGGTCGGGTCTTCGAGCGTGCGTAGGCCGGGATAGATTTCGGCGCGCAGGTGCGACGCCGCCACCTGCAGGGCCGCCAGCCCCCGCAGCGCCGAAATCAGCAGGGACTGCACCGCGTTCTCGCCCAGTGGCGCCCGTGCCTGCCAATGTATCGAGGGGAAGGAAGTCATGAGTCTCTCCATTGGTAAATAAACGCTAGCATGTGTCCCAGGAAAATGGACGTGCATTGCCCGACAGCGCGAGCGCGAGCCTGATCATCCAGTAGCCGACATGCGCCGATTGCATCAACAGCGCCGCTACGAGAAAGAGTGCGACCGCGCAGGCAGGCGAGGCCGGCCCGGGCGCGACGCCGCGCGATTCAAGCTGGTACAGGGTGCCGAGGCTGGCGCCGGCGCCAAGCAGCCAGCCGGTGGCCGCTTCCGCCACCGCATGTTCGCCTTGCCCGACCAGCGCGACGGCAAGCACCAGGCCGAGGGCCAATCCGCCGCCCGCGGCGCCCAGCCCCCAGGCGCGCCCGATCGGCCGGCATAGCAGGTAGCCGAGCACCGGGTACACGGCCGTCACGCCGGCGGCATGGCCGCTGAAGGCCTTGAAATCGAGCGCGCCAATGTCCGTGCCCCAGCCAAGGTAGGCAACCTTGCTGCCGCCGACCAGGGCCATGGCGCCCGCGTACAGCAGGGCCCAGGCACCGGCCGCGCGCCAGGCGCGTGCGGCAAGCAGCCAGCCGCCGGCCGCCACGGCCAGTGGCAGGGTCAGCTCGAGGTCGCCCAGATGCAGGAGACGCATGGTGTAAGCCGCCGCTCAGCGCACGATTGCAGCGAGGGTGTGCGCCAGGATGCGGATGTCGCCCCAGAACGTACGCTCCCTGACGTAGCGCACGTAGTAGTCGAGCTTGACCGGCAGGACCGACTCCACGTAGGCACGCTCGGGATCGGCCGCGCGCGCCAGGACCGCGTTCTCGTCCTTGTAGCGGATCGCAGCCCAGTCGGTGATGCCGGGCACGACCGACAGCACCAGGCGCCGCTGCTCCAGCGGGTAGCAGTCGACGTAGCGCGGCACCTCCGGACGCGGACCGACCAGGCTCATGCTGCCTTCCACGACGTTCCACAGCTGGGGCAGTTCGTCCAGCTTGTAGTGGCGCAGGAAGCGTCCGGCACGGGTCACGCGCGGATCGGCGCCGACCGTCAGCTCGGGACCGTCGACCTGGCGCTGCGCCATGGTGCGGAACTTGTAGATCGTGAACAGCCGGCCGCCGCGCCCGACGCGCTGCTGGCGGTACAGCACCGGGCCGCGCGAATCGAGCCTGATCCAGAGCGCGATCAGGATCAGCAGCGGCGCCAGCAGCACCAGTCCCAGCGTCGCGCCCAGCAGGTCGAAGGCGCGCTTGCTCATGACAGCAGCTCGTGCAGGGCCGCGACCACGCGGTCCAGGTCGGAGTCGCGCATGCGCGTGTACAGGGGCAGGGTCAGCATCGCCTCGAAGCTGGCCTCGGCCACCGGAAAGGCTTCGGGATTCAGGCCGCAGCTGTCGCGCCAGTAGGGCTGGCGGTGCAGTGGAATGAAGTGCACGCTGGTGCCGATGCCGCGCTCGGCCAGGGCATTGATCAGCTCGTCGCGCCCGATCGTCGCACCTTCGGTCAGGCGCACCACGTACAGGTGCCAGGCGTGGGTGCTGCCCAGTTCCGGATGGACCGGCAACTGCAGCGGCAGCCCGGCCAGGCCTTCGTCGTAGCGCTGCGCCAGCCAGCTGCGACGCTGCTGGAAGCGGTCGATCTTGCGCAGCTGCTCGATCCCGATCGCCGCGGCGATGTCGGTCAGGTTGTACTTGAAGCCGGCCGCGATCACCTCGTAGTACCAGGCCGGCACGCGCGAGGTGTAGCGGTCGAAGGCGTCGCGGCTGATGCCGTGCAGGCGCATGCAGCGCATGCGAGCGGCCAGTTCCGGGTCGCGCGTGACGATCATGCCACCTTCGCCGGTGGTCATGGTCTTGTTGGCGTAGAAGCTGAAGACGGTGATGTCGCTGCCCAGGGTGCCCACCAGCTTGCCGTCCAGGCGGGTGGGGAAGGCGTGGGCGGCGTCGTCGATCACGCGCAGGCCGTGGCGCGCGGCCAGCGCCAAAATCGCGTCCATGTCGCAGGCGAGGCCCGCGTAGTGCACCGGCATGATGGCGCGGGTGCGCGGCGTGATCGCCGCCGCCACCGCCGCCGGCGAAATGTTGAGCGTTGCGGGATCAATGTCCACGAACACCGGCCGCGCACCCAGGTAGCGTACCACCTCGGCGGTAGCGGTGAAGGTCATGGTCGGCACGATGACTTCGTCGCCCGGGGCGATGCCCACGCTTTCCAGCGCCAGGTGCAGGCCGGCGGTGGCGGAGTTGACCGCGATCGCCTCGACGTCGCCGCCCAGGTAGGCGCGGAAATCCTGCTCGAAGCGGCGCGTGGTCGGGCCGGTGGTCACCCAGCCGGACCGCAGGCAGGTTTCGACAGCGCGGATTTCCTCGTCGCCGATGTCGGGCAGCGCGAAGGGCAGGAAGCGCGAAGGAAGATCGTCGAGCGGATCGGCGCTCGGCGCTGTTTGTGTTTTTGCCTGAGCCTGAGCCTGTGCCTGTTCAGCCATGGGGAACCTCGTGTGCGAAAGTGGTCAGGAAACGTCGTCCGAGGACGGGGTAGGTGAGGTTGGCAAGGGCGTGGGCGCGCCCGCGCTCGCCGAGCGCGCGGCGCTCGGCGCGGCTCATGGCCAGCAGCGCCGCCAGGCCGCGGGCGACGGCGGTCGGGTCTTCCGGCGCTACGGTGATGCCGCAGCTGGCTTCGCGCACCGGATCGTTGCCGGCTTCCACCGCGTGCAGCACCGGGCAGCCGCCCATCATGTAGTCGAGCAGCTTGTTGGGCGCGATGCCGAAGCGGTACAGCGGCTGGCGCTGCCAGCCGAGGTAGGCGATGTCCAGGCGCGCCATCAGGGCCGGGATCTGGACCTTGGCCACCGGCGCCACGAAGTGCACGCGCGCCAGGCCCAGCTCGCGCGCACGCCGCTCCAGCCGCGGCTTTTCCGGGCCGTCGCCCACCAGCACGAAGGCGAGCGGCTGGTTCTTCATGAGACTGGCGGCTTCGAGCAGGGTGTCGAGGGCGTTGGCCAGGCCGTGGCTGCCGGCGTAGCCGACCACCGCCAGGCCCTGGGCGCGCAGGCCGGACAGCAGGGCGTCGAGCGCCTCGGGCAGGGCCGGCGGCGCGGCCAGCCACTCGGCCGGATCGAGGCCGTTCGGGATCAGGTGCAGCTTGTGCGGCGCCATGCCGCGCGCTTCGAGGTGTTCGCGTACCTTGGGCAGGATCGAGACGATCGTGTCGGCGTGGCGGCAGGCGTAATCCTCGGCCGCCTGCAACAGGCGGATGAAGGGGTGGTGGCGCGAGAAGCCGCCCAGTTCCATTGGCGACAGCGGCCACAGGTCGTGCACCTCGTGCAGCAGGCGCGCTCCGGCCAGGCGCGCAACGCGGTGTGCCGGCCAGATGTCGAGCGGATAGGTGCTCGAGGCGATCACGACATCCGGGGCAAACTCGCGCGTCAGGCGGCGCGCTTCGACCCACAGGCGCAGGACAAAGGCACCCATGTTGCGCACCCGCGCCAGGCCATTGCCGCGATAGGGGGGAGCGGCGAACCAGGTGTAGTCGATGCCGTCGATGTTTTCGTCGCGCCGGTTGCGTCCGGCCAGCGCGGGTTGGCGGGTACGCACGTGCGCGTGGCTGGCGGCGACGATGCGCACCCGGTGTCCGAGCCGCACCCACTCGCGCGCGAGGTAGTAGGGCCGGTACTCCATGCCGTGGTGGACCGATCCGGCGTAGTGGTTGATCAGGAGGATGTTCATGATTGTGCGGACTGTGCGCGGCGGCGCTATGCGCGCCAGGCCACTTCTTCGACCAGGCGGCGCACGTTGCAGCGCGTGCTCTCGACCCAGTTGGTTTCCCACTGCACGGGGTGGGTAAGCAGGCAGATGTGCCGGTACTCTCCCAGTGCGTCGAACGGGGACAGCGGGTAGTAATAGACCGGATATTTGCGGTCGCTGATGTAGATGTCGAAGCAGCGCAGCAGCTCGGCGTCATAGGATTCGCATTCGATCCCGCAGCGCCGCCGCAGCGCATCGTCGCGCAGCAGCTCGTGGTTGATCACCTTCAGGCGGCGGTTGGCAAAGTCGCCGTGGCTGGCGACCGTGGTGAGCGGCATACCGAGGCCGTCGACGATACGGGCGACGTTGCGGGCGAACTGTTCGCGGATCTCGGGGAAGCGCGCGCGCACCGCGTCGGCGCTGCGCAGGCGATGGCGTTTGGCGAAATCGGCCACTTCTTCGTAGTGGTAGCTGGCTTCGCTGCCGGCCGCTTCGATCTCGCGCATGAAGCCGAAATCGAGCGTGCTGAGGCGGAAGTAGTAGCTGGCACGGACGCCGTGGCGCGTTTCGATCTCGAACATCTTCCTGGCAGTGCGCAGGTCGCTGTCGATGTCGTGGCGGTGCACGAAGCTGCGCCCCAGCGGTCCACCGGGCGCGCAGCCGCTGCGCCGGACCTGGCGGAAGAAGTCGCGCACCGACAGTTGGGTATAGCCGGCGGCCGCCACCTTGCGTACCAGGGCCTCGTATTCGCCGAGGCGGCTCGGCATCAGGTAATCGGCATAGACACGGTTGAGCATGGCGTTTATTGCAGCGTATAGCTGGCGCGGTAGGGGCGAAAGCCCAGGATGGTCTTGAAGTGGCGCAGGCCAGGCTGGGCCCCGAAGAAGGTGTCGTACATGATGTAGCGCACCTGGCCGGCGTCGATCAGCTGGCATACCGCTTCGCTGAGCAGCAGATGCATGATGCCGTCGTTATTCCGGATTCCCATCATTTGGGAAAAGGAAGCGAAATTCCCGTAAATGCCGAGGGTGGCATAAGCGACGAGTTTTCCCTGCGCATTCAATACGCCCCAATAGCGGAAATGACCTTGATTCTCGAAGCGTTCCTGTTTTTCAAAATATTTCCGGTCCAGGGGCCGACCCTGGCGCGTGTCGAGGCTGGTGTTGATATCGTGGATATCGTCGACATAGGCATTGCGATCGATGTCGCGCACGACATAACCGCGGCTGCGCGCGCGCTTGGCGTGGTAGCCGCCGTGGTTCTTTCCCTTGATATGTTCCAGGTAGGCTTCGCGGTGGGGAAATTGGGCGAGATCGATCAGCGCAGCGCCAATGGTTTTATGGCGGATGATCTTGAAACGCGGATGCGGTTTCGTGTAATTGCGGTAAGCGGCCTGGATATCGTCCGGATCGATACGCTGCGAGAAATTGAGCCGGGCACGCGGCAATTTCATTACCTCAAGAAACGTATTGTAATGTTGCAGGAACATAGTCGATCTCAACATTCTTTAATAACTAGACAATACGGCGGATGGCCCCAATTCCTTTTGAACTAACGTAAAGCCGGACCAGCACTTTCAATCGGTCGATCCCATCGAACGCGCCGGGAAAGCGCCTTTTCCCGAAAAGCGGCGGCGCGTCGGCCGCGGCGCCAGCAAGTCGGCATAGAAGGCGATCAGCTTGTCCGCTTCGCATTCCCAGTTGTAGTGTTCCAGGACGGCGCGGCGGCCGTTGGCGCCCATCTCTCGCGCCAGGCCGGGGTGGCTTGCCAGATGGTCGATGGCGGCGGCAATCGCGGCCGGGTCGTGCGGATCCACGCACAGGCCGCAGCGGCTGCCCTCAACGATCTCGCGCCACAGGGGAAAGTCCGAGGCGATCACGGGAATGCCGGCCGCCATGTACTCGAACATCTTGACCGGCAGGGCTTCCCGGTAGCTGGCGGTCGGCAGCAGCGTGACCAGGCCGGCGAAGGCCCGTTCCATCACTCCGGCCACGCCGCTGCGGTCGAGGTGGCCCAGGGCGTCGACGCGGTTCCAGCCCGGAAGACGCCGGACCTGGGTTTCCAGCTCCGTTTCGGCGAAGCCGCCGGCCAGCGCCAGCCGGGCCGGCGTGCGCAGCAGGGCGCATGCCGCGACCAGTTCGCGCACGCCGCGGATGGCCGAGATGCTGCCGACGTAGCAGAAGCTGTTGCGCACGCCGGCGTCGGCTGCCTTATCCGGTGCCTGCGTGAACTCCTCGGCGCGCGGGAAATTGTTGATGTCCACGGTCAACGGGTTGAAGGCGGCCAGGCGCTCGCGGATCAGGGGCGTGGCGGCCAGCACCCCATCGAAGCGGCGCAGGGCCAGCCGTTCGAGCGCCGCATAGGCACGCGATACCACGCGCGCGCTGCGCGGCGACAGGTAGGGCTTATCGAGCAGCTGGGAAGGAACGTCTTCGTGGGCGTCGAACACCACCCGGCGGCCGGCCAGGGCCAGGCGCAGGCCGACCGGGATCAGTTCGGGGTCGTGCAGCTGGTAGACGTCGGCGTCCAGCGCCAGCGCCGCGCGGCACACGCGGCCGGTGGTGCGCAGCATGCGCTCGCGCCGGCCGGACGGGCGGCCGACGTCGACAATGCGGATGCCGTCGCAGCGCGCCTCGCCCAGGCCGTCGGCCACCACCAGGGCCACCTCATGCCCGTGGCTGGCGAGGCTGCGGCACTGCTTCACGAAAATCCGTGTATCGAAGCGCGGATGTGCCGAGCTGAGGTGCGCGATGCGGGCCATGTTTCCTCTCGTAGGAATAGCGTGCGCAGGCGCCGAGGGTGGCGCTGAGCAGCATGTCGGTGAAGTAATGGGATGTCAGCAGCAGCAGGACGGTGACGCAGGCAAAGGCAAACGCGCACATGAACAGGCCGCGTTCGCGGGCGGCGAAGTATTCGTGGATGAACATCGGGGTGATCGGGAGCACCGCCAGCGCCGCCAGGTAGATCATGCCGAACAGCCCGAGGTCGACCCAGGCCGACAGCACGTTGTGCGAGTAATAGCCCGGCTTGTAGCTGGCGTAGTCGCCGAACAGCGGGTGGGCGGCGACGGTCTGCCAGGCGTGCACCGTGAGCTGGTGGCGCTTGTTGGCCGAGGTCGAGTGCGACAGGTCGAGCAGTTCGAGGATACGGTTGGCGGGCAAGGCCGCCAGGATCTGGTCGAAATACATGGACACCAGGACCGCCAGCATGGCGGCCGCCAGCAGGAAGTACAGTTTGTGGCGCGAGTAATAGAACTCGATCACAGGGATGGCGAACAGCAGGGCCACGAATTCGCTGCGGGCCGTGTTGACGAAGAGCGTGGCCGCGCCCAGCGCATGCAGCACCAGGCGCAGCGGCAGCGTGCGGGTGAAACTGACGATCGCCAAGTAGGTGAACAGGTAGGAGCGCGAAAAACCCTGGTAGGTGGCGAGTGCGTCGGCATCCTTGGCCATGCCGAGCGAGCCCAGGTAGAACACCCCGTCGACCGAGTTGGCGAAGGCGATGGTGGACATTGCCGCGAGGCTGAGCAGGCCGACGACGCGGAAGCGCCGGCTGTCGAAGTCGATGAAGCTGAACTGGATGTAGACCAGCACCATGAACAGCACGGCCAGGATGTGGTTGGTCACGATGGTGCGGTTGGCGCCGACGGCGCCGTTGACCGCCACCACGGTGAGGAAATAGGCGAAGAACAGGCCGTAATGCAGGTCGACCATGGTCAGCCGGCGCGGGTCGCGCCGCATGCGGGCCAGGTAGACCAGGCCTACGGGCAGGGCGAAGGCCACCGCCACCGGGGCGAAATAGCCTCCCAGGAAGGCGCCGGTGGTGCCCGTGCCGAGCAGGCTGTGGTAGAAGAAAAAGCCGGGAAACAGCATGAAGAAGCAGGCGACCAGCACCAGCTGGTCACGCCCTTCGCGGCCGCGCAGCTGGACTTCAGGCTGGTGCCGGGTTGTCATGCGGCCGCCAGGACGTTGCGCGAACACTGCCAGGACATGTGCAGGTAGACCAGGTAGAGGATGCAGTACCCGATCGTGTAGCACAGCACGTTCTGGGCCACGCTGCCTGGGAGCAGGAAGGCGCCGAGGGTCATGGCGAACAGGCTCACCTGCCACCACAGGTCGGCCTGCTGGCGCCCGGCCACGAAAAACACGTAGCTGAGCGGGCTGGCGATGAAGTTCAACAGGAACAGCGGGGCCATCAATTGGGCCAGTTCGCCGGAAGCGCGCCAGTTGGCGCCGAACACCCAGGCAAACAGGTAGGGCGCGAACAGCAGCAGCACCAGCGAGGGACCGGCGCCAAGCAGAGCCAGCGCCTTGAAGGTGTGGCGGTAGGCGCGCGCGCAGTTGCCGTGCTCTTCGAATTCGCGCACCGATTCGCGCTTGAAGACTTCCAGGATCGAAGAGGCAACCAGTGAGACCGGCGCCGCCAGCACGCGCTGGGTGAGGGCGTACAGTCCGGCGGCCAGCGCGCCGTGGCGCATGCCGATCAGGAACAGCGGCAGCTGGCTGACCGCGCCGTTGAGCAGGTTCGAGGGCAGCGAGTAGCGCCAGAACTTCCGGTGCCGCGCCAGGTGGGCGCGCTGCTGGGCGTCGAGGCGCCAGCCGATCGGCGCCTTCGGCGGACGCAGCAGCAGGCGCGCGGTGGCGAAGCCCGCGGCGGTGCCGAGCAAGTGGCCGAGCACCAGGCCGACGCCGCCCAGGCCGGCCTGCAGCAGGGCCAGCTGGGAGGCAACGATGACGGCGGCGGTGGCGACCTTAGCGCGCGCCGCCTTGCCGAAGGCATTGTGTGAGGTGGCAAAAGCGAGCGTGGTCTGCATGCAGCCGGTGAGCCAGGTGCCGGCCCCCAGGGTGAGCAGGGCGGTCCAGGACAGGCGTCCCGCGGCTTCCACGCCGGCCAGGCGCGCGCCCACCGCCAGCCCGGTGAGCAGGAGGGCGGTGACGGTGGTGCTGTAGAACACGACCCGGAAGCAGGCGCGCTGGCGCTCCGGCTCATGGTCGAGGATCATCGCCGCTTCCATGCGCAGCGTGGCGCCGATCGCAGCGATGGCGACGATGCCGAGCCAGACGCTGTAGGCGCCGAGCTCGCCCGGGGTGCACATGCGCGTGAGCAGCGGCGCGGCCAGCAGCGGCAGCGCCTGCGCGCCGACGGCGCCGCCCAGCACCGTGGCCACATTGCGCCAGAAGGACGCGCTGTGCCCGAGGCGCTGGGCGATCCGCCTGCGCAGTCGTTTGTCCAGCCGCTGCATCATGGATATCCGCTCAGGCGGCCTTTTCGCCGGACTGTACCTGCAGCTGCGCCAGTCCCTGGCCCAGGGCCTGGACCACGCGGTGTGCGCTGGCGCGGTCTAGGTAGGGACCCATGGGCAGGCTCAGCACTTCCTGGGCGAGGCGCGCGGCGACCGGACAGCCGCCGGGGGCGGCCCAGTGCGCGTAGGCGGGCTGGCGGTCGATCGGGACCGGATAGTGGACGGCGGTCGGGATCCCGGCCGCATGCAGGACTTCCTGCAGCTGCTCGCGCTGGGGCGGCCGCACCCGCAGCGTGTACTGGGCGTAGACGCTGGTCCGGTCCGGGCGGCAGCCGACCGGCGCGAGTGCCTCCCCGAGCGTGCCCAGCAGGTCGTCATAGCAGGCGGCGGCGCGCTGGCGCTGCTCGATCTCCCACTCGAAGCGCTCGAGCTTGGCCAGCACGATGGCGCATTGCAGCGTGTCCATGCGTCCGCCGACCCCGATACGGGTATGCACATAGCGGCGCGATTGCCCGTGCACGCGGATTTCGCGCATGGCCGCCGCTAGGGCATCGTCATTGGTGAACAGGGCGCCGCCGTCGCCGTAGCAGCCGAGCGGCTTGCTCGGGAAGAAACTGGTACAGCCGATGGTCGACAGGTTGCAGCTCTTGCGCCCGCGGTAGCTGGCGCCGAAGCTCTGGGCGGCGTCTTCGATCACGGCCAGGCCGTGGCGTTCGGCGATGACGTTGATCTCGTCCATGTCGGCCGGCTGGCCGTACAGCGAAACGGGAATAATGGCGCGCGTGCGCGGCGTGATGCGCTGTTCCAGCAGGTGGTGGTCGAGGTTGCAGGTATCGGGCTGCACGTCGACGAATACCGGTGTGGCGCCCAGCAGCACGATCGCCTCGGCGGTGGCGATGAAGGAAAACGGCGTGGTGATGACTTCGTCGCCCGGCTTGACGCCCAGCGCCATCAGGGCGATCACCAGCGCCTCGGTGCCGGAGGACACGGTGATGCAGTGGCGCGCGCCGCTGAAGGCGGCCAGGCGGCCCTCCAGCTCGGCCACTTCCGGTCCCATGATGTACTGCCCGTGGTCGAGGACGGCCTGGATGCGGGCGTTGATCAGTTCGCGCGAAGCGAGGTATTGCAGTCTGAGATCGGTGAAATCCATGGGGGCCTCGTCAGGGTTGGACGGCGGCGCGCTCGAGGCGGCAGACGCCTTCATGCAGCAGGTACAGGTCGCCGGTGTGCGGGCAGCGCGCCTCGGCCGTGTGCGTGCCGCCCGGCAGCGGCAGGTCCAGGCGCTCGCCGAAGCGGCTGATCCAGCCGATCTGGCGCGCCGGCACCCCGGCCACCAGGGCGAAAGCGGGCACGTCGCGGTTGACCACGGCGCCGGCGGCGACGAAGGCGTATTCACCCACGGTGACCCCGCACACGATGGTGGCGTTGGCGCCGATGGTGGCGCCGCGCCGCACCAGCGTGCGCCGGTATTCGTGCTTGCGGGTCACGGCCGCGCGCGGGTTGTAGACGTTGGTGAACACCATGCTGGGACCGCAGAAGACGTCGTCCTCCAGGGTGACGGCGTCATAGATGGAGACATTGTTCTGGACCTTGACCCCGGTGCCGAGCACGACGTCGTTGCCGACGAAGACGTTCTGGCCCAGCGAACAGTCGCTGCCGATGCGCGCGCCAGCGCAGACGTGGGCGAAGTGCCAGACCCGGGTGCCGTCGCCGAGCTCGGCGCCGTGGTCGACAATGGCGCTGGAATGGATGACGATCGCCATGTCAGTACTCCAGCGGCAGGGCGATGCGCTTGCCGTCGCGGGCCGAGCGGTAGGCCGCCACCAGCACTTCGAGCGACTTCAAGCCTTCGCGACCGTCGGTTTCGGGCTCGGCCTCGCCGCGCAGCACCTTGATCACGTTGTCGTAGTAGAGCGGGTGGCCGAAGCCGTACACCGAGGTGGTCTGGTAGCTGGCGTCGCGGATGCGCTCGTCGTCCGGGTCGGGTGCGGCGAATTCCCACTGCTGTACTTCGTTGACGGCCACCCCGCCGATGCGCGCGGTGCCGTGCTCGCCGAGGATGGTGATCGAGCCTTCCATGTTGCGCGGGTAGGTCAGCATCGTCACGTTCATCGAGCCGAGCGCGCCGTTGCGCCAGCGCAGGCTGATCACGCCGGTGTCCTCGACCTCGATGTCGCGCGCCAGCGTCGCCGTATAGGCTTGCAGGCTTTCCACCGGCCCGACGATCCAGTCGATCAGGTCGACATAGTGGCTGGCCTGGTTCATGAAGGCGCCGCCATCGAACTCCCAGGTGCCGCGCCATGTGGCGCTGTTGTAGTACTCGTCGGGCCGGGTCCAGAACACGTTCAGGTTGACCATGTAGATGCGCCCGAAGCGCTTCTTCTCGACCGCGCTCTTGAGCAGCTGCAAAGTGCCGTTGCGGCGGTTCTGCTTGACCACGAACAGGCGCACCCCGGCCGCGTCGGCGGCGGCGACCATGGCCTTGCCGTCTTCCCAGCGCGTGGCCATCGGCTTTTCGGTGACGACGTGGCGGCCGGCGCGCGCTACCTGGATCGCCTGCTGGGGATGCAGCCCGGATGGGGTACACAGCACGAAGGCGTCGGCCTCGCATTCTTCCAGCATGCGGTCAAGGCTGCGCCAGGCGCGGGCGCCGGTGGCGCCGGCGGCGGCTTCGAGGGCGCGCGGGTCGACATCGCAGACACCCACCAGCTCGCAGCGATCGTGGTGCTCGCGCATGGCGTTCATGTGGTTCTTGGCAATGCGGCCGCAGCCGACCAGGGCAAAGCGGATCTTGCGGTCGAGAATGGCAGGGGGGTAGGAATGCATCGTGTTCTCCGGCGTGGTTCGGGTGCTCATGCGGCGCTTCTCGTGGTTCAGGCCTTGACGACGTTCGGCAGGCGCTCCGTGTAGACCCCGCGGGTGTCGACGATCAGGTTGGCGTACTGGCGCACCAGCTCGTAGTCGAAGGCGCTGTGGGCAGTGGCCACCAGCACCACGTCATAGGACGCGATCGCGTTCGGGCTCAAGGGCACGCTGGAGAGTTCGAAGCGGTGTTCGCGCATGCGCGGGAACACCGGCACGTGGGGATCCGAGTAGTCGACGGTGGCGCCCTTGCGGCGCAGGATCTCCATCAGGGCCACCGAGGGCGATTCGCGCATGTCCTCGACGTCTTTCTTGTAGGCGATGCCCAGCACCAGCACGCGGCTGCCCATGATCGAGCGGCCGCGCTCGTTGAGGGCGTCGGCGACCTTGCCGATCACCCAGTGCGGCATGTCGCTGTTGATCTCGCCGGCCAGCTCGATGAAGCGGGTGTGCACGCCGTATTCGCGCGCCTTCCAGGTGAGGTAGAAGGGATCGATCGGGATGCAGTGGCCGCCCAGGCCGGGGCCCGGGTAGTAGGGCGTGAAGCCGAAGGGCTTGGTGGCGGCGGCGCGGATGACCTCGTGGATGTCGATGCCTATGCGGTCGGCAATGATCTTCATTTCGTTGACCAGGCCGATGTTGACCGCGCGATGGATGTTTTCCAGCAGCTTGGTGAGCTCGGCGGCGCGGGTCGAGCTGACCGGCACCACGCGGTCCACCGCGGCCCGGTACAGGGCCAGCCCCGCTTCCAGGCAATTGGGCGTGGTGCCGCCGCATACTTTGGGAATGGTGCGGGTCTGGAAATCGGGGTTGCCCGGGTCTTCGCGCTCGGGCGAGAACACCAGGAACAAATCGCGCCCGACCGTAAAGCCGCGCGACTCCAGGCGCGGGCGCAATTCTTCCTCGGTGGTGCCGGGGTAGGTGGTGCTTTCCAGCGAGACCACCTGGCCTTCGCGCACATAGGGCAGCAGGGCGCTGACGGTGCCCAGCACATAGGACAGGTCGGGTTCGCGGAAGGCGTTCAAGGGGGTCGGCACGCAGATGATCAGGGCATCCGGCTCTCCGGCGCGAGTGAAGTCCGCCGTGGCCTCGAAGCCGAGTTCGCGCGCCGCGCCGATCGCGCGGGCGTCGATGTGCTTGATATAGCTTTCCCCGCGGTTCAAGCGCTCGACCTTGTCGGTATCGATGTCGATCCCGAGCACCTTGAAACCCTGCGCGGCGTAGCAGAGGGTCAGCGGCAGGCCGACGTAGCCCAGGCCCACGATGCCGATCACGGCGGTGCGGTCGCGCAGCTTGGCCAGCAGCTGCTCCAGGTGTGGGGAGGTGTTCTCGTCGCGCATGTGTTTCCTCGTCGGTCAGTGGCGGTAAAGGGAAATGTCAGATACGGAAAGGCACGAATTTCTTGATCAGGCTGGGGGACTGGGTGTCGGCCACGAGAGGCGGCGCGACATCGGGGGTGGCGGGCACGTATTCGGCGACGATGGCCTTGACCATCGATTCGATGGTGCCGCGCTCATGGGTCTCGCAGGCCATCATCAGGCAGGTGATGCAGGTTTCCAGCACGCTGGGACGCAGCGCGCTTTCCTTCATGCGCATGATGCGGGGGTGCTCGCTGGGGAAGACGGTGCCCTCGGTCAGCAGTTCCTCGTGCAGTTTTTCGCCCGGGAACAGGCCGACGAACTGGATCTCGATGTCGCCGCGCGGGTTTTGCGGGGTGCGCTCGGTCAGGCCGGACATGGCGATCATGGTGCGCGCCAGGTCGACGATCTTGACCGGCTCGCCCATGTCGAGCACGAACACGTCGCCGCCCTTGGCCATGGCGCCGGCCTGGATCACCAGCTGGGCCGCCTCGGCGATCAGCATGAAGTAGCGCGACACCTCGGGGTGGGTGATGGTCATCGGCCCGCCGCGCGCGATCTGGCGCTGGAACAGCGGGATCACCGAGCCGGACGAGCCCAGCACGTTGCCGAAGCGGACCATGCAGAAGGTGGTGTGGGCGCCGTGGCGCACGGCGGCCGCCTGGAAGATCAGCTCGGCGATGCGCTTGCTGGCGCCCATGATGTTGGTCGGACGCACCGCCTTGTCGCTGGAGATCAGCACGCAGGTCTCGACCCGGTGGCGGGCCGCGGCGCTGGCCACCACCTGGGCACCGATCACGTTGTTGCGCAGGCCCTCGACGATGTTGGCCTCGACCAGGGGCACGTGCTTGTAGGCGGCGGCGTGGTAGATGGTGTCGACCTTGCCGTCGCGCAGGATGCGCTCGACCAGTTCGTGGTTGCAGACCGAGCCGAGGTGGGCGTGGATGGCCAGCCCCGGGAAGCGCGCGGTCAGCTCCTGGCGAATGGTATACAGGGCGTATTCGGAGTGATCGAGCAGGTGCAGCTCGTGCGGCGTGAGGGTGACGATCTGGCGGCACAGTTCGCTGCCGATGGAACCGCCGGCGCCGGTGACGAGCACGTTCTTGCCGCGCACGCAGCGGGCGAACAGGTCGAGCCGCGGCGGCACCGGTGGACGGCCCAGCAGGTCCTCGAACTTGAGTTCGCGGATCGAGCCGCGCGCCGGCGGCCGGTCGTCGGCCAGGTCGACCAGGCGGCTCAGGATCTTGACCGGGACCCCGGCCTGGCCCAGGCGCTGCATGATGTCGCGCAGGCGCTCCGGCGACACCGAGGGCAGGGCGATAACAATGGTGCGGATGCCCTGGGACGCGACCAGTTCGGCCAGGCGTGTAGTGTTGAACACGCGCAGCCCGGCGATGGTGCGCTCGTTCAGGGCGCGCTTGTCGTCGAAGAAGCAGACCGGACGGTATTCGTCGCTGTGGCGCATCGCCTGCACCAGGCGCGCCCCGGCCTCGCCAGCGCCATAGACGGCGACCGCGTCGGAGGTGGACGAGCGCCGCCCGCCATGGGCGCGCAACAGGTTGCGCAGGCCGATGCGCGAAATGACGACATAGGAAAACACCACGAACCAGTAAATGGCGAGCGCACTGCGCGGGAAACGCGGCTCGTTCATGATGATTAATACGACATACACGCACAAGATGGCAAAGGCGAGTGCGGCGCCGGTGAAACTCAATAATCGCTGGTCGATAAAACGGATAACCGCGCGGTATAAATCGGATACCGAAAAAGCGGCGATCGTCACCACGGCCACCAGCGCATACGAGGCCGGTCCGAAATTCTTCGCGAGCTGCAAATCGCCGCCACGCAATATCATCGCAATCAGAAAGCAGACCGGTAATGCCAGCAAATCGGCCGTGACCATCATGGCGATCTTGCTGGTGCGGCTCATCGACACCATTCGTACGCAAAGCTGTCTGAAAAGATCGGCGCTGTAATTGGACATGGCAATCCGCTGCTGGTTAGGATGGGTGAAATGCCGTGATAGCGAATGCAAACGCATTCCTGTAATGGGAGTTATCCGGATCTTTATTCGGAAAATAAGTAAGGTAGTTTTGTAAATTTATTATCTGGCGTCCACTCCTAATGGAGTTTGACCTGACTCAACGGCAGCAAGTGAATTAATTTGAAATGCCGGAAAAATAATGCTAGGAAATGAAATTTGGAAATAAATCGATTATTTAATTTCCATCGATTATTTAATTGATGAGCTGACCGGAATCGCGCCGCGCCGGAGGCGGGGAAGAAAAGGGAGGGGGAATAAAAAACGCGCCGTCGATGCGGCGCGTGTGGAGGGGCGGATACCGGCCTGGCCGGCGCCGGGATTCAGGCTGCAGGCCGTCCCGGGCGCGGCTGCGGCGCCATCGGCGGCACCGTGATCTGTTCGTTCAGGCGCAGGAACTTGAAGCCGGCCAGCACCTGGCCCGGCTTGCCTTCGCGAGCGTTGCGCGCTTCGCGCTCCGCGGCGCGCGCGATGAAGGACGCAAACGTCTCTTCGCGCACCTGCGGCGCCTGCGAATGCAGCAGGCGGCGTTCGCCATTGGGGCCCAGTACCACCAGGCCGACGTGCGAGGCCCAGTATTCGCCGTTGCGGGTCGAGATCACGTTCACGAAATCGCCTTCCTGCAGCTGGCCGGCGATCGCCGCCACCGCGTCCTTGGCCACATAGGCCTGGCGGCTGTTCTCGACCGGGATGTCGCGCACGGTATGGTGGCGGGTGCGCAGGAAGCGGGCGCGGTCTACCGTCATGGCATACGACGGTCCGTTCGGCCCGGCCAGTTCGGCGCTGACGTCGGTGACCAGCCAGCGGTTGGCCACGTTCCAGTCCATCTCGGTGTAGTGGTTGCGGGTAGCCACGCCGATCACGCCGTCGCGGTAGCGGATGCGCTGCAGCATCCAGAAGAATTCCTCCCAGGACTGCGACAGCGCCATCGCATAGGTGTGTTCCGCAAACACCACGCAGTCGCTTTCCTTCAGGCTGAACAGCGGCAGGTTGTCGTGCACTTCATACGGGAATTCACCCAGCAGGTGCAGGGAATAGGGCTGGCCAAGGTTCTTGCGCCCGATCGCAGCGATGCGCTTGCGCAGGTCTGGTTCGCTCGTTTGCATGTGGGCGATGTAGCGGCCCGCTTCCTGCGGCGTCATCTGGTACAGCGGCTTGTTCAGCACGGTGGCGAGCGGGATGTCGGCCGGCTGCGTAACGGGGGCGGGAGGCTGTGGGGCGGTGGTGGCGCAGCCGGCAAGGGCGGCGCCGGCCAGCAGCAGGCTGACGAGACGGAGGGGGCTAGGCACGGCGGTAGGCATGGTCGGAATGGCACTCGTGACGGTGGAAGATAGCCCTCACGCTACTGCCGCGTGCGCGCGATAGGCCAATGAAATTATGTTTATTCCGTATAACTTTTGCAATAGCTGCATATGTACATTCCTGGAAGTTATATAGGCGCGAACACAAGTGATTATTCAGCAAGCCTGCATTTAATCAATACTCCGAGAATGGCAGCGATGGCGCCTGCCATCCCCAAGCTGCACATTAAAAGCTATAAAACACCAGGAGAGACTCTATGTTCAAGCAGAAGCCGCTCGCAGCGGCCGTTTCAATGGCGGTGTGGAGCCTCGCGGCCATGCCTGCGATGGCGCAGGATGCACCGTCCGGCCAGGTCCAGACCGTCGAAGTGACTGGTATCCGCGCCTCGATGGCGAAATCGCTGGCCGTCAAGCGCGACTCGTCCGCCAACGTTGAGGTGATCACCGCCGAAGACGTGGGCAAGATGCCGGACAAGAACCTGGCCGATTCGCTGCAGCGCCTCGCCGGCGTGGCCGTGCGTACCGACTACGACGAAGCCGAAAAAGTCGCCATGCGCGGCACCAACCCGGACCACACCCTGATTCTGTTCAACGGACACACCGTTTCCGGCGGCGACTGGTACGTCGCCGACCAGCTGTCGAGCAGCCGTTCGACCAGCCTGTCGCTGATGCCGTCCTCCGTCCTGAATCAGGCCGTGGTTTACAAGACCTCGCAGGCCAACATCGTCGACGGCGGCATGGCCGGCACCATCAACGTCAGCACCCGCAAGCCGCTGGCCCAGAAAGAGCGCCTCACCGGCGTCGTCAACATCGGCGGCGTGTACTCGGAACTGCCTGGCAAGGCGGCGCACGACACCAATGCCTCGATGAACTGGAAGAACGAATCGAACACCTTCGGTTTCATCCTGCAGGGCTTCGCCGAAAAGCGCCACGTTCGCCGCGACTCGGCCTCGCGCTTCGCCTACGCGGGCGGTAGCGGCTGGGACGTGATCAACACCTCCACCATGCTGGGCATCACCGACGCGTCGCTGGCCGGCACCGGCTACAAGGCCTCGGATCTGAACGGCGTGCGCATTCCGGGTTCGATGAGCACGGAATTCGTTGAAGGCGTGCGTGACCGCAAGGGCGGTATGTTCTCGGCCCAGTTCAAGCCGAATGCCGATCTCGACATGACCCTGACGGGCTTCCATTCGGAGATGAAGGCGAATAACTTCGGCCGTCTGAATGCCGGCGCCATGTTCAGCATGCTTCGGGGCCAGGGCGGCGTGCAGGGCGCCGCCACGCCGACCGATTCGAACGGCCAGCGCGTCTATGCCCAGATCAAGAATCCGGTGATCGTGACCGAGCGCACCCTGTACGGCCACGAGCTGAAGGTGCTGAAGGCGGCTGACATCGTCTATCCGACGGGCACCACCCCACAGTACATCGGCGAGACCGAGGGCGCCTACCGCGACGGCGCCAAGGCTACCTCCGCCTTCCTCGACCTCGACGTCAAGTACCGCGTGAGCCAGGACCTGACCGTCAAGGGCCTGCTGTCGAGCACCAAGGGCGTCGGCCAGACCGCGCTCGACCAGGGCTTGACCTACACCCGCTATGGTACCGGTGTGCGCTACGCCCTGGGCGGCCTGCACGATGCGCCTTTCGTCCAGTATCTGGGCACCGGCCCCAACGTCCCGGGCCGTAACGCCGACGGCAGCGGCTTCGTGCTGACCGGTCGCGCCGCGTCGGGCGTGAAGACCACCGACAAGGAAAACAGCATCAACATCGATGCCGAGTACCGCCTCGATAACGCCTTGGTCAGGTCGCTCGAATTCGGTGCACGCCATGCCGATCACCGCCGCGACAGTGCGCGCCGCTTCCCGCAACTGCGCACCGCTAATCTGAACGACAATGCGCCGACTTCGGCGTCGAGCTTCATTCCCTATCCGTCGGACTTTGGCGCGGACCTGGACGGCCCGGCGGGCTGGGACAACACCAGCTGGACCCTGACGCCGGAAGCGATGAAGGCCTACTTCGCGGCCAACTACAAGCCGACGAACGCCGACTGGGAACGTCGCGTGTCGACCGAGCTCGATATGCGCGAGCGGCAGAGCGCCGCCTACATCATGGGTAACCTGGAAGGCGAACGCTGGTCCGGTAACCTCGGCCTGCGCTACGTGCGCACCAAGGTCAACGCTGCGGTGCCGTCGCCGATCCCGGTGGGCCTGTGCCCGCGTACCGAACCGGGCAAGCCAGCCACCACCTGCGCAGCGGTGCCGGGCGCGATCACCACCACCAGCGATGGCGTGCAGTACTACGACGGCGTGCCCTTCAACCCGCTGGCCGGCGTGATGTACTACAAGGAAGCGAAGGAAAGCACCTACGGCAATCTGCTGCCGAGCCTGAACATCCGCTACGAACTGGACAAGGACCAGATCCTGCGCTTCGGCGCCAGCAAGACCCTGTCGCGCCAGAACTACAACCTGCTCGGCGCCGGCTACGGCTCGCCGACCTGCACCGACGGTTTCTGCCAGGTCACAGGCCCGAATCCGAACCTGGATGCGCTGGTGTCGAAGAACCTGGACCTGTCCTACGCCTGGTACTTCGCACGCCGCTCGATGGTGGGCGTGAACCTGTTCGCGTCGAACATCGAAGGCTACGCCAAGACGGGTATCGCCGGCCAGGACGTGGTGCAGCTGCTCGACCCGCGCGACAACACCATCAAGAACTTCGCGGTCAACTCGGCCTCGACGCAGGATGCCCGCATCCGCGGCATCGAGCTGATCTACGAACAACCGTTCGGCAGCAGCCCGTTCGGCTTCACCTCGAACTTCAGCAAGTCGAAGACCAAAGTCGCGGATGGCCGTCCGATGGTGGGCGCGTCGGAATACGCTGCTAACCTGGGCGTGTACTTCGAGAACGACAAGCTGTCGGCACGCGTGGTCGCCAATTACCGCAGCGAGTACATCAACACCTCGACCGCGCCGGCGCCGAACGCGAACAGCCAGGGCCTGTCGACCATCAACGGCATCCTGATGCCGGTCGCACCGACCATGGCCGCACCGGTGACCACGCTGGCGTTCAACATGAGCTACAACCTCATGCCGAACCTGGTGCTGTCCTTTGATGCGACCAACCTGACCAACGTGAAGCGCGCCTACTATCGCTACAGCGAAGAAGAGCAGCAGAAGCTGGACGTCACCGGCCGCATCTTCTACCTGAACCTGAAGTACCGCTTCTGATTCCCGTGTAGATCCGTGTAAGGGGAGCTTCGGCTCCCCTTTTTCATGTTTGCTCGAGGCTGTTTTCCATGAGCGCCCGTTCCCTTGTAGGAGACGGCCTATCGAAAAATGTGCGGCACCTAACGGTGGCTGATGCAGCCCAGCCTTACCATGGAGTCGTCCGAGTGAGGCACCTGTGCGATAAACGCACGGCGCCAACAGCTCGACAGGTTAGCCGGTCGCCTCGAGGACCGGCACCAATTCCGGGCCGCTGCTCCGTGCAGAGGCCCCCAACGGTAGCGGAGGCCGCCATGTCCGAGATCAAGCATCCCCCCAAGCACCTGGTACGCGAATACCTCGAGCGCCGCGCGCGCGACAGTGCGCCGCCACCGACGCCGGAGGAAATCCGCCGCCAGCTCGGCTGGGGCATGCTGATGCCGTCCGATCTCAAGATGGGCAGCAACCGCTCCTAATCCCTCCGCGCCAGGACGGCGCGGCCACCACACAGGAGACGTTCATGACCAAGAGCATCGGCAACAAACACGAAGCACAACACCGCGGCAAGAAAGAGCGACTCGAGATCCGCCGCACCAACATCGCGCGCGAAGCCGTGAAGATGGCCGAGGCCCGCGCCAAATACCGCAACCAGGTCAAGGGCCGTCCGCAGATGGACCTGTCGGCATCGGCCTGATACGCGACCGCAGTCTGCCCAGCTGGCCCGCCTCCATGGCGGGCTTTTTTTTGCGCCGTCCGCCGAATTCTTCTCCATTCGCCGCTTCCCCGCCGCCATTCACCGAAAGGCGCTTTCCCCGCAGCTTGCCCATCCGCTATCGTGTGTCCATACCAACCACACACGAGGAGTCACGCAATGCATACCGAAGACGCATACAGCGGGCGCAAACAGGCAGTCTGGGGCATCCTGATGATCGCCTTCGGCACGTTCTTCCTGCTCGACCGCATGGATTTTCTTGACGCCGAGACCTACTGGCATTACTGGCCGCTGGCGCTGGTCATCGTCGGCCTCACCCAGCTTGCCGGTTTTCCGAAGCCGCGCGACATCGGCAACGGCCTGTGGTCGATCTTCATCGGCCTGTGGCTGTACGCCTGCCTCGGACACGTGTACGGCCTGACTTTCCGCAACAGCTGGCCGCTGTTCATCCTGGCCTGGGGCGTCAAGCTGGTGTGCCAGCCTTTCATCGAACGCCGCCTGGCAGCCAATACCCCGGAGAGCAAGCAATGAGCAAGGAATTCCAGACCAAGGACGCTTATCCGTCCAAGCCACCGGTACCAAAAAAACCGGTCAGCAGCCAGGTCGTGCTCGGCCTGCTGGTGATCCTGGCCGGCGTCCTGTTCCTGCTCGATAACCTGCACATCCTCGACCTGCACCGTGCGGTGTCGTTCTGGCCGGTGGTGTTCATCATCGTGGGCACGGTCAAGCTGCTGGACACCCAGACCCGCGGCGGCCAGATCCTGGGCGGCGTCTTCATCGCCGTGGGCGCCCTGATGATCCTGGACCGCCTGGACATCATCGACTTCAACGTGCACACCCTGTGGCCGCTGTTCTTCATCGGCTTCGGCCTCTACACGCTGTACAAGGCGCGCACCGGGCAGCGCCTGATCCAGATCGACGGCGTCAAGGACGAGAAGGACCTGGGCGGCAGCGGCGTGATGAACGTCAACGCGATCCTGGGCGGCATCGAGCGGCGCGTGTTCACCCCGGATTTTCGCGGCGGCGAAGTCAGCGCGGTGATGGGCGGCTGCGACCTCGACCTGCGCAACTCCTCGATCCAGGGCGAAGCCGTGGTCACCGTGTTCGCCTTCTGGGGCGGCGTCACGCTGAAGGTGCCGCCCGACTGGACGGTGGTCCTGAACGGCACGCCGATCATGGGCGGCTTCGAGGAAAAGACCGCCATTCCGCCGGACGACAGCAAGCGCCTGATCGTGCGCGGCTACGCGATCATGGGTGGCGTCGAGGTTCGCAACTGATGGGGGGCGCACGGTGAGCGGCGGGTTCTGGGCGCGGCGCAGCGTCGCGCTTTACCTGCTGGCCTGGCTGATGCTGGGCGTGCTGCTGGCGGGGCTGATCGTCGCCACCAGCGAGGCGTCCACCGCCGCCAGCCTGCTGTTCGCGCTGCCGCTCGCCCTGTTCTACGCCTGTGCCTGCGGCTTTTCAGCCTACTACCTGTGCCGTGCCTACCCGCTGGCGCAGCGCAGGTTGCGTGCGGTCCTGACCGTGTTCCTGTTCAGCGGCTTGAGCGCAGCGCTGCTGTGGTGCGCGGCGGGCAGCGCCTGGGCCGCACTGTGCCGGCTGCTGCTGGGACAGGAGGGCGCGGTCATCTTCAACCGTCCGTTCGCGGCGGTGATGCTCGGGATCGGGGTGCTGCTGTACTGGATGACCGCGGTGGCGCACTACCTGGCGCTCGAATTCGAACGGGCGCGCCGCGCCGAGACCCGCGCGCTGGAATCGCGCCTGCTGGCCCAGGACGCCGAACTGCGCATGCTGCGCACCCAGATCGATCCGCACTTCCTGTTCAACAGCCTGAATTCGATCAGCGCCCTGACCGCGATCGACGCCGGCCGGGCCCGCGACATGACCTTGCAGCTGGCCGGTTTCTTTCGCCAGACCCTGGGTCTGGAAGCGCACCGCAAGGTGAGCCTGGGCGAGGAGCTCGCCCTGGTCGAATGCTTCCTGGCGATCGAACAGGTGCGCTTCGGGCCGCGCCTGGCCTTCGCCCACGAGGTGGGCGAGGACGCCAGGGAGTGCCTGCTGCCGCCGATGATCCTGCAGCCGCTGGTGGAGAACGCGGTCAAGCACGGGATCGGCCAGCTGCTCGATGGCGGTATGATTCGTATTGACGCCGAGCGTGCCGGTTCGCTGCTGCGCATCCGGGTCGGGAACGACGCCGATCCGGACGGCGCGGGCGCGCAGGGCGAAGGCCGGGGCATCGGCCTGGTCAACGTACGCCAGCGCCTGGCGGCGGCCTATGGCAGGGAAGCCAGCGTGCACTGGGCACGCGAGAACAACACATTCCGGGTGCAGCTGGTGCTGCCCGCGGAGACGGAAAGAGACCTGAGATGCGAGTACTGATCGTCGACGACGAACACCTGGCGCGCGCGCTGCTGCGCGAATACCTGGCCGCCCATGCCGACATCGAGATCGTGGGCGAATGCGCCAACGGCTTCGAGGCGGTCAAGGCGATCGGCGAACTCGATCCCGAGCTGGTCTTCCTCGACATCCAGATGCCCAAGCTCGACGGCTTCGAGGTGGTCGAACTGGCGGGCGCCAAGCCGCACTATGTCTTTGCCACCGCCTACGACCAGTACGCCCTCAAGGCCTTCGAGGTGCATGCGATCGACTATCTGCTCAAGCCCTTCAGCCGCGAACGGCTGGCCCAGGCGCTCGATCATGCCAGGGCCCGCCGGCCGCAGGAAGGGCAGGTGGAAGCACTGGTGAGCGAGGCGGCGCAGCGGCGTGGCTACCTCGAACGCGTCCTGATCAAGGATGGCGCGCGTGTGCACGTGGTGCCGGCATCGACCATCGATTACATCGAGGCGCAGGACGACTACGTGCAGGTGACGGCGGCGGGCAAGGCGCATCTGAAGCACCAGCGCATGGCGGAACTGGAAAGCCAGCTCGACCCGCAGGTGTTCATCCGCATCCACCGTTCCTACATCGTCAACGTGGGCGCGATCGCCCGCATCGAGCCAAGCAGCAAGGACAACTACTGCGCCGTGCTGAAGGACGGAACCAAACTGCCGATCAGCCGCAGCGGCTACCAGAAGGTGCGCGAGCTGATGCGCTAGGCCGTGGCTGCGTCCACCTTCCACCAGGCCGGCAACAGGGCCCGCACGTCCGGGCGGCCGAAGCGGTCATCGATCAGCCACACCACGCCACGGTCGGTTTCGGTGCGGATCACGCGGCCGGCCGCCTGCACCACCTTCTGCATGCCGGGATACAGGTAGGTGTAGTCGTAGCCGGCCCCGAACATGGCTCCCATGCGCTCGCGCAGCTGCTCGTTGACCGGGTTCACCTGCGGCAGTCCGAGCGTGGCGACGAAAGCGCCGATCAGGCGCTCGCCCGGCAGGTCGATGCCTTCGCCGAAAGAGCCGCCCAGCACCGCGAAGCCCACACCCTGGCCCCCTGGCGTGAAGCGATCGAGGAAGGCGGTGCGCTCCGCCTCGCTCATGCGTCGTTCCTGGCGCCAGGCCGGCACGTCCGGGTGACGCGCCTCCAGCTGGGCCAGCACCTGTTCCATGTAGTCGAAGCTGCTGAAGAAGGCCAGGTAGTTGCCGGGACGCTCGCGGTACTGGGTCGCTACCAGGTCGGCGATCGGCGCCAGCGAAGCGGTGCGGTGCTGGTAGCGGGTCGAGATGCCGCCGGCGATGTGCACTTCCAGCTGGCTGGCGCTGAAGGGCGAGGCGACGTCCGCCCAGGCGGTATCCGCCGGCATGCCGATCAGGTCGCAGAAATAGTGCCAGGGGCTGAGCGTGGCCGAGAACAGGGTGACGGAGCGCGCCAGCGCGAAGCGCGGCGCTAGGTAAGGCGCCGGCACGACATTGCGGATGCTGATCACGGAATCCCTCACCCCGGCGCGCGTGAGGTCGCACAGCGAATGCTCGCCAAAGGATTCGGCCAGGCGCAGGAAGGCCAGGGCATCGAAGTGAAAGCGCTGCAGTTCGGGGTCGAGCGGTCCCGGGAATTCGGCCAGGAAGTCGTTGACGGTGCTGGTGGCGTTCTGCAGCGCGTCGAGCAGCTTGCCCGGCACCTCAGGCAGCACCTGGTAGGGCGCGGGCGCTTCCTTGTCGACGCCGGTCCAGGCGCGCCCGACCCGCTCCAGCGCCTTCTTCACGATTTCCGGCGCCTCGGCGCGCGCGGCGCGAAGAAGCGTGCGGTCCAGCTCCACGCTGTACATCGAGCGGGCGCGCGAGACCATGTTGTGGGCTTCGTCGACCAGCACGCTGGCGCGCCAGCCGTTGGCCAGCGCCAGCGCGTACAGCATGGCGCCGCCGTCGAAATAATAGTTGTAGTCGCCAACCACCACATCGGCCCAGCGCGCCATCTCGCTGCCCAGGTAATAGGGGCAGACATCGTGGGCCAGTCCGACTTCGCGCAGGGCTTCGCGGTCGAGCAGCGCCACCTGCGCCGCGGCGGCGCGTGCTGCGGGGAGGCGGTCGTAGAAGCCTTTCGCGAGCGGGCAGGCGTCGCCCTGGCAGGCCTTGTCGGGATGTTCGCAGGCCTTGTCGCGCGCGGTCAGTTCCAGCACGCGAATTGGGATCGTGGAGCCGGCGCCCAGGCTGGTGCAGGCGTCCAGCGCCAGGCGCCGGCCCGGCGTCTTCGCAGCCAGGAAGAAGACCTTGTCGAGCTGCGCCGAGGGCATGGCCTTCAGGACCGGGAACAGGCTGCCGACGGTCTTGCCGATGCCGGTCGGCGCCTGCGCCAGCAGGCAGCGCCCGCTGGTATTGGCGCGGTAGATGTTTTCCGCCAGCTGGCGCTGGCCGGGTCGGAACTCGGCATGCGGGAAGCGCAGGTTAGCGAGGGCGCCGTCGCGCGTCGCGCGGTGCGCTGCTTCCTGGGCGGCCCAGGCCGAGAAGCGCTCGCACAAGCCGACGAACAGCGCGGCCAGCGCTGCCGCATCCTGAGTCTCGCGCAGCACGGTTTCCTGGCCGCTGCCGATCTCGTAATAGACCAGGGCCAGGTTGACGCTTTCCAGCCCGAGCTGGCGGCACAGCAGGTGGCCGTAGACCCGCACCTGGGCCCAGTGCAGGTGGCGGTGGTTGTCGGGAATGGAGGTGAACTTGCCGCGGTAGGTCTTGATCTCTTCGATCAGGTTGTCGTCCGGATCGTAGCCGTCGGCGCGCCCGCGCACGTGCAAGTCTCCCCAGCTGCCTTCGAGCGCCACCTCGGCTCGGTAGTTCTCGCCGCGCCGCCCCTGCACGACGGCATGCCCGGCGATGCCTTCCTGGGCGGTGGGCGAGGGCGTGAAGCGCAGGTCGAGGTCGCCCTGCTTGGCAGTGAATTCGCACAGCGCGCGCACCGCGACGCTATAGGTCAAGCCGCCTGCTCCCACTGCAGGTAGCACACCGCCACCGGCATGCCGTGGGCGGCGCAGTAATCGATCCAGCGCAGCTGGTTGTCCTGCAGGCGGTCGCCCGGACCCTTCACCTCGATCATGGTGTAGCGGCCCTCGTTCGGCCAGAACTGGATCAGGTCCGGGAAGCCCGTGTGATTGGCTTTCACGTCAGCCAGGATACGCTCGCACCACTTGCGCAGGTGGGCGGCCGGGATGCAGGCCAGCGCCAGCTCCAGCAGTTCTTCCGTCAGGGCGCCCCAGTACACGAAGGGCGAGGAAATGCCGGCCTTTTCCTGGTAATTGCGGCGGATGGTGTCGCGGTAGCGGCCGTCGTCCAGCTCGGCCAGGCAGGCCGCGAATTCATTGGCGCGGCGCTGGTGGAAGTCCGGGCTGTTCAGGTCGGCCGGGCCGCGGTGGAAAGGGTGGAAGAACGCGCCCGGGATGGCCGCGAACACGGCGCGCCAGCACAGCAGGCCGAACAGGGAATTGGCCAGCGCATTCTCGACGTAGAACACAGGCGCGTCCTCGCGCGCCAGGTGCTCGCGCACCACGCCTTCGACCCACCAGTCGCCGCCCGGCATCGGCAGGCACAGGTCGAGGCGCTCGATGGCGGCGGCGCGCCTCGCCGGCAGCCGCGCGTGGCCCAGGCGGCGCGCCAGGCGCGGCCCGATGCGCGAGAGGTGCTGGCGCTCGGCCTCGCTCTCGGGCGCGGCCTGGGCCAGCTGGTACAGGGCGTAGGCGTCGTCGAAGCGCTCGTGCTTTTCCAGCACCCTGATCGCCCGTCCGCGCGCGCCGGGGAAGCGGCAGCCCGTGTACACGGCATGCGCATTGTCCCAGTCCTTCAGTTTTTCAAAACCCTGACCGATCTGGAACAGCAGCTTTTCGCGCCGGCTCACCAGCCAGTCGTTGTCGAAGACATGCGAGGGCAGGTCGCGCAGCACTTCGTCCAGCGCTTCGCCGGCGTAGAACCGTTCCTTGCAGTCGTGCAGGCGCAGGTAGTGTTCGACGTCGGCGCGCGAGCGGAAGCCGCGTGAAGCCTGGGAGAGTTCGACCTGCTCGAAGCGGAACATGCCGAGGTCGGACAGCACGAACTCGGTCCAGTCCTGGTGCAGGTTGCCAAAGAAGATCAGGCGCAGCCGGTCGCACAGCGGCTTGACCAGGATGCGCAAGGCGAGGTCGCCGCACTTGGGGTGCCACTGCGAGAAGGGCTGGCCGTCAAGGCACGCGGGGCGCAGGGCTTCCAGCTGGTCGCCCTTGCGCGCGTTCTTCTGCTGCAGCGTAGCCAGCTGTGGACCGAAGGCGTCGGCGATCTCGGGCTTGGAGAGCAGCTCAAACAGTTCGTCGAGCGAAACCACGGGATCGGCCTCGACCCAGCCGGTGCCCAGCAGGTGGCTGGAGGCCTCGACCGGGCAGCCGATTTCCGCATAAATGAGTTTGCTGGCCCGGAACAGGTGCCCCTTGCGCATGACCATCCGGACGAACAGCGCGCGTGCATTCTGCGGCAGCGCGGGAAAGGCCGCGATGAAAGCGAGCTCCTCGTCGACCAGCAGGTCGCGGTAACGCTCGCCGATCCAGTCGAGGACGCGCTGGAAGTTATCCAGATAATAAAACTCGTTTTCCAGTACCCTGATCATGTCGTGACGCTACCTGTGCTTATGTACAGTATAGCGCCACCGAGCATTTGCAACCCAGCAGTATCGCGATTTTTACGGGCCTTGCGGACTTTTCGCCACTACTGGCGTGGCGGACGAGCCTGGCAGTTGTCATTCGGGCACAGCAGCTCGGTCATCTGCGAGTTCTGCGGCGCATGCCCGTTGGCATGCACGATGACGGCCGAGATCAACGCGACGTCGGCATCCACCGCCGGCTCGCCGGGTTTGGCCGGGGGCGCGCTGCGCGGGGCTTTTGGCGCCGCCGGCTTCGGGGCGCTTTTGGCCGCCAGCACAGGCTTGGGTCGGGGCGCCGGCGCGGCCTTCGCTTCGACCGGGGCGACGACAGCCGGGCGAGGGGCGGGCGCGCTACGGGCCGCCCCTTGCGGCGATGTCGCGGCCGGGACGGGCACGCGCACCGGCGCGGTCTTGTCCTGTGCGGGCTTGAGCAGGCGCAGCGGCGGCACGGCGTCGGAAGCCGGCGCCTGGTCGACGATGACGGCCGCTTGTGGTGGTCGCACCTCGGGAGGGGCCATGGCGACCTGCAGCAGGGCTGGTGCGTTTGGCGCCGGCAGGTCGGATGACTTGACGGCCTCGGCCAGCACCGCGTCCTGCACGTCCGGCCGGCGGCCGTCGTTGTTGGCAGCCAACCACACCAGCGCCCCGGTCAGGCTGAGCGCCAGCAGGGCACTGGCGCCATACCACACCAGCCGCGGGCCGGATGATGTGCGGGCGCCACGCTTGCGCGCCGGTTCGCGTTCGAGCATCGCCAGGATGCTGTCCTCGCCGGACGTGCTGCGTCGCGGCGACATCAGGTTCGGACGCATGGACGGGGATTGATTTTCGTCTGTAGGCCGCACGGCATTACTCCTAAGATTGGTTCTCTCAATTCTGATTAGAAACAATCTTGGGGGAAGCGATGCTGATTTTTCTCGCCCTTCTGTACTTTTGTCTGGCGACTGCTGCAATCTGGCTGGCGCTGTTCCCGTCCGGCCGCGCCGTGCTGGCGCGCGCGCTGTTCCTGCTGCGCCAGCGCTTTGCCCAGCGCGCGCTCGGCTGGCAGATCGCCGGCACCCGCTACGCGGGCGCGATGCGCAGCGAGATCCCGCGCGACATCCGTGGCAGCATCCTGCGCTTCGTCGGGCGCCACCGCATCGCCTGTGCGATCGGCGTGCCGGCGATCCTGATTCCCTCGCTGCTCGCGCTGGCCCTCAGCAGCCCGGCCATGCTGCCCGTGTACGAGAGCGAAACGACGGTCCCGGACGCCCAGGTGGCGGCCCTGCTGCAGGGCGAGCGCCTGGTGCCGCCCGTAGCGTTGCCGCCGATGGCCTTTACCACAGCGGAAGTGGAACTGGTGCGGCCAATGCTGGTGAGTGCCAGCCGCAACTGGGGCCTGCTGCATCCGGACTTCAGCCAGCGCCTGCTGCTGGCCTTCAAGATCATGAAAGAAAAGCACGGCTACGAAATGGCGCTGCTGGAAGGCTACCGCAGCCCGGCGCGCCAGGACGAGCTGGCCAAGGCCGGCAGCCACGTCACCAATGCGCGCGCCTTCCAGAGCTGGCACCAGTATGGCCTGGCCGCCGACTGCGCGTTCTGGCGCGACGGCAAGCTGGTGATCTCGGAAAAGGACCCCTGGGCCATGCGCGGCTATCAGTTGTATGGCGAAGTGGCCGAATCGCTCGGCCTGACCTGGGGCGGGCGCTGGAAGATGATGGATTTTGGCCACACCGAGCTGCGGCTGCGCGGAGTCATGCAGCGCTGAGCACCGGACAAGCCTTGCGCCGTCGCAAGTATTGCCCGGCGGCCCCGTGCGAGCATTTCCTTTAGAACACTCCTATAAACCAACCTCCGCTCCCGCCATGGCACGAATCTGGCAGTTACTGACCGACAGCCGCGTGCTGGTCGCGATCGGCATCGCCGCGCTTGCGGCTTGCCTCTTCATCGGCGCCGACATCCTCGGCATCGACCTCATCTGGGCCCCTATCGCCGGCCTGCTCCTGCTTGCCTGTTGGGGCGTGTGGTGGGCGGTGCGGCGCCACATCCGCGGGCGCATGGCCAGGCAGCTGGGCGAGGCCATCATCCCTGGCGAAGACCAGACTGCGGGCGGCGAGATGGCGGTCCTGCGCAAGAACATGCTGGAGGCGGTCGCCACCATCAAGACGTCCAAGCTGGGCCTGACGCGGGGCGCGGCGGCGCTCTACGAACTGCCCTGGTACATGATCATCGGGAACCCGGCGGCGGGCAAGAGCAGCGCCATCGCGCGCTCCGGCCTGACCTTCCCGATCCCCGGCAACAAGGCGCTGCAGGGCGTGGGCGGCACCCGCAACTGCGACTGGTTCTTTACCACCGACGGCATCCTGCTCGATACGGCCGGCCGCTATTCGGTGCAGGACGACGACCGCGCCGAGTGGTTCAGCTTCCTCGACCTGCTGAAAAAACACCGGAGCAAGGCGCCCATCAACGGCATCCTGATCGCCGTCAGCGTGGCCGAACTGGTGGCCGGACCGACCAGCGCCTCGCACGAGCTGGCCAAGAGCCTGCGCACCCGGGTGCAGGAACTGACCGAACGCCTCGGCGTGCATGCGCCGGTCTACGTGGTCTTCACCAAGGCCGACCTGGTGGCCGGCTTCACCGACTTCTTCGCCGACACCGAGCGTACGGAGCGCGACCGCATCTGGGGCGCCACGCTGCGTTACAACCGCCGCAGCGCGCCACAGGACGTGCTGGGCTTCTTCGACGAGCATTTCGACGAACTGTACGACGGCCTGAAGGAGATGAGCCTGGCGAGCATGGGCGCCAACCGCAGCACCCACATGCGGCCGGGCGTGTTCACCTTCCCGCTGGAGTTTGCGGCCATCAAGACGCCGCTGCGCGCTTTTCTGTCGACCCTGTTCGAAGAAAACACCTACCAGTTCAAGCCCGTGTTCCGCGGCTTCTACTTCACCAGCGCGCTCCAGGAAGGCAGTGTGCAGGACCTGTCGAGCAAGCGCGTGGCGAGCCGTTTCGACCTGGCGCTGCGCGAGCAGAAGGGCGGCGAGGTGGCCGAGCAGTCCGGCTACTTCCTGCTCGACCTGTTCCGCAAGGTGATCTTCGCCGACAAGGAGCTGGTCAAGCGCTATACCAATCCGAGCACGGCGCGCTGGAAGGTGGCGGCCTTCTTCGGGGCCACCATCCTGTTAGGCGCCGCGCTGGGCGGCTGGAGCTGGTCCTACATGGGCAACCGCCAACTGGTGGCCAACGTGCAGACGGACCTGGACAAGGTGGCCAGGCTGCAGGCCGGACGCGGCGACCTGCAGTCGCGCCTGGAAGCGCTGGACATCCTGCAGGACCGCATCGAGCAGCTCGACAAGTACCACCAGCAGACGCCGTGGGCGCTGGGCTTCGGCCTGTACCAGGGCGAGGCGCTGGAGCGCAAGCTGCGCGACGAGTATTTTGCCGGCGTGCGTGCCGTGATGGTGGAACCGGTGACGGCCGCGCTGGAAACCATGCTGGCTGAAGTCAACGCCAACGCGGCCCAGCTCACGCCAGCGGGCGGGCCGATCTCCGCGCCCGATTCGGCCGCGGCGCAGGCAACTGCGCCTTCCCAGACGAGTGGCCAGTACCAGAGCGTCTCCGCCACCAGCGTGGCCGACGCCTACAACGCCCTCAAGACCTACCTCATGTTGGGCGACAAGACCCGCGCCGAGCCCGGCCACCTGAACGACCAGCTGACCCGCTACTGGCGCACCTGGCTGGAAGCGAACCGCGGCAACATGCCGCGCGAGCAGATGATCCGCAGCGCGGAGCGCCTCTTGACCTTCCACCTGTCGCAGGTACAGGACCCGGCCTGGCCCCAGATGACGCTCAAACTCAGCCTGCTGGACAGCACCCGTGAGCACCTGCGCCGCGTGGTGCGCGGCACCCCGGCGCGCGAACGCGTCTACAACGACATCAAGACCCGCGCCGCGACCCGCTTCCCGGCGGTGACGGTGGCGCGCATCGTGGGCGAAGGGGATAGTGGCCTGGTGGCGGGCAGCCATGCGGTTTCCGGCGCCTTCACCCGGCAGGCCTGGAAAGACTACGTGCTGGGCGCCATCCGCGACGCCTCCAGCAGCGAAACCCAGAGCGACGACTGGGTGCTGAAGACCGCGTCGAAGAATGACTTGACCCTGGAGGGCAGCCCGGAACAGATCCAGAAGGCGCTGATCGACCTGTACAAAGCCGAGTATGCGCGCGAGTGGCTAAAGTTCGTGCAGGGCGTGTCGATCGCCGACCTGAAGGGCTTCGACGGCAGCGTGCAGGCCATGAACCGCCTGGGCGACCCGCAATCCTCTCCGATCGCCAAGCTGCTGCGCACGATCCACGACGAGACCGTGTGGGACAACCCGGGCGCGGCCGGGGCAGGCCTGTCCAAGACCGAGCGGACCTTCGCCGAGTGGTTCAAGGAAGTCATCCTGCGCCGCGCGCCGTCGGATGCGCGCACGCTGGCCAATGCGGTCGATCCCGCGACCCTGCTCGGCGCCCAGGGGGCTGGCCCGATCGGGCGCGAGTTCGCCGGGGTGGCGCGCCTGGTCGGGATCAAGGAAAAGGACGCCTCCCTGATGACCGGCTACCTGGATGCGCTCTCCAGACTGCGCACCCGCCTGAACGCCCTGAAGAACCAGGGCGACCCGGGCCCCGGCGCCAAGCAGTTCATGCAGCAGACCCTGGAAGGCAACGGCTCCGAACTGGCCGACGCGCTGCGCTACGTGGACGAGCAGATGCTGACCGGGATGAGCGACAGCCAGAAGGCGGCTCTGCGCCCGTTGCTGGTGCGCCCCTTGACCCAGACCTTCGCGATGATCGTGCTGCCCTCGGAGGCCGAGATCAACAAGACCTGGCAGGTGCAGGTGGTCGAACCCTTCCAGCGCACCCTAGCTGGCAAGTACCCGTTCGCTGCCGCCAGCGTCGAAGCCACGCCTGGCGAGATCGGCCAGATCTTCGGGCCGGACGGCGAGGTCGCCAAGTTCGTCAATACCGCCATGGGCCCGCTGGTGGTGCGCCGTGGCGACGTGCTGTCGGCGCGCACATGGGCCGACATCGGCATCACGCTCGCGCCCCAGGCGGTGAGCGGCTTCCCGGGCTGGATCGCCCCGCTGTCGTCGAAAGGCGTGGCTTCCGGCAGCGGCCCGCAGACCGTGTTCCAGATCCTGCCGCAGGCCGCGCCCGGCACCCTCGAGTACACGCTCGACATCGACGGCCAGCAGCTGCGCTACAAGAACACGGCCGCCAGCTGGACCAACATGGTGCATCCGGGACCGCAGGGCATGGCGGGCGTGCGGATCAGCGCCGTCACCTTCGATGGCCGCAGCGTCGAACTGCTCAACGAACCGGGGCAGGCCGGCCTGAAACGCATGATCGATGCGGCCCAGAAGAAGAAAAAGGATGGCGGCGTATTCGAGCTGCGCTGGAGCGCCGGCAACGTCGCGGTGACGGTGGACCTGAAGATCGTCAGCAGCGCGTCGGCCAACGGCAGCGGCGAGCAGAGCCAGGGTTTCCGCGGCCTGCGCCTGCCGACCACCATCGTCGGCCGCGCCCCCGACAGTCCGCCCGGCCAGCCGGCCCTGGCCAGCGTGAACGGAGGCCAGTGATGCGTGGCCCCGCTTCGGAACGGATCGGCTACTTCGGCAAGGTCCCGGCGCGTGCAGACTTCGTCAAGCTGGCCGATGACCCGGCCGCCATCGCGATGCTCGACCGCTGGCTGGCCCAGGTCATGACCCAGCTGGCCGAGGACGCGCGATGGCGCATCAACTACGACGCCATGCCGCCGGTCAGCTTCGCCCTGGTCGGCCCGGCGCGCCGCCACGCGATCGCCGGCCACCTGCTGGCCAGCCACGACCAGTCCGGGCGGCGCTTCCCTTTTCTCGCCGCGCGTACCCATGCGGTGGCGGACCCGGTCGCGTTCGTGACGCGCTGCCCGCTCGCCTTTGCGCCGCTGTGGAGTTTTCTCGAGTCGCGCTGCCCGCGCGTGTTGTGCGAGGCCGATCCGACGCCGCACCTGGCGGCGATCGCCGACGCCACCGTGGCGCTGGGCGAAGCCGAGCCGACGCTGTCGCAGCTCCTGGCCAACGGCACCGTCGGTTCGCTCGGGACGCTGCTGGGAGAGCGCCAGTTCGCGCGCATGGTGCTGGCGCTCGGCCTGCTGCTGCAGCCGGTGATGCACTCCCAGCCGGCCGAACTGCATAAAAGCCTGGTGCTGCCGCTGCCGAACGACGCCGCCGCGCGCTACCCGGTGGCCGCGTTCTGGCTGCAGCTGGTCGCGCCCTTCCTGCGCCGCGCCAGCTTCGACCTGGCGATCTTCATCACACGCCAGGAGGGCCGCCCGGTACTGGTGGTGGGCTTCTGCGCGGCGCTGGCCGAGACCCTGCGCGCCCTGGTCGACCCCCTGGTCGGCGCCGAGCAACAGGTGCGCCTCACCGACACCGGCTGGATCGACGAGCAGCTCTACATCGACCTCGATGTGCGCTCGCTGGCCAGCTACCTGGCCCAGTCCGACCTGCCGCTCGGCCTGGCGCGCGACATGTTCATGAAGACCTTCATCGGAGCCCAGACGTGAAACCTTCCGCCTTCATCGCCCTGGTCCTGCTGGCAGGCGCCGCCCATGCCCAGCAGGAGCCGCCGGTCGTCGTCAGCGGCACCGTCGCCGACGAAGCCACCCGCGCTGCGCTGATTGAGCGCCTGCGCAGCGTCTACGGCGCCGGACGCGTGGTCGACCAGCTCGCGGTCGGCACCGTGGCGGCGCCGGCCAACTGGAACGACTACGTGGCCCGGCTCATCAACCCGAACCTGAAGCTCATCAAGGGCGGCCAGCTCAAGGTCGACGGCAACAACGTCAGCCTGCGTGGCGACGTCGCCAACGAAGAACAGCGCCAGAAAATCGCCGGCGACATCGCGGCCAGCCTGAATCCGACCTATACCGTCAACAACGGCCTGCGGGTGACCGTGTCGCAACAGGGCGTGCTCGATGCGGCGCTGGCCAACCGGATCATCGAGTTCGAGTCGGGCAAGGCGACCCTGACCGAGGCCGGCATGGCGGTGCTGGACCAGATGAGCGAGGCCATGCAGAAGATCAAGGGCGTGAAGGTCGAGGTGATCGGGCATACCGACAACGCGGGCTCGCGTGCGGGCAACCTGTCGCTGAGCCAGGCGCGTGCGGAAGCGGTGAAGGCCTATGTCGTCGGGAAGGGGATTGCCGCAGAGACGATCGCGGTGTCGGGTGAGGGGCCGGATCGGCCGGTGGCGGATAATCGGACGGCGGAGGGGAAGGCGAGGAATCGAAGGATTGAGTTCAAGGTGATTCAGTAGGTTTGCATGCGAACTTGGATCCCGGCCTGCGCCGGGATGACGGTCTTTAGGCCAGCGGCTTCAGCACGTCGTCCCGGCGCAGGCCGGGACCCAAGTTTACTCGACTACTAAGGAAGCGTAATCGTCACATGCGCCGCCTTCGGCGGCAGCTTCACCAGGTCGTTGTACGCGGCCAGCTGCGTCTCCGTCTCCTTGGCAAGCGCGGTCCGGAATCCCAGGTAAGCCCCCAGCCCCGCCACCATGAACACGGCGCCCAGCACCCACAACGACAAATCGCTCTGCAACCGGTTGACCACCTGGTCCGGGCGATCGGCGTGCGGGGCGAAGCCGCGGGTGCGGCCGCGCATGCGGGCAATCTCGTCGCCCAGGCGCGCTACCAGGTAATCGAGCTTGTCGCGGCCGTCGAGGGCGTAGCGGCCCTGGAAGCCGAGCAGCAGGCACATATGGAAGACTTCCAGCGCCTCCACGTGCATCTGGCCCTTGGCGCGCAGGTCTTCCAGCCGGTGGAAAAAATGCTCGCCCGCCAGCTGGTCGCCGAACACGCGCAGCTGCAGCGGGCGGGTCTCCCAGGCTTCGCGCACTTCAAACGCCGAACGCAGGATGATCTCGTCGACCGCCGAGCAGAACGCGTACTTGGCGGCCGTCACGTCCTCCGCGGAGATGCCGAGCGCCTTGGCGTTGCGGTCGACGTCGGCGAGGAAACCCGTCATGTTGTCGGAAAAGGCGACCTTGTCCTGCGGTCCGCAGCCATTCTTCAGCAGGAACAGCGCATAGAAGCCCTCGTACATGATGTCCACCAGGCGCTGCGGCGGACGTTCGACCTTCTGGCCGGGCTGGGGCGCGACGCGCCGTTCGACGAAGGCGCTCATGCGGCCACCGCAATCAGTTCGAGGCGCAGGTCGCGGATCCCGTTCGGGACGTAGATCGAGATCGCCTGTGATTTCAGCATCGTTTCGTACAGCATGCCACGGTTCTCCAGGATGAAGTAATAGGTATCGGGCCGCACCGGCACCGCCGCCGGCACCTGCGGGGCGTGCACCAGCTTCACGCCGGGCAGGGCCGACAGCACGAACTTGTCGACGTCTTCCGGCGCGCCCACCTTGAACTGCAGCGGCACCACGTCCACCAGCTGCAGCGCAGGCATGTCGGCCGACACCGCGAGGTAGAGCGTGGTCTGCAGGTTGATGCGGCCCGAGTCGAGCGCGCCCAGGTAGTAGGAGGGGCGCTCGCGGTTCAGGACGATCGTGAAGTAGCGCGACGAGATCACGGTGTCGAGCAGGTCGCGGATGATGCCGTCCAGGCGCGCGAACTGCGGGCCCGGATCGGCGTGCACGTAGGACGGCAGGTCTTCCAGCCGGTAGCTGCGCGAATAGGTCATCAGGCCGCCGGCCAGGGCCAGCAGCTCGCCGAACAGGCGCTCCGGATGCAGGTCGCGGTGGCCCAGGTAGTGCGACAGGGCGGCGTAGCCGGTGCTCGCCGTGTGCAGCAGCCAGAAGGCCGAGACGTCGCCGCCGCGGATTTCGATCACGTTCTTGCTCGGCTCGCGCATGTGGCCGTACAGGGCGTTGACCTTGGCCAGCAGCTTTTCCATCAGCCGCGCCAGGTTCAGGTGCAGGCCGGGCGCGGCGTCGATCGACAGGCTGGGAGGAACGAATGCGGGATCCGCCTCGAAGCCTCCGGTGGGTACGCGCCGCAGCCGCACCAGCGGGAAGCTGTCGTAGGCTTCCAGCGGCTCGGTGTCGGCCACCAGCCGCAGCGCCTTGCGCAGGTAGGTGATCGGGGCCTCGGCCGCGCGCGTGTACAGGTCCTGCGTCTCGCGCTCGTGACTGGAAAAGCGCGCGTCCGGCGGCGTGTCGCCTTCCGGCGCGTGGTTCTCGCCCCAGGCCTTCAGGGCGGGGAGGGCGGCGTGGAAGGTAACAGTTTGAAGGCCGGCCGGCAGTTCGCCCAGGCGCACCTGCAGCGGCAGCGGGTCGCCGTCCGGGGCGCGATAGACGTCGCCGTCCGGGAACAGCACCGACAGTTCCTCGATGCGCAGCACGTCGTGGCGCAGGGCGTCGAAGTCGACCACCAGCTTGCGCACGCCCCAGGCATAGGGGTGCAGCGCCAGGGCGGTCTGGTTCAGGCGCGCCTCGTGGTAGCGGTCCTGCTGCTGGAAATGCTGGGGTCGCAGGAACAGTCCCTCGCCCCACAATAGCTTCGCTGGCATGCTCATCGACTTGGCTCCGGCTCTCCAGAAATTCCTAGCTTGGCGGAAACAACGACGGGTTCATTGACAGCGCACAGAAGAAAGCATCGATGTCCCGGAACTGCCGCCCGCGGTGAGTGCACAGGCATGCAGGCCAATCGTCAGCCCGGCGCGTTCGGCATCCGACGCGTCCACCACCGTGCGCCAGCGCCCATCGGCAGGGCGCTGGAACAGCGCGACCAGGGCCAAGTGGCTGGCTTCGCGGCTGACCTTTTCCACCACTTCATAGCGCTGGCCCGGCACCAGCATGATCTCGCGCACCTCGACCAGGTCTGCGCCCAGGCTGTCGCGTTCTGCCTGCGGGTTCAGGAAGGCGGAGTAGGGCGCCTGTTCGAAGGCCTCGATGCGGCGCAGCTTGTACAGGCGCACCGCCAGCGCGACCGGCTGGCCGAGCCTGTCGAGGTTCAGCTTGGGCGAAGCGTGCAGGCGCAGGGCCACCGTGCGCGGCGGCTTCTGGGCGTCCGGCAGTTCGGGCGGCTTGCGCAGTCCGGTCGCTTCCAGGGCTTTGCCGGCGAGGCTGTTGCTGCCGCAGCCGGCTGCCAGACAGGCGGCGGCGAGTGTTGCCACGCACGAAATTGTTCTCATCCCCATTTCCTTTACTCATCGTTTGCCAGCCCAAGCACGGATTGAAACCCAGCGGCGTGCGCCTGCTGTGATCCCGCGCAAGCGCAAGGCGTCAACGTGGCAAAGAAAGCGAACTCGGCTTTGATTGACAGTGCGCAACTTCCGCAAAAGGCGCTTGCGAATAATGGTGGCTGGTTTAACTGTCGTGGAGAGCCACATGTACAAACGCTTGATGCCGTTGATCGTGGGAGTCGTCGCCCTGGCCGGGTGCGAGACCATCCCGAAGGCCGACGGAGGGAAGTCGGCCGCCGCCGTGGGCGAGCAAGTTTTTACCGAGGCCGATAAGGCGATCGCATCGAAACAGGGAGAGAAAGCCTACGCCATGCTCAAGGCCGCGGGCGAGGCGCACCCGGTCGACAAGCGGCCCTGGGTCAAGATGGCGCAAATCCGCTTCAACGCCGGCGTCTACGGCGAGGCGATCACCAACGCGCAGGAGGCGCTCGAACGTGACCCGGACGACGCAGTGGCCCACAGCATCGTCGCAGTCAGCGGCCTGCGCGTGGCCAGCAAGTCGCTGTCCGACCTGACCCGCAAGAACAACCTGAACGGCGACGTGAAGAACGAGGCACAGGACCTGGCCAAGCTGCTGCGTAGCAGCCTGGGCGAGCCTGTACTCGTTCCGAATCGAGATCCGAACAAGAACAAGACTGAGACGAGACGGCCACCGACAGCATCGGCGCAGCCGGCGCCTCCGACCAAAGCGGCCAGCAATGACAAGGATCCTTTCGCAGGCCTGAAATAAGCAAGCGGCCGGCGCGCCGGCTGTTCCCATCCCCCGCAACCTGGAGTCGACATGGCCAAGAGTGAAAGCGTGCAGAAACGCTTGCAAAAGGTGCGCGCGCCGCGCGTGCAGATGACGTACGACGTCGAGATCGGCGACGCCATCGAAAACAAGGAGCTGCCCTTCGTGGTCGGCGTGGTGGGCGACTTCGGGAACGACCCGTCGCAGGAAAAGAAGCGCCTGAAGGACAAGAAGTTCGTCAACGTCGACGCCGCCAACTTCGACGAGGTGCTGGGCGCGGTGGCGCCGACCGTCAACTTCCGGGTCGACAACCACCTGTCGCCGGAAGGCGGCCAGTTCGCGGTGCAGCTGCAGTTCAAGGAGATGGATGACTTCCGTCCCGAGTCGGTGGTGCGCCAGGTGGCGCCGCTGAGCGGCCTGCTGGAGGCACGCACCAAGCTGGCCGACCTGCGCAACAAGCTGGCCGGGAACGACAAGCTGGAAGACATCCTCAGCGAAGTGCTGGGCAATACCGAAAAGCTGGCGAGCCTGAAGAAGCAGGACAAACCGGAAGGGGAGGCATGAGATGGCGGCAGTCCTCGATACCGCAAGCAAGGCCGCACCGGCAGTCGAACTCGATGCTTCGCTGCTCGACCAGATCGTCGAGCAGAGCCGCGTCGCCAAGTCCACCAGCGAACACGAACGCGCACGCGACATCATCTCGGAACTCGTGACCCAGGTGATGCAGGGCACGATGGTCATGTCGAACAACCTCTCAGCCATGATCGATGCGCGCCTGGCGGAGCTGGACAGGATGATTTCGGACCAGCTGTCTGCCGTGATGCATGCCCCCGAATTCCAGAAGCTCGAGCGCAGCTGGACCGGCCTGAATTACCTGGTCAAGAACAGCGCGACGAGCGCCAACCTGCAGATCCGCATGCTCAACGCCAGCAAGCGCGAGCTGGTGAAGGACTTCCAGTCGGCCCTGGAATTCGACCAGAGCAGCATGTTCAAGAAGGTCTACGAAGAAGAATTCGGCACCTTCGGCGGCGCCCCCTACGGCACCCTGATCGGCGACTTCGAGATCTCGCGCCAGCCCGAAGACATCTATTTTCTGGAGCAGATGTCGCACGTGGCCGCCGCCAGCCACGCCCCCTTCATCACCTCGGCCGGCCCGGAACTGTTCGGCATCGAGAGCTTCGGCGACCTGGGCAAGCCGCGCGACCTGGCCAAGGTCTTCGACACCGTCGAATACGCCAAGTGGAAAGCCTTCCGCGAATCCGAAGACGCGCGCTACGTCGGCCTGACCCTGCCGCGCTTCCTCGGCCGCCTGCCCTACCACCCGGCCGACGGCATGAGCACCGAGGGCTTCAATTTTGTCGAGGACGTGGACGGCAGCGACCACCAGAAGTACCTGTGGTGCAACGCCGCCTATGCCTTTGGCTCCAAGCTGACCAAGGCCTTCGAGGACTATGGCTGGTGTGCGGCGATCCGCGGCGTCGAGGGCGGCGGCCTGGTGGAGAACCTGCCGGCCCACACCTTCAAGACCGACGAGGGCGAGGTGGCGCTCAAGTGCCCGACCGAGCTGGCCATCACCGACCGCCGCGAGAAGGAATTGTCGGACCTCGGCTTCATCTCCTTGGTGCACTGCAAGAACACCTCGTACGCGGCGTTCTTCGGCGCCCAGTCGGCCCAGAAGGCCAAGAAGTACGCGAACGAGGCGGCCAACGCCAATGCCGTGCTGTCCTCGCAGCTGCAGTACATCTTCGCGGTGTCGCGCATCGCCCATTACATGAAGGCCATGATGCGCGACAAGATCGGCAGCTTCGCGGCGGCGTCCAATGTGGAGGACTACCTGAACCGCTGGCTGACCCAGTACGTGCTCCTCGACGACAACGCGAGCCAGGACCAGAAGGCCCAGTTCCCGCTGCGCGAGGCCAGCGTGCAGGTGTCCGAAGTGCCGGGCCGTCCGGGCGTGTACCGCGCGGTGTCCTTCCTGCGTCCGCATTTCCAGCTCGACGAGCTGTCCGTTTCGCTCCGACTGGTCGCGGAGCTGCCGCAGTCGACCAATGGCTAATCAGCTTTCTCAACCTGAATGGAGTAGAACATGGCAATTGACGTTTACCTGCAGATCGACGGGATCAAGGGCGAATCGATGGACGACAAGCACAAGGACTGGATCGAGTGCGTCTCCGTGGAGTGGGGCGTGAAGCAGCCGCGTTCCGCCACCGCCTCGACCAGCGGCGGCCACACCGCCGAGCGTTGCGAGCACGAAGAGATCAAGCTCAAGAAGCTGGCCGACCTGTCCTCGCCGATCCTGCTGCAGACCTGCTCGGCCGGCAAGACGATCCCGAAGGCCAAGCTGGAATTTATGCGCGCCGACGGCCAGGGCGATCGGGTGAAGTACTTCGAGATCGAACTGGAGAACGTCCTGATCGGCGCCGTCGAGCCGAGCGTGAAGGAAGGCAGCATCATCCAGGAAGAAGTGGGCCTGAAGTTTTCGAAGATCAAGTGGAAGTACACCCAGCAGAAGATCGGCGGCGGCACGGGTGGCAACACCTCGGGCGGCTGGGACCTGGCCGCCAACAAGATCGTCTGAACATCGCCTGACAGACAGCTTGCGCCTTCGCGCGGCGCACGCGGCCATGCCGCGGCGTCGCGCGTTTTTTCTTCCTTTCCCTGCAACCGGCGGAGGCAACATGAAGGGCATCAAGCCCGGCCTGCTGGACCGTCTGATGGACGAACGCCCGGACGCCGCTGCCGGCAGTCCCTGCACCAGCGAGCAGCTCAAGGACAGCGTGGCGCGCGACCTGGAAGCGTTGCTCAACACGCGCCTGGCCTTCGATCCGGCCATCCTGAACGGCTACCCGGAAGCGCGCGGCTCGCTCCTGCACTATGGCCTGGCGGACTTCGCCGGCTACTGCCTCACCAGCAGCATCGACCGCGCCGCCGTCTGCGCCAGCATCCAGGACGCGATCGAAGCCCACGAACCGCGCCTGCGCGAGGTCAACGCCACGCTCGACCTCCTGTCTGGCAGCGTCAACCGCCTCAGTTTCATCATCCACGCCCGGCTGGCCCTGCCTGACTGCGCCGAGCCGGTCCACTTCAACGCGGTGCTGCAGCCTTCGTCGCTGCACTACGCCGTCAAGCGCAATGTCCGCCAGCGCAGCTAGCCGCCGGCGGCCGACCCTCTTCTTCAAGGATGCGACACGATGGACATCAATCTCAAGACCCTGATCGGCAAACTGAACGACACCACCCGTGCCGCCGCCACCCGGGCGGCCTCGATCTGCGTCGGGCTGGGACAGTACGAGGTCGAGATCGAACACCTGTTCCTGGGCCTGATCGAGCAACCGGGCAGCGACCTGTGCGTGATCGCCCAGCACTGCGACATCAGCCTGACGGGCCTCGAGACCGATTTGCGCAACGAGATCGCACGTTTTGCCAGCGGCAGCGCGCGTACGCCCGTGTTCTCGCGCCACCTGCCGGTGCTGTTCGAGCATGCGTGGCTGATCGCATCCCTCGCTGCGCCAACTGCGGGGCAGCCGAACCAGATCCGCAGCGGGCACCTGCTGCTGGCGCTGCTCGCCGAACCCTCGCTGTCGCAGCTGGCCGTGCGCGCCTCGTCCCTGTTCCGCAAGTTCCCGATCGACCGCCTGAAGCACGACTTCCAGAAAATCACGCGCGGCTCGCAGGAAGCGCAGCCGATGGCCGCCGAGCAGCTCGACATGCCGGGCGACGCCGCCGAGGAGATCGCGGCCGGCCCGGCGCGAAGCACGCCGGCGCTGGACCAGTACACCACCTGCCTGACCCAGCGTGCGCGCGACGGCAAGGTCGACCCGGTGATCGGGCGCGACCCCGAGATCCGCCAGGCGATCGACATCCTGATGCGCCGGCGCCAGAACAACCCGATCCTGACCGGCGAGGCCGGCGTCGGCAAGACCGCCGTGGTCGAGGGCCTGGCACTGCGCATCGCCCAAGGCGACGTGCCCGACGTGTTGAAGGGCGTCGAGATCCACACCCTCGACATGGGCCTGCTGCAGGCGGGGGCCAGCGTGAAGGGCGAGTTCGAGAACCGCCTCAAGAACGTGATCGACGAAGTGAAAAAGAGCCCGCACGCGATCATCCTGTTCATCGACGAGGCCCACACCATGATCGGCGCCGGCGGCACGGCCGGCCAGAACGACGCGGCCAACCTGCTGAAGCCTGCCCTAGCAAGGGGCGAACTGCGCACCATCGCCGCGACCACCTGGAGCGAGTACAAGAAGTATTTCGAGAAGGACGCGGCGCTGGCGCGGCGCTTCCAGGTGATCAAGGTCGAGGAGCCGGACGAGCCGACCGCCTGCGCCATGCTGCGCGCCATGGCGCCGCTGATGGAAAGCCACTTCAAGGTGCGCATCTACGACGACGCCATCGTGGAGGCGGTGCGCCTGTCGCACCGCTACATCAGCGGGCGCCAGCTGCCGGACAAGGCGATCAGCGTGCTCGATACCGCCTGCGCCAAGGTGGCCCTGGGCCAGAGCGCCACCCCGGCGGCGCTGGAAGACTGCAGCCGCCGGATCGAGCGCATCGATGCGCAAATGGCATCGCTCCAGCGCGAAGCCAGCGCCGGCGCCAGCCACGAGGAGAAGTTGGCAGAGCTGCGCCAGCAGCGCGGCGCGCTGGATGACGAACGCATTGGCCTGCAGCAGCGCTGGGACGAGGAACAGAAGATCGCCGCCGAAATCGGCGAGATGCGCACCGCGCTCGAGGAGGGCCGGACGCAGGACGCCAGCGCCCTGCGCGCCCGTACCGACAAGCTGCGCAGCCTGCAGGGCGAGTCGCCGCTGGTGCCGGTGCAGGTGGATGGTCACACGGTAGCGGAAATCGTCGCCAGCTGGACCGGCATTCCGCTCGGCCGCATGGTCAAGGACGAACTGCGCACGGTGGTGAAGCTGCAGTCGCTACTGGACGAGCGCATCCTCGGCCAGTCGCACGCCAGCCAGGCCGTGGCCCAGCGCGTGCGCACCGCGCGCGCCAACCTGGACGATCCGAACAAACCGAAGGGCGTGTTCCTGTTCGTCGGCACCTCGGGAGTAGGCAAGACCGAGACCGCGCTGGCGCTGGCCGACATCCTGTATGGCGGCGAAAAGAAGCTCGTCACCATCAACATGAGCGAATACCAGGAAGCGCACAGCGTCTCCGGCCTGAAAGGCTCGCCGCCGGGCTATGTCGGCTATGGCGAGGGCGGGGTGCTGACCGAAGCGGTGCGGCGCAATCCCTACAGTGTGGTGCTGCTGGATGAAGTCGAGAAGGCGCACGCCGACGTGCTCGAGCTGTTCTTCCAGGTCTTCGACAAGGGTGTGCTGGACGATGCCGAGGGGCGCCAGATCGATTTTCGCAACACCATCATCATCCTGACCTCGAACGTCGGGTCGAGCCAGATGATGGGGGCCTGCCTGAACAAGCCGGCCAACGAGGTGCCGGCCCCGGACCAGCTGGCGGAACTGATCCGTCCCGCATTGATGAAGCACTTCAAGCCCGCCTTCCTGGGGCGCCTGACCGTGGTGCCGTTCTACCCGATCCGCGACGAGGTTTTGAGTAACATCATTCGCCTGAAGCTGGACCGCATCAAGGCGCGCGTGATGGACAACCACCGGGCCCGCTTCGAGTACGACGACGCGCTGGTGGCGGCGGTCTTGAACCGCTGTACCGAAGTCGATTCCGGCGCGCGCAATGTCGACAATATCCTGAACGGCACGCTGCTGCCCGAGATCGCCGACAGCGTGCTGGCGCGGATGGCCGAAGGCGGAACGATCGGCCGCGTGAAGATCGGCGCCACCAAGGCCGGCAAGTTCAAGTACGCGATCGAATAAGGCGCCACCATGTTCAATCTCGATAAAGTCCTGGTTCCGCTCACAGCAAGCCAGCCCTGCGGCGAAGACCTCGCGTTCTCGCCCGAATTCGACGCCATCAACCGTGCGCGCGAGGCCGACGATCCGTCGATCGAGCAGGGCGCCTGGGTGACGACGCTGAAGGAAGCCGACTGGAAGTTCGTGTCGAGGCGCTGCATCGAACTGCTGGAAACGCGTAGCAAGGACCTGCAGCTGGCCGTCTGGCTGGCCGAAGCGGCCACGAAAACCGACCGCCTGGGCGGCATGGCCGCCAGCCTGCGCCTCTTGGGTGCGCTGTGCGAACGCTACTGGGAGCACGTACATCCGCTGCCCGACGAAGACGGCTATGAGCGCCGCATTGGCAACCTGGCCTGGATCGCAGCGCGCATTGCCCCGCTGGTGAAGGAAGTGCCGGTGGCCGAGGGTGTGAGCATGATGGCCTGGGAAGCGGCGCGCACGCGTGGGCCGGACGCGGTGGCCGAGCTGGAGGCAGCGCGCGCCAAAGCGCCGGCGTCCGCGCGTCAGGCTCTGGCAACGGGCGCGCAGGACTGCCTGGAGGCGCTGGCCGAGCTGGAACGCGTGGTGGACGAGCGCCTCGGCGCCGATGGCCCCAGCTTCGGCGCGGCGCGTGCGGCCCTGCGCGATTTTGCCGACATGGCGGCGCCGGCGACTGCGGCGTCGGCAACCGTGGCGGAGGTGGCGCGGACGCCGATCCCGGTAGTGGTGACGCCAGGCGCGGCAATGTGCGTGGTGGAGGGACCGCTGCAAAGCCGCGAGCAGGCACTGGCCCAGCTGCGCAGCGTCGCCGAGTTCTTCCGTCGCACCGAGCCGCACAGCCCGGTCGCCTACCTGGCCGAGAAGGCGGCGCGCTGGGGCGAGCAGCCGCTGCACGCGTGGCTGCGCTCAGTCATCAAGGACGATGCCTCGCTGGCGCGGTTGGAAGATTTGCTGGGAATCGAGGCGGAAGGGGGGTGAAAGAAAATTTCACCTAGGGCCCAGGATGAAATTTTCTTTCATGGTGAACCGGCCGTTTATTCGGCCGGTTTTTCGGACGGTTTCTGCATGCCCGGCTGCACCATCGAGCTGGCCTTGGCGATCTGCTCCTCGACCGTCTGCACTGCCTGGCGCGTGGCCTGGGTCACCTGTTCATAGCCCTTGAAGGCGTTGTCGATCGCGGTCTTGATGATCTCGACCGCGTTCTCTGACCCCGGCTTGACGTTCTGCGTCACGTCGTAGATCAGCGCCGACAGCGTGCTCTTGGCTTCGGCCACGTGGGTGTCGGCAGCCTGGCGGAATTCCTGGTGCATCTCGTCGATGATGGCCTTGAGGTTCTCGCGGTATTCCGCGGCGCCGGCAGCGCCCGGCTGCATGCGCGCATGCAGGGCGGCGATTGCAGCCTTGGGGTCGCCGGAAGCGGCAAACCCCGCGGCCATCTGTTGGCTGGCGGCGATCGAACCTTCCATCGAGTTCTTCGCTGCATTCATGTTCAGGGCCACCACTTGCTCCACGCCCTTCACCGTCTTGTCGGCGAGGGTATTGAAAGTCTGCATCTGCAGGTCGAACAGGGTCTTGGTTGCGTTGGCGAACTGCTCCGGACTCGTGAACATCGGTGTCTCCTCAGTATTGGAATAAATCGGATGAGCCTTGCTATCCCATTATTTAGCAACAATGAGTTTTTCGCAACGCGCGTCCCGGTACGGGCCGGCGAATTTTTCCCAGCCCGCGCCCAGGGGTGTCTGCGAGCAGGCCAAGGCGCCGTTGAGCTTGCTGCGCCATTGGTAATAGGGCGCGGGAGCGGCCGATGCGAATTGAACAAGGAGGCCGAGGGCGAGCAGGAGTGTGAGGCGTTTCATGTCCTGTCGAGCTTAGCGCGGCGCCGCGCCAAGTCAAGCGTTCCCTTGACCTTCCTATCGTGGGAAGGTGTATTCTGCCCCTGGATACAACAGGAGATGACAATGGAACAAGCCGCAACGCAGCTCAACATCGGAGACGCCGCCAAGGCTTCCGGCGTGTCGGCCAAGATGATCCGCCATTACGAATCGATCGGGCTGGTCAGGGAGCCCAGGCGCACCGGGGCCGGCTACCGCGTGTATTCCGGGGAGGACGTGCGGGTGCTGCAGTTCGTGCACCGCGCCCGCGCGCTTGGCTTTTCGCTCGAGCAGATTCGCAGATTATTGAGCCTGTGGCAGGACCAGGGCCGCGCCAGCGCCGACGTGCGCGCCCTCGCACGCGCCCACATCGACGAATTGAATAAGAAGATCGCCGAGATGGAGGCGATGCGCCGCACCCTGGAAGCGCTGGCCGCCTCCTGCCATGGCGATGCGCGGTCAAACTGCCCGATCCTCGACGACCTGGCCGCGCACTAATCTCTGGGCAGGGCCAGCGGGCGCACCCGCGCCAGGTCGGGGAAGGCGGTGACGCGGTAGCGCTCCGGATACGCGTCCGGCACCGGCACCATCAGTTCCGCGCAGGCTGCGTGCAGCGCATCCCAGGGCAGCATCAAGAGCTCCTGCATCTCATCGCCCTCGTACACCACCAGTGCCACGCGCTCGGTGCGCGGCAGCAGGCTGTCGACACCGTTGGTCCAGCTGCACAGGCTGTATTCGATGCCCTGCGTCTCGTCGCGCATCACCTTGTAGCTGGCTACAAAAATATCGGTGCCGCTCTTCTCGTGCAGTTCGTCCAGCGTCTCCTTTTGCGCCGCGTAGTCGCCGAACAGGTACTGGCGCTTCAGGTTTTCCAGCGCGCTGCGCGCCACTTCGTCTTCCGGCACATAGTCGACCGGTCGGCCATCCTGGTAGCGATACATCAGCGCGGACACCGGCCGGGGCTCGCTGTCGGCGATGCGCTGGGATAGCGCCACCATCGCGCGCACACCCTCGACATTGTTGCCGGATGCGAGCAAGAGCGTGCCGCGCGCCGGCGCCATCGCGACCGGATTGGCGCCGGCGATGCGGTGCGCCAGGTCGGCCAGCAGCAGGCGCGAGGAGTCGTAGGCATCGCCCCAGTCGCCGGCAAACAGGCCAGGCTCGATCTGCACGAAGCGGTCGACGCTGGCGTCGCGCAGCGTGTCCATGGCGGCGGCCAGTGCCTGGTCCGCCGTCACACCCCATTGCTCCAGCTGCGCCGCACCAAACGACTGCATCATGTGCTCGCCATCGTGCACCAGCATCAGGGCGGTATCGCTGCTGAAGGGGAAGGCCAGGCTGCCGGAGGACGCGGACGGTTCCTTGCCGAGTTCCATCAGCCGCAGGTATTCCATCATGCCGCGGCCGCGCAGCACCGGCATCAGGTGCGTGCGCGCTTCCGCGAAGGTGGCGGGCAGGCCGGGCGGGCGCATGATCGCGATCGCGCGCTCCAGCTGCAGCACACGTTCGTGTTTGTCGGCGGCGCAGTATTCCGGATACAGGTTGTGCAGGTTGATGACCTGGCTGCCATCGCTGCCGACCAGCAGACGAAAACCGGCTTCGTCGAAGCGCACCGGTTCGTCCGGATGGTGGATGGCCAGCTTTTTCATCAACAGCTGGGCGTACTTGTGTGGCGTCGGTGGCCGGCGGAAGAAATCGAAGAGTGACATGGGCGCAGTCTAAGCAGAATGCAGGCGCCTGTCCAAGTCGGAGGCATAAATGGAGCAAATAAACGCAAAACGCCGTAAGCCTTTTTCAAAGCTTACGGCGTTTTGCGGGACGTCTGTCCTAGGTAGAGTTTGGTGCCCACGGAGGGACTCGAACCCCCACACCTCGCGGCACATGGACCTGAACCATGCGCGTCTACCAATTCCGCCACGTGGGCACTGAACCTGCTACTTCAAAACTTTACTTCTTGCGGATTTACATCCGGTAGTTGGTGCCCACGGAGGGACTCGAACCCCCACACCTCGCGGCACATGGACCTGAACCATGCGCGTCTACCAATTCCGCCACGTGGGCATATTTGCTTCGACTACTGCTACTACTGTGCTGCCTTCCGCGTGGGCGGAAATCCGCCCACCCTACGATACTGCATACTGCTGCGGAGTACTACCGGTAGCTGGTGCCCACGGAGGGACTCGAACCCCCACACCTCGCGGCACATGGACCTGAACCATGCGCGTCTACCAATTCCGCCACGTGGGCACTGAACTGCTAACTCTGCTACAATATCAGGCTTTGTCATTTTTCGCTAGATCAACTTTCGTCGGTCATTGCGCTGAACGCTCTTCCTGCTACTGCATTCTCTCCTGCTGCAGCTTGCTGCGTTGCTGAAGAGACCGAGATTATAGCGGAAGGATTTCAAAAGTCAAAGTCCCCGCGCTGGGGTTTGCAAGCAAGTTTCCCGAGCACGCTTCGCTGCATACGTTAGGCGAATCGCACGCCTCTCCGTTACACTACGCCTGTCAAGGTGTCAATGAATCCAGGCCCTGCATTGGCAGTGTCCATCCATTAAGAGAAATAAGAAAACGATTTGAAGCAACCTACTCATACCATTCCTAGCCGCGAGGAAATCCTCGCCGTCTTCCGCAGTGCCAAGGGCCCGCTCGGCGCGAGCGACCTGGCGCGCGTCCTCAAGGTCAAGCCCACCGCGCAGGAAGTGCTCGGCCGCCGGCTGAACGCGATGGAACGCGACGGCCAGATCCGCGCCGATGTCAGCGGCACCTATATGCTTGCAGACCAGTCCGGCTTCATCACCGGCAAGGTCAGCGCGCACCGCGACGGCTACGGCTTCGTCATTCCGGACGAGGGCGGCGACGACCTGTTCCTGAACGATAAGGAAATGAACAAGGTGCTCAACGGCGACCGCGTGCGCGCACGCGTCACCGGCACCGATCGCCGTGGCCGTCCGGAAGGCACCATCGTCGAGGTGGTCGAACGCGCCAACACCCACATCATCGGTCGCCTCATGAATGAAGGCGGCGTCTGGATCGTCTCGCCGGAAGACAACCGCATCAGCCAGGACGTGCTGGTGGCGGGCGGGCCGGGCAAGGCCAAGGCCGGGCAGGTGGTCAGCGTCGAGCTGATCGAACAGCCTTCGCGCTTCCAGCAGCCGACCGGCCGCATCGCCGAAGTGCTCGGCGAACTGGACGACCCGGGCATGGAAATCGAAATCGCGGTGCGCAAGTTCGGCGTGCCGCACGTATTCTCGCCGGCCGCGCTGAAGCAGGCCAACCGCCTGCCGAACGAAGTGGTGGATGCCGACCTGGCAAACCGCGTCGACCTGCGCGACGTGCCCCTGGTGACGATCGACGGCGAAGACGCACGCGACTTCGACGACGCGGTCTATTGCGAGCCGGTGAAGATCGGCCGTACCAAGGGCTACCGCCTCCTGGTCGCGATCGCCGACGTCAGCCACTACGTCAAGCCGAACGATGCGCTGGACGCGGATGCGATCGAGCGCAGCACCTCGGTGTACTTCCCGCGCCGCGTGATCCCGATGCTGCCCGAGAAGCTGTCCAACGGCCTGTGTTCGCTGAACCCGGCGGTGGACCGCTGCACCCTGGTGTGCGACATGGTCGTGACAACGGATGGCGAAGTCACGGCCTACCAGTTCTACCCGGCCGTGATGCACTCGGCCGCGCGCCTGACCTATAACGAAGTGGCCGAGATCCTCGGCAACACGAATGGTCCGGAAGCCCAGCGCCGCCCGGGCATCGTGCCGCACCTGCTGAACCTGAACGAAGTGTTCCGCGCGCTGCTCAAGGCGCGCCAGGAGCGCGGTGCGATCGACTTCGAGACCACCGAGACCTACATCGTCTGCAATGCCGTCGGCAAGATCGAAAAGATCATCCCGCGCACCCGCAACGATGCGCACCGCCTGATCGAAGAGTGCATGCTGGCGGCGAACGTGTGCGCGGCGGATCTCCTGATCCGTCACAAGCATCCGGGCACCTTCCGCATCCACGCGGTGCCGACCGAAGAAAAGCTGAACCAGCTGCGCACCTTCCTGAAACTCGTCGGCCTGAACCTGGGCGGCGGCACCAAGCCGACCGCGCGCGACTACGCCGAGGTGATGCAGAAGATCAAGGAGCGCCCGGACGCAGCGCTGCTGCAGACCATGCTGCTGCGTTCGATGCAGCAGGCCGTCTACAGCCCGGACAACGTCGGCCACTTCGGCCTGGCGTATGAAGCCTACGCCCACTTCACCAGCCCGATCCGCCGCTATCCGGACCTGCTGACCCACCGCGCGATCAAGGCGATCCTGCAAGGGAAGAAGTACGAGCCGAAGGGCATCGAGCTGGGCAAGCTGAATACGACCCTGTCGAATTCCGCGCGCAAGCAGGCGGCCAAGGACAAGGCCGCGGGCACCCAAAAGAACGAGAAGGACCTGACGATCTGGGACGCGCTGGGCGTGCACTGCTCGGCCAACGAGCGCCGCGCCGACGAAGCCTCGCGCGACGTCGAGAACTGGCTGAAGTGCTACTTCATGCAGGACAAGCTGGGCGAGGACTTCACCGGCACCGTGTCCGGCGTGACCCCGTTCGGCATCTTCGTCACCCTGGACCAGCTGTATGTCGAGGGCCTGGTGCACATCAGCGGCCTGGGCACCGACTACTTCCAGTACGACGAAGCGCGCCACGAATTGCGCGGCGAACGCGGCGGCGCGACCTACCGCCTGACCGACAAGGTCAACGTCAAGGTGGCGCGCGTGGACCTCGAGTCGCGCAAGATCGACCTGGTGCTCGCTGAAGCCTCGGAACCCATCCCGGCGCCGATGGAACGCGCACGCCAGGCCGCCATCGAGGCGCTGGAGCCGAAGCCGCCGCGCAAGCGCAAGGCCAAGGGCGAAGCTGCGCCCGTCGAGCCGTCGCGCTATGCCAGTGCCGCAGACGAGGAAGACGAGGACGAAGACGTTGTCTTCGTGCCGCCGCCGCGCGTGCCGCGCAGCGCGCGCAAGCCGGCCGCCAAGGCCGCAGGCAAGACCACGGCGTCGAAGACGCCAACCAAGCGTGCAGCCAGCAAGAGCGCACCGAAAACCAAGGCGGAGGCCAAGACCCCCGCTGCCAAAACTAGCAGGAAGAAGAAGTAATACATGAAAAACAAAATGCTTTTCGGTTTCCACGCGGTGACCTCGCGGCTGCGCCACGAGGCCCAATCGGTGGAAGAGATCTTCGTCGACGCCGAGCGCAACGACGCCCGCATGAAGGCCCTGATCGCCAGCGCGAAAGAGGCCGGCGTGCGCGTCATGCCGGTCGAAGCCGCGCGCCTCGACAAGATCACCGGCACCCGCCGCCACCAGGGCGTGATCGCCTTCGCCAGCCAGCTGGCGCTGGCGCGTAACCTGGACGAGCTGCTCGATGCGATCGAAGGCCCGCCGCTGCTGCTCATCCTCGACGGCATCACCGACCCGCACAACCTGGGCGCCTGCCTGCGCGTGGCCGACGGCGCCGGCGCACATGCAGTCATCGTGCCGAAGGACCGTGCGGTCGGCCTGAACGCCACCGCCGCCAAGGTCGCCAGCGGCGCCGCCGAGAGCGTCCCCTACATCACCGTCACCAACCTGGCGCGCACCATGCGCGACCTGAAGGACCGCGGCATCTGGCTGATCGGCACCTCCGACGACGCCGACAAGGGCCTGTACGAAGCCGATTTCTCCGGCCCTGCCGCACTGGTGATGGGTTCGGAAGGCGAGGGCATGCGCCGCCTGACGCGCGAAACCTGCGACCTCCTGGTCAGCATTCCGATGTTCGGTTCGGTCGAGAGCCTGAACGTGTCGGTGGCCTCGGGCGTCTGCCTGTACGAGGCGCGCCGGCAGCGGATCGGGCGCGAAGGCTAATTTAGTTCACCTGAACTTGGGTCCCGGCCTGCGCCGGGACGACGTGCTACTGCTGATGGTTCATCTCATGCGTTAGCGTCACGCTTACGCAAAAAATACCTCATACCTAAAGACCGTCATCCCGGCGAAGGCCGGGATCCAATTCCGCTCCGCAGCCTCCAGCTTTACCATCTCCGCATCACCCCAAGCAAACCCAGTAAACATACGCTAACATCACCGTTGGTTTGCGATCATCCTTATTATGTTTTCCAACTTACGCGACGATATCCATAGCATCATCCAGCGCGACCCTGCCGCCCGCAATGGCTGGGAAGTCCTGACCTGCTACCCCGGCCTGCATGCCCTGATCATGCACCGCTGGGCGCATGCCTGCTGGAAGCTCAACCTGAAGTGGATCGGCCGCTTCATTTCCTACGTCGCCCGCATCATCACCGGCATCGAGATCCACCCGGGCGCCACCATCGGCCGCCGGGTCTTCATCGACCACGGCTTCGGCGTGGTCATCGGCGAGACGGCCGTCGTCGGCGACGACTGCACCATCTACCAGGGCGTCACCCTTGGCGGCACCACGCTGGTGGCCGGCACCAAGCGCCACCCGACGCTGGAGCGTGGCGTGATCGTCGGCGCCGGCGCCCAGGTGCTGGGCGCGTTTACCGTGGGCGAGTACGCCAAGATCGGTTCCAATGCGGTCGTCATCAAGCCGGTCCCGAGCGGCGCCACCGCGGTCGGCAATCCGGCCCACATCATTCGCAAGGAAGACCAGTCGCGCAGCGCCCACCTGTTCGCCGCCTACGGCGTCACGCCCAATGGCGACGACCCGCTGTCGAAAGCCCTGCGCGGCCTGATCGACCACGTGGCGCGCCAGGACGAGCAGATCGAACGCCTCACCAACACCATGCGTGAAGCCGGCCTGTGCTGCCCGAAGGTGACCGAGGGTGATAAACTCGATTCCGAACAACTGAACCGACTGGTCGACTGAGGAATCGCATGACGAATGAAGTGACGGGCACTGCCGAGCTGGATCCGATGGAAATCCGCGTACTCGCGGTGCTGGCCGAAAAAGAGGCGCTGACGCCCGATAACTACCCGATGTCGGTGAACGCGATCGTCAACGGCTGCAACCAGCTGTCGAGCCGCGACCCGATCATGCAGCTGACCGACGAGGTGGTGCAGGATACCCTGCAGCGCCTGATCGAGAAGAAGCTGGTCGGCACCATTTCGCAGGCCGGGGCGCGCGTCGTGAAATACGAGCACCGCATGCGCATCAAGTGGACGCTCGAGCAGGACAAGGTGGCGGTCCTTAGTATCCTGATGCTGCGCGGCCTGCAGACCGCCGGCGAGATCCGCACCCGCACCGGGCGCCTGTTCGAGTTCAAGAGCGTGCCGGATGTGGAAAGCGTGCTGCAGTTCCTGATCGATAAATACCCGCCGCTGGTGGCGCGCCTGGACCGCGCCCCGGGCACCAAGGAGGCCCGTTATGGCCACCTGCTGGGCGGCGAACTCGCCGCCTACGAGCCGCCTGCGGCGGGCGCCGGCCTGGGTGGCGGTGGCGCCAGCCGTGTCGGCCAGCTCGAGCAGGAAGTCGCCGCCCTGCGCGGCGAACTCGAGGAACTCAAGGCGCAGTTCGAGGCGTTTCGCCAGCAGTTCCAGTAGGCGCGTCCGCCGCGGCGGCATAGGTCAGTTCGACCACCGCATCGTCGCTCCAGGTAGCGTTCCCGATCGGGACCTGGAACGATTCCTCCTTGACCTCCAGCTGGGCCGAGCGATTGCCCTCGACCAGGATTGCCCCGGCGAGCTTGCGTTCGGCGCGGAAGGGGAAATTCGCCTTCCTGCTCGTCCCCTCCCAGCGGAAATCGTCCTGGTCGCCGAAGAAGCCGCACCAGTCGGTCCGCAGCAGGAGGGTGTTGACGGTCATGACCCAGAAGGTGGGAATCTCTTCCTTGGCCATGGCGATCGTCACCTTGCACTCCAGCCGCAGGTCGCCCAGGCGCCGCTGGTTCACCGGCAGGCCCGGCGTGCGGATCTCGGGCTCGGTGCGGTACAGGCGGCGCTTGCGGTTCAGTTCCAGCTCGCTCTTCGCATCCGCGGCCGCCTCGCTGCGCGGCACCTCGAAACGTCCGCTGGCGTCGATCGCGATCGGCAGCTTGAAGCCGTCATCCCCGACCAGGCGCGCCGCCAGCGGATCGGGCGACTCGTCCTTCTTGCCGGTGCTCAGGCGGAAGCGCAGGCGATCGGCCGCAGGGGCCAAGGCGTGGTGGCGCTCAAAAGCATCCATGCCAGCCAGGATTACCTTGTACTTGCGCACGTCCGGGTTGCGCATGGCATTCACATGCACGGGATCGAGCTCGCGCACCGGCTTGTCCTCTGCGGCGCGGGTGATATCAACCGCGCCGCAGAGGAACAGCGCGCCGAGCGCCAGGGCGGGGAGGGCGCGCATCCGGATCAGCCCTCGTCGCGCCAGCGGCGCATGCGCATCGCAGCGTAGAGCATCCCGACGCCAACCAGGGCGGCGACCCAGACGCCTGGGGTGGCCAGGGTGCCGTAGGACATGCCCAGCAGGCCGGCCGGGTCGATGCCTTCCTGCTGGTTCATGACGGCGATGTGGTCCTGCGAGAACCAGATGCCCGGCACCAGGCCGGCCAGGCCGCGCGCTACCACTTCGCTCCAGAACCAGTCGACGTTGATCACGTTGTTCGACACGTGGCCGACCAGCACGTTGAACCACTTCAGCAGCAGGGCGACGACCAGCGGCGTGCCCACGGCCCACAGGAACACCTTGGAGCGGGCCCAGCTCGACACCAGCAGCAGCCAGCCGACGGTCGGCAGCGCCCACAGGATGTACACCGGCAGGAAGGCCAGCAGGTACAGGGGGCTCAGGTACAGGTTCGGCTCCATCAGCACCGGGGCGAACAGGTTCATGCCCTTGCTGGCGGTGCCGACCAGGCCGAGCAGCAGCATGACGAGGGCGGCGGCGGTACCGATCGCGATGGTAATCAGGGGCACCACGCAGACGGCCGTGATCACTTTCGAGAGGACGGTATCGCGGTCCGACAGCGGGAGCGATTTCCAGAACAGGATGCTGCGGTCCTTGCGGTCATCGTGCAGGGCCGACAGGCAGTAGAAGAACGCGACCACGGCCAGCACCATGAACACCGGCGCCGCCAGGCCCATGTAGCCCGAGGCCGCGATATGCGCCACCTTGTAGCGCAGCGCCGGCGGCACGCCGTTGATCTGCACGACATTGTGGCCGTTGAACTGGATGTTCTCGGGGGCGCTGATTGTCATGGCGTACAGGAAGCCGCCGCCCACCAGCAGGATCATGGCGGCCGCAACCGCGACCGGCGTCCACAGGAAGGCGCCCTTGTGCTCCCAGAACTCGCGCCGGAGCAGCCATTTCATCGTTTTCATGCGTAGGTTCCTTTCATCGTTGCCACGAACAGGTCGGCAACGCTGGGGTTGCGGGTCTCGCCGAGCTGGGCGAGCTGGGCGCGCGAGACGCCGTCGAACAGCATCACGGCCTTGCCGAACACGTTGCGCTGGTCGATCGGCGCCAGGGCGTTGGCGGCGCCGACCTTGTCGGCCGGGACCATCACCTCGGTATAGCGCTCCCCGATTTCTTCCATCGTCGCGGCCAGCACGATCTTGCCGTCGCGGATGAACATCAGGTCGGTCAGGATGTGCTCGACTTCTTCCACCTGGTGGGTGGTGATGACGATGGTCTTCTGCTCGTCGAAGTAGTCTTCCAGCAGGTTCTGGTAGAACTGCTTGCGGTACATGATGTCCAGGCCCAGGGTGGGTTCATCGAGCACCAGCAGCTTGGCGTCGATGGCCATCACCAGCGCCAGGTGCAGCTGGACGATCATGCCCTTCGACATCTCCTTGACCTTCATGTTCGGCTTGAGCTTGGTGTTGGCGATGTACTTCTCTGCACGGGCGCGGTTGAAGCGCGGGTGCACGCCTTCCACGAAGTCGACCGCATCCTTCACGCGCAGCCAGCGCGGCAGGATGGCGACGTCGGCGATGAAGCAGACGTCCTTCATCAGGTCGTCGCGCTGGGTGCGCGGGTCGTAGCCCATCACCGACAGCTGGCCGTCGAAGTCGATCAGGCCGAGCGCCGCCTTCAGGGTGGTGGTCTTGCCCGAGCCGTTGGGGCCGATCAGGCCGACGATGCGGCCGGCGGGCACTTCGAAGTCGATGCCGTCGACGGCGGTACGCTTGCCGTAACGCTTGGTCAGGCCGCGTGCGGAAAGCACGGCGCTCATGCTGAACCTCCCGGTGCGTGGTTGCCGGAAGCGTTCAGCAGGGTTTCCACGTTCAGGCCGAGGCGGCGGATGCGTTCGACCATGGCGGGCCATTCCTCGCGGATGAAGCGCTCGCGTTCGGTGGCCAAGAGTTTTTCGCTTGCTCCTTCAGTGACGTACATGCCAATCCCCCTTCGTTTTTCTACTAAGTGCTCGTCGACCAGTTCCTGGTATGCCTTCGATACCGTGATCGGGTTGAGTTGGTATTCGGCCGCGATCTGGCGGACCGAGGGCAGGGCGTCTCCGGCTTTCAGAATACCGTCGAGCATCATGCCCACCACCCGCTCCTTGAGCTGGCGGTAAATGGGTGCGTTGTCATTCCAGCCGACTGTCATGTCCAGTCCTCCCTTGTGGTGGCGCTGCATTGTTCATGTTGTCTCCCCTTGGTGTCGCATTGAAGTGGTGTTGTAGTGAAGTATAACAGTGGCTTGGTAAATGTAAACATACATATTGAACAAATTTTTGCGGGCGCGGCCTCGAGGCAGGCTTTGGTAGGATGGAGGACGACGAGACAGGAGGAAGCGATGTTGAAGTGCCCGAATTGCGGCGAATCGCCGCTGGCCCATGCGATCAGAGAGATGCACTACACCTACAAGGGGCAGAGCACGACGATTCCCGAAGTCGCAGTCGAGCATTGCGCCGGGTGCAAGGAGGTCATGTTCGCGCGAGGCGAGCATGACCACTACGGCGAACTGGTGGCGGCCTTTCGCAAGCAGGTCGATGCCGAGGAGCTCAAGACGATCCGGGCGATGCGCAAGGCGCTGGGCCTGACCCGGCAGAAGGCGGACGAATTGTTCGGGGATGGGGCGGGGGACTTTGCGCGCTTCGAGTCGGGGGAGGCGCATGCGCCGGTGGCGCTGGTGAAGCTGTTGCGGCTGCTGGGGAAGCACCCAGAGTTACTGGACGAATTTCTGTAGGGTGGGTGGCTGTGCCGCCCACGCGGTCAACTCGCGTTTGAGTACATGCACCGAATGTTCATGTATTTGCTGACCGCGTGGGCGGGGGACCCGCCCACCCTACAGATCGTAGCGGGTCAATGTGCCATCATGGGCAAGTTCAATCCAGCCACCACGCTTCGGCTCGACATCCAGCTCCCAGTCCGGCAGTACATAGCGCAGCCTGCCGCCCGTGTCATGCACGGCCGGCCGATGCGTATGCCCATGAATGATGACGGACGCATCCGTTGCGTCGAACAGCGCCTCCACACTTGATGCGGCCACATCCATGATCTCGTAGGACTTGCCCGCCTGCGCCTCGCGGCTGCCTTCACGCAGGCCGGCGATGATGGCCTTGCGCTGCGCCAGCGGCATGCCGAGGAACTGCTGCTGCCACTCGCGGTCGCGCACCTGGGCACGGAAGGCCATGTACTTGAGGTCGGCGGTACATTGGGCGTCGCCATGAACAAGGACGATGCGCTTGCCGCCCGCCGTGATCACATGCGGCTCGTCCAGCAGACTCAGTCCCGCCGCTTCCGCAAAGCCTGGCCCCACAAGGAAATCGCGGTTGCCGGCGAGCCAGTACACAGACGTGCCCGCGGTGCTGACGGCGCGGATCGCCCCGATGACTTGCTGGTGAAAAGGCTCGGCGAGATCGTCGTCGCCGGCCCAGTATTCGAAGATGTCGCCGAGCAGGTAGAGCCGCTCGGCGTGGGTCGCGCGCTCGGCCAGGAAACCATAGAAGGCTTCGGCCGTGCGCGGATGTGCGGCCTGCAGGTGCAGGTCCGAGATGAAGAGCGCATACGTGCGCTGGGGCGTCGTCATTGAACAGATGGGTACTTCAGACCCCGGCGCACTGCGAACATCAGATGACTTCGACCTTTTCGATGACGACCGGGTCGACCGGCACGTCCGAGTGCATGCCGCTGCGGGTGGTCTTCACGGTATTGATCTGGTCGACGATGTCCTGGCCTTCGGTGACCTTGCCGAACACCGCGTAGCCCCAGCCGTCCTGGCCCGGGTAGTTCAGGAATGCGTTGTCCTTGGTGTTGATGAAGAACTGGGCCGATGCCGAGTGCGGCGCCGAGGTACGGGCCATGGCGATGGTGTACTTGTCGTTCTTCAGGCCGTTCTTGGCTTCGTTCTCGACGGTCGTGTCGGTGGCTTTCTGCTTCATGCCCGGCTCGAAGCCGCCGCCCTGGATCATGAAGTCCTTGATCACGCGGTGGAAGATGGTGTTGGTGAAATGACCCTTGTTGACGTAGTCAATGAAGTTGGCAACGGTCTTCGGCGCCTTGTCGGCGTCCAGTTCGACGGTGATGTTGCCCATGTTGGTGGTCATGCGAACGCTGGTCATGTGCTGTCCTGTGTAAGTTGGTATTGTTGATGATGCGACAATCGCAGCCGCTATTTTACAAGCTTGTCGCCCTTGAGCACGGTCACGGACTTAATGAAGATCGGTACTACCGGCACATTCTGCATGCCGCGCACGTCGTCCACGACCACGCCCTTGATCTTGTCCACCACGTCCTGGCCCTTCACGACCTTGCCGAACACGGTGTAACCGGAACCCTTGTAGTTCGGATAGTCGATGCCGGAATTGTCGGCCACGTTGATGAAGAACTGGGAGGTGGCCGAATCCGGATGGTCTTCGCGCGCCATCGCCACGGTGTACGGCTGGTTCGACAGGCCGTTATTGGATTCGTTCTTGACCGGCTTGTTGGTCTTGCGGCCCTCGAACTTTTCGTTCATGCCGCCGGCCTGGATCATGAAGCCGTCGATCACGCGGTGGAAGATCGTGCCCTTGTAAAAATCTTGCTTCACGTACTGCATGAAGTTGGCGACCGTCTTCGGTGCTTTCTCTTCGTCCAGCTGCAGGACGATCTCGCCCTTGGTGGTCTTGAGCGAAACCTGCGGACCTTTCACGACTGGCGCAGCCGAGGCTTCGGCAGGGGGCTCGGTCTGGGGCTCGGCTTGCTGCGCCAGGGCGGAGCCGGACAGAAGCAGGGCGCCGGCGCCCAGGGCGATGCCCTGAAGCAGCGAGCGGCGGAAGGCAGTGGTCATTGTCTTGGCTCTCCTCTGTGGACACCGCGCAAAACGGTGTCAAGTCTTTTCCCGAAAAATAAAGCTGAACCATATTGCGGCCAGCCGGGATTTTAACAATGCTATACTTTGCGCAGAACGTCCCATTCTATCAAAGAAGAATAACACCCGAGGGTTCAGACGATCTCGACGCAATCCAGGCCGCGCTGTATTCCATATCGTGCACCGCGATTGTTGCTCCGATCCTCCCCCTCACCAGACCACACCCATGAGCCAACTGAAGATTTACAACACGCTCGCGCGTGACAAGCAGGTATTTGTCCCGATGGAAGCCGGCAAGGTCGGCATGTATGTGTGCGGCATGACCGTCTACGACTTCTGCCACATCGGGCACGCGCGGATGATGATGGCTTTCGACGTGATTTATCGCTGGCTCATGGCCTCGGGCTATGAAGTCAAATACGTCCGCAACATCACCGACATCGACGACAAGATCATCCGCCGCGCCGTCGAAAACGGCGAGACCATCGGTCAGCTGGTCGCACGCAACCTGAAGTACCAGGATGAAGACATCTCCGCGCTCAAGATCCTGCCGCCGACCGTCGAGCCGCGCGCCACGGAGTACGTGCCGCAGATGCTGTCGATCATCGAGCAGCTGGAAGCCAAGGGCCTGGCCTACCGCGGCGAGGATGGCGACGTCAATTACGCCGTGCGCGGCTTTGAAGGCTATGGCAAGCTGTCCGGCAAGTCGCTCGACGACCTGCGCGCCGGTGAGCGCGTCGACGTCAACAGCGGCAAGCGCGACCCGCTCGACTTCGTGCTGTGGAAGGCCGCCAAGGAATCCGAGCCAAGCGAGGCCAAGTGGGACTCGAAATGGGGCAAGGGCCGTCCGGGCTGGCACATCGAATGCTCGGCCATGTCCTGCGCAACGCTGGGCGAGCACTTCGACATCCACGGCGGCGGCGCCGACTTGCAGTTCCCGCACCACGAGAACGAGATCGCCCAGTCCGAGGGCGCGTTCGGCGGCAACATGGTCAACTACTGGATCCACAATGGTTTCGTACGCGTGGACAACGAGAAGATGTCCAAGTCGCTGGGCAACTTCTTCACCGTCCGCGACGTGCTCAAGAAGTACGACGCCGAAGTCATCCGCTTCTTCATCCTGCGCGCCCACTACCGCAGCCCGCTGAACTATTCGGACGCGCACATCGACGACGCCAAGGGCGCGCTGAACCGCCTGTACACCGCGCTGTCGACCGTCAATATCGACGCCGAAACGCCAGCCGTGGACTGGAACGAGGAACACGCCGTGCGCTTCCGCGAAGCGATGGACGACGATTTCAACACGCCGCTGGCGGTGGCCGAGCTGTTCGACCTGGCCGGCGAAGTCAACCGCAGCAAGTCCCTGGCAGCCGCGCGCCAGCTGAAAGCCCTGGCTGGCGTGCTGGGCCTGCTCGAGCGCGCGCCGCAGGCTTACCTGCAGGGCGGCACGGGTGCAGGCGGCGACGTCGGCATCGATGACGCGATTGCCCGCCGCGCCGCCGCCAAGAAAGCCCGCAACTTTGCCGAAGCGGATGCGATCCGCGCCGAACTGACTGCCGCCGGGATCATCCTGGAAGACAAGCCGGACGGAACGACGACCTGGCGCCGCGCATAATGGCCGCCGAACAGGACAAGCCGGGCGTGGACGCCGGGCCGCAGGGAGAGCTGTCGGGAGAAGCGCAGGAGAGCCTGCAGGTACCCGTGTACTGGGCCGAGGCCAAGGCCGCGCTGATGCAGCGCGACCGCATCATGGCCAAGCTCATCCCGCAGATCGGCGACCTGCACCTGCGCGGCCATCCCGACCCGTTCACCACGCTGGCGCGCTCGATCGTGGGCCAGCAGGTGACGCCCAGGGCGGCCGACGCGGCCTGGGGCAAGTTGCTGGCGATCTGCCCCAAGCTGTCCCCGAGCCAGGTGATCAAGGCCGGCGCCGTCGCGCTGGCCGGCTGTGGTTTGTCCAAGCGCAAGACCGAATACATTCTCGACCTGGCCGACCATTTCAAAGCCAAGCGCGTCCACGCCGACCTGTGGTCGCAGATGGACGACGAGGCCGTCATCGCCGAACTGGTCCAGATCCGCGGCATCAGCCGCTGGACAGCGGAGATGTTTTTGATATTTAATCTGCTCCGGCCGAACGTGCTGCCGCTCGACGACCCCGGCCTGATTCAGGGCATCAGCCAGAATTACTTCTCCGGCGAACCGGTATCGCGCAGCGATGCGCGCGAGGTGGCAGCGAACTGGGAACCCTGGCGTACGGTAGCAACCTGGTATCTGTGGCGCAGCCTCGACCCCTTGCCCTGACCGATATCCGCTGCGGGTACGGTAGAATAGCGCCCAAACAGGGCCTGAGCGGTCGCGCAAGACGCCATAAGCGTTGCGGCCAAGAAACAATTCGGAGGTACAATGACTAAAACAACTTTCCTCAATTTTGAGCAGCCGATCGCCGAGCTGGATTCCAAGATTGAAGAGCTGCGCTTCGTGCAGGACGACTCCGCCGTCGACATCTCCGAAGAGATCGACCGCCTCGCCAAGAAAAGCCAGCAGCTCACCAAGGACATCTACGCCAAGCTGACCCCGTGGCAGGTCTCGCAGATCGCGCGCCACCCGCAGCGTCCGTACACGATGGACTACGTGAACGCGATCTTCACCGACTTCCACGAACTGCACGGCGACCGCAGCTTCGCCGACGACCAGTCGATCATCGGCGGCCTGGCCCGCTTCAACGGCCAGGCCTGCATGGTCATCGGCCACCAGAAGGGCCGCGACACCAAGGAGCGCGCGATGCGCAACTTCGGCATGCCGCGTCCGGAAGGCTATCGCAAGGCCATGCGCCTGATGAAGCTGGCGGAAAAATTCGGCCTGCCGATCTTCACCTTCGTGGACACCCCGGGCGCCTTCCCGGGCATCGACGCCGAAGAGCGCGGCCAGTCGGAAGCGATCGGCCACAACCTGTACGTCATGGCCGAACTGAAAGTGCCGCTGATCGCCACCATCATCGGTGAAGGCGGTTCGGGCGGCGCGCTGGCGATCGCCGTCGGCGACGCGGTGCTGATGCTGCAATACTCGACCTATTCGGTGATCTCGCCGGAAGGCTGCGCCTCGATCCTGTGGAAGACCTCGGAACGGGCAAGCGACGCCGCCGACGCGCTGGGCCTGACCGCGCACCGCCTGAAGGCCATCGGCCTGATCGACAAGATCGTCAACGAGCCGCTCGGCGGCGCCCACCGCGACCCGAAACAGATGGCGCAGCTGCTCAAGCGCGCACTGGCCGACACCCTGCGCCAGTTCCAGGGCATGAAGACCAAGGACCTGCTGGAAGCCCGTCACGCCAAGCTGATGGCCTACGGTAAGTTCAAGGAAACGCTGCCGCGCGAAGAGTGAGTTTCAGCAAAGCCGGATCCGTTCCGGCAGTCTTTGCGCAGGCATTGAAGGGCCTGCGCGAGTCGTATTCCCCCACCGCCCTGGCGATCGCCTGCAGCGGCGGCCTCGATTCGATGGCCTTGCTGCGGCTCGCGCACGCCTGGGCGCGCGAGAACGGCATCCTTCTGCACGCCTTCCACGTGCACCACGGACTGAGCCCGAACGCCGACGCCTGGCTGGCGCATTGCGCGCAGGCCTGCGCCGAACTCGGCATCGCCTTCGATCATCGCCGCGTCGAGGTCCTCAAGGGCAAGGACGGTACGGAAGCTGCCGCGCGCAAGCTGCGCTACCGCGCGCTGGGCGACATGTGTGTCCAGCACGGCGTGCCGCTGCTGCTCACCGCCCACCACCTCGACGACCAGGCAGAAACGGTGCTGCTGCAACTGCTGCGCGGCTCCGGCCCGGCCGGCCTGTCTGGCATGGATGCGGCCAACCGGGCACCCGCTCTGCTGGGTGACCCCGACCTGGTGATGGCGCGTCCCTTATTGCAGGTGGCGCGCCAGCAGCTGGAAGACTATGCGCGCGACACAAGCCTGACCTGGGTCGAGGACGAATCGAACAGCGACCCGCGCTATGCGCGCAACGCCTTGCGCCATGGCGTGATGCCGGCGCTGGCCACGCACTTCCCGGGCTACCAGCAGCGCCTCGCGCGCGGCGCCGCCCACGTGCAGGCGGCCCAGCGCATCCTGGACGAAGTCGCCGCGCAAGACCTTGCAGCCTGCCTCGACGGCGATACGGTCGACCTGGCGCGCCTGCAGGGGCTCAGCCGCGATCGCGCCGACAATATGCTGCGCCACCTGTTCGCCGTGCGCGGCCTGGCGATGCCCTCGACCGCCTGGCTGGGCGAAATGGTGTCCCAGCTGTATTCGGCGCGCGAAGACGCCCAGCTCAAGCTGACGCACCCGGCCTGCCACATCCGCCGCCATCGCGGCAAGCTCCACATCACCCCGAAGCTGCCCGACCTGGCGGGCATGCGCGATCCGGACGACGAGGGCGTGCTGATCAAGGAAGGCGAAAGCTTCCATTGGCGCGGCGAGGCGCAGCTAGCCTTCCCGGCCTATGGCGGCGTGCTGCATTTCGAGCGGGCGGAGCGGGGCTTCGATCCGGCCTGGCTGCGCAGCCAGCCGCTTACCATCGATTTCCGCAAGGGCGGCGAGCGCCTGAAGCCGGCCGCCAACCGACCGACCCGCAGCCTGAAGGCGCATTACCAGGCGCTGGGCGTGCCGGCCTGGGAGCGCGAGCGCGCACCCGTGGTGTGGGCCGACCGCGAGCTCCTGTACGCCGCCGCCATCGGCATGGATTGCCGCCACGTGCGCGACGGGCAGGGCGAGCGCATCGCACTGCGCTGGGAAGCAAGCTTGTCATAGTTTCTATACGAAAACGGTATTACTTTATTTTCTTTTCGTATAGCTTTTTCTCCCGCCAGTCTTGTGATACTGCGCTGCAGCATGGTATCGTAAGGGTCATCTTTTGATCTTTCAACAAGCTGGAACCCTCCTGATATGGCTTTAATTGTCCACAAATATGGCGGGACGTCGATGGGCTCGACGGACCGTATCAAGAATGTCGCGGCCCGTGTGGCGAAGTGGCATGATGCCGGCCACCAGATCGTGGTGGTGCCGTCCGCAATGTCGGGCGAAACCAACCGCCTGATCGGATTGGCCAAGGAAATCATGCCGCAGCCGGACCCGCGCGAACTGGACATGATTGCCTCCACCGGCGAGCAGGTCTCGGTCGGCCTGCTGGCGATGGCGCTGCTGGCGATCGGCAAGGACGCCGTCTCGTACACGGGCTGGCAGGCGGGTATCCGTACCGACTCCTCGTTCACCAAGGCGCGCATCCAGTCGATCGACGACACCCGCGTGCGTAACGATCTGAACCAGGGCAAGATCGTGATCATTACGGGCTTCCAGGGCATGGACGAAGATGGCAACATCTCGACGCTGGGCCGCGGCGGTTCGGATACCTCGGCAGTGGCGATCGCCGCCGCGCTGAAGGCCGACGAATGCCTGATCTACACCGACGTCGATGGGGTCTACACGACCGACCCGCGCGTGGTGCACGAGGCGCGCCGCCTGACCAAGATCACGTTCGAGGAAATGCTGGAACTCGCGTCGCTGGGCTCGAAGGTCCTGCAGACGCGTTCGGTCGAATTCGCAGGTAACTACCAGGTCCCGACGCGCGTGCTGTCGTCGCTGACCGATCCCCTGATGCCGCTGGACGAAGAAGCGAAGTCCGGCACCCTGATTTCGTTTGAGGAAGAAAGCAACATGGAACAAGCCGTCATCTCCGGTATCGCCTTTCATCGCGATGAAGCCAAGATCACCGTCCTGGGCGTGCCGGACAAACCCGGCGTCGCCTTCCACATTCTGGGCCCGATCGCCGAAGCCAACGTCGAAGTCGACATGATCATCCAGAACCAGTCGGTCGACGGCAAGACCGATTTCACCTTCACCGTCTCGCGCAACGACTACGTGAAGGCGATGAGCGTGCTGGAAGCGCAGCGCGAGTCGCTGGGCGCGGCCAAAATCATCGGGGACGCCAAAGTGTCGAAGGTGTCGGCGGTCGGCGTCGGCATGCGCAGCCACGTCGGCGTGGCCTCGCAGATGTTCCGCACCCTGTCGGAAGAGGGCATCAACATCATGATGATTTCGACTTCGGAGATCAAGATTTCTGTCCTGATCGACGAGAAATACATGGAGCTCGCGGTCCGTGCCTTGCACAAAGCTTTTAACCTCGAGCAAGCTTAACAATTTTCAAAATTTTTGGGCGTGCGTCCTTGACGCAACGAACACCAGCCCTTAAGATGCGTGCACTCAGCGCTGACTGACAAGTTAGTTGGCACTGATTGGAGACGTGGCCGAGTGGCCGAAGGCACTTCCCTGCTAAGGAAGCATACGGCTTATACCCGTATCGTGGGTTCGAATCCCACCGTCTCCGCCAAGTTTCAAAAGTGAAAGCCACCGCAAGGTGGCTTTTTCTTTTGTAACTTGGCGGAGACGAGGAAAGCCCCTGCGGGCTTTCCGTGTGGGATTCGAAGGGTTGCGCGTACTCGCGCAACCGCGGCCGGCGGAACGTCGGCGAATCCCCACTTTGCGCCCGCCCCGCGGGCGCCCCGCGAGCACAGCTCGCGCCTCTCCGCCACTTATGCAGTGAAGTGTCACGGACACGGACACGGCACCCCCCCCGGCACATACCCCAAGGACTCCGCCGTCACAATGGTCGTCGCCCGATGCAAGGGAATCCGCAAATCAATCAAGGGAATCAGCATCTGCGAGGTCGGCGCCTCGCAATCGCCCTCGACCTCCGGCCGGCACACCTGCGCCTGGACAAACCGGATGCAATTGGCCGCATACGGATTGGTCATGCAGATTTCCCGGTTGAGCAGCGCGCTGGCCGGCCGCGATCCGCTCGGAATCGCATTCAAATCATAGTTCAGGTAGCTGAGCCGGATATGGGCGTCGGTCACGGGAGGCGCCAGGATCAGCCCCCCAGGCGAATCCCGGAACACCGCGTACTGCCTGACGCGGGCAAGACCGTCGGCATCGTCCGGATACACGTGCGCCGCAGCTTCGGCCGCCCGGCGCGTAACTTCCTGCAAGGTGTTAAAGACGTACATCAGGCGCGCAAGCTCGATCACGCCGAAGACCAGGGTGAAGAAGACCGCGGCCAGCAGCGCGAACTCGATCGCGGACGTGCCGCCCTGGCGCCGCTTGCGCCGTGCCGGATCAGCTGCCCACATAATTCACCGTCACAGACGCGTTGATCGAAATCGGACCAAACAGTTCGATATTGAAGATCGGGTCCGCCATATAGAACCCGAACTCGACCGTCACCCGGGTCGGGAGCGAGCCGATCGGGATCATGCGGCCGCAGGTCGCGCCATTGCAATAGGCCGACGGCGAAATCATTTCGCCGCCGGGTGCGAGTTCGGCGATTTCCCTGGTGGCGATTTCCACCGCCCGGTTCGCGGCCGCCGCGCCCAGGGTCGTCGACAGCATCTCGGCCTTCGGCACCGAGGCCAGGTAGCGCGCCGCATCCTGCGCCGCCTTCTGGGCCACGGTGTAGTGCCACATGCAGCGTGCGTAGAAAAGCGGCAGGCTCAGGAACACGATCAGGATCGGCAGCAGCAGCGCCGCTTCGACGGCCGCCACGCCAAGCTGGCGCGTGGGCGAGGAACGCAGGGGGACGGGAATCTTCATGGATACAGCCTCACTTCGCCGGACAGCGACTGTTCCAACACCAGTCCGCTGAATTCGGCAATCAATGTGTCCTGGGTCGCAGGAACGGTCATGAAAAACTTCCCGATCGCAGCGACGCGTGCGCTCGCATTGGCGCCGGCCGGGTTGTCGGGCGAACACGACAGCAGCGGGATGTGCAGCACGCGCCGGTGGCGGGTTGCGACGGTTCCCGCCGGCACCGCCGGTGCCGCGAAAAAGCCGTTGGTGGCGGTGGTCGCCTGGTAGGGCGTCGATGTCGAGCCCGGATACGTGCCGAGCGTGGCCGGTCCACTCTTGTACAGGGTTGCCCACGAGGCCGTATCGAAAGAGGAATAGCCGCCGCTGGGTTCGGCGGTCACTGGCGTCGGCGCCCTGGCTGCCCTGGCATAGGACCAGAGCGGGCCGTAGTCGCCTCTCGAGCTCGGCAGGCTCGCGTGATCGTCGGGCAGGTCGGCGACCGTTTCCAGCTTGTTGCGTGCCGTCGTCGTCAGGGCCGCCGGCTTGCCCAGGGCAGGATCCATCCACTTCACGCCGTCCACCTGGTCGTAGGCGTACTTCTTGATGTTGGCGTCGGGCGGCGACACGTTGGACTGGCAGCTGCTCCCGCCATACTCGTTGAAGCGGGAGTTGAGCGCGGCATGCAGATCCACGAGCGGCGACGACGGCAGCGGCGAGACGCGGATGTCGTCGCCCGAGAGGCGCGGCACCCACATCGTTCCATTGCACAGGAAAGGCGCGAGCCGCGATATGGTAAACGCAGAGCCTGCCGCTCCCGGCGCCACGGTCGGGTTCACGGCATACCTGGCCGGGCTGGTACCGTTCGGGTTGAGCTGCATCAGGTCGTAGCTGACACCGCGCCGAAAGCCGTATTGCACCAGTTCGGACAGCGCGGTCCCGCCGCCACCGGGCGTCGCGTTGCGGGCTTCGGCCCTTTCCGTGGACATGGCGCAGACGGCGATCGGCATGACATTGATGGATGCCCGGCCCGCCACTGCACTGTCCTGGACGTGGATATTGGCCAGGCTGCTGTAGAGGATCCTCATGAAGATGGTGTCGACGGTGCTGATATCGGCGTCGAGGCCGTCGCTGTCCACTTTGGCGAAGTAGATCCGGGACGCATCGGCGGTCGAGCCGGCGCCGAAGTCCGAGGCCGGGGTCCAGGTCCCGGAGCGGGACGGGGAGGTGCCGAAGCTGAGCGCCGCTTCGCTCCAGGTGACGGGAATGCCGCTGCCGTAGTACGAATATCGCAGGCGCTCGGCCGTTTCGCGGGCTTTCAGCTTCGCCTGCTGGATGCCCTCGGGTGTCCCGTTGAGTTCGCGCGCGGCGGCCAGCGCCACGGCTTTCGACAGGCCGCTCAGGTCCACCTTCCGGTTGTACAGCCGGCCCATGTCCAGCGCCAGGCCGCAAAAGCCGATGATGACGATCAGGAGCGGAACGAACATGACCGCGAAGGCCCCGCGTTCCCGCGAGCGTATCTTGCGCCTGGATGCCATCGCTTTACCCATGGTTCGTGAACCCCAGCGTTGTCCCGCATGAGAGATGTCCGGCGCGCCGCAGACGCAGCGTCCGGTTCAGCAGCGTCAGGGATGCGCAGGCCCAGCAGATCCAGCCGGCGAGCGGCAGGAACATGGGATCCCTCGTGTCCAGTCCGAACACGGCCAGCGCCATGCCGGCCCAGGTCCAGACGCCTGCAGGCAGCGGGCGCCGGCGGCACAGGGCCATGCGCGACCAGGGCAGGACATACAGGGCGCAGAGCACGGCCAGCAGGAGCAGGCTTGCTGCTCGCATCGCCACCATGCCGAGCAGGCCGCCGATCGCCAGGAGCCACAGGGCGCACCAGAAGTCGGTGCGCGAAATACGCTGGCGCCCGCCGGATGGGTGCTGCCCGATCGGGGCCAGGCGCTTGGCCGAGAAATAGGCGAAGCCCAGGCCCGCCGCGCTCGCCAGCAGATGCGCGCGCAGCCCCGCGTGCACCGCCAGCAGCCAGGCCTCGACCAGCGTCCAGCCTGCAAGCGACAGCAGCAGTGCAAGAAAGGAAGCGTTCAGGACGGCATCGGGAAGTTCAATGGGATGCTTGCTCATGCACTTCTCTCCCCCGGTCGTTGACGACGCGCCGCGCAGCTCGATACTGCGGGGCGGTGATGGAGAGAGTGTGGGTTATCGTGCAAGCTGCGGCAATTCATCTCTCAAGAGAAATTGATTCGGATCACAGGCAACGCCGTGCATCGGCCGCTTCCGGGGCCGGGAGGCTCAGTGCGCCATCAGCACCGGCAGCGGGGCGCGGTCGAGCAGCACCCGGGTGACGCCGCCCAGCACGATCTCGCGGTAGCGGCTGTGGCCGAAGGCGCCGGTGACCAGCAGGTCGGCGCCGCTGTCCCGGGCGATGGCGATCAGGGCGTCGCCGACGCTGGCCTGGGCGCGCTCGCGCACTACCTCCACCCGCACGCCGTGGCGGGCCAGGTAGAGCGCCATGTCGGCGCCCGGCTCGTCGCCGTGCAGGCCGGATTCGAGGTCCGCGTTGACCAGCGCCAGGCGTACGCTGCGGGCGCGCGTCAGCACCGGCATGGCGCCGGCGATGGCGCGGATCGCCTGGGCGCTGCCGTCCCAGCCGACCACCACGCTGTCGGCGATCGGCGCGCCCTCGTAGCTGGGCGGCACCACCAGCACCGGGCGTACGCCGTGCATGGCCAGGTATTGCGGCAGGCCGCGCACGGTGGCGGCGTCGCCCGCGTCCTGGCCGGTGACCACCAGGTCGGCATAGCGCGCCTGCAGCAGCAGGGCGTCGCGGTTCTCGTCTTCGACCATACGCTGTTCCAGCGATTCCACGCCCAGCCGGCGGGCGCGCTCCATGAAGCGTTCCAGGCAAGCGCGCGCCGTGCTGCGCAGAACCTCGAATTCGTTGACAGGAGTGACCGCCATCGAGCCGGTCAGCATCGCATAGGCGGGCCAGGACATGCCGGTGGCGGCGCAGCCCACCAGGTGGGATTCGTGGGTGGCGGCGAGTCCGGCAGCGGCGCGCACCCTGGCCTCGGTGAGCGGGCTCTCGTCGACATGGACAATGATGGTCTTGTACATGGCAGCTCCTTCTGGACGATGCGCCGGGCCGTACGGAAAGAAGGCGCCCGGCAGCGAAGACTCTACGCCCAGTGAAGGTGTGCGTCACATGTGCGGATGATGCAGATCAAACACCGTGCAAATTTTTAAGCTCAGGGCGTGCGATGGCGGATCGCCTCGATCACCAGGGCCAAGGGGCGCGAGGAATGGCGCCGGCTGGGATAAAAGGCGTGCAGGCCGGGAAAGCGCGGACACCAGTCGTCCATCACGCTGACCAGGCGTCCGCTGCGGAGGTGCTCGGCGACCAGCTCGTCGGGCAGGAAGGCCAGGCCGGCGCCGGCCAGGGCCGCCGCCAGCTGATGCGCGGCCTCGTTGAAGACCAGCTGCCCGCGCACCCGTGCGTCGATCGCTTCGCCCTCGTGCTGCAGTTCCCAGGCGTAGATGCCGCCGCTGCTGGACAGGCGCAGGGCGATGCAGTTGTGCTTCATGAGTTCGGGCAGCGACGTCGGCTTCGGCCGCCGTTCGAAATAGGCGGGTGCGCCGACGATGTGCATGCGCACGTCCGGGGTGAGGCGCACCGCGACCATGTCCTTGTCGACCTGGTCGCCATGGCGCACGCCGATGTCGAAGCGCTCGGCGGCGATGTCGACGATGCGGTAGTCGGCGCTGAATTCCACGTGCAGGTCCGGGTATTGCGGCAGCAGCGGCGCGATGCGCGGCCACAGGATGCGTTCGATCACGTGGTCGATCGCGGTGATGCGCACCGTGCCCACCGGCTTGTCGCCCAGGTCGCTGATGTCGGCGATCTCGGCCTCGATCTCTTCCAGCTTCGGCGCGACGTTCTGGATCAGGCGTTCGCCCGCCTCGGTGGGCGAGACGCTGCGCGTGGTGCGGGTGAGCAGGCGCACGCCCAGGCGCTGTTCGAGCGAACGGACGATGTGGCTGAGCGCGGATTGGGTCATGCCGAGCCGGGCGGCGGCGCGGGTGAAGCTGCGCTCGCGCGCGACGGCGAGGAAGACCAGGATGTCGTTGATGTTGTCGCGGGCCATGGGAGCTTTCAGGAGATTATGCAAATTCTCGCACGAATGGACCGTCTTATTCATGACGCGCATTCATAAGCCCATGCAAATCCGGCGCCGTTTTGGCAAGCATCCAGCCGCTACCATGCAGCCTTTGCAGAACATGGAAGGAAGCAGCATGACTGTCCACGCCTATGGCGCCCACGCGGGCGACCAGCCACTCGAATTACTCAGCATCACGCGCCGCGATCCCGGCGCGCACGACGTCCAGATCGACATCGCCTTCTGCGGCGTCTGCCATTCGGACCTGCACCAGGTACGCGGCGAATGGGCCGGCACCCTGTATCCCTGCGTGCCGGGGCACGAGATCGTCGGCCGCGTGTCCGCCGTCGGCGCGCACGTGACGCGTCACCAGGTGGGCGACCTGGTCGGCGTCGGCTGCATGGTCGACAGCTGCCGGCACTGCGCCGATTGCGAGGCGGGCCTGGAAAACTACTGCGACGGCATGGTCGGCACCTACAACGGGCCAACGCCGGACGCGCCCGGCCACACGCTGGGCGGCTACTCGCAGAGCATCGTGGTCCACGAACGCTTCGTCCTGCGCGTCGGTCACGACGCCTCGCAGCTGGCTGCGGTGGCGCCGCTGCTGTGCGCCGGGATCACGACCTGGTCGCCGCTGCGCCACTGGAACGCCGGCCCCGGCAAGCGGGTCGGCATCGTCGGCATCGGCGGGCTGGGACACATGGGCATCAAGCTGGCGCGCGCGCTCGGTGCCCACGTGGTCGCGTTCACCACCTCCGAATCGAAGCGTGCCGATGCCGAGGCCCTCGGCGCGCATGAGGTGGTGGTCTCGCGCGATCCAAGCGCCATGGCGGCCCAGGCGCAAAGCCTGGACCTGATCGTCAACACGGTGGCGGCGCCGCACGACCTCGACGCCTATCTCACACTCTTGAAGCGCGACGGCACCATGGTGCTGGTCGGCGCACCCTCGACGCCGCATCCGTCGCCGCAGGTATTCAACCTGATCATGAAGCGCCGTGCACTGGCCGGCTCGATGATCGGCGGGATCCCGGAAACCCAGGAAATGCTGGACTTCTGCGCCGAACACGGCATCGTCGCCGACATCGAGCTGATTCGCGCTGATGAGATCAACGCCGCTTACGAGCGCATGCTGGCGGGCGAGGTCAAGTACCGCTTCGTGATCGACAGCGCGACGCTGGGGGCGTAAGCATGGGCAGCATGCATCCCGAGCTCGCCGCCGCGGAGCTGGCGCGGCAAGAGCACCCGGCGGCCTGGGGCGCCGTGTGCGCGCTGGCCCTGGGCGCCTTTGCGCTGATCGCCTCCGAATTCATGCCGGTCAGCCTGCTGACGCCGATCGCGACCGATCTCGGCATCAGCGAAGGGCAGGCGGGGCAGGCCATCGCGATTTCCGGCGCCTTTGCGCTGGTCACCAGCCTGCTGTTCCCGAGGCTGGCCGGCAGCATCGACCGCAAGCGCCTGCTGCTCGGGCTGACGCTCCTGATGATCGCGTCCGGCACCCTGGTGGCGCTGGCGCCGAACTATGGCGTGTTCATGGCGGGCCGGGCCCTGATCGGCGTGGCCATCGGCGGCTTCTGGTCGATGTCGGCCGCGATCGCGATGCGCCTCGTGCCCGCGCCTGATGTGCCGCGCGCGCTCGCCATCCTCAATGGCGGCAATGCGCTCGCCACGGTGGTGGCGGCGCCCGCGGGCAGCTACCTTGGCGCGCTGGTCGGTTGGCGCGGCGCCTTCTTTTGCGTGGTGCCGGTGGCGGCGCTGGCCCTGGTATGGAAGCTCGCCAGCCTGCCGCGGCTGGCGGCGCAGAACGGGGGCAAGCCTGCGCAGCTGCTGCAGCTGGGCCGGCAGCCCGCGGTCGCCGTCGGCATGGCGGCTGTGGGGGTGTTCTTCATGGGGCAGTTTGCACTGTTTACATATCTGCGGCCCTTCCTCGAGCGCGTGACCCAGGTCGACGTGTCGACGCTGTCCTTCATGCTGCTGCTGGTCGGCGTGGCCGGCTTCGTCGGCACCAGCGTGATCGGCGGCTTTCTCAAGCGCGGCCTGTACCGCGTGCTGGTCGGGATCCCGCTGCTGATGGCCGCGCTCGCGGCGAGCCTGATCGCCTTTGGCAGCTCGCAACCCGCCACCGCGGTCCTGCTGGCCGCCTGGGGCCTGGTCGCCACCGCCGCGCCGGTCGGCTGGTGGATGTGGCTCTCGACCACGCTGCCGAAGGATGCTGAAGCCGGCGGCGGCTTGATGGTGGCCGTGATCCAGCTGGCGATCATGCTCGGCGCCACGGTGGGCGGCCTGCTGTTCGACCTGAGCGGATACCGTGCGACCTTCGCGGCCAGCGCCGCGCTGCTGGTGGTGGCCAGCCTGCTCGCCGTGCAGGCGGCGCGACTGGCCCGTTCATCGATTCACGAGGAGACGACATGAAGCACTTATGCATTGCGATTCTGGGCCTGGGCCTGGGCGCATCGGCCCTGGCGCAGGACATGGTGATCACGCGCGCCGGCAGCCAGGCTTCCAGCAAGGGACCGGCCGAGAACTTCAGCGGCAGCGTGCGCGTGGATCCGCTGTTCGCGCCGACAGGGCCATCGCCGACCTCGGGCGCTTACGTGAGCTTCGAGCCGGGAGCGCGCTCGGCCTGGCACACGCACCCGGCCGGCCAGGTGCTGGTCGTCACCGCGGGCGTGGGGCGCATCCAGCAATGGGGCGGCCAGGTGGAAACCATCCGCGCCGGCGACGTGGTCTGGACGCCGCCGGGCGTCAAGCACTGGCACGGCGCCCAGCCGGGCACCGCGCTGACCCACATCGCGATCCAGAACGCGGTCGAGGGCAGGAACGTGGTGTGGATGGAGAAGGTCACGGACGCGCAGTACGGCAGGTAAGGGGAGGGCGGCGCGCCGCATGGCGCATCCGTGGCAGACTGCGGTTTTTGCGCACCCCGGACACCGCATGAACGAGCACATCCAACCCGTACCGCTGGAGAAGGCTTACCGCCTGCTCAACCACGGCCCGACCGTGCTGGTCTCGGCGCGCCATGAGGGCGTCGAGAACGTCATGGCCGCGGCCTGGGCCTGCGCCCTCGATTTCGCGCCGCCGAAACTGACCGTGGTCCTCGACAAGTCGACCCGCACGCGCGCCCTGGTCGAGGGCAGCGGCAGCTTCGTGATCCAGTTGCCGACCGTCGGCCAGCTGCGCCTGACGCACGAAGTCGGCAACCGCAGCCTGAACGCCGAGCCGGACAAGCTGGCGCGCGCGGGCGTGACCCTGATGCGCATGGATGGCGTGGAAGCGCCGCTGGTGCAAGGCTGCTCGGCCTGGCTGGCCTGCCGGCTGGTGCCGGAACCGCACAACCAGCAGGCCTACGACCTGTTCATCGGCGAAGTGACCGCCGCCTGGGCCGACGATCGCGTGTTCCGCGACGGCCACTGGCATTTCGAGAGCGCCGACCCGGTATTCCGCAGCATCCACCACATCGCCGGCGGCCAGTTCTACGCCATCGGCGAAGCGATGCGCGCCGTGGACTAGACGCTTCGCTTCCGCGGCGCCCTGGATTGCTCTGTCATTGCAGCGCGCGCGGATCCCCGCCGGCCGAATAGCTGGCGGCGGGCCTGATCTCGGTGCCCTGGTGCAGGCTCATGCGCCAGCCCTCCGGCTGGCGGATCCAGACCCGCACGTAACGCCCGCGCAGCGGCTGGCCGCCGAGGTCGGCACGGGTGGCGCGGTAGGTGCCGGTGACGACCGCCACCCCGCCATCCTCGAGCAGCTCGATATCCATGTCCTCGACTTCGTAGTTGCGGATGCGGTATTCGTCGCGCGCCAGCGCCTGCAGGAATTCGGTCTTGGTGCGCAGCCTGCCATTGGTTTCGACATGCCGGTAGTTGCCGCTGATGAGGCGGCGCAGGAGCTCGATGTCGCGTCCATTGAGGGCGACGGTGCGCTGGCGCTCGGCCTCGCGCACGCTGCCGGCGGCGACGCCGACCGGGGCGTCCGAAGCGGCGGCAGGAGCAGCCTGCCAGGACAGGGCTGCAAGACAAAAGGTCACGATGGAAAGAAGGCGCATGGTCGGGTTCGGAATCGGACTTACTTGATTATAAGCATCTTGCATGGCTTAAATGTCACGAAGTCTCGCGAACGCGACACATTGTTGGTACGCCTGACATGGTAATTTTGTGTCGGAAAGTCAATCTCTGGTAGAGTTCCGGCTGGACGGCAGCCAGGCCGTCACCCCACTCATACGGACGTGTATGCCAGCTGCCCCTTTGCCACCCGACGAACTTGACCGGCTGTCGATGCTCGACGCCCTTGATTTGCTCGATACTCCGCCGGAACCGGTCTTCGACCGCGTGACCCGCCTCGCCAGCCGCCTGCTCGATGTGCCGATGGCCCTGTTTTCGCTGGTCGATGCCGACCGCCAGTGGTTCAAGTCGCGGGTCGGGCTGGAACCCGAGCAGACGCCGCGCGAACACGCCTTCTGCGCCCATGCCATCGGCATGAGCGCGCCGCTGGTGGTGAACGACGCCCGCGAGGACGCGCGCTTCAGCGACAACCCGCTGGTCAACGGCCCGCCCGAGATCCGTTTCTATGCCGGGGTGCCGATCCGCACCACGGCCGGCCTGGCGATCGGCACCCTGTGCGCGCTCGACACCAAACCGCGCACCTTGAGCGAGGAAGAGGCGCAGGTGCTGGGCGACCTGGCGGCGATCCTGACCAAGGAGGTGCAGTACCGCGAACGGATGGCGGTGGCGCGCGAGCAGCTGGCCCGGTCGAGCGAAGTGCTGGGCGCGAGCGAAGCGCGGTTCCGCACCATCTTCGACATTGCCAGCGTGGGCATCGCGCTGGTGGCGCCGGACGGCGGCTGGATCAGCGTCAACCAGGCCTTGTGCGACATCGTCGGCTACAGCGAAGAAGAGCTGTGGCGCCTGACCTTCCAGCAGATCACCCATCCGGACGACATCACGGCCGACGTCGATCTGCTAAAGGCGATGGAGCGGGGCGAACTCGACCAGTACCAGCTCGAGAAGCGCTACCTGCGCAAGGACGGCAGCCCGGTGTGGGTGAACCTGAACGTCTCGCCGAAGCGCAACGAGGCCGGCGCAGTGGAATACTACGTTTCGGTGATCAAGGACATCGACGCCGAAAAGCACGCGCAGCAGCAGGTGGCGCAGCTCAATGCAGACCTCGAGCGCCGCGTCCAGGAACGCACCGCCGAGCTGCAGGATGCCAATGTCCGGCTCACCGAGGCGGTCGAGCGCCAACGGGCGACCGAAGCGGCGCTGCGGGCGCGCGAAGCGGAGATCCGCAGCGTGGTGGAAAACGCCAACGACGCCTACATCAGCCTGGACGAGACGGGCGCGATCACGGACTGGAACCGCCAGGCCGAGGAAACCTTCGGCTGGCCGCGCGAGGAAGCGCTGGGCCGCAAGCTCGAAGAGTTGATCATGCCGGAAGAACGGCGTGGCCGCAGCCAGGGCGAGCAGGGCTTCCTGTCGACCCGGCTCGCCGGCGCCATCGACCAGCGCCTGGAACTGCCGGCCTTGCGGCGCGACGGCGCCAGCCTGACCGTGGAGGTGCGCATCCGTGCGCTCGCCTTCGATGGGCGCACCATGTACAGCGCCTTCCTGCACGACATCAGCGCGCGCAAACACGACGAGGCCCAGCGCGAATACGAGAACCGGCACGACCTGCTGACCGGCCTGCTGAACCGGCGCGCGCTGCTCGAATCGATCCCGATGGCCCAGGCGCGGGCGCGTCGCAGCGGGAAGGCGGTCGGCATGCTGTTCATCGACCTGGACGGCTTCAAGGCGGTCAACGATTCGCAGGGCCACGAGGCCGGCGACCTGCTGCTGGGCGTGATCGCCGAGCGCCTGCGCGCCGGGGTGCGCAAGACCGACAGCGTGTACCGGCTGGCGGGCGACGAATTCACCGTGCTGCTGGAGGACATGGCCGATACCTTCGACGATGCCCACATGGTGGCCGAGAAGCTGATCAACAGCATCTCGGAACCGGTGGAGCTGCCCGGCCGCGCGGTGCGCGTGCGCGCCAGCATCGGCATCGCCCTCGACAGCGGCGGCATCGAGCGCTCCTCGGACGAGCTGCTGAAGGAGGCCGACCACTACATGTACCAGGCCAAAAAGGCCGGACGCGGTCGGGTGTGCTCGGCGCGCCGCCCGTACTAGCGGCCGGCGCGTCCGGCTAGCGCAGCTTCAGGTCGTTCCAGGCCAAGGGCTGGGCCATGAATACGGTGTCGCAGACATTGGTCGGGTAGGCGAAATCGAAGGCAATCTTGCCATGCGTGTCGACGCCGATCAGGCGGGCGCTGGTGCGCGCATTGGCAACCGAATAGGCCACCAGGTAGTTGCCTGGCGTGCCTTCGTAGACGCTCGAGCAGATGTCCGAATACAGGCGCGCGCGGCTGCGGTCGCCGTCGGCTTCCCAGGTCCAGACTTCACGCGCGCTGCCTGCCGTTTCGTCGATGGCGTAGCGCGAAGGCGTGCTGAAACTGCGGGTGGCGCCACGCGGCGCGCCCGGTGGCTGCGTCAGGCTGCCCAGGCCGTTATTGAAGAGCAGCAGCTGGCCGTCCGGCGTGACCGACAGCGAGTGCTGGCCGATCGGCGCCTTGCCTTCCACCAGCCTCAAGGCCAGCGCGCGCAGCGACGGAAAATTGACGTACCAGTGCTTGCTGGTGTCGCCGAACAGCCAGCGGATGGCGCCAGTGTCGTAGTCGAGCTTCACGACGAAATTTTCGCGGCTGGAAATCAGGAGCGAATTGTCGGGAGCATGGTAGATGGCCGAGTTCATGTGGAACCAGTCGGCGCCGTCGACCACGAAGCGGGACGGGTCGTCGCCCCTGGCGCGCATATGGGCGGCGAAGATCCCGCCCAGGTCCCACTCCTTGAGGACCTTGCCGCTGGCGTCGATCTCGGCCAGGATGGATTCGACGCGGTTCACGCCGCCCTCGACCGCATCGAGTTCGGCCAGCATGCCGGTCTTGCCGGGCGCCAGTTCGTGGTGGAAGTTGGTGTACTTGGGCACATCCAGCCGCACGCTGGTGAACGCACCGCCGACGTCCATCCGGTACAGCACCGGCTCGCTCTGGCTGCCGATCGTGAAGTTGCCGTCGCCGAACATCGACGAGAACGAGTCGGCCAGCGGCGCGCCGGTCCAGCGCATGTGGCCGTCGGTATCGATCACCACCGGCGAGCTCAGGCCGTTCCTGACCAGCACGAAGTCCAGGCCGGGCGCCCGTTCGGCACTGCGCGCGGTACGGATGTCGGGCCGGGTATATAGCTCGGCCGGGCCGGCGTAGGGCGCGGTGCTGACAGTGGCGCGGAAGTCGTGCTGCGAGCCGTCGCGGAAGCTGGCGCGCAGCTTCACCCCGTTCGCGTGGGCGGCGTAGAGGCCGAACACGGGCAGTTCCAGGCGCGCGCTGCCGGACTGGTAGGCGCCGCGCCGGTCGAGCCAGGACTTGTCGACGCTGACCGCCAGCGGCTTCGACCAGGTGCCGGCGCGCGGCTCGATGCTGTAGGCGATGGCGGTCAGGTCGCCGTAGTTGCGCAGGCTGAAGCTGAGGTTCGCAACGAACACCGTGGCGCCGGGCGCGGAGCGCAGCTCGCCGATTCCCGCCCGCTCGGCCTGTGAACGCCTGTCGGGCTTGTCCTCCTCGTCGCTCCCGCTGCAGGCGGCCAGCAGCGTGGCCAGCAGCGCAGCCGACAGCCAGGCCAGCATGGTTCTCCAAAAAACAGGCATCACGGTTCCCTCTTGGTCGTGTCCGGGTTCGACGGGCAACTCGTCCATTAGTTCGGCCGCCAGGCCCGTGCCACCGAAGAGCTCAATCGAAGCGCGGACGATCCGCACAAGATGCTTGACCTTCCCATCGTGGGAAGGAATATCCTTCGGGTATGGATAAAGGAAAGAACATGGATACGAGGACGGATTCCGGCAGCGGCGCCGTGCTGCGCGTCGCGGGGATGACCTGCGCCTCCTGCGTGGCGCGGGTCGAAAAGGCGCTGCAGAAAGTGCCGGGCGTGACGGGTGCGACCGTCAACCTGGCGACCGAGAAGGCCACAGTGCACGGCGCTGCCACGCTCGACGAGCTGGTCGCCGCCGTGCACGAGGCCGGTTACAAAGCGAGCGCCGCGGCGCCGGACGCGCCGGCAGGGGAGGCAGCGCCCGCGTCCGGCAGCCTGCCGGCCTGGTGGCCGGTGGCCGCCGCCGCACTGCTCAGCCTGCCACTGGTCGCGCCGATGCTGGCCCAGCCCTTCGGCATCGACTGGATGCTGCCGGGCTGGCTGCAACTGGCGCTGGCGACCCCGGTGCAGTTCTGGCTCGGCGCGCGCTTCTACCGGGCCGGCTGGAAGGCGGCGCGCGCCGGCAGCGGGAACATGGACCTGCTGGTCGCGCTCGGCACCAGCGCCGCCTACGGGCTCTCGCTCTGGCTGCTGCTGGCGCACCCTGGGGGCAGCCATGGCGCGCCGCACCTGTATTTCGAATCGGCGGCGGTGGTGATCACCCTGGTCCTGCTCGGCAAGTGGCTGGAAAGCCGCGCCAAGCGCCAGGCGCTGGGGGCGATCGGGGCGCTGGAAGCGCTGCGCAGCAACGAGGCCCTGGTGCGGCGCGACGGCGCGGACGTGCGCATCCCGCTTGGCGAGCTGCGCGTGGGCGAGCTGATGGTGGTGCGTCCCGGCGAGCGGGTGCCGGCCGACGGCCAGGTGGAAGAGGGGCGCAGCCATCTCGACGAATCGCTGCTGACCGGGGAAAGCCTGCCGGTGGCGAAAGGCCCGGGCGAGCGGGTGGCCGGCGGCGCCGTGAATGCCGACGGCCTGCTGCTGGTGCGCGCCACCGCGGTGGGCGCGGAAACCATGCTGTCGCGGATCATCCGCATGGTGGAGGATGCGCAGGCGGTCAAGGCGCCGATCCAGCGCCTGGTGGACCGGGTCAGCGCGGTGTTCGTGCCGGTGGTCTTGCTGATCTCGCTCGCAACCCTGCTGGGCTGGGGCCTGGCCACCGGGGACTGGCAGGCGGCGCTGCTCAATGCGGTGGCGGTGCAGGTGATCGCCTGCCCCTGCGCGCTGGGCCTGGCCACGCCGGTGTCGATCATGGTCGGCACCGGCGCGGCCGCGCGCCACGGCATCCTGATCAAGGACGCCGAGGCGCTGGAAACCGCCCATGCGCTGGACGTGGTGGTGTTCGACAAGACCGGCACCCTGACGGCGGGCCGGCCGCAACTGGTCGCGGTCGAGGGCGCGGACCCGGCGCGGGTGCTGCAGCTGGCCGCCAGCATGCAGCAGGCCAGCACCCATCCGCTGGCGCAGGCGGTGCTCGACGCGGCGGGTACGCGCGGCGCAGCGCCCTTGCCGGCGGCGCATGCCCGGGTCCTGCCCGGACGCGGCGTGCAGGCCGAAGTCGGCGGCGCCACCGTCTTGCTCGGCAATGCCCGGCTGATGCAGGAGCAGGGCGCCAGCCTGGGAGCGCTTGCCGCCCAGGGCGCCGTTCATGAAGCGCAGGGACGCACCGTGTCCTGGTTGGCGCTGCAGACTGCGGGGGGAGTCGAGGTGGCCGGCCTGCTGGCCTTTGGCGACACCCTGAAGCCAGGTGCGGCCGCCGCGGTGGCGCGCCTGCAGCGCATGGGCATCGAGGCGCTCATGCTGACCGGCGACAGCGAAGGCGCGGCGCGCGCCGTGGCGGCGCAGACCGGGATCGCGCGCTACCATGCCGGCGTGCTGCCGGGCGACAAGGCGCGCGTGGTCGGCGAACTGAAGAAAGGCGGGCGCCGCGTCGCGATGGTTGGCGACGGCATCAACGACGCCCCCGCGCTGGCCGCCGCCGACGTCGGCATCGCGATGGCCAGCGGCACCGACGTCGCCATGCAGACCGCCGGCATCACCCTGATGCGCGGCGACCCTGGCCTGGTGGCGGATGCGGTGACGATCTCGCAGCGCACCTATGCCAAGATCCGCCAGAACCTCGGCTGGGCCTTCGTCTACAACGTGGTCGGTATCCCGCTGGCGGCCTTCGGCCTGCTCAACCCCGTACTGGCGGGAGCGGCCATGGCCCTCAGTTCCGTGAGCGTGGTGGCCAACGCGCTGCTGCTGCGCGGCTGGCGGCCCCAGCCTCCACTACAAGAAACCTCATCCACCAACCGGGCCGATGCGCCCATTCAACAAGGAGCACCCCACATGTATGAACTGACTGTAGAAGACATGAGCTGCGGACATTGCGTCGGACGCGTGACCAAAGCGGTACAGGGTATCGATGCCGACGCCAAGGTCAGCATCGACCTGCCGACCAAGCGCGTGCGCATCGACAGCGATGCCGGACTGGACGAGATTGCCGCCGCGATCGACGCCGCCGGCTATCCGGTCAGCGCACGCTCTTGAGCACGGCAGCTATCGCGCAGCTCAACATAGACTTTTAAGCTATATTTTTATGTAACTTGAATAAAGGCAGGAAGCACGGCGCAACGAATCGGAACAGCATTCCACTGGGATGACCATGCGAAACGGTGTTTTAGCAGAACCGGCAGATCTGGCGAAACATCCTCCATCCGGGGCGCAGCTGCGCAGCGTCCTGGTCGTCCTCGGGGTGCTGGGCGTGCTGTTCGCGCTGCTGGCGCCGTTCGCCGCCACGCCCATGCCCGTGGCGCCGGAATTCGTGCCGATGGTGCAGTCGATCCTGATCGGCGCCAACCTGCTCACCGCCATCCTCCTGCTCGGCCACCTGCACACGGGCCGTTCCTGGTCGCTCGGCATCCTCACCCTGGGCTACCTGTTCACGGCGTTGATCGCGCTGGCCCACATGCTGACCTTTCCCGGCCTGTTCTCGGCCCACGGCGTGCTGGGCGGGAATAGCCAGACCACGCCCTGGCTGTTCATGATCTGGCACGCGCTGTTCCCGCTGTGCGTGATCGGCTATGCGCGCAGCTACCGGCGCCCGCTGCCCCCGCATTTCCTGCGCGTGGGTACGCTGCTGACGGCGCTGTTCGCGGCGGTGCTGGTGCTGATCTGCACCAGCGGCGCGCCCTTCCTGCCGCAGCTGATGGACGGGCACCGCTTCCTGCCGGCCTACCGCTGGCTCGGTGCAAGCCTGCTGGCGCTGTCCCTGTATGCATTGTGGCGCACTGCCAGCAAGCGTCCCCGCGCCGTGCTCGACGTCTGGCTGACGATCGCGATGGCGGCCTGGGTGTTCGAAGTGCTACTGTCGTGCCTGCTCAACGGCGGGCGCTTCGACCTTGGCTTCTATGCCGGGCGCCTGTACGGGCTGGCGGCGTCGCTGTTCGTGCTCGGGGCGGTCGCGATCGACAACATCGCCCTGCATGAACGGCTGCGCATTACCTTCGAAGAGATGATCGAGACGCGCGCCCGGGCCCAGTGGCAAAGCCTGCTGGGATCGGTGCTGCAACAGCTGCCGGACGGCGTCCTGATCGTCGACCGCGAGGGCCGCTGTGTGATGGCCAACGACCAGGCCGGGCAGATGGCGGCGCGCTTCGAGCATGCGGGGCAGGGTGCGGAGCCGGTGTCGGGGCCGGCCGCGATGCTGTCCCTGATCGGCGAGCCGGTGCGGCGCGCGATCCGCGGCGAAGCCTTCCGCGACGCCGTGCTCGAGAGCCAGAGCCCCGATGGCCGCCGTGTCTACACGGTCAGCGGGGCGCCGCTGCGCGACGGCGCGGCCGACCTGGCGGCCGCCGTGATCGTCCTCGACGACGTGACCGAACGCACCGAGGCCAGCGCCGCGCTGGCGCGCGCCCTCGACCAGACGCGCTATCTCATCGAAAATACGCCGCTGGCCGTGATCGAGTGGGACCGCGACTTCGTCATCCGGCTGTGGAACAGGCGCGCCGAAGAACTGTTCGGCTGGAGCGCCCGGGAAGCGGTAGGCCGGCGCATCGATGCGCTGCCCGTGATCCACGAGGAAGACGCACACAGGGTAGCCCTCGCGATGGGGCGACTGCTCGACTCGGCCACGCGCTACGTCAAGTCCAGCAACCGCAACCGCACGCGCGACGGCCGCACCCTGTCCTGCGAGTGGTACAACTCGGTGCTGCACGACGAGGAGGGGAACATCGACCGGGTGTTCTCGCTGGTGCTCGATGTCAGCGAGCGCGAGGAAGCGATGGAGGGCCTGAAGGAGGCCGACCGCCGCAAGGACGTCTACATCGCGACCCTGGCGCACGAGCTGCGCAATCCGCTGGCCCCGATCGCGAACGCCGCCTCGCTCCTGCGCGGCAAGCACCTGCCGCAGGACCGGATCGAATGGATTGCGGCCATGGTCGGGCGCCAGACCGCGCAGATGGCGCGCCTGCTCGACGACCTGCTCGACGTGACCCGCATCAGCCGCGGCAAGATCGAACTGCACCGCGCACCGGTGGAACTGGGGCGCCTGCTGCGCGACACCCTGCAGACCAGCATGCCGCTCATCGAGGCCGGACGCCACCAGGTGGCGCTCGAGCTGTGCGACGAGCCGGTCTGGGTCGAGGCCGACGCGCTGCGCCTGACCCAGGTGCTGGCCAACCTGATCAACAACGCCGCCAAGTACACCCCGCCCGGGGGACGCATCGGCATCCTGCTGAAAGAGGAGAAGGGGGAGGCCAGGGTGGAGGTGAGCGACAACGGCATCGGCATCGAGCCGGACATGCTGGGGCGGGTGTTCGACGCCTTTGTCCAGGTGTCGAGCGCCAGCCACCTGGCCCAGGGTGGGCTGGGGATCGGCCTGTCGCTGGCCAAGGGCCTGGTCGAGCTGCACGGCGGCCGGCTGGAAGCCTGGAGCGCCGGGCCGGGACACGGATCGTCGTTCACCGTGCTGCTGCCGGCGATCCATCCCGGACCGGACTGCGAAGCGGCGGTGCTGGAGGTCGCCGGCGGCGCGCGCATCCGCAGGCAGGTGCTGGTGGCCGACGACAACGTGGACGCGGCCGAATCGCTGGCCTGGCTGCTGCGCTCGGAAGGGGCATTGGTGTCGGTGGCGCACGACGGGGCGGCGGCGCTGCGCCTGTTCAACGAGCGGCCGGCGGAGATCGTGGTGCTGGACCTGGGCATGCCGGAGATGGACGGGCTGGAAGTGGCGGCGGTCCTGTCCACGCGCAGGCCGCGGCCCTTCCTCGTCGCGGTCACGGGACGCGGGCGGCAGGAAGACCGGGCGGCTTCGCTGGCGGCCGGGTTCGACGAACACCTGACCAAGCCGGTGGCGCCGCAGCAGCTGATTGCGCTGCTCTCGAGCCTGTAGGGAAGCGCTTGTCGCTTTTTACAACAGCGTCCACCCTAATATTGCAGAGCCGGCAAGCGACTGTTAGTATGCCTAGGGCATCGACTTGGAGGGGGCATGCACATGCTGTTTCGCCTGTTCGGCCCGCGCCGCAGGAAAAATCAGGAAGAGATTGCCAGCCGTGCAGCCGAGGTGATCGCACAGGTGCTGTTCGACGTCGGCCTCGACCGCTTCCTGGCCGGCACGGTGCTGCTCGACCGCCAGTTCCGCCTGCACTTCTACGCCGCCCCGCCGGTGTCAAGCCGCAGCGTGCTGGCCGCCATCGCCATGCACGAGCTGGACGAGGCGCGCGTGTTCCGCTCCCACGTGCTGGGCGCCGGGATCGACGCACCCACGCTGGCCTGCCATACCCGCATCATGGCCGACGGCATCATGCGCGAACTGCGCGCCCGTTCGCCCGCCCTGTGTGCGCTGCCGGCCACCCGGCGCGAACGCCGCCTCGGCGCCCGTCCCTTCAGCCGCCGCTCCTAGGGCTGTCGGGTATCCGGTGCGCGCTGCCTTGCGCAGCGTTGCTATCCTTTCCCTGATGGGCGCAGCGGCGCCCGCCCCATTCGCACGGAAAGGTCCAGGCATGAGCGTTCGCAACCTCGAGCACCTGTTCGCCCCAGGCTCGGTCGCGCTGGTCGGCGCCTCCGAAAGGCCGGGCAGCCTTGGAGCGACCTTGCTGCACAACCTGCTCGCCGGCGGTTTCAAGGGCGAGGTCTGGCCCGTCAATCCGAAGTACACCGAACTGTCCGGCCGGCGCTGCTATGCCAGCGTGGCGGAGCTGCCGCAGGCGCCCTCGCTGGCGGTGATCTGCACGCCGCCTGCCACGGTGCCCGCGATCGTGCGCCAGCTGGGCGAGCGCGGCACCCGCGCGGCGGTGGTCTTGAGCCAGGGCCTGGTCGATGCGCGCAGGGGCGGACGCAGCCTGCGCCAGGCCATGCTCGACGCCGCCCACCCCTATCTCCTGCGCCTGCTGGGACCGAACAGCGCCGGGCTGCTGACCCCTGGCCTCGGCCTGAACGCCAGCGTCGCCACCAGCGGCGCGCTGCCGGGACGGATTGCCTTCGTGTCGCAGTCGGGCGCCCTGATGGTCGGGGTGCTGGACTGGGCGCGCACGCGCGGCATCGGTTTTTCGCACTTCATCGCGCTGGGCGATGCGGCCGACGTCGACCTCGGCGACGTGCTCGACTACCTGGCCAGCGACGGCGCGACGGGCGCCATCCTGCTCTACCTGCAGGACCTGCGCTATGCGCGCAAGTTCATGTCGGCGGCGCGCGCGGCGGCGCGCAGCAAGCCGGTGCTGGTGCTGAAGGCTGGGCGCGAAGAAGACGACGCGCCGGCTGCGGCCAGCGAGAGCGGGGCGCTGGCGCACCACGACGACGTGTTCGACGCCGCGATCCGGCGCGCCGGCATGCTGCGCGTGTACACCACCGACCAGCTGTTCTCGGCCGCCGAGACCCTGGCCTACGCGCGCCCGCTGCATGGCGAGCGGCTCGCCATCGTCAGCAACGGCGCCGGTCCCGGCGTGCTGGCGCGCGACGCGCTGGCCTATGGTGGCGGGGTGGAAGCGCAGTTCGCAGGCAGCACCATCGACCGGCTGGACGCGCTGCTGGCGCCGCGCTGGCGGCGCGGGAACGTGGTCGACCTGCAGGGCGGCGCGCCGCCGGCACTGTACCGCGAGGCGCTCGAGATCCTGCTGCAGGACCCGCAAGTCGACGCGGTGCTGGCGATCCAGTCGCCCACCGCCACCGTGTCCAGCCGCGACGTCGCCGACGCCATCGCGCCGCTGGTGCGCAGCGCCTCCAAGACCCTGCTCTCGTGCTGGCTGGGCGGGGCCGCGGTCGCGGAGGCACGCGCGATTGCCTCCGGCGCGCGCCTGCCGGCCTTCCGTACGCCGGAAGACGCGGTGGCGGGCTTCCTGCAGCTGGTGCACTACCGGCGCAACCAGAACCTCCTGATGGAAGTGCCGCCCTCGATGGCCGGCACCGTGGCGCCGGACCGGGCGGCGGCGCGCGCCCTGGTGCGCGAAGCGATTGCGGCAGGGCGCTACCTGCTGTCCGATCCCGAGACCAAGGCCATCCTGCGCACCTACGGCATGGCGGTGGTCGAGACGCGCCAGGCCGCCACGGTCGATGAGGCGGTGCAGGCGGCCCAGAACATCGGTTACCCGGTGGCGGTCAAGATCCTCACGCCCGACGTGATGCACAAGTCGGACTTCGGCGGCGTGACCCTCGACATCGACAGCCCGGAAGGCGTGCGCGCGGCGGCGAAGCGCATGACGAAGCGCCTGGGCGAGCTGTTCCCGCAGGCGCGCTTCGAAGGCTATTCGGTGCAGGCCATGGCCCGCTCGACCAATGCGCATGAACTGATCGTGGGCGCCGCCCTTGACCCGGTGTTCGGGCCGGTGATCGTGTTCGGGCAGGGCGGGGTGACGGTGGAAGTGACGGACGACCATGCGGTCGGCCTCCCGCCCCTGAACCTGGTGCTGGCGCGCGACCTGGTCGACCGCACCCGCGTGGCCAGGCTGCTGGCCGGCTACCGCAACCGCCCGGCGGTGAACATGGACGCGGTACTGGCCTCGCTGGTGCAGGTCTCGCGCATGGTCGCGGACATTCCCGAGATCGTGGAGCTGGACCTGAACCCGCTGCTGGCCGATAGCCGCGGCACGACGGTGCTGGATGCGCGCATGCGCCTGGCGCTGGCCGACCGCTCCGGCAGCACGCTCGACCGGCTGGCGATCCGGCCCTATCCGCGCGAACTGGAAGAGACCATCGAGTGGAATGGCGGGACGCTGCTGCTGCGCCCGATCCGTCCGGAAGACGGCCCGGCGCACCTGGCCTTCTTTGATGCGCTCACCCCCGACGACGTGCGCTACCGGATGTTCGTGCGCATCCGCGAACTGCAGCCCTCGCAGCTGGCGCGCTTCACCCAGATCGACTACGACCGCGAGATGGCCTTCATCGCTACCCGCCCCAATGCGCAGGGCGTGGCCGAGACGCTGGCGGTGGGCCGGGTGGTGGCCGATCCGGACAACATCAGCGCCGAGTTCGCGGTGACGGTGCGCTCCGACCTGAAGGGCATGGGTCTGGGGAAGATCATGATGCAGAAGCTGATCGACTACTGCCGCTCGCGCGGCACACGCGAGATCGTGGGCGAGGCGCTGCCGCAGAATTCGCGCATCACGGGCCTGGCCAAGCGGATGGGCTTTACGGTGAAATCGTCCGGCCTCGAAGGCATGCGCGAAATGCGCCTGGTACTGTAACTACCGCCGCGTGGGTGGAGATCCGCCCACCCTACCGGTGTTGTAGGGTGGGCGGGTTTTCCCGCCCACGCGGCAATTGGCCGCCAGTCAGCGCCGGAAGCGCACGTCCTCCTGCACCACCTTGACCTCGCCCTTCGGCTTCTTGGGCTTCTTCGGCTTCTTCACGATCTGTCCGCCGGCCGTGGTCTCGGGCACCCGGTGATCCGGCTCGAACCCGCTTTCTTCCTCGCGCCGGATGGTCTGGCGCGTCAGGGCCTCGATCGCCGCCAGGTATTCCACCTCGTCGGCTGCCACCAGCGACACCGCTTCGCCCGAGGCGCCCGCGCGTCCGGTGCGCCCGGTGCGGTGCACGTAATCCTCGGCCACGATCGGCAGGTCGACATTGACCACCACCGGCAGGTCGTCGATGTCCAGGCCGCGCGCGGCGACGTCGGTTGCCACCAGCACCTTCACGTCGCCCGCCTTGAAACGCTCCAGCGCGCGCAGGCGCGCCGGCTGCGGCTTGTCGCCGTGGATGGCATCGGCCGGGATGCGCTTGGCGTCCAGCAGGCCGACCAGCTCGTCCACGCCCTTGCGGGTTTTGGCAAAGGCCAGCACCTGGGTCCAGCCGTGCTTCTTCAGCAGGTGCAGGAACAGCTCGGACTTGCGCTTCTTGTCGACCGGGACCAGCCACTGGGTGACCTTGGTCGCGGTGGTATTGCGCGGCGACGCCTCGATGCGCACCGGTTCGCGCAGCAGGCGGTTGGCCATGGCGCGGATCTGGTCGGAGAAGGTGGCCGAGAACAGCAGGGTCTGGCGCTTTTTCGGCAGGGCCGCGAACACCTGGTCGAGCTCTTTCGAGAAGCCGAGGTCGAGCATGCGGTCCGCTTCGTCCAGCACCAGGGTGATGACTTCGTTGAACTTCACCGCGTTCTGGCGGTACAAATCGAGCAGGCGGCCGGGGGTCGCCACCAGCACGTCCGCTCCCTTACGCAAATTCATCATCTGCGGATTGATGCTGACCCCGCCGTAGGCCACCATGGTGCGCAGGTTCAGCCCGGCGCCGTAGCTGCGGAAGCTTTCATGCACCTGCTCGGCCAGCTCGCGGGTCGGCACGAGGACCAGGGCGCGCACGGCATTGCTGCCGACCGGCTTGTCGCGCTTGAACAGGCGCTGCAGGATCGGCAGGGCAAAGCCGGCGGTCTTGCCGGTGCCGGTCTGGGCGGCAGCCATCACGTCCTTGCCGGACAGGACGGCAGGAATGGCCTGCTGCTGGACAGGGGTCGGGGTGGTGTAGTCGAGCGAAGCGAGGGTCTGGACGATCGGCTCGATCAGTCCAAGGGCGGCAAACGGCATGGGAACCTTACGGCGAATAAATAGACAGGCCGTAGTTTACCGTGCCCGGGGCAGTGCGGGCAAAAGCCTGTTCAGATGGAGACGACGACGTCCGACAGGTCGACGATGGGCTTGGCCGGTTCGCGCTGGTCTTTGCATCCGCCCATCAAGAGCGTGGCGACGATCAGCGCAAAGGGAAGGAAGCGGCGCGGTGGCATGATGGCTCCTTGATAAGAGTTTCCATCATACGCCTGTCCGCGCCGATGTACATATCTTCTTTTAGAAGTTGTACGAGATGCTGGCGCGCAGCACCGGGTAGACCTTGTAGTCCGAGGCTTCGTCCTGCAGGCGCAGTTCTTCCACCGCCACGTCGGTCGCCAGCTTGCCGCACACGGCGTTCGAGGTGGTGCAGCCGTAAGGAATCAGGTTGACCTTGGCCTTGCCCTGGTAAAAGGCGCCGATGTCGGCACCGAAGTTCCAGCGCTTGTTCGGGGTGAGGGCATTGCCCCAGCCGATGCCGATGTAGGGCGCGGCGCGGCGGAAGCTGACGTCGCCTTTCAGGGTGCCGATGTCGGTGGTCTTGTAGGTATTGCCGTTGAAGGTGAAGCTGCCGTTGGCGGCAGGGACGCCGGTCGCCTTGAAACGGGTGCCGTTGTAGACCAGGCCGCTGGTCAGGCGGAAGCTGCTGCCCTCGATCACGTACCAGTCGAACAGCACGTCGAAGGTGGCCAGCTTGCCGTCGAGCTTGTAGTCGACCAGGCCGGAGCGCTTGTCGAGGTCGTGCTTGAAGTAGTTGGCGCCGAAACGGCCGTTCAGGGTGCGCTCCATCGGCACCACGAGGTGCAGGCCGGCACCGGTGGTGCCGAGGTCGGCGGTGACGGCGGCGCCCAGCTGGGCGTGCGCGGAAGTGCCCAGCAGGAGGGCGGCGAATGCGAAGACGGTATGCTTGAATGCCATGCTGAAAAAAACCTTTCTTTGACGAACTGCGCAGCATTGTAAAGCAGTGTTCGCCAGGCAGCGAGAAAAGCCGGCTGCGGGTGAGGGCAATGCGCAACGGATTTTTTAGGGCGGGCAGGGCCGGTTTCGTCGCCGCTACCCCGTCTCCGTCGCATAATGTCACCGGGCAATGAAGACAAGGACTAATCTGGCGCTGTCCCACTACTGAAAGAACACCATGATCTCAAGCGCTTTTCACCTCGGACGACTGCTGGCGGCCTGGCTCGGCTGCTACCTCATCCTGTGCATCATCATCGTCGAGTCGATCCATGATTACTTCGAACGCGACATCGGCGGCTATTTCGCGCTGCTGGCCCTGTTCCTCGGCCTGTGGGTGCTGTCCGGCGTGTTCTCGCACATGCGCCGGGTGCGCCTGATCGCCGGCACCCTGAACAGCAGCACCCTGTCGAACCGCCAGCGGCGCCAGATCGAAATCCCGTTCGAAGCCGGCGAGGCCTTCGACCTGATCGATGCCGCGATCCGCGAGCTGCCCGGCGCGATCCTGGTGGAAAGCGCGCGCGACAGCCTGCAGGTGCGCGCCAAGGTGAAGCGCATCAACCCCTATGCCATGCACCACGATGGCCAGCCGCCGGCGGCCAGCTGGGCATTCATTCCGTTCGGCGAACGCCGCAACCAGATCCTGGCCACGGTTACCCCGAACGGCGACGCCGCTGGTAGCGTGACGCTGATCTGCGAACCGGAAGACCCGGCCTGGACCGACACCTTCCTGGTCGACCATGGCACCAACCTGGAGAACGCCGAAGCGATCGTGCGCGCCATCACGCGCCGCGTCGCCGAGCGCCGCCGCGGCGAGCAGGCCCAGGTCCGCCAGACCGCCACCGAAAAGGAACTCACGGTGGCCAAGCTGAATTTGCTGCACGCCCAGGTCGAGCCGCACTTCCTGTACAACACCCTGGCCAGTGCCCAGGTGCTGACCCGTACCGACCCGGCACGCGCCGACGAGATGCTCGGCAACCTGATCCAGTACCTGCGCCACTCGCTGCCGCGCACCGAGGACGCGCCTTCGACCATCGGCGAGGAACTGGAGCGTGCCCGTGCCTACCTCGACATCCTCAAGATCCGCATGGGCCCGCGCCTGCAGCTGCAGGTCGACGTGCCCGATGCCCTGCGCGGCGTGCTGTTCCCGACCATGATGCTGCAGACCCTGGTCGAAAACGCGATCAAGCACGGCCTCGAACCCAAGCCGGGCGGCGGCACGGTGTGGATTCTGGCGCGCCAGGTCGACAACAGCGTGGCGGTGACGGTGGCCGACGACGGCCGCGGTTTCACGGCCGAGGGCGGCGGCACCGGTGTCGGCCTGCGCAATGTGCGCGAGCGCCTGCGCCTGGCCTACGGCAATGCGGCCTCGTTCTCGATCGTGGCCAACTTCCCGAGCGGCGTGGCGGCCACCATCACGGTGCCGAACGCCGTCAACAGCACCGTGGGAGCAGGAGGGCTGCATCATGCTTGAGAAGCGGATCACCGGCGTGATCGCCGAAGACGAAACCCTGCTGCGCGAATCGCTGGTCCAGTTGCTGGGGCAGGTGTGGCCGGAACTGGACATCGTGGCCAGCTGCGAGGACGGCGGCAGCGCGCTGGAAGCGATTGCCGCCCATCGCCCCGACGTGGCTTTCCTCGACATCCGCATGCCGGGCCTGTCCGGCCTGGAAGTCGCCTCCAGCCTGGTGGATACCGGGATCAAGACCGAGCTTGTGTTCGTCACCGCCTACGACCAGTACGCGATCGACGCCTTCGAGCGCGGCGCGGTCGACTACCTGCTTAAACCCGTGGCGCGCGAACGCCTGGCCGGCACCGTGGCAAGGGTGCAGGCGCGCCTGCAGCGCGGCGGCCAGGACCTGGCGCAGCTGCAGGCCCTGCTGCTGCAGCTGTCGGCGGCGGCGCCGCCGCAACCCAAGGCGCCGCCGCTGGTGTGGCTGACCGCCAGCCGCGGCCAGGAGACGCGCCTGATCCTGGTCGACGACGTGGCCTACTTCCAGGCCGACAGCAAGTACACGGTCGTGATGACCCAGGATGGCGAAGCGTTGCTGCGCAAACCCATCCGTGACCTGCTCGAGGTGCTGGACCCGACCATGTTCAAGCAGGTCCATCGTTCGACCATTGTCAACCTGCGCGCGGTGGCCGGGGTCTCGCGCGACGAGAGCGGACGCGGCACGCTGCGGCTGAAGAATCGCCCGGAAACGCTGGCGGTGAGCCAGCCCTTCATGGCGCTGTTCCGGAACATGTAAGCGTGAACCTGTAACGAGATGTGAAAGGCTGCACAGAGTGTAAAAGTGTGAAGTGCCGCACCTTCGGTTCGACATTTCCGGTGGTAAAGTTCGGCCGTCAAACACTGAGAGGCAACTATGAAAGCCCTGATCCTCTGCGCAGCCCTGGCGAGCGCTACCTTCCCAGCCCTGGCCCAGACGAATGTCAGCATCAGCGTCGGCCAGCCCGGCTTCTACGGCCGCATCGATATCGGCGATGGCGGCTATTACGGCCCGCCGCCGGTCTACATGGCGCAACCGGTCATCGTCGAACGCCACCACCGCGTGCGCGCCGAGCCGGTCTACCTGCGCGTGCCGCCGGGCCACCGCAAGAACTGGAACAAGCACTGCCGCAAATACGGCGCCTGCGGCCAGCCGGTGCTGTTCGTGCAGGATCGCTGGTATGCCGACGTGTATGCGCCGCGCTACCGCGAGCGCCACGGCGGCGGCCACCACGAACGCTGGGACGATCGCGGCCATGATCGCGACCGTCACGAAGAGCGCGGCCATGGCAGGGGCCATGGCAACGGACACGGCAAGGGTCACGGCCACGGCCACGGCCGCGACTGATCCGATTCCTTACCGCGGCAGCGGAGCGTCCGGCGGCAGCAGTCCTTCGTGCACCAGTTCCTGCCAGAAGGCGGCGGGAATCTGCAGCGCCATCAGGACCGCATTGCGCCCGAGGTGCTGCGTGCTGCTGGCGCCGGGGATGGTGGCCGACACCACCGGATGGGCGGCGCCGAACTGCAGCGCCGCCGCGGCCAGGTCGACGCCGTGGCGTCCCGCCACCTGGCGCAGGCGCTCGCGCCGTTCGTAGTGTTCCGGCCTGGCGGGCAGGTAGTCGTAGCGGTCGCCGCCGGCCAGGAAACCCGAGTTGTACGGGCCGCCCAGCACGACCGAAGCGCCGCGCTCCATACACAGCGGGAACAGGGCCTCCAGCGGCGTGGTCTCCATCAGCGTGTAGCGTCCGGCCAGCAGGAAGATGTCGGGGTCCGACTGCTGCAGCGCGCGCATGCAGGGCTCGACCGTGTTCACGCCCAGTCCCCAGGCCTTGATCAGGCCTTCCTCGCGCATGCGCACCAGCTCCTCAAAAGCACCGCCGGGGCCGGCCGCGATCCGGAAGTAATGCTCGAAACTGTCGCCGAAAGCATCGACCGAGAGGTCGTGCACGTAGACGACATCGATGCTGCCCAGCGCCAGGCGCTGCAGGCTGTCCTCGACCGAGCGGCGCGCGCCTGCGGCCGTGAAGTCGATCACGCGCCGGAAGGGCAGGGCCGAGACGAAGGGCGGCGCCACCTCGCCGGCTACATCGGGTGCCAGCAGGCGGCCGACCTTGGTCGAGAGCGTGTACTCCCCACGCGGCCGGGTGCGCAGGGCCTGGCCGAAGCGGTGCTCGGACAGGCCGGCGCCGTAGTGCGGCGCGGTGTCGAAATAGCGGATGCCGGCATCCCAGGCCGCGTCGACGGTGGCGCGCGCCGCCTCGTCGGACGTGGTGTGGTACATGTCGCCGAGCCCGGTGCCGCCCAGGCCCAGGCGCGTGATTGGTCGGTAGCGCTGGTTCATGTCGCATCCTTTCAAGCGTGTCGAGCGGCCATGCTACAGGACCGGCCCATCGCGCCACGCACGGATCGCTGAAGGCCCATCAAGGCGCCGGTGCGCGGATTTCGCTGGCATGCGCCGCCACCACGCGCCAGGCGCCGTCCGGCGCGCGCCGCCACACGCGGCTGTAGCGCAGGTCGGCGCTGAAGGGTGAGCGGCCAAACTGGCCCGCCACCGCCACGCGCACCGAGACGATGGCGCAGTCGCCGTCGACGACCACACGCATCTCGGAGGGCTCCATGCGGGCCAGTCGCAACAGGCCCGAGCGGTGCGTTTCGAGATCGTCGTGCTTGCCGAAGACCTGGCCGAGGTGGTTGGTGAAGATCAGTCCATGGTCGATCAGCTCGTCCAGCACGGCCAGGTCGGAGGCGAGCATGGCGGCGTGCAGGCGGGCTTCGGCATCGGCAATCTCGGCGGGGACGTGGTTGGGCATGGCATCGTTCTCGAGGATGGAATGGCATGATCTTAACCCGGCGTGGGTACCAGGGTGGCGCGCCGCGCCCGCAACGAATGCGTAGTAAGATTGCCACATCGCCCATGTGCTGGCATTGCCGGACGGGCGCCATGAGAGGAGCTTACTTTGCGTAGCGAATTCGTGATCGTGGGTGGCGGTGCGGGCGGCCTGGAACTGGCCTGCAAACTGGGCCGCAAGCTGGGCCCGTCGAAGGTAACGCTGGTGGACAGCCGGCTGTACCACATCTGGAAGCCCTCCTTGCACGAGGTCGCGGCCGGCACCCTGGACATCCACCAGGAAGGTCTGTCCTACCAGATGCTGGCGCACGACAACGGCTTCAACTTCGTATTCGGACCGATGACCGCCCTGGATGCGGCTTCGAAGACCGTCACGGTCGGCGCGATCGTCGCCGCCACCGACAACGACGAGGTGCTCCCCGAGCGCCGCATCCGCTACGACGCGCTGGTGCTGGCGATCGGCAGCACCTCGAATTACTTCGGCGTGCCGGGGGCGCAGGAAAACACCATCTCCCTGAACGCCACCGAGGACGCCGAGCGCTTCCGCCTGCGCATGCTGCGCCTGATGCTGGCCGCGGAACAGGACCATGAAGAAGGCAAGGGCGGTGGCCTGGACGTGGTGATTATCGGCGGCGGCGCCACCGGCGTGGAGCTGGCAGCCGAGCTCCGCGAGGCCTCCGGCGCCTACGTCACCTACGGGTTCGACCAGCTCGACGTCAAGCGCGACGTGCGCATCACCATCCTGGAAGGGGCGCCGCGCGTGCTGGCCCCGCTGCCGGAAAAGGTATCCGCCGCCGCCAACGAGCTGCTGGGCAAGCGCGGCATCCGGGTCGTGACCGACTGCCGCGTGACGCAGATCGAGCGCGACCGGGTGGTCGACAAGGACGGCAACGTGTACCCGGCCAATCTGTGCGTGTGGGCGGCGGGCATCAAGGCGCCCGACCTGCTGGCTTCACTGGGCCTACCGACCGCGAAGGGCGGCCAGGTCGAGGTCGACCCGCACCTGCGGGTGAAGGGCATGGACGACATCTATGCCTTGGGCGACTGCGCCGCCTGCGTCGACGGCAATGGCAACGCCGTGCCGCCGCGCGCCCAGGCCGCGCACCAGCAGGCCGACTACCTGGTGACCACCTTCCTGCGCCGTTCCAAGGGCCATGCGCCGCAGGAGCGGCCCTACGAATACCGCGACTATGGCTCGCTGGTGTCGGTGGGGCGCTCGACCAGCGTGGGCAGCCTGATGGGATCGCTGCGCGGGGCCAGCTGGTTCGTGCAGGGGACGATGGCGCGGCTGATGTATACGAGCCTGCACCTGATGCACCACCGGGCGGTGCTCGGCACCATGCGCACCGGCGTGCTGGCGCTGGCGCGCTTCCTGGTGCGGCGGGCGACGCCGCTGGTCAAGCTGCATTGAGTAGGGTGGGCGGCTATGCCGCCCACGCAGTAGAGCGACATCCGATCTGCTGGAACTTCTGTTCTTGCGCTAACTATCACCGCGTGGGCGTTCGTAGTGCAGGCCACTGGCCTGCACTACCCCGCCCACCCTACGATACTAATCGCGGGAATCAGGCGACCGGCACCTGCCTCGGCAGCGTCATGCGCAGCACGGCGCCGCCGCTCTCGCCGGCGCCGAGTTCCAGAGTGCCGCCGAGGAAACGGGCGCGTTCGCGCAACAGGCGCAGGCCGTGGCAGCTGGTCGACTCCAGCACCTTGTCGTCGTTCGGGAAGCCGGTGCCGTTGTCGCGGATGGTCAGCATCACCTGGTCGCCGTCATCGTCCAGGATCACGTCGACCTCGGTCGCCTGTGCATGGGCGGCGACGTTGCGCAGGCCCTCTTCGACGCAGCGCAGCAGCACCACGCCCTGGGTGCGGGTATAGCTGCCGTCTTCGTCCGGCAGGCTGGTGCGCGCCTTGATGTTGTTGGCGGCGGCAAAGCCTGGCACCAGCTCGGCCAGCGCGGCCTTCAGGCCAAGGAACTCGAGCTTGTCGTTCCACAGCTCGAGCTGCATCTTGCGGTTGGTCTCGATGATGTTGGCGAGCAGCCCCTTCATCTGCGCGCTGCGGTCGCGCATGGCCTGGTTCTCGGCCGGGATGTGCTGGGTCAGCAGCGCCAGGTGCATGGTCAGGGCCGTCATCGACGAGCCCAGGCTGTCATGGAGCTGGCGCGCCAGCAGGCGGCGCTCCTCGTCCCAGCAGGCGGCGAGGTAGCCCAGCATCTCGGTGAGTTCAGCGGTGCGGTCCGCGCCCGGCGCTGCAGATGCGGCAGCGGCCGGGCCGGACTGCGGATGTGCCGGTTCGGTCATCGTAGGCTCGGTTAAATGTTTCCCAAATCATACAACAGTTGGCTCGTGGGCGGCGCGAGCGCAGTGCTGCATTGTACCGGGGGAGGGGACGGAAACAGCGTGCGGTGCCGTACAGTCGGCCCGGCTGTTTCGGGCGAAGCTTGGGGTGTGGCAGATGCCACTTTATTAATAGTTGGGCTCAACAACGGGGGTATTACAATGACAAACGCTACCAAACCGCAGGATGCCATCACGCTGCTGACCGCGCAGCACCGCGAAGTGCACGCGATGTTCGAGAAGTTCGAGAACATGACCGACCGCGCCAAGGTCAGCAAGAAGAAGCTTGCCGACGAAATCTGCCAGGCCCTGATCATGCACACCACGATCGAGGAAGAAATCCTGTATCCGGCGGTCCGCGAAGCAACCGAGGAAACCGAAGACATGGTCGACGAGGCTGTCGTCGAGCACGCTTCGGCCAAGGACCTGATCGCCCAGATCCAGGAAATGGACCCGGGCGACGACCTGTACGACGCCAAGGTCAAGGTCCTCGGCGAGCTGGTCGACCACCACGTCGAGGAAGAAGAAGAGGAAATGTTCCCGAAGATGAAGGAACTGAAGCTGGACCTGCAGGCGCTGGGTCAGGAAATGGCGGCGCGCGCCGCCGAACTGCAGTAATCCTGTTGGCGGCCGGTCAGGCCGCGTCCGCAGCCGGCTGCAGCGCGGCCGGCGCCAGCGCCTCCAGCAACTGGTCCATGCCGACCGGCTTGACCAGGTGCTGGTCGAAACCGGCTTCCAGCACGCGGCGCTGGTCTTCGGCGAGGCCATAGCCGGTCAGGGCGATGAGCCGGATGCCGTTGGTGGCCGGATCGCGCCGCAGGCGGCGCGCCACTTCGTAGCCATCGATGCCGGGCAGGCCGATGTCCACCAGCGCGGCCGCCGGACGGCCGGCCAGCGCCGCCGCCACGCCCTGCAGGCCGTCGGCCGCGGTCGATACCGGGAAGCCGTGGGCGGCCAGCATGGTCGCCATCATTTCGCGTCCATCTTCATTGTCTTCGATCAGGAGCACCGACGGCTTGCCGCTGTTGTCGCCCAGGCTCTGCTGCGGCGCCGTGCTGGCGCTGACCGCTTCGGTACGCGGCAGGCGGATCGTGAAGGTGCTGCCGTTGCCGCTGCCTTCGCTGGCTGCGCTGACGCTGCCGCCATGCAGCTCGACCAGGCGCCGCACCAGCGACAGGCCGATGCCGAGGCCACCCTGCGAGCGGTCGATCGAGATCGCGCCCTGCACGAACACATCGAACACGTGGGGCAGCAGCTCGGCCGGGATGCCGACCCCGCTGTCGCGCACCGTAAGCACCACGTCCTCGCCGGCTTGCGCCAGGTTGATGTCGATGCTGCCGCCGGCCGGCGTGTACTTGATCGCGTTGTCGAGCAGGTTGGAGGTGATCTGTTCCAGCCGGGTCGGGTCGCCGTCGACCCAGCCCGGGGCCAGGTCGACGCTGAAGCGGTAGCCGGCGGTGCGGCCGGTGGCGCGGAAGGTTTCCAGGCAGCCGGACACCAGGTTGGACAGGTCGGTCGGTTTGCGCGCCAGCAGGATTTTGCCGGACATGGCGCGCGACAGGTCGAGGAGGTCGTCGACAATGCGCGACAGGTGCTGGCTCTGGCGCTGGATGATCTGCTTGGCGCGGGTGACGGTCTCGGCATTGGCGCCGGTCATGCCGATCAGCGAGGAGGCGCTGCTGATGGCCGACAGCGGATTGCGCAGCTCGTGGCCGAGCATGGCCAGGAATTCGTCCTTGGCGTGGCTCTTGCGTTCGGCGTCGCGCCGTTCTTCCATCTCGCGTACGAGACGGCGGTTGGTCGCGGTCAGTTCGGTGGTGCGCTGCGACAGCTTTTCGGCCTGGCGCTTGAGCTGTTCGTTCTTCATGGCCAGGGCCACGAACACCGACACCTTGGCGTGCAGGATCTGCGGGATCACCGGGGTGAACAGGAAATCCGCCGCGCCGCGCTGGTAAGCCTTGAGGCGGTCGATTTCGTCGGCCAGGAAGGCGGTGACGAAGATGATCGGGATGTCGGCCGAGCGGGCGCGCTGGTGGATCGCCTCGGCAGTCTCGAAGCCGTCCATGCCCGGCATGTTCACGTCAAGCAGGATCACGGCGAAATCGTGGAGCAGGACCTGGCGCAGCGCTTCCTGGCCGGAGCGGGCCGAATGCACCGTGTAGTTGCTCTCATCTGCCCACTGGTCGAGAAGGCTCGTCAGCGCAAGCAGGCTGGCGGCGTCATCGTTGACGACCAGGATTTTGGGTTTGTCTGTGTGTTCCACGATCGTGTGTAGTGCTTTCGCTAAAAGGTTTTACCTTCAGGAAAGAATCATACCAAAGCAAAGTGTTACGTAAAAGGAACAGCTGTAATAACAAACAATGATATCACGAGCAACTAAAGTGCAAACCGGCAAATCTCAATCGTGCGCTATGACGGTGTACGTTGCCGCACATACGCGGAGCGCGGCTTGTGCGATAGTCAACCCGTCCAGTTTTCAACCGACTCGGATCGAGGACGGGGCTGCCTACATGAAAGGACACACAATGAATATCGACTCTATCGTAAATCAAGATTATCGCGGTAAATCGCTTACTGAGCTCGTCAATTCGCCGCTGAGCGCCCTGAATGGTGTGAGCGAACAACAGGCGAATGCCTTCGCCGCTGCCGGCGTGCGCACCATTGGCGACCTTGCCAATATGCAGATCGTCAACTACGCCATCGCCATCAAGGCCCTGTCCAGCTGCGAAAGCGCTTCCAGCAAGGAGCAGGCCGAAGAAGCGCTGATGGACGACGCCGTGGAAATGACTTTCCCGGCCAGCGACCCGGTCGCGGTCCAGTCCAGCATCACGCGCATCGAAGTGGCGCCGGACAAGGTCGACGCCAGCCGCGACCACCAGCACGCCCAGGCCATGGAAGCGCACAACGAAGAGCTGCTGCGCTCGGCCGAGCCGTCGACGCGCTACATGCAGAAGGACGAGGGCGGGAATCGCTGATCTCCGGCGCTTGTTAGCCTGAAGACGGGCCATCGGTGGCGGGAGCTGCCGGTGGCCTGTTTGTTTTGGGGATAAACACGCGTTCGTGGAGCGCGGCGCAATTAGGCGGAACAATGCCAGTGGCATTGTTCCGGCCTTCACCGGACGTCTTACTGCAAACGCATGGAAAGAGCTTCGTAGTCGGCTGCGTCAAAACGTCATCCCGGCGAAGGCCGGGATCCAAGTTTCTACGAGCAATCGAAAAAACCGACGCTCACCGATGCGGCGCCATCTCCACCGCGGGCGCCGGAGTCGGCGCGGCCGGCATCTTGGCGCCCGACTGGCGGTTGGCTGCCGGCGAGCAGAAGCGGTTCTTGCCGGCGCGCTTGGCTTCGTACAGGGCGTAGTCGGCGATGCTGATCAGGGCGTCCACCGATTCGGCGTCGTCCGGGTAGATGCTGATGCCGATCGAGGTCGACAGGCGCAGCGTCAGGTCGTTGATGAAGTAGGGCTCGGACAGCGCTTCGACCAGCTTGGCGGCCGGGCCCTGGGCGTCGGCCAGGCTGTGGATGTCGCCCAGCACCACCATGAACTCGTCGCCGCCCAGGCGCGCGACCGTGTCTTCCTTGCGCGAACTGGCCAGCAGGCGCTGCGACACCATCTTGAGGATGTCGTCGCCGTAGGCGTGGCCATAGGTGTCGTTGATCGCCTTGAAGCCGTCCAGGTCGAGGTACATGATCGCGGCCTTGGCGTGGCTGCGGTTGGCGTGCTGCAGGGCGGTCTCGATACGGTCTTCCAGCAGGCGCCGGTTGGGCAGGCCGGTGAGGGCGTCGTGCAGGGCCAGTTCCTGCTGCGCGCGGCTGTACTGTGCCAATTCCTTGTAGAGCAGGCGCACTTCCAGCATGTTGTGGATGCGCTTGTGCACTTCGAGCAGGTCGAAGGGCTTGCTGATGAAGTCGCGGGCCCCGGCTTCCAGCGCGGCGATCTTGAAGCTGGGCTGGGCCGTCAGGGCCAGCACCGGCAGGTAGCCGCCCTGTTCGATTTCCTTCAGGCCCTTCATGACCTGGAAGCCGTTCAGGCCGGGCATCTGCAGGTCGAGCAGGATCAGGTCATAGTTGTGCTCGCGATGCAGCGGGCATACCTGTTCCGGCAGCATCGTCGAACTCACGCAGGTGTAGCCTTCCTCGCGCAATATCTCTTCCATCAGCTCGATATTGTCGGGCGAGTCGTCGACCACCAGGATCTTTGCGTTCAAAATGTCTTGTCTGCTCGGCATGCTCGTTCTCTTCTATGCTGTCGGGTTATGTGTTCCATTTCCTTTTGGAATGGACTCATCCCATCACTTCATAGTCTAACAAACCTCATAAAATTTCTTGTAGGACAGCGCCGCGTGTCCGGGTAGGATCATTATCGACCATGGACGCGATTGCCGCCATTGACCAATTGTGCAGGCGGCGCGGCCACCGACGCCACCGCCGCAATCAGTTCGCCCGGCTCCACCGGCTTCGAAATATGGGTCGAAAATCCGGCCTCCAGCGCCTTCAACCGGTCTTCCGGGCGCGCGAACGCGGTCAGGGCGATGGCCGGCAGCTGGCCGCCCTGTTCGCGCGGCAGGGCGCGCACCCAGCCGATCAGTTCGAAGCCGTCGACCTCGGGCATGCCCAGGTCGCTGATCAGAACATGCGGACGGTCGGCGCGCAGGGCGTCGAAGGCTTCGCGCGCGCTCGCCGCGATGCGCACGCGCGCATGGCAGTCGGTCAGGATACGCGCGATCAGCTCGCGGCCGTCGCGCGCGTCGTCCACCACCAGCACCGTCATCCCGGTCAGGTCGCCCGCCGCCGCGTCCGGCGCCCCGGCTGCATCCTGGGCCGGCGCGGGCGCGGGCGTGCCGCTGCCCGGGCGGTTGCCGCTTGCCGGCGCCTCGACCGCCGGCAGCTCGATCGTGAAACTGGAGCCCAGGCCTTCGCCGGGACTCTCGGCGCGCACCGTGCCGCCGTGCTGCTCGACCAGGTGCTTGACGATCGACAGCCCCAGGCCCAGGCCGCCGTGGCGGCGCGTCATCGAGGCGTCTTCCTGGCGGAAGCGTTCGAACACATGGGTGATGAATTCGGGGCGGATGCCGGCGCCGGTGTCGCGCACCGTGACCGCCACCACCTTGCCGCCCTCGGCCTCGCGTTCGCCCACTTCGACCGCCACGCTGCCGTCGCGCGGCGTGAACTTGATGGCGTTCGACAGCAGGTTCCAGATCACCTGCTGCAGGCGGCCGCTGTCGCCCGCCACCAGCGCGCCGGGTGCGCCATAGCGCTTCTCGATGGCGATGTGCTTGGCGTCGGCCGCCGGGCGCACGGTCTCGATGGCGGCGTCGATGAAGCTGGCTGGTGCGATCGTCTGCATGTCGAGCAGTACCTTGCCGGAGGTGATGCGGCTCATGTCGAGCAGGTCTTCGATCAGCTGGGCCTGGGCGCGCGCATTGCGCTCGATGGTCTGCAGGCCGCGCTGCAGGTCGGCGCCGTCGCGGCTGCCGCGGCGCAGCACCTGCGACCAGCCGAGGATGGCCGACAGCGGGGTGCGCAGCTCGTGCGACAGGGTTGCCAGGAACTCGTCCTTCATCTGGCTGCTGCGCTCGGCCTCGGCGCGCGCATCGCGCTCGTTCTCGAGCAGCAGCTTGCGTTCCTCGGCGGCGCGGCGGGTAGCGTCGTACAGGCGCACGTTGTCGACCGCGATCGCGGCCTGGGCGGCGATGCCGCGCACGATGCGCTCGCTGCGCTCGGTGAACATGCCCGGCTCGGGATGGCCGAAGAACAGGGTGCCGAGCAGTTCGCCGGAGCGTGGCGCCACCGGCACCGCCATGTAGCTGCGGATGCCGGCGGGGGCGGCGCCGAAATGCCAGGCTTCGCCTGACAGCGAGGCGTCGGCGGCGAGATCGTCCACCCGCACCAGGTCCTGGCGCCGCAGCGCCGGCGGGAACAGGGCGGAGGCAGTCGCCGGGTCCAGGCTTTCGCTGCCGGCGGCCATCGAGAACAGGGTCGCGGCGCCGTCCTGGCCGTAGTGGATGAAGGCGCCATGACGGGCGCCGCTGACGCCGGCGGCAGCTTCGGTCGCGGCGCGCAGCAGGGTCGGCAGGTCGCGGGTCGAGGCCAGCTCGCTGCCGGTATTGTTCAGCAGCTCCAGCACGTGCGACTCGTCGCGCAGCGCCTGCTCGACGCGCTTGACCTGGTCGACGTCGGTATTGGTGCCGAACCAGCGCACCACGCGTCCCTCGGGATCGCGCACCGCGCTCACCCGGGTCAGGAACCAGCGGTAGCTGCCGTCGGCGCCGCGCAGCGGGAATTCCATCTCGAAGGCCGCGCCGTCGTGGATGGTGGCCTTCCAGCGCGCCATCACAGTGGACAGCACGCCAGGATCGATGACCTGCTGCCACCCCCAGCCGACGCTCTGCTCGGGCGTGCGTCCGGTGTACGCGTACCAGCGGTCGTTGAACCAGACGATGCCGCCGTCGGTGCCGGCCATCCAGGCCAGCTGGGGAATCGTGTTGGCCAGCGCGCGCAGCAGCTCCTCGCTCTGGCGCAAGGTCGCTTCCGCGCCCTTGCGGTCGCTGATGTCCTGCACCACGCCGGTCATCCCGACCAGGGTGTCGCTGCCCTTGCGTTCGGCATAGTCGGGGCGCCCGACCAGCGCCACCCAGCGTGCGCCCCCATGCGGGCCGCTGTCGGGCGGGCAGACCCGGCATTCGATGTTCAGGTCGGCGCGCGCCTTGAAGGCCTTGAGCACCGCGCGCCGCACCTGGATGCGGTGCTCGGGATGCAGGCGCACGCGCAGCTGTGGCCAGGGCAGCGGGGTCTCGGCCGGCAGTCCGAAGATCCCGGCCGCGCGCGGGCCTAGGATGACGCGGTCGAGCGCGGCGTCCCAGCGCCAGTCGCCCAGGCGTCCGGCGGCCAGCGCCACCTGCAGGCGGTTGTTGTTCTCGACCAGGGCCTGCTGGTCCAGCTTGCGCTGGGTGATGTCCTGGAAGTAGAGCGTGAGGCCGTCGGGCGAGGGGTGCAGGCGCATCTCGAGCCAGCACTGCAGGCGCACATAATAGAAGTCGCGCACCACGGTCTCGCGCAGCTCCATCGCCCGCCGGCAGTCGGCCGCCACCGAGGTGCCGTGCAGGTCCTCGAACTCTTCCCACAGATTCCTGCCGAGCAGGCCGGCGCGGCTCTTGTCGAGCGCGGCGATCATGTCGAGCGCGCGCCCGTTGATATAGGTGATGCGCCAGTCGCGGTCGACCGCGCAGAAGCCGTCGGACAGGCTTTCGAGCATGTTTTCCATGCGCTCGCTGGCGCGCCGCAGGGCGTCCTGGGCGGCCATCAGCTCTTCCTCGGCGCGCTGGCGCGCGGCCAGCACGCTCTGGGCGTTGCGCAGGGCGGCGGTACGCATCATCTCGAGCTCGTGTTCCTCGCTCATGCGGCCCCCTGCAGCAGTGCGGCGGCCAGGCGCGTGCCTTCCACCCGCGCGCGCACCTTGGCAAACGCGGTGGCGCGACTGAGGCTGTCGTCGTCGAAGAAGGGCGCGAACCCGGCGTCGTCGGTGGTGCCGAGGCGTCCCGGCTCCAGGTAGCGCGAGGCCAGCAGCACCCGATCGCGCACCTGCTGGGCGCTCTCCACGCGCGCATCGCGCGGGTCGGTGACCCCGACGAACACGCGCTGGCCGGGGCGCGCATAGTCGCGCGCGATGCGCAGCACGCGCTCGGGATCGGGCTGCCCGGCCATGGCGATATAGAAGCTGCCGGCGCGGATCTCGAACAGGGTCGGCAGCAGGTCCGCGTAGTCGACGTCGCCGCCGCCCACGCCGGCAGGCGACACGTGCAGGCCGATCAGCGCACGCTCGGCATCGGAGAAGCGGCCCAGGGCCATGTTGTTGAGGTGGACGAAGCTGGCCAGCAGGGCGCCGCTGGGGTCGAGCCGCATCGCCAGCGGCCCTTCGGCAAAATCGACCTGCACCTTGTGCGCGCCCGCCTCCAGGCAGCGCCGGATCTCGGTCTCGTGTTCGCGCACCAGGTCTTCCAGGAACTGCTCGCGCGGGTAGCCGGGCAAGCCTTCGGGCGGATACATGAGCGACAGGGCGGACGGCGAGATGACGGCCTGCTTGAGCGGCCGGGTGGCGTGCCGTTGCGCCGCGCGCAGGAAGCCGTCGGCATGGCGGGCGTAGCCGAAGGGCCCGTGGGTCAGGCGCGGCATGCGGTGCTGGCGGCCGCCGGCGCCGACCGGCAGCGGAATGTGGAAACCGTCCGGCGCCGTGTTGGCGCAGCCGTGCACCGGGTAGCACCAGAAGTTGTCGAGCTTGCCCTGTTCGCCGTCGCTGATGACGGGCGATCCACTGGCTTCGAATGCGGCGACGGTGGCGCGCACCGCCGCGTCGAGCAGGGGCGCGAGCGCGTCCGGCCCGGCGCCGCCGCGGATCGCGGCGACCAGCTCGGGCGGACGAGGAATGCTGCCGATCGGTTCAGTCGGTATCATCAATGCTGGCATGGATGGGGACCGCAGGCGCACGACGGCCCCGGACCCGGTACGGCCCATTGTAGCCCAGCCGGAGCGCAACGGCACAGGGGCACCAGCCTCACCTGGCGGGCGCCGGCTGGCGCGCCACCTTGGCCAGGGCATCCTGGAGCTGGTCCAGCTCGTAGGGTTTCTGGAGCGACAGATAGGGGAACTCGAGGTGGCGCAGCAGCGAGTCGCCGTAGCCGGAGGCAAAGATCACCTTCAGGCCCGGGTTGCCGGCAAGCGCCTGGCGCGCCAGGTCGACGCCCGACATGCCGGGCAGGCTGACGTCCGAGAACAGCACGTGGTAGCGCCCCTTGGCCAGCAGTTCGAGGGCGTCGTCCGGATGCGCCACGCCGTCCGCTTCGTGGCCGAAGGCCTTGAGCATCTCGCACACCAGGTATTGGGAATCGAGGTTGTCCTCGACCACCAGGATGCGCATGGCGGCGTCGGGCGTGTCCGGTTCCGCGGCAGCCGCGACGCCCGCCGGCGGCGCCAGCAGGACATGCACGCCGGCCACGCCGCCGCTGCCGTCCGCCAGCGGCGTAAGAATCAGGTCGCAGCGGTATTCCTGCGGGCCGTCCGCATGGCGGAAGGACAGCACGGCGCCTGCCACCACGCCAGGCTGGCCCGCCCATGCCGCCTGCAGCGCCGCACCCGCGTTCGACAGCGGCGGCGGCAGCACCGAAGGCACCGAGCCGCCCGGAACCCGGCCGCAGCCCAGGCCGGCCAGAGCAGCATAAGCTTCGTTGAAGACCAGGATCGTTTCACGTCCCCACACGAGCAGCGTCGGCAGGGGAGAATTGAGCAGCAGGTCGGCGGCCACCCGCAGGGGCAGGGGCCAGCGCGCCGGGTCGCCCAGGCTGCTTCCCGTCCAGTCGTAGGAAGCAGCGGTGCGCGGATCGTGTTCAGGCATGGGCAAAGTGTTGTAGGAACGAAAACATGGCGGCCATGCTACACCAAAAGCCGCCTTACCGCCGTCTCGATCCGTGCGCGATACCTTGCCGCGAAACGGGCAAAAAAAAGCCCGCTTCAGGGAAGCGGGCTGAATCTATTTCCTTGGAGGAGAATAGAGGAGACAGGAAGGATGATGCTGCATTGCCGCAAATTAGTCCAATTTATATTTCTAATGACTGCCATCAAGAATATTGATGAGTTAGATTTGTCAACCCGAGCGTGGCGTGCGTGCGACGCCGCGCTGACGGGAATCGTGCACCCTTGGTGCGTGACAGAAAATGTTCTACGATGGCAACTATGTTAAAACCTTCCCAGCTTGCCTGCGCCTGTGCGGCACTGTTGTTACTGCACGCGGGCAGCGGGCATGCGGCTGCGCAGGCGGCCAGCGAGGGCGGCTCGGCCGAGCAGCTGGCGGACTATTCCCTCGAGCAACTGGCCGATATCGTGGTCACCTCGGTCTCGCGCCAGCAGGGCCGTCTGAGCCAGGCCCCGGCCTCCGTGTACGTCATCAGCGGCGCCGACATCGCCCGTTCCGGCGCCACCAGCATTCCCGAAGCGCTGCGCCTGGCGCCGAATCTGCAGGTGGCGCTGACGGGCGCCCAGGAGTATGCGATCAGCGCGCGCGGTTTTTCCTCGCCGCTGGCCAATAAACTGCTGGTGCTGGTCGATGGCCGTAGCGTGTATTCGCCGCTGTTTTCGGGCGTGTTCTGGGAAGCGCTGGACGTGGTGCTGGTCGACGTCGAGCGGATCGAGGTCATCAGCGGCCCCGGCGGCACCATCTGGGGCACCAATGCCGTCAACGGCGTCATCAACATCATCACGCGCAGCGCCGCCGATACCCAGGGCATGCTGGCCGAGGTGCATGCGGGGACGCGCTATGCCGGCGCGACCCTGCGCCAGGGCAAGCGCCTGGCCAACGGCGCCTTCGTGCGCGCCTACGCCAAGCGCGACGAGACCGATGCCGCCCCCGGCGAAGCGGGCGAGGGCGGCGGCGTGGGCCGGCGCCAGGCCGGTTTCCGGCTCGACTGGGAAGGCGGCAGCCAATCCCTGAGCGTGAGCGGCGACCTGCACGCCGGCGCCCTGCGTGCCTACCGCCTCGAACCGCGTACCGAGTTCTCGGGCGCCAACCTGGTCGCCCGTCTCGATACCCGCCTGGCGGGCGAGGCGGAGCTTCGCCTGCAGGCCTGGGTCGACCAGGGCCGGCGCGAGCAGCCCGGCGTCGGGAAGCACGCGCTCGATACCTTCGACATCGAAGCGCAGTATGCCACCCGGCTGGACGAGCGCCACGCGCTGACCTGGGGCGGCGGCTACCGCCATGCGCGCGACCGCTTCGAGAACGGCCCGGTGCTGCAGTTCGCGCCGACCCGGCGCCGCCTGCGCTGGGGAAACTTGTTCGTCCAGGACGAGTTCGCCGTCACGCCGGCGCTGCGCGCGACCGCGGGGCTGCGCCTGGAGCACAATGACTACACCGGCATGGAGCTGTTGCCGAATCTGCGCCTGGCCTGGGACCATGCGCCCGGCGCCATGCTGTGGGCGGCAGCCTCGCGCACGGTGCGGGCCCCGGCGCGCATCGACCGCGACCTGCGCCTGGTCGACCCGGCCTCCGGCGGGGCGCGCTACCTGGTGGCGGGCGGCCCCGATATGGGGTCGGAGACGGCCAGGGTGCTGGAACTGGGTTACCGCGCCCAGCCCACCGCGGCGCTGTCGTTCGCGGCAACCCTGTTCTACAGCCATTACGAGCGCCTGCGCACCCTGGAACCAAGGCCAGGGGGCGCGGTGTTCGCCAACCTCGGCCATGGCGGGGCGCGCGGGCTGGAACTGTGGGGCAACTGGCAGGCGATGCGCGGCTGGCGCCTGGCGGCCGGTGCGGTGCTGCAGGACGTCGACACCGCCGTGCTGCCGCAGAGCGCCGACGTCTCTGCCATGCTTGGCCTGGCGAGCAATGACCCGCGCAGCTACTGGCAGCTGCGCAGCTCGCACGACCTGGCCCGCGGCGTGACAGCCGACCTGCTGCTGCGGCGCGTCGCGCGCCTGCCGCAGCCGGCCCTGCCGGGCTATCATGAACTCGATGCAAGGATCGCGTGGCAGGCACGCCCCGGCGTCGAACTGGCCCTCGCGGGCCGTAACCTGCTGCATGCGCGCCACCCCGAGTTCGGGGCGGCGGGCATGCGTCAACTGGCCGAACGCAGTGTGTTCGCCAGCGCTTCGCTGCGTTTCTGAAGGCCCATGACTAGTATGAAGACACTTCCTCCCGACCGACTGCGACGCCGCCTGGCCTGCCGGGCGCTCGCACTGCCGCTGCTGCTGGCGGCCGCGGGAACCTCGCCGCGCGCGTTCGCCGATCGGTATGCCGAAACGGGCGCGCCCGCACTCGAGCGCCGGGTCAAGGCTGCATTCCTGTACAAATTCCTCGGCTATGCCGAATTCCCGCCCCAGGCCTTCGGCGATCCGGCGGGCCCCTTGATGCTGGCGGTGGTGGGCTCGGACGACATGGCCGCCGAACTGGCGCGCATCGCCGCCGGCCGCGTGATCGCCGGGCGCCCGATCGCCGTGCGCCGGCTGGGCGAGCACGAGCCGATTCCCCCGGTGCACCTGCTGTTCGTGGCCGGCAGCGACAACGAACGGGCCGCCCGCGTGCTGCGCGCCGCGCCTGCCGCCTACCTGACCGTGACCGAGTGCGAAGGCGGGCTGCGCTTCGGCAGCGTGATCAACTTCCGCATCATCGACGAGCGGGTGCGCTTCGACGTGTCGCTCGACGCCGCCGACAGGAAAAACCTGAAGCTCAGTTCGCGTCTGCTGACGGTCGCGAACCGGGTGCAGAAGGGAGGTGCATGATGGGCATGCACGATACCGGCTCGGTCCGCAGCAAACTGATTTTAATGGCGGTGGCCACCACCATCGTGGCCCTGCTGTCGGCCGCCGTCGCCATGCTGGTGGTCGACGTGCGCACCTTCCAGCGCGTCTGGGTCGACGACCTGACCACCCAGGCCGACTTCGTCGCCGACGTCGCCGCCCCGGCGGTGTCCTTCAACGACACCGCCGCCGCCACGCGCAGCCTGTCGGTGCTGCGGGTGCGTCCGCAGATCGAGGCCGGCGCCATCTATACCAACAGCGGCCAGCGCTTCGCCACCTATGCCAGGGCAGGCGTCGAGGCCGCGCTCCCGGCGCGCCCGGAAGCGGCGGGCTACCGCATCGAGCATGGCGCGCTGGTGGTGTTCCGCCCGATCGTCGAGAACGGCGAGCCGCTCGGCACCGTCTACCTGCGCTCGCGCTACGGCCTGTTAGACCGCGTCCTGAGCTACGGCGCGATCCTGGGCGGCGTGATGCTGGCCGCGCTGGTGATCGCCGCCCTGGTGGCCTCGCGCCTGCAGGCCTCGATCACGCGTCCGCTGGAAGCGGTGACCAACGTCGCGCGCCAGGTGATGCTGCGGCGCGACTTCACGCTGCGCGTGCCCGGCAACGAGAAGGGCGAGATCGGGGTGCTGGTGGAAGCCTTCAACGACATGCTGGCCGAGATCGGACGCCGCTCGGACGCGCTGCAGGCCGCCAACCGCACCCTCGAACACGAGATGACGGTGCGCGAGCGCGCCGAGCAGGCCCTGATCGTGGCCGATCGCCGGAAGGACGAATTCCTGGCCACCCTGGCGCACGAACTGCGCAACCCGCTGGCGCCGATCCGCACCGGCCTGGACATCCTGCGCATCCGCAGCGGCGACGCCCAGGCGACCCAGCGCGCCACCGACATCATGGAACGCCAGCTGCGCCAGATGGTGCGCCTGGTCGACGACCTGCTGGACGTTTCACGCATCAACACCGGCAAGTTCACCATCAAGATGGGCCGGGTGGAACTGAAAGCGGTGGTCAACGACGCGCTCGAAGTGGTGCGCTCCTATATAGAACTGCACGGCCACGAACTGGTGATCGACCTGCCGGACCGCCCGGTGTTCCTGCATGGTGACGCCACGCGCCTGGCCCAGGTGCTGTCGAACCTGCTGAACAACGCCGCCAAGTACACCAACCGCGGCGGACGCGTGTCGCTCACGGCCGGCGTCGAGGACCGCACCCTGGTGCTGGAAGTGGCCGACACCGGTATCGGCCTCGCGCCCGACATGCTCGACACCGTGTTCGAAATGTTCGTGCAGGTCGATTCGACGCTGGAGCGCAGCAACGCGGGCCTGGGTGTCGGCCTGTCGCTGGCGCGCAAGCTGGTTGAACTGCACGGCGGCACGATCGAAGCGAAATCCGAGGGCCTGGGCCACGGCAGCCGCTTCGTGGTGCGCCTGCCGATCGTGGTCGATCCGGAACCGATCGCCAAGCCCACGCCGGCCGCCTTCATCAGCTCCGAGACCTACCGCATCCTGCTGGCGGACGACAACGTCGACTTCGTCAACAGCATCGGCGCGCTGCTCACGGCCATGGGCCACAGCGTGGTGATCACGCACAACGGCCCGGACGCGCTGGCGGCGGCGGCGCGCTTCTGCCCGGACTATGCCTTCCTCGACATCGGCCTGCCGCACATGTCGGGCTACGACCTGGCGCGCGGCATCCGCAAGCTGGCCTGCGGATCGATGACGGTGCTGATCGCCGTCACCGGCTGGGGCCAGGAAAAGGACCGCCAGCTGGCCTTCGAAGCCGGCTTCGACCACCACATGGTCAAGCCGGTGCGCTTCGAGCAGATCGAGGAAATCCTGGGCAACCGCAGCATCATCAAGAAGCTGCGTACCTGAATCGGAGCGAATGTAGTCCGCTAGTCGTAGGGTGGTCGGCTCGTCCGACCGCGCGTTCAGCCAGTGCAAGCGATGTGGCGGTGCGACCGATAGTTGGACTACGGATCCAGGCGAAAAAAAGACGGGAGCGCTTGCGCGCTCCCGTCTTTTTGCTATGTCAGGCTGGTATTAAGCCTGCTTTTGCTTGCGGCGGCGTGCCAGGAAGCCCAGGACGCCGAGGCCGCCCAGCATCATGCCGTAGGTTTCCGGTTCCGGAACCGGAGCCAGCATCACGGCGCCACCGAACGAGGCGCCGGCATCCGACACCAGGTTACCGCTGACACGCAGGTAGTAGTCGCCGGCGGCCAGGTTGTCGCTCGAGATGCTCCAGACATCCATTTCGCCGCTTTGCAGCATGGTGCCGTTGGTGATCAGGGTGTCGTCCTCGCCATACAGGGCCAGACCGGTGATGTCCAGGCCCACGTCGGCGCTACGGCTGATCGACGAGATGATCGCATCGAGGTTCATGCCCACGTCACCATCGACAGTGAAGGTGAAGCGGTCCGCGAAGGTGTTACCTTCGTTATCAGCTTCGAAGGTGTCGCCGAAGAAGGCGCTGTTGTCGATCAGCTCGAGCTCCTGGGGGGAGTTGCCGACGACTTCCTGGGCCATCACGGCCGACGAACCAAACGAAGCGGAAGCCAACACAATTGCAGCAATCAGAGATTTTTTCATTTCTTTCCTCGCATAGAATCAGCCGCGTCCTGCAGCCTGGGTTTCAAGTATCGGGGAACTTCATGCTATCAAAGCGACAAAAAAAAGCACGTGGAAGTGTGATTGAACGGTCAATATGTGCACTGTATTCCACGAATCAACATATTTCTGATGGGCTATGCTATAGGCCGGGTTCTCATAGGAGAAGCCGGTTTAATCGCGTTGTATCGTAGAAAATTTTGATCGGCTTGCTGAAAATGCGTCAGCGCAGTCCTACAAAAAGAGGAGGATGTTTCCGGCGCTGAGCCCGTGCGATTTCAGCTCCGTTTAAATAATGAAGCGTAGAAGTTGGTGTGTTTTAGGTGTTTTTGCTGAGTTAGCCCGGCGCTGGAGCTCCGGGGAATGCGCGCGCGAGCATGCCGGGCTGGAGAATATGCCTACCCGGACAGGAAAAACTGAGAGAAGAGAACTGGAAAAGAAAAATGGCCCAGAATCGCTTCTGAGCCATTTAAGAAAAGTTGGCGCGGCTGGCAGGAATCGAACCCACGACCCCTTGGTTCGTAGCCAAGTACTCTATCCAGCTGAGCTACAGCCGCCCGAGGCACGCATTATAGCAGCACCTCCCGGATTGGCAAACCCCCTTTGGCACACCGGCCGCTTGCATGGGTCGCCAACGAAAAAAGGGACCAGATGTTTCCATCTGGTCCCTCATATTCTGGCGCGGCTGGCAGGAATCGAACCCACGACCCCTTGGTTCGTAGCCAAGTACTCTATCCAGCTGAGCTACAGCCGCCCGATGCACGCATTATAGCAGGCGAATGGATATTGGCAAAGCCTCATCGGAAGCCTGTGACAATTCACGCATTATCGCGCCAGCCAGACTGCCAGGATGGCGGCGCCCGCATCCTAGCGGCGATCCTGCGTCCGCCAGGAACAAGCACCACCACGAAACGGGGAACCATGAACTCGCACGACTTGCCCATCGCATGCTTTGCAGTGTCGACGCTTATCTCGCTGTGGAGGCGGCACTGGACCGACGCGAGCTGGTGCGCATGCTTTGCCGCCTTCCTGGTCTTCGACAAGGTTCCGCCGGCTGCGATACCTTGGCGGCTGCATTATCTGTTGCTGGTGGCGGGGGCGGCGCTTGTCGTTTCCCAGGTGCTCAAGGAGTGCCGCGAACACAGGAAGAGTCTGGCCGCCCGCCCCGAGACCGGCGCTTGACTGGCCCGCCAACGAAAAAAGGGACCAGATGTTTCCATCTGGTCCCTCATATTCTGGCGCGGCTGGCAGGAATCGAACCCACGACCCCTTGGTTCGTAGCCAAGTACTCTATCCAGCTGAGCTACAGCCGCCCGATGCACGCATTATAGCAGCGGCTTGTCATTTCTGGAAGAGTCATTTTTTTCCACAGGCAAACAAGCTCTGGTAGATTAGCCGGGTTGGATCGTTTTGGGACTCGTATGCTTGCCTTGAAACCGGGACCGCGCCTCGCCCTGGTCGCTCTCTTGCTCATCTGGATCTGGAGCGGTGTCGCCGTGGCCGCACCGCGCAGCCTGCGCTTCGAGCGCCTGTCGATCGAGCAGGGGCTGTCGCAGCAGTCGGTCCTCACCATCCTGCAGGACCGGCGCGGCTTCATGTGGTTCGGCACCCAAGCCGGCCTGAACCGCTACGACGGCTACCGGGTGACCGTCTACCGCAACGACCCGGACAATCCCGACAGCATTCCCGACAATTATGTCGTCGCCTCGCACGAAGACCAGCAGGGCCGCCTGTGGTTCGGCACCAAGGGCGGGCTGACCCGCTTCGACCACGCCAGCGGCAAGTTCGTGCGCTACCTCGAGCCCGATGCGCTTGGCGCGCCCGCATCCAGGCGGCGCACGCCCGCTCCCTATACCGGCAACCGCGCCGTGCTGGCGATCCAGCCCGCGCGCGGCGGGCTGTGGCTGGCCACCGGCGACGGTTTGCAATTCCTCGATACGGCGAGCGGCGCGCTTCGCAGCTACCGCCACGATCCCGCTGACCCTGCATCGCTGCGCGACAACCGGGTGAATGCGCTCGCGCTGGATGGCGGCGGCAACCTGTGGATCGGCACCGCGGGCGGCATCGACCGCCTGGCGCCCGGCGCCGATCGCTTCGAGCACTTCGACGTCGACAAGAGCGATTTGCAGCGCAATACCGTGCTGGCGCTGTCGATGGGCCCGCGCGACACGCTGTGGGTCGGCACCGCCTCCGGCCTGGAAGCCTGGCGCCTGGGCGACGGCACGCCCTTCGCCCAGCCCCAGCGCCGGCGCCTGGGCAGCCAGGAGGGCATCGGCGAGCAGCGCATCAACGCCTTGTACCACGACGGCGGCGGCACCCTGTGGGTCGGCACCGACATGGACGGCATGAAATGGCTCGATCCGGCCACCGGCCGCTTCCTCAGCTACCGCAACGACCCGGCCGACCCGCACACGCTGTCCGACAACCAGGTCAGCTCGATGCTGGTGGACCGCACCGGCACCCTGTGGGCCGGCACCCAGTATGGCGGGGTGAGTCGTACCGACCTGGCCAGCGGCGGCTTCACCCGCCATGGTGGCAATGAAGGAATGGGTCGCGCCAAGGTGCGCGCCGTGCTCGAGGATCCGGATGGCCGGATATGGATCGGCACCACCGGTGACGGCCTGATGCGGCTTGGCCGTCCGGGCGGGCGGGTCGAACGGATCGGCCGCGAGGGCGAGCCTGGGGACCTGGTCACTGCGCTTGCCTTTGCGCGCGGGCGGCTGTGGATCGGCACTCCGACCGGCCTGGTCTGGCGCGATGCCGACGGACGCTACGGCCAGCTGGCCTTGGGCGGCAGCCCCGGCGCCAACTACGTGCAGGGGCTGCACGCGGGCCGTAGCGGCACGCTGTGGATCGTCACGCGCGGCGGCCTGGCGGCGCTCGCGCCGGGCGAAGACAGCGTGCGGACCTGGCGCCACGATGCCGGCGACCCGCACAGCCTCGGGGAGAACTACGGTTTCACGGCGCTCGAAGACCGGAAGGGCATCGTCTGGATCGGCACCGAAGCCGGCCTGGAACGCTACGACCCGGCATCCGGGCGTTTTACCCATTTCCGCCATGACCCGGACAACCAGAACGGTTTGCGCCACAGCCGCGTCCACCATCTGATGGAATCGGCGCGTGGCGAGCTGTGGGTGGGAACGGCGGGCGGCCTGCACCGCATGCAGCAGACCAGGGAAGGCACGCGCTTTCGCTTCTATCCATTCAGCAGCGGCCCCAAGGCGCTGCCGATCGGGGCATCCCTCGAGGACGAGCATGGCTATATCTGGGCCAGCACCACCAACGGTATCACCCGCGTCGACCCCGGCAGCGGCGCCACCAAGAGCTATACCGCCAAGGATGGCCTGGTGGACGGCTCCTACTTCGTCGGCGCCGCCTTGCGCGCCAGCGACGGCCAGTTCTACTTCGGCGGGATGACCGGACTGACCTCCTTCATGCCGGACGCGGTGCGCGACAATCCGTACGCGCCGGAAGTCGTGATCACCGACTTCCTGGTGCTGAACCGTTCGCGCGCCACGCCCAACTTCCACGAGCAGTCGGCCATCACGCTGTCGCACCGCGATACGGTATTCGCGCTCGAATTCGCCGCGCTGCATTACGCCGACCCGGACGGCAACCGCTACGCCTATCGGCTGGAAGGCTTCGACCAGGGCTGGGTCGACACCGATGCGCGGCGCCGCTACGCCAGCTATACCAACCTCGATCCGGGCACCTATGTGTTCCGTGTCCGCGCCAGCAACAAGGACGGTGTGTGGAGCACGCTGCCCGCCACCCTGGCGATCACCATCACGCCGCCGTTCTGGAAGACCTGGTGGTTCCGCACCCTGGCCGTCCTGGGAACGCTGGCCCTGTTCACGGCCGGCTACCGGCTGCGCATCCGCGCACTGGTGGCGCAGAAGGAGCTGCTCGAGCGCGAAGTCGGCGCCCGCACGGTCGAGCTGCGCAATCAGAAGGAGTCGGCCGAGCGCCGCAAGCAGGAGGTCGAGCAGCAGAAGGAAGTGGTGGAGCAGGCGCACCGCAACATCGCGCTGCTGTCGGACATCGGGCGCACCCTGACCGCCAACCTCGACCTGGAAGCGATCATGCGCACGCTCTACGAGCACGTGCATGCGCTGATGGACGCGAGCCTGTTCGCGGTGCTGTTGCGGCACCCCGAACGCGGCACTCTGGAGTACGTCTATACGGTGATGGACGGCGAACGCCGTGACGCTTTCGAGCTGCCGGAAGATCCGGAGTGCCAGCTGGCCGCATGGGCCATGGCGCGCGGGCGCGAGCTCCTGCTGGCCGACGTTTCACATGAGCTGCACGACTACCTGCCGCAGCTGACGCCGGCCCGTGCGCTGGAACTGGCCCTTCCCGGCGCCTGGCGCGCCGGCCTGCAGCCGGGTTCCCTCCTGATGGTGCCGGTGATGGTGGGCGAGCGGGTGCTGGGCGCCCTGACGGTGCAGAGCCCGGCCACGCGCGCCTACGGCCAGGTCCACCTCGACATGCTGGAAACCCTGGCGGCCTATGTTGGCGTCGCGATCGACAATGCCAGCGCCTACCACCAGCTGAAGGAAACCCAGGCCCAGCTCGCGGCCCAGGAAAAGCTGGCCTCGCTCGGCTCGCTGGTGGCGGGGGTGGCGCACGAACTGAACACGCCGATCGGCAACAGCCTCTTGATGGCCAGCACGCTGCAGGAGCGCACCAGCGACATCGCGGCGCGCTTCGACGGCGCGACCCTGCGCCGCTCCGACCTGGCCGACTACGTCGCCGAATCGCGCGAGGCGGCGGGCCTGATCATGCGCAGCCTGCACAATGCGGCGGAGCTGGTCAACAGCTTCCGCCAGGTCTCGGTGGACCAGGCCAGCGCCCAGAGGCGCCGCTTCGACCTGGCCCAGGCCTGCCAGGAAATCGCCGCCACGCTGATGAACACGGTGCGACTGGCCGGGCACCGCCTGGAGCTGGACGTGCCCCCGGGGATCGTGATGGACAGCTTCCCCGGCCCGCTGGGGCAGGTCGTCATCAACTTCGTCAACAACGCGCTGCTGCATGCCTTTAGCGGGCCGGGCGGCGCCATGCTGCTGAGCGCCAGCCAGCCGGACGGGGCTAGCGTGCGGATCGAATTCCGCGACGACGGGCGCGGCATCCCGCCAGCCGACCAGTCGCGTATCTTCGATCCCTTCTTCACCACCCGCATGGGGCAGGGTGGCACCGGCCTGGGCCTGAACATCAGCTGGAACATCGTGACCACGCTGCTGGGCGGCACGGTGCGGGTGGAGAGCAGCCCGGGGCAGGGCGCCGCCTTCATCCTTGAACTGCCGCTGCGTGCGCCGGACCCGCAGGGCCAGCCGAGCGAGCCGAGCCAGCCGAGCCTGCCGGAAGGGGCGGCGCTCGGCCAGTAAACATCAGGCCAGCACGTTCTGCGGCCGGCCGGCGGCCCAGGCGTCGATGTTATCGACCAGCATGTCGGCCAGGGTCTGCATCGCGCCCGCGCTGGCCCAGGCCACGTGCGGCGTCAGGATGAAGTTCGGCAGGCGCAGGCGCAGCAGCGGATTGGCGGGATCGGGCGGCTCCTTGCTCAGGACGTCGAAGCCGGCGCCGCCGATGCTGTTTGCCTGCAGGGCCGCGGCCAGCGCCGCCTCGTCCACCAGCCCGCCGCGTGCGGTGTTGATGAGCAGGGACGACGGTTTCATGCGCGCCAGCTCGCGCGCCCCGATCAGGTGCCGGGTCTGTTCGGTGAGCGGCAGGTGCAGGCTGACGACGTCCGATGTGGCCAGCAGCTCGTCCAGCGGCAGCTGCAGCACGCCGGGTTCTTCCAGCGGCGCGCGCGCGGTGGCCGCGATTTCCATGCCGAAGGCGCGCCCGAGCTGGGCCACCTTGCGCCCGAGGGCGCCGAAGCCGACGATGCCGAGCCGGCTGCCTGCCAGGTCGCCGATCGGGTGGTCCAGCAGGCAGAAGCGGCTCGAACGCTCCCACAGGCCGGCTTCCACGTCGGCGGCGTAGGCGCGCAGGTTGCGGCGCAGCGCCAGGATCAGGGCGAAGCAGTGCTCCGGTACCGAGACCTGTGAATAGTTGCGGATATTGGCGACCACGATGCCGCGCTCGCGGCAGGCGGCGAGGTCGACGTTGTCGCTGCCGGTGGCGGCGATCGCGACCATCTTCAGCTCGGGAAGCTGCGCGATCGCGCCGGCGCGCAGCGGCACCTTGTTGGTGACGGCGACCGTGGCGCCCGCCAGGCGCGCGACCACGTCGGCTTCATCCGTGCCGGGATAGTCCTGCCACGCGTGGGCAAAGGCGGGAGCGCGGACCCTGGCCTGCAGGCTGTCGCGGTCGAGGAAGACGATTCGGTGCATGGCGCGCTCGCGGCGAGGTAAAACCGCATTGTAGCGCCAGGAATGACAAAGGACAGGGGTACCCTGTCCTTTGATATATGGGGGCTTGGCGGCGTTTTATTTGGTGCTACTGGTGCTCATCTTGTCCGCCTTGGCTTCGGCCTGGTCCGCAGCCTTTTCGGCCTTGGCTTCCGCCTTGTCGGCCTTCGCCTCGGCTTTCTTCTCGGCGGCCTTGCGGTCGGCCTTGGCCTTGTCTTTCTGGGCACTTGCCTTGGCCTTGGCGACATCCTCCTTGGCTTCGGCCGTGGCCTTCTTCACCTTGGCGTCCGCCTGGGCTTTTTCCGCCTTCGCCTCGGCATCCACCTTGGCGTCGGTGGCGGTCTGGGCGAACGCGGAGCTCGCGAACAGGCCGGCGATCAGGACAGCAACAATCTTGCGCATCATGGCTTTTCCTCATTCAGGTTGTCAGGAAAGATCGCATGCTTCTGAGCGATGAACGGCAGGCCGCGACGGCCCGTTGACTGTATTTACATCCGCTTACATTTGCAGGCCGCCACGGTCATGGTTAGCTGGCGTACAGTCGGGCCGGCCAGCGCGGCGCGATACTGAAGGCACGCCGATAGCCGGGAGGTGCCACATGCCAGACGCGCTCAAACTGTACAAGGCCAAGCGCAATTTCGACATCACGTCCGAGCCCGCCGAAGGGGGCGTGGCCAGCACGGACGCGCTGACTTTCGTGATCCAGAAGCACTGGGCAACCCGCCTGCACTACGATTTTCGCCTGGAACTCGACGGGACCATGAAGAGCTGGGCCGTGCCCAAGGGCCCCAGCTACGACACCCATGACAAGCGCATGGCCGTGCACGTCGAGGACCATCCGATTTCGTATTCCGATTTCGAAGGCACCATCCCACCCAAACAATATGGGGCGGGCAAAGTCATCATCTGGGACAAGGGCACATGGGAACCGATCGGCGACCCGCACGAAGGCTACCGCAAGGGCAACCTGAAGTTCGAGATCCACGGCCACAAGATGCACGGGCGCTGGGTGCTGGTGCGGATGAAGGGCCGCGGCGACGACAGGCAGGAACCCTGGCTCCTGATCAAGGAAAACGACGAGTACGCCCGCCCGGCCGAGGAGTTCTCGGTGGTGGACGAAATGCCCGACAGTGTCAAGGAGCTGCCGATGCCGAAACGAGCACGTGGAAAGGTGGCCGCCCTGAAGGCGGAGGCCCAATCGGAAGCGCAATCGGAAGAGGTGCGCAAACCCGCGCGCAAATCTGCTGCGAAGAGCGCCACAAAAGCCGTTAGCAAAACCGCGGCCAGCAAAGCCGCCGCCAAGCCGGCTGCGAAAACAAGCCGTGCCAGGAAGGCCAGCGTGCCCGGCCTGCCGGAAGGCGTGAAGAAGGCGGCCCTGCCGGAGAAGTTCACGCCGGAGCTGGCCACCCTGGTGGACGCCCCGCCGCCCGACCCCGAGAACTGGGTGTTCGAGGTCAAGTTCGACGGCTACCGCATGCTGACGCGGGTCGAGAACGGGCAAGTGCGCCTGATCACCCGCAACGACAACGACTGGACCGACAAGCTGCAGCCGCTGCAGAAGGAACTCGAGCGCATCGGGCTGCCGGACGGCTGGTACGACGGCGAGATCGTGGTGCACGACGAGAACGGCAAGCCGAACTTCGGCCTGCTGCAGCTGGCCTTCGACGGCGTGCGCACGGCCGACATCGTGTACTTCCTGTTCGATGCCCCGTACTGCAACGGCTACGACCTGCGCGACGTCCCGCTGGTCGAGCGCCGCGCGGCGCTGGAACAGGTTCTCAAGGAGGCCAAGTCGGACAAGGTGCGCTTCTCCGCCGAGTTCGGGACCAACCCGGACGAGCTGGTGCTGGCCGCCTGCAAGATCGGCCTGGAAGGCGTGATCGGCAAGCGCCGCGATTCGCGCTACGTGGAGCGCCGCTCCCCCGAATGGATCAAGCTCAAGTGCGGCCTGCGCCAGGAATTCGTGATCGGCGGCTTCACCGACCCGAAGGGTTCGCGCAAGGGCGTCGGCTCGCTGCTGCTCGGCACCTACGACCGCGAAGGCGTGCTGCGCTACGCCGGCAACGTCGGTTCCGGCTTCAACCACGCCTCACTCATGGACATCAGCGAGCGCCTGGAAGCGCTGCGCACCGACGAGAGCCCGTTCCCGCCGCGCGCCGTGCCGGGACGCCAGCATCACTGGGTCAAGCCGGTGCTGGTGGCCGAGGTCAGCTTCTCGGAGTGGACCAATACCGGCTCGGTACGCCATCCGGTGTTCCAGGGCCTGCGCAAGGACAAGCCGGCCAAGGGCATCACCCGCGAAGAGCCGCGCCACATCGAGGACATCGACGCATTGAAGCCGCACTCGGCGCCGACCGACGAACCGGTGAGCCCGCCGCCTCCAGGCCTGCACCGCAAGCTGCCCGAGACCCTGCGCGTGACCAATCCGGACCGGGTGGTCGACCCGTCCACCGGCATCACCAAGCTCGATGTGATCCGCTACTACGCCTTGGTGGGCGAACTGATGATGGAGCACCTCAAGCGGCGTCCCCTGACGCTGGTGCGGGCGCCCAGCGGGATCGGCGCCGAGCTGGTGTTCCAGAAGCACGCCGACGTCAAGAAGCTGCCCGGCGTGAAGCAGATGGACCCGGCGCTCGATCCGGACAATCCGCCGATGCTGGAAATCGCCGGGGTCGAGGGCATCCTGTCGGTAGCGCAGTGGAACGCGATCGAACTGCACACGCAGAATGCGGTGGCGAAGAGCTACGAGACGCCCGACCGCATCGTATTCGACCTCGACCCGGGCGAAGGCGTCGAGTGGCACCAGATGCAGGAGGCCGCGCAGATCATGCACGCCTTCCTCGACGAGCTGGGACTGCCCGCCTTCCTGAAGACCAGCGGCGGCAAGGGCCTGCACGTGGTGGTGCCGATCAAGCCCGAATACGGCTGGGATACGGTCAAGGCCTTCTCCCAGGCGATCGTGCGCCACCTGGCGGCCACGCTGCCGGACCGCTTCGCCTTCAAGAGCGGCGCCAAGAACCGGGTCGGCAAGATCTTCATCGACTACCTGCGCAACGGCCGCGGCGCCACCACCGTCAGCGCCTGGTCGGCGCGCGCCCGGCCGGGCATGGGCATTTCAGTGCCGCTCGAGTGGGATGAGCTGATGAAGCTCAAGTCGAGCACGCAATGGACGGTGACCAACGTGCACACGCGGCTGGACCGGGGGAACGACCCGTGGACGGGGTATGCCAAGGCGGCCAAGGCGGTGACCAAGGCGATGAAAATATTGGGGTTTGATGAGTAAGCTTCGGGCTACTCATGGAAAATTGGGTTCCGGCCTTCGCCGGAACGACGGTCTTTAGGTTGGCAGCTTCGACACGTGCTTCTCTGAGCTGACTGAAAAACCGTCGTCCCGGCGCAGGCCGGGACCCAAGTTCGTTCCGAAGCTACCTGCGCATCAATCGACGTTGCGGCCCAGCGCCTTCAGCGAAGCCCTGACGCCACGTCCATACGCCGCATCCGCCTTGTCGAACTGCCTCAACTGCCGCACCAGGATCTCCTCGTCCACCTGGCTGAGTGGCCCCGCCAGGTTGTCGCACAGGTTCTGGCGCGCTGAGGCCGTCATCAGGCGGAACAGATTGCCGGCCTGGGTGTAGTCGTCTTCCATCCCACGGAAGTCATAGCGCCCGGCGTCACCCGTGATCGGCAGCTCCGGTTCGCCGTGGCCCATGCCCAGGGCGCCGCGGCCGACGCTGTCGATGGTGGCGTAGTTGCGCGCCGCGCCGCCGTTGGCGATCGCCATGGCGCCGTCGCGCTGCTGGTTGTGGAAAGGGCAGCGCGGGGCGTTCACCGGCAGGTGCTGGTGGTTGGTGCCGACCCGGTACAGCTGGGCGTCGTGGTAGGCGAACAGGCGGCCTTGCAGCATCTTGTCCGGCGAGTAGCCCATGCCCGGCACCACGTTGGCCGGGGAGAAGGCGGCCTGCTCGACTTCGGCATGGTAGTTGTCCGGGTTGCGGTTCAGCTCCAGTACCCCTACCGGCAGCATCGGGAAGTCGCCGTGCGGCCACACCTTGGTCATGTCGAACGGGTTCCAGCCGGTGCGCTGCTCCCAGTCCGCCAGTTGCTGCGCGCTGGCCACCTGGACCTTCACATCCCACTGCGGATACTCGCCCCGGCCGATCGACGCGAACAGGTCGCGCTGGGCGTAGTCCGGGTCGCTGCCGGCGATGCGCACCGCGTCGCTGGCGCTGAGGTTCCGGATGCCCTGGCGCGTCTTGAAATGCCACTTCACGTAGACCCGTTCGCCGGCTTCGTTGATCAGGCTATAGGTATGGCTGCCGAAACCGTCCATGTGGCGGTAGCCGTCCGGGGTGCCGCGATCCGAGAACAGGATCGTCACCTGGTGCAGGCTTTCCGGGGCGCGGCTCCAGAAGTCGAACATCATGTTGGCCGACTTCAGGTTGGTCTGCGGATCGCGCTTCTGGGTGTGGATGAAGTCCGGGAACTTGATCGGATCCTTCAGGAAGAACACCGGGGTGTTGTTGCCCACCAGGTCCCAGTTGCCTTCCTCGGTATAGAAGCGCAGGGCGAAGCCGCGCGGATCGCGTTCGGTGTCGGCGCTGCCTTTTTCACCGCCGACGGTGGAAAAGCGCAGGAACACCGGGGTCTGCTTGCCGACCTCGGCGAACAGTTTCGCCTTGGTGAAGGGACGTAGGTCGTGGGTGACGGTGAAGGTGCCGTAGGCGCCCGAGCCCTTGGCATGCACGACGCGTTCCGGAATGCGCTCGCGGTTGAAGTGCTGCAGTTTTTCGATCAGGTGGAAATCCTGCAGCAGCAGCGGGCCGCGTGGGCCGGCGCTGAGCGAATTCTGGTTGTCGGCGACCGGGATGCCGGATGCGGTGGTCAGGCGGGGCTGGGTCATGCGTGAATCTCCTGGTGTTGTCAATCGATAGGAGGATTCTATGGCCCAGCAGTATATTAATAAATTTGATTAATATGATCGCACTGATAGGTTTTCATAATGCAGTGCCTGGTGGGGATGCCAGCTCGTCGTCGCGCTTGTCGGTCCGGATCGATGCCAGCCGGTCGACCGCGATCAGGCCTTCGGCTGCCGCATGCGAAGCGGCGAACACGCTGTCCGGCGACAGCACCAGCTGGGTGCCGACGGCACTGACCTCGTCGATCAGGCGATCGAGGGCGTCGATGCGCGACGGGTCGGGATTGACGTTGCGGATATAGATCATCTTTACCGCACCCGGATGACGGCGCACGACTTCGGTGTAGATTTCGGGATCCTGTTCGCCGCTGTCGCCGATCAGGATGAACTGCATGCCGGGATAGAAATCGATGATGCGTTCGATCTGCTCGAGCTTGTGGTTGCCGTGCTCGGTCAGCTTGAGCACCTGGCGCACGCTCAGTTCGCGCAGCAGCAGGGGGCCGAGCGGGATGTCCTGCAGTTTCAGGAAGTCGACCAGCGGACCGTACAGGTGCCAGGGGCTGCTCGACACATAGAACAGCGGATTGTCCTCGTTGCCGCTCACGCCATCGCGCAGTGCGCGGTAAAAGCCGGCGACCCCCTTGAAAGGCTTGCGCGTGTGGTGGTTGGTGCGGGCCAGCATCAGCGCCATGTTCAGCTTGTTGGTGACATTGGTCCACAGGACGGTGTCGTCGATGTCGCTGATGATGCCGAAGCGGGCGCCGGTGGCCGGGACCTTGATGTCGGCCTGGGCGCGCAGCGCCGCGCCGTCGGGCTGGACGTTGTCCGGGAACTCGAGCTCGACGGTGTGCCAGCCGGGGGACAAGGGTGCATCGGGAGCGAAATCGAAGGAAAAATAGCCGCCGGCGTCGGTACGGGTCTCGAAGGTCTGCGCCTGGAGGCGGGCCAGCACGCGCGCATCGGCGACTTCGTCGGACTCGAGGCGGCGGTACAGCGCGACCAGGTTCTGCCAGCCGCTGTCGGTGCCGCTCTGTTCGCGGAAGGCCGCTTCGTCCAGCAGGCGGCCTTTCAGCCAGATCCGGTGCGTGTTGCCGAAACCGAGGTAGGGCACCGCCAGCAGGCGCCGTCCGTGTTCGGGCGCGCGCAGCCGGCGCAGCGCGTCCAGGGCCAGTACGCCGGCGCTGCGGGCCAGGCGCCGTCCCAGCGGCGTGGCGGGGTTCTGCGCCGGGCTGGCCGGCTGCAGCCGTTCGGCCGCCTTGGCCACCGGCGTCGCGCGCGGCGCGCCGCGCTCCACCCACACGCTGCCGCCGGCGCTACGCGTCAGCAGCAGGGCCTGCTGCACCTCCTGGGGCTTGAGCGGATCGACCGCTGTGGCCATCACGTGGACCGCCGTGCCCGTTTCGCGCAGGCGCGCGATCTCGCTTTCGGTGAGCAGGCCGGGGTTGAGGTAGAGCGCGGCCCTGGCCAGGTCGACCCGGGCGGCGACGTCATCGAAACCGGCACGTGTCAACACGAGGAAGGGCATGGCGCTGTCTGGCATGGTGATCTGGTCGGTAATGGAGACAGCCCAAGTATCCCTCACCCGGGCGGAATCGAACGCACGGTTTCGGCTTGGCGGGAGCGTAGGAAGCGCGGCGGGCAGGGCAGCGCGACAATCGCGGTGCGCGCAGCCGTGCATGTCGTATTTCTCTGGCAAGCTAGACTGCCTTCTTTGCTACCCGCCTGCCTGCCATGAATATCGTCTGTATCGCCTGGGGTTCCCTGCTGTGGAAGCCCGCACCCCTGAAGCTGGCCTCCGGCTGGCACCCCGGCGGCCCGCGCCTGCCGATCGAATTCGTGCGCAAGAGCGACGACAGCGCCGAAGTGGCCCTGGTGCTGTGCGAGGGCGCGCGGCCCATGCCGACCTATTGGGCCTACCTGGCCACCGCAGACCTGACGGAAGCGCGCGCGATGCTGGGCGCGCGCGAAAAGATCACACCCGCGCGGCCGGACTGGATCGGCAGCATTCCGTCACGCGAGGGAGCGCACGAGGATGCCCGCATCGCCGCCTGGCTGCGCCGCATGCGCATCGACGCCGCGGTCTGGACCGCGCTGCCGGCCAAGTTCGAGGGAGAGTCGGGACGGGTGCCGACGCCGGACGAGGTGGTGCGCACGCTCGACAGCCTGCCCGAGGAGGAGCGCGCGGAGGCGGAACGCTACCTGCGTCATACGCCGGCGCATATCGACACCCACTACCGCCGCATCATCGCGCAACGCCTGGGATGGCACGCGCAGCGTGATGCTCACGTGACCAGCATGCGCTGAAGGCGCAGACGTTTCCGTTACTGTAGGGTGGGCGGGTCTCCCGCCCACGCGGTGATACGCGGCCATGCGTGCAGCAAGTGCATGCGAAACCACGAAGCAGCAGTGAGTCGAACGCGCGGTCGGCAGAGCCGACCACCCTACCCAATGCGCTTGTCGCTCAGGCAGTCCTACGCCGACTCGTTCTTGAAGATCCCGCGGATGTTGGTCACCATCAGCGCCGTCTGCAGCGCAATCAGGGCCCAGGCCTCGTCGTGGATGCCCCAGATGATCCACAGCACGTTGCTGAGGATGAAGGTGCAGAAGCCGAACACGCGCCTTTCGGCGCGCTTGGAGCCGATCAGGTAGGCCGCAACGAGGGTGACCAGCATCGCCGGCCACTGGAGGAAATCGATGAATTCATCCATCCGTCACGCCGCCTTCCTGCGGCGCGCGGGAGCCGTCGATGGAGCGCCGGTGGACTTGGCGGCAGTCTTCTTCGCAGCCGGTTTCGCCGCAGCCTTGGTCGCGGTCTTGCGCTTGGGCGCGGCGCCGCTGGCGGCCACCCGGTCGGTGCCGTGTGCGGCCGTCTTGCGGGCGCGTGGCGGCGGCGCTTCTTCCTCGTCCTCGTCATCGCGGGACGGGCGGCGCTTCTTCGGCGGCGGGTCGTCGTCATCGTCGTCATCGTCCGCGGCTTTCGACGGCTTCTTGCCCAGGCTGGCCTGCAGCAGCGAGACCAGGTCGATGACCTTGCCGGTTTCGCGCTTTGTTTCGCCTGGTTCGGGCATGGTGATGGTCTTGGTCTGGTGCGCCTTGACCTTCTTCTCGATCAGGGCCAGCACGTCTTCGCGGTAGGTGTCGTGGTACTGCTCGGGATCCCAGTCCTCGGCCATGCCCTGCACGAGGGCCATCGCCATCTTGAGTTCCTTGTCCGTGATCTGGGCCTTCTTGTCGTCGGCCTCGGGGATCTTGAGGTCGCCCGCATCGCGGATCTCGTCGGCATAGCGCAGCGTGTTCATGACGATGGTGTCGCCCACGCAGACCAGCGCCGCCAGGTGCTGCTTGACGCGGATGACCACGCGCGCGATGCCGATCTTGCCGGCCTTGCGCAGTGTCTCGCGCAGCAGCGCGTAGACCTTGTCGCCGCCCTTGCCGGGTGCGAGGTAGTAGGGCTGCTCGAAGTACAGCAGCGAGACGTCCTCGGCATCGACGAAGGCGAGGATGTCGATGGTCTGGGTCGCCTCCGGGTTGGCGCGCCGCAGGTCTTCGTCGGACAGCACGACGTATTCGCCGCTGGTGTACTCGTAGCCCTTGACGATGTCGTCCCAGGAGACTTCCTTGCCGTTGCCCTTGTTGTAGCGCTTGAAGCCGACCGGCGAGAAGTCGCGCCGGTCGAGCATGGTCAGGTCGAGCCCCTTGTTGTCGACCGCCGGATACATATCGACGGGGATGTGCACCAGTCCAAAGCTGATCGCACCCTTCCACATGCTGCGCGGCATACGCGTTCTCCTTATTGTTGACCTGGTGTCGGCCTCACTCGCCGACGGTGCCGGTGATCGGCAGGATCACGCCGGTGATGTAGCCCGAGCACACCGGCGACGCGAGGAACACGTAGGCCGGCGACAGTTCTTCCGGCTGGGCCGGACGCTTGAAGGTGGTGCTGGCGCCGAATTCCTTGATCTGCTCAGGCGACTGGTCGGCCGGGTTCAGCGGGGTCCAGACCGGGCCCGGGGCCACGCAGTTGACGCGGATGCCCTGGTCGATCACGCTGGCCGCCAGCGACATGGTGAAGGCGTGGATCGCGCCCTTGGTGGCCGAGTAGTCGAGCAGTTTCTTCGAGCCTTTCAGGCCGGTCACCGAACCCGTGTTGATGATCGACGAGCCTTCCTTCAGGTAGGGCAGGGCGGCGCGCGCCATGTGGAAGTAGCCGTAGATGTTGGTGCGGAAGGTCTCGTCCAGGCGGTCCTCGGTGATGTCCAGCAGCGAGCTGGCGTGCTCCTGGAAGGCGGCGTTGTTCACCAGGATGTCGAGGCGCCCGAATTCGGCGACCACCTTCTCGACCGCGTCCTTGCAGAACTCGGCGTCCTTGACGTCGCCCGCGATGGTCACGCAGCGCTGGCCTTCGGCCTCGATGCAGCGCTTGGTTTCGGCGGCGTCCTCGTGTTCGTTCAGGTACATCACGGCGACGTCGGCGCCTTCGCGCGCGTACAGCACCGCGACCGCGCGGCCGATGCCGGAATCGGCTCCGGTGACGATCGCCGTCATGCCGGCCAGCTTGCCGCTGCCCTTGTACTGCTCGGCCATGAACTTCGGTTTCTGCTCCATCTGGGCCTCGATGCCCGGCTTGGCGAGGTGCTGCTCGGGCATCGGCGGGGCCGGCTGCTGGATCCCGGTCTGCACCGGCTCCTCGTTCTCGGCCTTCTGCATGCTGCCGTCGCGCTGGTCCTGGCGGCTCTGGATCGCCTTCTGCTTGTTTGCCACGTCATCCTGGTTTGCCATTGCAATACTCCTGATAGGTTCTGCGTTCGATCGACCGGGAGAGTATTCAATGGCGCGCCCATGTGCGACAGTGCGCTTCCACACACTCGGAGACAAATCTTCGCTATCGGTTCAAGGTGCTTTATGGCAAACTTTCCATCGTTTTGGTCTGGAACCGCTTGTCAGGAATGAAAATGGAAGAAGGGATGTCCCCGCACCACGGCGCACCTGCGCCGGCCAGTTGCCTGTTCGTCAATCCGGCCGCGCCGCGCCGCGCCGGCTTCCAGCGCGACTGCGGCGCCCTGTTCGCGCAGCTGCGCGTGGCCGATGGCGCCGAAAGCGCGAGCGAGCTGCTGGCGCAGCAGCCGGCGGACCTCTTGGTGCTCGACCTCGAACGCTTCGAGATCGGCATCGACCTGGCGGCCCTCGGCCAGCTGGTCGCGCAGCGCGCCGGCGCGCCGGTGCTGGTGCTGTGCCCCTTCACCAATGCGCGCTGGCTGCCGGCGCTGATGGCCCACGGCCCGCTGGACTATGCGATCGGTCCCTTCGGCCCGGGCGAGCTCCAGCCCCAGGTCGCCGCGCGCCTGGCGCAGGGCTTTACGGGAGCGCCGGCACCAGGCCCGGTCGAGGTGGAGCTGGCTTCGCTGCTGGCGGTGCGCAGCGAGGCCCAGCAGGCGCTGGCCGAAGCCGACGACAGCATCCGCTTCGGCGAACGCCTGTGCGTGGCCTTGCAGGGCTGGCCCGGCGTGCTGCACGCGGCGATGTTCCAGCTTCACGAGGGTGGCGACCTGCGCCTCGAAGCGCAGCACGGCGCGGCGGGCCTCGACCTGGCTGCGATCCTGGGGCGGGCCGAGCGCCTGCTGCAGTCGCCGCTGCGCCATGCCTTCCCCGGCCTGCTGGCCGCCGCCAGCGGCGAACCGGCGTTGCTGGATGCCCTCGACAAGGCGGGCGAGCCGGAGCTGGCGCAAGCCCTGCACGCGCGCGGCGTGCAAATGGTGCTGGGTGTCCCGATTCCAGCTTCCGGCCCCGGCGCGCCGCGCGGCTCCCTGTGCCTGCTGTTCGGGCATGCGCGCCCGTTCTCGCGCGCCGAGCTGGGCGCCTTTGCCGATCTGGCCCAGCTGGCCGCGTTTGGTTTGCGCATGGCCGAGATGATGCGCGAAAGCGAAGAGCTGCTGGGCCGCGTGACCCAGCTGGCAACGCTGGATGCGCTCACCGGCGTGGCCAACCGGCGCCACGGCGAATACCTGCTGGAGCAGGAAATCAAGCGTGCGCGCCGCTACCGCCTGCCGCTGGCGCTGATCGCCTTCGATATCGACCGCTTCCGCAACATCAACGACGCCTACGGCCACCCGGTCGGCGACGTGGCGCTGCGCACCGTGGCCGACACGGTCCGTGCGCTGCTGCGTTCGAGCGACGCGCTGGTGCGCTCGGGCGGCGAGGAATTCCAGGTGATCGCCCCGCACACCAGCGCGATCGATGGCCTCAAGCTGGCCGAGAAGCTGCGCGCCGCCATCGAGCAGGCCGAGATCCCGGGTTGCGACCACCTGACGGTGAGCCTGGGCGTGGCCCAGCTGGGCGAACTGGAAAACGGCGATTCGCTGGCAGTCCGGGTCAACGCGGCCCTGGCGCGCGCCAAGCGGGCAGGGCGCAACTGCGTCGAACTCGCGATGCAATAAGCTCGTATCGCTGTGGTAGGCTAGCGGCTTTTCTGTAAGCAATACTCTTATGCTCCAGTGGATGCGGCACTACCGGCGTAGCATGCTGCCGGGCGACATCAGCGCCGGCATCGTGGTGGCGATGATGATGATCCCGCAGGGCATGGCCTACGCCCTGGTGGCCGGGCTGCCGCCGGTGGTCGGGATCTACGCCAGCATCGTGCCGCCGGTCCTGTACGCCTTGTTCGGCACCAGCAGCACCCAGTCGGTGGGGCCGATGGCGATCATCTCGCTGATGACGGCATCCATCCTGGCGCCGCTGGCCGCCCCCGGCAGCGCCCTGTACGGCGTGCTGGCCGCGCAGCTGGCCCTGCTCTCGGGCGCGGTGCTGCTTGCCTGCGGCCTGCTGCGCATCGGCTTTCTCGCCAACTTTTTCTCGCGTCCCGTGATGAGCGGCTTCACCATCGGTTCGGCGCTCCTGATCGCCTGGGGCCAGCTGCCGGCCCTGCTGGGCGCGGCGCCGCCGCAGCTGCATGCTGCCAGCGCGGCGCTGGGCCTGGGCGCGCTGGCGCTGCTGGTGTGGGCGCGCAGGTTTCTAGCGGGCGCCCTGCAGCGGCTCGGCATGGCGCCGGCCGCGGCCGACATCGGAGCGAAGCTGGCGCCCATGCTGGTCGTGGTCGGCGCCACCGCCCTGGTGGCGGGGCTCGGGCTCGACCGGCTGGGCGTGGCCACCACCGGGGCGGTCCCGGCCGGCTTGCCGGGACTGAACCTGGCCACTTCCAGCGCGCACTGGCAGGCGCTGCTGCAGCCGGCACTCCTGGTCGGCTTCATGGTCTTCCTGATCAGCATGTCCGGCGCCCAGACCCTCGCCCTCAAGCGCGGCGAAAAGCTGGGCAGCAACCGCGAACTGGTGGGACTGGGCGTGGCCAATATCGGCAGCGCCCTGAGCGGCGGCTTCCCGGTGACCGGCAGCATCTCGCGTTCGGCCGTGAATTTCGCGGCCGGCGCCAATTCGCAGCTGGCGAGCCTGATCACGGCGGCGCTGCTTGCGGCGGCCCTGGTCGCGCCCACCGGCTGGCTGGCGCTGCTGCCGCTGCCGGTGCTGGCGGCCACCATCATCGTGGCGGTGCTGGGCATGCTCGACCTGTCGACCCTGCGCACCGCCTGGCATTACGACCGCGCCGACGCCGCGGCCTTGCTGGCGACTGCGTGCGGGGTGCTAGGGCTGGGTGTGGAAGCGGGCGTGGTGGTGGGCGTGGCGCTGTCGATGGGAGCGCTGATCTGGCGCGCCAGCCGTCCGCACATTGCGGTGCTGGGACGCATCGCCGGCACCGAGCACTTCCGCAACGTGGATCGCTATTCCACCGAGACCGCACCGGGCCTGCTCCTGCTGCGCGTGGACGCCGGCCTGTTCTTCGGGAACGTCGAGGCGGTCAACGAACGCATCGAGGACGAGCTGGCCGCGCAGCCGGACACGCGCCACCTGGTGCTGGTGCTGTCGGCGGTGAATGCGATCGACACCTCGGCCCTGTTCGGGCTGGAGGAATTGAATACTTCGCTGCGCCAGCGCGGCGTGCTGCTGCACCTGGCCGAAGTCAAGGGACCGGTGATGGACCGGCTGCGCCACAGCACGCTGCTGCAAGCGCTGAATGGCCGACTCTTCCTGAGTGCGGCGATGGCCTGGGATGAACTGGCCGCCGACAAGGCTTAACCTTGCCCTAATAAACCGCTGCCAGACTGGCAAGATTCAAAACAACGATCTCTGGAGACACGATGCGCTACCACCTGCCGACCCTGGCGTTCTTCGCCGCTGCCGCCATCCTGTATTACCTCGGGCTGCGCGAGGATGCGGGGCTGATGTTCCTGGCGGGTGGTGTGGCGGAACTGCTGGCATGGAAGCGCCTGTTCAAAAGGCGCGACGCCATCCAGGCGCCAGGGCGTTAACGCTGATTACCTGCGCTTCCGGATCGTGCGGCGGCGGGAAAAAACATGCGGTGAAGCGAGTTCCGAGCCGGGTGGCCGCGCTTGACCACCCCAATGCATCGGCGCTCAGGCGCGGCGGCGCTGCGGTTCCGACGGGTCGCGCGGCGGCGCCAGCTTGATGGGCGCGGCCTGGTCCGGGTAGCGGCCCTGGCGGCCTGCGTAGACGGCGGCGATGGCTGCCATGTCCTTCTCGGTGTCGCCCGTCAGGGTCAGGGTGTCGGTCACGCTGAGCACCTTGGTGCCGTAGTCGATGTAGACCAGCAGCAGCGGCACGTTCGCGGTGGTGGCAAGGTGGTAGAAACCGCTTTTCCAGTGCGGACGGTAGCTGCGCGTACCTTCCGGCGTGATCGCGATCCAGCACCATGGTGCGGCCAGCATGTCTTCGGCCAGCTTGCGCGTCGCGCCCATCGAGGCCCGGCGGTCGACGGCGATACCGCCCCAGTAGCGCATGATCGTGCCCATCACGCCGCGGAACAGCGAATCCTTGGCCAGCCAGCGGAACTTCAGGCCGACCGCCCACTTGGCGAACAGGCCGACCAGGAAATCCCAGTTCGAGGTGTGCGGGTAAACCACGGCAATCCCGTGCGGCCCCGGCAGGGGTTTGTAATGCACGTTCCAGCCGGCCAGGTTGAGCAGGCGAAGCGCGGTGCGCTGGCCCCAGGTGGGAAGTGCTGCGGGCCGCAGCAGGTACTCGCTCATCGGTTCTCTTTCAAAGTGTTTCCCTGCCAGCATTTGTTGCCAACGGAAAAATAAGCGACGAATTCTATAGCGAGCCCGAGCGAGGAACAAGCAAAAAAGCTGGTGTCAGTGATGTGCTGTGGTTATGATGCCGCTAGTTTTTCGGCAATATTGATGAGAATTTAACAGATGGATATCACGATTTACCATAACCCGCGCTGCGGGACCTCGCGCAATACCCTGGCCGCCATCCGCGAGGCCGGCCATGAACCGCAGGTGATCGACTACCTGACGACGCCGCCGACGCGTGAACCGCTGCGCGAGATGATCGCTGCCGCCGGCCTGACGGTGCGCGATGCCGTACGCAGTAAAGAAGCCCTGTTTGGGGAACTCGGGCTGGATGGCCCCGGCGTCGGCGACGAGGCTCTGCTCGACGCGATGCTCGCGCATCCGGTCTTGATCAACCGGCCGTTCGTGGTCACGCCGAAGGGCGTGCGACTATGCCGGCCTTTCGAGCTGGTGCGCGAGATCCTCTAAGAACGCATGGTAGTTCCCCCACGGTTCTTGCCGTGGGAGGTGCCAGGCGCATTGAGTAGTAGCGGCCTACTGGGGCGGCCTATTCTATTGGGCCGCCGGTGAGGGCACGCCCGCCGGTTCCGCCTCGGTATAGGGCACGGCGCCGATGTCGATCTGGCGGCGCGGCCGCAGGGCCACGGCGTCGCCGGCGTCCGGCGCCAGGCCCTTTCCGATGGCGGGCGAGCCCGGCTGGAGCCGGAAGTCCGGCGTGGGCAGCGAGCGGCTGTAGTCGGCGAACAGCGGGGCCGCGGTGACGGTGCCGGAGTGCTGGCGGCCGGCCGACAGTCTCCAGTCGCCGCCCGAATTCTGGAACACCAGGTTGTTGCGGTAGCTGATGTTGGCGCCGGTCGCTCCCTGTTCGAGGATGCCGTGGCCGTTGTCGTAGACGATATTGTTCGCGGTGTGGGTGTGGTCGTTCGGTCCCTTGCTGTGATAGAAGTCGCCGCCCCCGACCACGATGCCGGTGCCGCAGCCGACCACCGTGTTGCCGCGGATCGTGACGTTGCTGGCGTCGTGCCACAGGTGGATGCCGGCGCCGGAAGCGCGGTAGATGATGTTGTCGCGCACGGTGGCCGTGGTGCTGACGTAGATGCCGTGCATGTAGCGGCACTCGGGCGGGCCGATGTCGTGCACGTGGTTGCCGACCACTTCGGCGTCGTTGCCCTTGTAGTAGCTGTCGATGCCGATGCCGGCCCCGCCCTTGGCTTCGCAGGGTACGTCGTTGCCGATGTGGTGGATGTGGTTGTGGTGGATGCCGTTGTGCGAGCCGCCGTTGTAGATGCCGCTCAGCCACTTCATGCCGCTCTGGTACTGGCCGCCGTCGATTTCGAAGCCGATGATGTCGAGGTAGTTGGCGCGGTTGTCCCAGGCCGCCGGCTGGCGCGAATCGAGTGGCGGCACCAGCCGCGCGCCGCCGCGCTCGGTGGACTCGAACACGATGCGCGCTTCCGCGGTGCCGTGGGTGTTGGTGCGCACACCGCCGAAATAGGTGCCGGGCGCGACATGCACCGTGGTGCCGGGCGTGACCGCCTGGGCGGCGCGCGTGAGCGTCCGGAAGGGCTCGTCGCGGGTGCCGGGATTGCTGTCCGAGCCGGACGGCGATACGTACAGGTGGGTGCGCACCAGTTCGGGAATCACGAGGTCTTCCTGGCCCGTTTCGCGCAGGCGGCAGCCGGATAGAAGGGTGAGCGCGATGAGCGCGGCCAGCGCTGCGACCAGGGCAGTGAGGGAGGACAGCTTGGCGAACTGGGCGGTGGACAGGTAATGGCGCATCTTTCCCTCGTGGCAGCGGACGTGACCTGGCCAGTGTCGCCCGTCACAAGCGGAAAGGGGGCCGGTTGCCTCAATGTCTTCCTTGAGCACACTCAATGCGTGGTGTGCGTCAAGCTGCCTACACCGTCGGCGCCACCGCCGGCATGTAGGTATCGACGAACTCGGCCGGCATGCGGCGCGGCCGGCCGCTGCTGATCTCGATGCAGACCAGGTCCCAGCGTCCGCGCAGCACCGTCGCGCCGTCGCTGTCGCGCACCAGCTGGAAGCGCCGCTCCATCGCCAGCTTTCCGTCGCCCGCCACCAGCCAGGTGGCCAGGCGCAGGCGCTCGCCCAGCAGGGTCGGCAGCAGGTAATCGTATTCGCCCCGCCGGATCGCCATCGCGCGGTCCAGGCGCCGGTAATCGTCCAGCGTGAGGCCGAGCTGCTCCGAATGGGCCCAGCCGGCCTGTTCGCACCAGCGCACGTAGACGGCATTGTTCGTATGGTTCAGGCCGTCGATGTCGCCGGCTTCCGGCGTGACGGGCAGGATAAAGGGTTGCGGGTAATCCCAGTCCAATGTGGCCTCTTGAAACAGTGCGCGGCACGCGGCCGCGAAAGCGCCATTGTACGGCCTGCCCGAGCGTGTTGCCCCTTCAGCCCCAGTCGAGTTCCACCAGCAGGGCCTGGTGGTCGGAACCCTGTTCGCTCGCGTCCACCCGCACGCGGCGCACGCGCCCGGCCAGGTCGGCGCTGGCGAACACGTAGTCGAAGGTGAAGGGCGCGCCGGCGCCGGGGCTGGCATCGTGCAGGCCCACCGTGGGAGCGTGGCGCCGGCCCGGCTGCACCAGCTGCCAGCAGTCGCGCCAGGGCTGCACGCCGTCGGCGAAGGGCGCCAGCAGGCGCTGGTGTTCGGGCGAGCCGGGCAGCATGTTGAAGTCGCCCGCCAGCAGGGCCGGCATGGCGCGCGGCGGCACGGCGAACGGGCCGCGGCCGGGCGCGGGCGGGTTGGCGGCGTGCAGGCTCGCCTCGCGGTGCAGTTCGCGCAGGCGCTCGACCTGGGCCATGCGCTGGCGCTGCGAGAAATACTCGAGGTGCACGGCATGCACGCGCAGGGGGCCGCCGGGCGCCACCACCGTCAGTTCGAGCGTGCTGCGCGGCATGCTCATCACCTCGGGCGCGGACGGCCAGGGCAGGGAATGGCGGAACACCTGCAACACAGGGTGGCGAGAGGACACCATCATGCCAAAGCGGCGGCGCGCGCCTGGCCGGTCGCCTGGCTCGGCGGTGTCGCAGGCGAGGGCAGTAAAGCCCGTGTAGCCGGGCAGGCGTTCGCGCAGCATGGCGAACTGGTCTTCGCCAGCGGGGGTATAGCCGCTTGAAACTTCTTGAACACAAAGCATGTCAAAACTGCAAAAGCGGTCGAGGCATGCGATGATACGGTCGAGGTCGGTCTTGCCGTCCAGGCTGCGGCCGGACTGGATGTTCCAGGTGACGAGCTTGAACATGAAGGGTCCTTTCAGTGGACCCACAGGCTAGCCTGCGGGCCCGGGAGGACGTTTGAACAAGGTCAGGCGTGCGGGGAAGCGGCGCCAGTGAGGAAGCTGAATGTTTACGATGATCCTGCTGCTCTACCTGCAGCAGCACGGCGATGTGATGCTCGAGAGTACGAGCTTGCGCGGAACATACAAGACGAAGAAAGCCTGCGAGGCGGCCGCGCTGCGGGCGCGCGGGCCCTTACCGACGCCGCAGGGCTATGCCGCGGCCTGGCACGACGCGCTCTGCATCCCGGTCAACCGCGGCGTGATCGTCAACGAGGGCAAGCCGGTCGACCTGGGCAAGCTGCTGCAGGGGCGCCCGCCGGTCGTGTGCGAAGGCACCGGCGCCTGGCGCCGGGTGGTGGAGCTGTGCGCGCCGACGGCCAAGGGCCCGGGGCCGCGCTAGGCGCTCAGTCCGAGGCGACGGTGTAGCCGGTCACGCGCCACTTGCCATCCTGGTCGAGCACGGTGGTGACGTTCTCGCGCACCTGCTTGTCCTTCTCGAATTGCGAGTCGAACTCGAACTTGACCCGCTTGCCGCCCGCTTCGGGCGCCGTGGTCACGAGTTTTCGTGCGCGCAGCTGGCCGAGCGGCAGGTGCACCGCGCTGAGCAGCATGTTCCAGGCGAACTTCGGGGTTTTCGCGCGCACCTCGTTCGCGCTTGCCTCGTAGGCGGCCGCATAGTTTTCGGCGTCCACCAGTTTCAGCCACTCCTGCGCCGCGCCGTGGGCGGCCGTGATGACCCGGCCCTCCTGGGCGTGGGCCGGGGCGGCGGACAGGCAGCAGACCGCGAGCACGGCGGCGATCATCGTTTTCACATCCATCTCCTTGTTCGTTGATGGCGGCATCTTAGCGTGCCGCGCCCCTGGCGAAAAAGGGGGCGCCGATGGAACGACGAAAACGAGGGGTCGCCGGCAGAAAACAAGGAATGGGCGCGCAGGCCGACAGTATCAGTCGCGCTTCCATTGGGCGTGGCTCGGGCACTGGATTTCACCGGCTCGCCCGCCGCCGCCCTGCACGTCGAACAGCACCTCGCCGCCGCCGACGGCGCCGCCGATCTTCGGCCCGACGCTGCCGCCGGTGCGGCACATGGTTCTTCCATTGCGGCGGAAGCGGTAGATGACCTGTCCGTCGGGTGCAGTATAGGTCTCGCTGCTCACTCCCATGCCCCGGTCGATATGGGCGGCTTCCAGCGCGCTGCGAAAGCGTGCCCAGGGCGTGTCGGCGACTTCGGGTACGCCTGATTTACCTTTCCTGAGCTCGCGGTCGAACGCACGGGCGTCGCGTTTGGCGCGGCCAACCATGGCATCGAGCGCCGGTTCCGCCGCTGGCGCCGGCTCGGTGATGGCGAAGGGATTGGCGCTTGGTGCCGGTGCATCGACTGCCGGCGTGATCGGCTCGGGCTCGCTGATTGCAGCCCTCGGGGCGTTGCGCGTACCGGGTGCAACGGGCGTGGTGGTGCGGAGTGGGGGAGGCTTGGGACGTACTTCCGGTTGCCGCGGCGCGGGAGGCAGCACGGGAAGCAGTTCGAACACGCGCTCCCCCTGCAGGTCCCGGGCCGGCGGATGCGCAAGCCGCCAGCTCCAGGCCAGCAGCAGGTGAACGCCCAGCGTGGCCAGCAAAGGCCAGCCGGGCGTGCGGCGTGGGTAAGCCGCGTAGGTCAAATCACGACTTCGGTGCGGTCAATGCCTTCTTGATCGCCACGCAGCGCTGGTCTTCCTGCAGCGTGTCGAGCAGCGAGCGGCGGGTGCCGGCCGACAGCTCCTTCATGCTGTCGGCGGCGCGCTGCAGGCGCTGGACGCTTTGCGGCGTGCAGCTGGCCGGGATCATGGTGTTGGCATAGCTGCGCATGAAGACCGGACCGGCCGCCTTGTCGATCGCCGGCAGCTTCGCCAGGCGGTCATTGGCAGTCTGCTCGGCCAGCTTGTGCTGCTCGACCGGGTACATGGCGCCCATCGCCGTGCGCACGCGCGAGAACGGCAGCTTGGTCTTCAGGTCTTCCACGGTGGCCAGCCACTCGCCCTTGACCTTCGGATCCGGACGCACCACGGTGGCCGCGATGGCGGCGCCCTGGCCGGTGTCCGACTTGTCGCGCGCCTGCTCGGCTTCCACCAGCGCAGCCGCGCCCTGGTAATTGAAGCGGTTCAGGCGGTTGATGATGGCCCAGCGCTGGTCCTGGCTGATGTTCAGGCCTTCGGTGCCTTTACCCTCCAGCATGCCTGCCAGGCGCGCCAGTGCTTCCGGGCTGCTCGCCACGCTCATGTAGGCGCCGAACCAGCGGCGCTGGAAGTTGTCGTTGCCCTTGTAGGCGACCACGCCTTGCCAGGTCATGTCTTCCAGCGCCTTGGTGGTCTGGCGGCTGTAGGCATTGTTTAGGCCCATCGCATCGAGGTAGTACTTGGAGAAGGTGACCTTGCCCAGCACGTCGCCCAGCAGGGTGTAATCCTTCTCCTGCGGCGCATTGGCGAGGGCGACCTGGATGAATTCGTTGAGCGGCAGCTTGGCGTCGCGCACGCCGTCCCACAGCGCCTGCCACAGCATGGCGCGCAGCAGCGGGTCGTCCACGCCGCCGAGGGTGGTACGGGCGGTGTCGAAACTGCGCTTGTCGAGGTTGACCTTCACGAAGCCCCAGTCCTGGTAGTTCGGATAGACCAGGTCCGGGCAGGCTGCGCCGACCATGCCCGGCACGGCGGTTTTGGCGCCCGAGTAGGTCACCGGTACGTTCTTGGCTAGTACCAGCTTGCCGTTCTCGAGCTTGAAGGCGCCGACCTGCACGCGCTGCTCGCGCAGGGTCGGCAGGGTCTTGCTCGGCGCGGTCTGCGCCAGCGAGAAGTCCTTGATCTTGCCGTTGGAGCAGCTGTAGCTGGCGGTGATGGTGTTCACGCCGGCCTGGTACAGCCAGTCCTGGGTCCATTTGCTCAGGTCGCGGCCGGCCGCTTCGCCGAGGCTGCCGATGAAGTCTTCCAGCTTCGCATTCTGCCACGAGTACTTGACCAGGTAGTTGTGCACGCCCTTGCGGAACACTTCTTCGCCCAGCATGTGGCGCAGCTGCTTCAGGGTCGAGGCGCCCTTCGAGTAGGTAATGGCGTCGATGTTGTCGAAGGCGTTGGCCGAGGAGGGCACCGGCACTTCGATCGGGTGCGTCGACACCTTCTGGTCCATGTTGTACGCACCCTGCTTGTCTTCCTGGTAGAAGGCCTGCCAGGCGTCCTTGAACTCGGTCGATTCGGCCGTGGCCAGGGTCGCCATGAAGGACGCGAAGCTCTCGTTGAGCCACAGGCCGTTCCACCACTTCATGGTGACCAGGTCGCCGAACCACTGGTGCGCCATCTCGTGCAGGATGACTTCCGCCAGGCGCGCCTTCTGGGCGGCGGTCATCTCGGCCTTGTACAGGAAGCCGCCTTCGGCAAAGGTGATCGCCGCCGCGTTTTCCATGGCGCCGTACAGGAAGTCCGGCACCAGGAGCTGGTCATACTTCTCGAACTGGTAAGGGATGCCGAAGTAGTTCTCGAAGAAGGTGATGCCGCCCTTGGTATAGCGGAACCAGTCGGCCGGCGTCACCTGTGCGGCGACGGACTGGCGCGCGAACAGGCGCATCGGGTACTTGCCGCTGTTGTCTTCCCAGACCTTATACGGACCCGCGTGCAGCGAGAAGTTGTAGGGGCTGAGCTTCTTGGTTTTCGGGAAGGTCCAGCGCTTGCCGCCGCTCGCATCCGCGATATTCGATTCGCGGGTGGTGGTGACCACGTGCCAGTCGGCGGGGGCATTGACGGTGACGGTGTAGGTGGCCTTCAGGTCGGGCTGGTCGAACACCGCGAACATCTGGTGCGCGGCGGCCGGCTCGAAGTGCGAGTAGGTATAGACACGGCCATCGACCGGGTCGACCATACGGTGCAGGCCCTCGCCGTTGGTGCTGTGGGCGCGCTCGTAGCTGATGGTGACGGTATTGCGGCCCTTGACGAGGTCTTGCGGGGCCAGCGTGACGAACCAGTTGTTGTAGGCCGGGGTGACCTGCTTGCCGTTGACGGTGACCGATTTCACGGTCGCCTTGTCGAGGTCGATCGTCAGGGCCGAGTCGGTGTCCTTTAGGTCGAAGGTGACGGTGGTCGTGCCCGCGAAGTTCTCCTTGCCGGTCAGCGTGAAGTCGAGGACGTAGTCCACGTTCGACACGCGCGCCGAACGGGCCATGGCGTCCGCCTGCGACAGATAGGCGTTCTCGGCGCGTGCCGGAGCAGGGGCGGCGTGCGCGGCGTTGAAGGCAAGGGCGGAAGCGATGGCGATCGCCATCACGCGGGGTGCGAAGTGTTTCACGGGGTCTCCTGGACAGCGCTATCGGGCGCGATAAAAATAATCGCGCAAGAATAGCATGGGAGGGCTGTCATTTACACCACGGGCATATTCGTTTGTGGAACGTATGTACGGGGTGAAAGGAGAGGTTAGTGCTGTGCTACGGACTTGGATTCCGGCCTGCGCCGGAATGACGGTCTTTGAGCCGATGGGACAGAAGGCGTATCGTCTAGCCACCTGCCTGGAGACCGTCATCCCGGCGCAGGCCGGGATCCAATTTTAGTTGCGGACCAACTACTTAAGCCAGCGCCGGATAATCGATATACCCCTCCGCCCCCGACGCATAGAACAGCTCCGGACGCGGCGTGTTCAGCGGTGCGTCCTGCTTGAGGCGCTGCGGCAGGTCGGGGTTGGCGATGAACCACACGCCGAAGGCCACCGCATCCGCTTCGCCCGAGGCGATCAGCTGCTGTGCGCTTTCCTTGGTCAGCTTTTCGTTGGCGATGTAGACGCCGCCGAATTCCTTCTTGAGGTGGGCGCGCAGGCTGTCGTCGCCGATCGCTTCGCGGGCGCAGATGAAGGCGATGCCGCGTTTGCCCAGTTCGCGTGCGACGTAGCCAAAGGTCTCCGCCGGGGTCGAGTCGCCCATGTCATGCGAATCGCGGCGTGGCGCCAGGTGCATGCCGACGCGGTCGGCTCCCCACACCTCGATGCAGGCGTCGGTCACTTCCAGCATCAGGCGGGCGCGGTTTTCGATCGAGCCGCCGTACTGGTCATTGCGCTGGTTGGTGGAGTCCTGCAGGAACTGGTCGAGCAGGTAGCCGTTGGCGCCGTGGACTTCGACGCCGTCGAAGCCGGCCTTCTTGGCGTTCTCGGCGCCCTTGCGATATTCGGCCACGATGCGCGGGATCTCGGACAGCTCCAGCGCGCGCGGGGTGGTGTAGTCGCGCATCGGACGCACCAGGCTCACATGGCCCTTGGCGGCGATTGCCGACGGTGCTTCCGGCAGCTCGCCGTCGAGGAAGACCGGGTCCGAGATGCGGCCCACGTGCCACAGCTGCAGGAAGATGCGGCCGCCGGCCTTGTGCACCGCTTCGGTGACCTTCTTCCAGCCTTCGACCTGTTCATCCGACCAGATGCCCGGGGTGTCGGCATAGCCCACGCCACGCGGCGTGACGGCGGTGGCTTCCGACAGGATCAGGCCTGCCGACGCGCGCTGCACGTAGTAATCCACCATCAGCGCGTTGGGCACGCGGCCCGCGCCGACGGCGCGTGCGCGGGTGAGCGGCGCCATGATGATACGGTTCGGCAGTTCCAGCGCTCCTACCTTGAGCGGGTCAAACATCGTCGTCATGCGTTGTACTCCTAAAGTCCGTCGTTCAGTTGATCGAGGAAGGCTTGAATAACCTCCTCGTTACGCTGGAAGAAGATGAACTGTCCGACGCGCCGTGTGCTCACCAGCCCCGCCTTGTGCAGGGTCGCCAGGTGGGCCGAGACCGTCGATTGCGACAGGCCGGTGCGCTGGTCGATCAGCTTGCAGCAGACGCCCAGGTCGAGCGGATGTTCCTGCTCGGCGAAGTGCTGGTGCGGATCCTTCAGCCAGTGCAGGATCTGGCGCCGCACCGGGTTGGCCAGGGCCTTGTGGATCGCGTCGATGTCCATAGAATCTTCCTTGTATCGGGTTCTTTCGATCCGAATATCGTCATCTTACGATATATGCGGAAAGCTTGCTGACGCCGCCTGAAAAGCGGCGTCATGGCTTTATTCGCGGCCGAAGGATGGGTTCGGGCGGGTCAGGTAGTACCACTCCGAATTGGCGCCGGCCTTCGCGTCAGGGAACAGGATGCGGCCGCTGAATTCGGCGGTGACCCTGCTGCCGTCGGCGCGCACGCCGATCTCGTCGCCTTCGCTCACCGGATCGAAACTGGCCCACTGGCGCGAGAAGGCGTCGTCTGCATGCAGCTTGTCGTGCACCACCACCATCGACAGCGCTTCCATCTCCTCGAAAGGCACCGGCTGCGCGTCCGGCGCCTCGATCAGACCCAGGTGCGCCAGGGTGTTCATGATGGCGCGGTAGGCGACTTCCGGCGCGTCCGGGTCCACGTGCTGGCCGCATTCGAGCGTCAGCGCATAGCCGCCTGTGGTGCGCATGTATTCGGTGGTGCCGACGCCGTAGCGCAGCACGGTTTCCAGTTCATCGGCATTGCGGCTGCGGCGCTTGACGCCGTCGCCGTAGGCCGCCAGCCAGCCATCCACGAAGCGCTTCACGCCCAGGCGGCGCGCCCATGCACGCTCTTTCTCCGCGTGCTTGAAGGGCTGCAGCGGACCGTCGTTGTTCAGCGGCCCGACCATCACGAAAGGCTGGCCGCCGACCGCATTGAAGGAGTGCAGGTCGAGCAGCACCTCATGCTGGGCCAGCAGGGGGCACAGCCAGTTGGCGATGTGGTCCTCGAAGTCCTGCGGGGCGTCCTTCGGGAACAAGTTGCGATTCAGGTTGCGGTCGCCGTTGCGGGTGTTCTGTTCATAAGCCTTCGGATTCACCACCGGCACGAAGGTCACGCTGCCGGCCACGATCTGCAGCTTGCCATTGTCGATATCGTCCATCACGCGGCGGATGGCGATGGTGCCGCAGACCTCGTTGCCGTGGGTCGCACCCATGATGATGACGCGCGGGCCCTTCGCGAGGCCGGTGTAGTTGACGGATTTGAACTGGTACTTGTTCGGGGAAGTCATTGCGGTGGTGATCCGGGATAGAGATGAGGTGCCGACATTTTATCGGCAAACCTTGGCGTGCGGTGCGGCAGCGTGGCATGATCCGCCATTCCCCAACGACGATGTACAGCATGCCTTCCACCACCACCCGCATCCACGGCCTCGATTCGCTGCGCGCGCTCGCCGTCACGCTGGTGGTGCTGCATCACTACGTGCTGTTCGTGAGCGATGCGCCGACCTTCGGCTGGGTGGGGGAGGTCGGCTGGGTCGGCGTCGACCTGTTCTTCGCGTTGTCGGGCTACCTGATCGGCAACCAGATCTTCGCGGCGATGAAGAGTCCCGGCGGCTTCTCGCTCAAGCATTTCTATGCGCGGCGCCTGCTGCGCACACTGCCGAATTACTGGGTGGTGCTGGCCCTGTACTTCCTGTGGCCGGCCTTCCGCGGCGACGATCCGCTGCTGCCGCTGTGGGAGTACGCGAGCTTCGTCCAGAACTTCGCGCTGGAGCCGGGCAGCGCGTTTTCCCACAGCTGGTCGCTGGCGATCGAGGAACAGTTCTACCTGCTGCTGCCCGCGCTTGCACTGCTCGGCGTGCTGTTCGGCGGCTCGCTGCGGCTGGCCTGGACGGCGATTGCCCTGGTCTTCGTGGCCGGCATGCTGGTCCGGGCCGAGCTATGGCAGGAGATGGCAGGGCAGAACCATAAGCTTTACTTCTATTTCAAGTACATTTATTACTCTAGCTTCTGCAGAGTGGACGAACTGGTGGCGGGCGTCGCCCTCGCGCTGCTGCGCAACCACCAGCCCGGCGCGTGGACCCGCCTGACCCGCCACGGCAACCTGATGGGCGGTCTGGGACTGCTCGCCTGCGGGGTGGCGTTCTGGTTCTTCCTCGACGACCGCTACGGCTACGGCATCACCGTGTTCGGCTTCCCGCTGATGGCGCTGGGTTTTTCCCTCCTGATCGTGGCGGCGGTAGCGGAAGATTCCTTGCTGCGCTGGCTCAAGGTGCCTGGTGCGGGCGCATTGGCGCTGTGGTCCTACGCGATCTACCTGCTGCACAAGCCGCTATGCGTCATGGCGGCCAAGTGGATGGCTGCCCACGGCTATGGGGCCGAGAATCCGCTTACGATCGGCGCGCTCCTGGCGCTGTCGGTGCTGTCCGGCTGGCTGCTGTATAAGCTAGTGGAGACCCCGTTCATGCTGCTGCGCAAGCGCTACGTGCCGAGCAACGCGGCACATCCCGCGCAGCTTACGGCCGCGCCTCGATGACGCCGAAGGCCGCGGGCGCGTCCGCGAGGTAGGCAAGGATCGCATTGGCTTGCACGTGGGGCTCATAGCCTGAGGTATCGCGGATCGCCTGGCGCAGGCCCGGCACGGTCTCCACGGTGTGCGGGCTGCGGTAGGCGTCTACAAGCAACTGGGCCAGGTCGTTCGGCGCGCCCTGGCCGCGGCGCAGGCGCGCCTCGATGATGCCCAGCAGGGTGCGCTGCATGCGCGGGGTCGGGTTCTGGATTTCGCCGAACAGCACAGGGGTGTTGGCAATCGCCTCGCACATGCGCTGCTCGATCGCCTCGGGTTTCAGGTCCGAGGGAATGTCGAAGTAGGCCTTGTTCCAGCGCGTGCGCGCGTAGGCGTGGCCGGGCGGGAAGGAGTCCGCGGTCTCGAAACCGAGCGCACGGCTGGCGCGCGCAAGAAGGTCGGCTACGGTGTCGATCAATGGCATAAAAAAACGGGATGAACTTGCGTCATCCCGTCAGTGTAGCGCATTGACGTATGGGCTTCAGACTGTTCAAGCGAAGCGGCCGGCCCGGAAGTCGTCGAAGGCCTGGTACAGCTCTTCGGTGGTGTTCATCACGAAGGGGCCATGCTGCGCGATCGGCTCGTTCAGCGGACGGCCAGCCAGCAGGATCAATCTGGTCGCCTCGACCGCCTTGATGCGCACGCCATCGGCGCCCACGGCGTTATCCAGCACCGCCATGCGCGTCTTGCTCACGCCCTTGCCCTCGACCACCGCGTCACCACGGTATACATAGAGGAAGGCATTGTGACCCTGCGGGATCGGCTGCTCGTAGGTGACGCCGGCCGGGATCGCGATATCGAGGTAGAGCGGCTCGGTGTGCTCGCGCTGTACCGCGCCCTTCACGCCTTGCATCTCGCCCGCGATCACCTGCACCGTCACGCCCTCGTCATTGGTAAAGCGCGGCACTTCCTCGGTCGGGATGTCGCGGTACCAGGGCGCCTGCATCTTGCTGCTCGCCGGCAGGTTGAGCCACAGCTGGAAGCCTTCCATCAGTCCCTCGTCCTGCTCCGGCATTTCGGAGTGGATCACGCCGCGGCCGGCTGTCATCCACTGCACGCCGCCGTTGGTCACCAGGCCTTCGTTGCCGGCGCTATCGCGGTGGCGCATGCGGCCGTTGAGCATGTAGGTGACGGTCTCGAAGCCGCGGTGCGGGTGCTCGGGGAAGCCGGCGATGTAGTCGCCCGCCTGGTCGCTGCCGAAGGCATCGAGCATCAGGAAGGGATCGAGGCGGCGCTGCAGCGAACCGGTCAGCACACGGTTGATCTTCACGCCCGCGCCGTCCATCACGAACTGGCCCTGGATCAGGCGTTCGACGCCCCGCGACTTGATGATCGTGGCGTTTAGGGTTTGCTCGGTCATGCTGTTCTCCTCATGTGTTGGTTGCTTGCCCGCCGCTTCTTCAGCGACGAGATCTTACGCCAGCGCGGCTTCCACCGCTGCGTCGGCTTCCTGCTTGCCCTTGGTCGCTGCATCCGGACCCATGTTCAGGCCCGACGAATAGATGAAGGTGTGGTCGGTCAGGCCCAGGAAGTTCAGCAGCATGCGGATGTGCGGCACTTGCGGGTCGGCGTCCGCCGGATAGATGCCGCCGCGGGCGGTGGCCACGTACACCTTCTTGTTCTTCAGCAGACCTTCCGGGCCGGTCTCGGTATAACGGAAGGTCACGCCGGAGCGGGCGATCGCGTCGAACCAGTTCTTCAGCTGCACCGGCATGCCGAAGTTGTACATTGGAGCGCCGATCACGATCACGTCGGCGGCCTGCGCTTCCGCGATCAGGGCGTCGTCCAGAGCCACGCGGGCCGCCTGTTCGCTGCTACGCTGCTCGGCCGGGGTGAACAGGGCGCCGACGGCGGCGCCGTCCAGCAGCGGGTGCGGCTGGGCGCCGAAGTCGCGGCGCACGACTTTCGCGTCCGGATTGCTCGAGACCAGTTTGCCCACGATGAGGTTGGCGACGCGGCTCGATTCCGAATCGTTGCCACGTACGCTGGAAGTGATCTGCAGGATGTTCATGTCGTGTCCTTTGTGTTGGGAGTGTTGATGGACACACTGTAATGGTTCCAAAATCAATCCGGAAGCCAGTAGAATGGATAACATTATCCTACTGGTGGAACAATCATGGAAGTCGAACCAAATGACCTGCTGCTGTTTGCCCGCATCGTCGAGGCAGGCAGTTTCAGCCGCGCCGCCGAGCGCGTGCAGCTGCCCAAATCGACGGTCTCGCGCCGTATCGCCCTGCTGGAGCAGAAGCTGGGCGAACGCCTGTTGCAGCGGACCACGCGCAAGCTGGTGGTGACGGAATTCGGCGCCAGCCTGCTGGAACACGCGCGCAAGGTGGCGGAAGAAGTAGAGGCGGCCGGCGCCCTGGCGCAGCACCGGCAGGGGGAGCCGAGCGGCAAGCTGCGCATATCGCTGCCGGGCGACTTTGCCAACCTCGGCCTGCACGAGGTGATCGCGCGCTTCATCGACCGTTATCCGGGCGTGTCGCTGGAACTGGACCTGTCGCCGCGCCGGGTCGACCTGATCGCCGAGAATTTCGACATCGCGATCCGCATGGGCGAACTGCCGGATGATGCGTCGCTGAATGCGCGGCCGATCAACCTCGAGTACTGGGGACTGTACGCGTCGCCCGCCTACCTGGCGCGCCACGGGATTCCCGAGCATCCCGACGATCTGCTCGAACACGACTTGCTGTGCATGCTGAGCCGCTACGGCAGCGCCGCGGCCTGGGTGCTCACCCGCGGCAAGCTGCGCTGGGAGCGGCAAATGCCGGCGCGCCTGACGGCGAATTCGCCCGAGCTGCTGGCTCGGCTGGCGGCGCGCGGCGCCGGCATTGCCGCGAGCGCGCTGACCTTTGCCAGCCCTTATCTGCAAACGGGAGAACTGGTGCGGGTACTGCCGGAATGGGAACCGCCGACCACCCAGGGATGGGCGGTGTTCCCGGGACGCCGGCTGATGCCGGCCAAGACCCGGGCCTTCCTGGACCTGATGGAAGAAAAGTGCACGGAAGCGGGCCACCGGCCGCAGGCCGTGCTCAGCGCGGACGGTTCCCCATCGTCTCGCCCAGGCGCACCGGGCGTTCCGGCGCCCACTCCTGGTTGAAGGCGATCGCGCCCTTTTTGAACAGCATGACGACGGTGGAACCGAGCAGGAAGCGGCCCATCTCTTCGCCCTTCTTCAGCACTACCGGGTGCGAATCGTAGCTCCATTCGCAGATGCGCGGCATGCGCGGCGGGTTCACCACGCCATGCCAGGCGGTCGCCATGCTGCCGACGATGGTGGCGCCCACTAGGGTCATCACGAAGGGCCCGTGTTCTTCCGACTCGAACACGCAGACGACGCGCTCGTTGCGGGCGAACAGGCCCGGCACGCCGCGCGCCGTGGTCGGGTTCACCGAGAACAGCTTGCCCGGCACGTAGATCATGCGCGTCAGGCGGCCGTCGCAGGGCATGTGGATGCGGTGGTAGTCCTTGGGGCTCAGGTAGAGGTTGGCGAAGTGGCCGTGCTGGAAGTGCGCCGCCAGCGTCGCGTCGCCGCCCACCAGCTCCGCCGAGGTGAACTTATGGCCCTTGGCCTGGAAGATGTGGTGGTCGTCGATGTCGCCGAACTGGCTGATGGCGCCGTCCACCGGGCACACGAAGTCCGCCTGCGCCAGCGGACGCGCGTCAACACGCAGCGGGCGCGTGAAGAATTCGTTGAAGCTGCTGTAGCTGGCGATGTCCGGGTTTGCCGCCTCGTCCATGTTGACGCCGTACTTGCCGACGAACCAGCGGATCAGGCGCGTGGTCATGGCGCCGCCCTTGGCGCCGGCGACGCGGCCGGCGAAGTTGGTCAGCGCCGTTTTCGGCATCACATACTGGGGCAGGACTTTTAGACGGGACACTTTAATAGGCCTCTCGGTGTGGAAACGATCGCGCATTATAGCGGCCTTGTAGCACGGAAATGTGCAGAAAAGCATGAGTGCCGCTCCAGCCCGCAGTGTACTCCAGTGTTGTACGCGCGGGCGTCTGCATTAAAAAGTTGCCGCATGCATATTCGATTCTTGCAGACAGGCTGAGTTGCTTCTGGGACAATTGCTACTCCTATCACTTTTGACGTAGCCATGTCCTTCCAATCCAGCCCTTTCCGCATGACTGCGCTTGCTGCCGCGGTCAGCTTCTGCCTCCCGATCCTCGGCGCCTCCGCGCAGGAGGCCCAGGCCCCGGCCACCGTCAAAGCCGAGGCGCCGAAGGCGGAGCAGGGCAAGAAGATCCAGCAGGTGGAAGTGAAGGGCACGGCGGACACGTATGATCCGCGGCGCGACGATACCGCCGCCAAGGTGGTCGTCACCAGCGAAGAAATCACCAAGTACGGTGACACCAATGTGCTGGACGTGCTCAAGCGCGTGCCCGGCATCACGGTCAACAGCTCGAATGGCCGCGGCGGCGAGATCCGCATGCGCGGCCTGGGCGCCGGTTATACCCAGGTCCTGATCAACGGCGAGCGTGCACCTGCCGGCTTCACCATGGACTCGCTGGCGCCGGACTCGATCGAGCGTATCGAGGTGCTGCGCGCCGCCAGCGCCGAGTTCTCGACCCAGTCGGTGGCCGGTACCATCAACATCATCCTGAAGCGCTCGGTGAAGAACCGCATGCGCGAGCTGAAGCTGGCGGCCCAGGCCTCGAGCAACAGCTGGGGCCCGAACGCCAACCTGCAGCTGTCCGACCGCGACGGCAAGTTCTCGTACTCGGTGTCGGCCAATGTCATGCAGGACCGCTTCGACTTCGAATCCTGGGGCACCGAGGTGGGCGTGGCGCCGAATGGCCAGACCGTCCTGTACCGCACCAGCCGCCTGCCGCAGAAAGGCCAGCTCACGGGCCTGAACATCAGCCCGCGCCTGAACTGGACCTTGGGCCAGGACCATACCCTGACCTCGCAGACCTTCCTGACCTCGAACCGCTTCCGCAACCGCTTCCACCAGCCGACCACCACCTACATAGGCCCGGCGCCCAGCTACCCGGACCTGTTCAACGCCTTCAAGGGTGACAACGACTTCCTGCGTTCGGATGTGATGTGGTCGCGCAAGTTCGAATCCGGCGCCAAGCTCGACCTGAAGGTCGGCATCCAGGCCGGCAAGAACGACAGCGTGTCGCACCGCACCGCCAGCTCGACGTCCGGCGTGCCGCTACTCGACGCCACCAGCGATCTGGCGGGCCGCGACCGCGGCGTGAACAGCACCGGCAAATACAGCCGCACGATCGAGAAGGGCCATACCTTTGCCTTCGGTTGGGACGGCGGCATCGACACGCGCGACGACGAACGCCGCGACACCAACCTGGTGCGCGTGAGCGGCAACGTGCCCCAGTATGAAACCTCGGAAGCGCGCGTCAAGCGCCTGGCCGTGTTCGCGCAGGACGAATGGAACATCACCCCGGCCTGGTCGATGTACCTGGGCGCGCGCTGGGAGGGCATTCGCACCGACGTCACCGGCAATACCTTCCCCGACGGGAAGGCCAGCTCGAACGTCTGGAGCCCCATCATGCAGACCCTGTACAAGATCCCGGGCAAAAAGGGCGATCAGGTTCGCCTGGCGCTGACGCGCACCTACAAGGCCCCGAGCGTGGGCAGCCTGACGCCGCGCCGCCAGATCAGCGAGAACAACAGCTCGACCGAACCGGACTACCGCGGCAATCCGAACCTCAAGCCCGAACTGGCCTTCGGCATCGACGCCGCCTACGAGCACTACTGGGCGGAAGGCGCACTGCTGTCGATCAGCGTCTCGTCGCGCAAGATCACCGACTTCACCCGCAACCTGACCTTCTTCGACGGTGAGCGCTGGATCACGACCCCGAGCAATCAGGACAGCGCCACCACGCGTTCGCTGGAGATCGAGACCAAGTTCCCGCTCAAGGCCGTGATGCAGGACGCGCCGGCGCTCGACCTGCGCGCCAGCGTCAACCGCAACTGGTCGCGCGTCGAATCGGTGCCCGGCCCGAACAACCGCCTCGACCAGCAAACCCCGCTCACCGTCAGCCTGGGCGCCGACTACAAGCGCGGCGCCCTGAGCACCGGCGGCAGCTTCGCCTTCCGCCAGGGCGGCCCGGTGCGGGTCTCGATCAACCAGCGCGCCTATGTCGCGCTGCGCCGCGAACTCGACTGGTATGCACTGTGGAAGTTCGACGCCCAGCGCCAGTTGCGCTTTGCGATCAGTAACATCTTCCACCAGGACTTCGTCAACGAGAGCACCTACGAGGATGCGCGCATCGGATCGCAAACCCGGAACATGGTGTTCCCGCAGGGCGTCCGTTACCGGGCAACCTACGAACTCAAATTCTGAGCGGAAGCCTGATCCGTATAGCCCGGCCACTGTGCCGGGCTTTTTCTTTGGCATCGCAGTAAAATTGCTATGTCGTAGCAATAATCTGTTCCGTTTGGCGTTTACATATTGCCACTATCTGGAATATAGTTCTTCACATTAATTGCACAACTATTTCTGGAGAGTGGAGCATGATAATGCTGCGCCCCCGTAATCTGGCAATCCTCGTCGCCAGCCTCTGTGCCCAGGCATCCGCGCAGGAGTCCGCAAACAGCGGCCCAATCCAGCAGGTGGAAGTGAAGGGCGCCGGCTACGACGCCCGGCGCGACGACACGGCCGCCCGCATCGTCGTCAAGCGCGAGGAGGTGGTGCGCTATGGGGACAGCAACGTCGCCGACGTGCTCAAACGCATCCCGGGGGTGACGGTGACGACCGGCGCCGGCCGCAGTACGGAGATCCGGATGCGCGGCCTGGGCGGCGGCTATACCCAGATCCTGGTCAACGGCGAGCGTACCCCGGCCGGTTTCGCCCTCGACACGCTGTCGCCCGACATGATCGAGCGCATCGAGGTGCTGCGCGTGGCCACCGCCGAGTTCTCAAGCGAGTCGGTGGCCGGCACCATCAATATCGTGCTGCGAAAGAAAGCCAGCAAGCGCCAGCGCGAAGCCAAGCTGGGCTACCTGCTCTCGAGCGACTTCACGGGGCCGACCTTCAGCACCGAGGTCGGGGACACCGGCGAGAAATCGTCCTGGTCCTTGTCGGCCAGCGGCAACCACGACAGCCTGGATCGCGAGTGGGGCGGCGCCGAAGAGAACACCCGGCCCGACGGCAGGGTCGACATGTACCGCACGACCCATGCGCCGGAGAAGGGGCACATGAACCGCCTGAACCTGAGCCCGCGCCTGAACTGGACGCTCGACAACGGCGATACCCTCGCTTGGGAAAGCATCTTCAACAGCGCCAGTTTCCGCAACGGCGCTCATCCCGTCGTCACCACCTGGATCGGCCGGCCGCCGCAGACGCCGGACCTGCAGACCTTCGGCGAATTCGATGACCGCATGCTCAAGTCCGACCTGTCCTGGACCCGCAGCCTGGACTCCAGCCTCAAGCTCGAGGCCAAGCTCGGCGCCGAGTGGTCCTCGAGCAAGCGCTTCTACCGGCGCAGCGGGCTGGATGCGCGCGGCTTGCCCGAGACCGAAGGCAGCGTCCTGTCTGACACCCACGCCCGGGGCCTGAATTCCACCGGCAAGGCGACCCGCACGATCGACGGCGGCCATCTGCTGGCGCTGGGATGGGACCTGCGCTACAACGAAAGCAGCGACATCCGCGCCGAACGCGATACCGTCCGTGTGTTCCCTGCCGGCTGGCTGCTGGACGAGGATTTTCGCGCGAACCTCAAGCGCGCCGCTTTCTACGGCCAGGACGAATGGACCATCACCCCGGCCTTGTCGCTCTACCTGGGCGCGCGCTGGGAAGGCGTGCGCACGCGCGTCGCGGGCAATGCCGTCGAATCGACCAAGGTGCGCTCGAGCGTCCTGAGCCCGATTTTGCAGACCCTGTACAAGTTCCCGGCCAAGGACGGCAAGCCGGCCGACCAGCTGCGTTTCGCAGTGAGCCGTACCTACAAGTCGCCCGAACTGAACGACATCGTCCCGCGCCGTTCGGCCTGGGAAAACAACAGCGCCACCGAAGCCGACTTCCAGGGCAACCCGGACCTGAAGCCGGAGCTGGCCTGGGGCCTCGATGCGGCCTGGGAACACTACTGGGCCGAGGGAGCGATGCTGTCGGTCAGCGGCGCGCTGCGGCGGATCGACGACTACATCAGCAACGAGATCTATTTCGATGGCCTGCGCTGGATCTTCACCCCGGTGAACGACGACCGCGCCGTGATGCGCAGCCTCGAGATCGAAACCAAGTTCCCGCTCAAGTCGCTGTTTGCCGGCGCACCGGCCATCGACCTGCGCGCCAGCGTCAGCCGCTATTGGTCGCAGGTCGCATCGGTGCCGGGCCCGAACAACCGCATGGAGCAGCAGACGCCGCTCACCGCCAACCTGGGCGCCGACTACAAGTCCGGCGCGCTGGCCGCGGGCGCCAGCGTGGCGCACCGGCGCGGCGGCTACGTGCAGGTCGACCGGGAGCGCGGCTTCTACCGCGTCGCCCGCACCGACCTCGATGCCTACGCCGCGTGGACCTTCAATCCCAAGCTCACCCTGCGAATAGCCTTGTCGAACCTGCTGGGAGAAGACAATTCCTTCGAGCCAAGTTACTTCGACCCGGTGCGCGGCCTGGAAAAGCGGCGCTGGGACTATCCGGACAGCGTCAAGCTGCGCACCACGCTGGAGATGAAGTTCTAAAGCGTCACGCCAGGCGCAGTACCGCTGCGCCGCCCGCGATCAGGACGGCGCCGGCGATGCGCGCGGGTCCGACCCGTTCGCGCAGCACCCAGGCGGCGATCGCCGCCGCGAACACGATCGAGGTCTCGCGCAGCGCCGCCACCACGGCGATCGGCGCCATCGTCATCGCCCACAGCGCGATGCCGTAGGAACCGACGGTGGCGATGCCGCCGCCCAGCACCAGCAGGGGCCGGGCGCGCACATAGGCGCCCAGCTCAGCGTGTAGCCGGCGCGGGCCGGTCAGGGTCACGCCCAGCCCCGTGAGCAGGAACAGCCAGGCCGTGTACGCTGCCGGCGCCCCTGAGCGGCGCACGCCCAGCCCATCGACCAGGGTGCAGGCGGCAACTATCACGGCAGTCAAGAGGGCCAGTCCCAGGGTGCGGCGCGAGGCGCGCAGTCCGCCACCGCCCACGCAGACCACGGCGCCGCCGGCGAACACGAGGCCGAGCGCCAGCGCCTGCGCCGGGTGCAGCGCTTCGCTGCCGCTGTTGGCCAGCGCAACCAGCACCGGCGCCGCGCCGCGAATCAGGGGATAGGCGTGGCTGAAGTCGGCGTCGCGGTAGGTGGCGGCCAGCAGCCGGTAGTAGATGAGGTGCAGGGCGGCCGAGCCGGCGATGTAGGGCCAGCTGGCGCCCAGCGGCGCTGCTAGGTATGGCAGGCTCGCCGCCCCCAGCAGGGCGGCGCCGAGCGTGACCGCGCCGGCCGCGCGCAGCTTGTCCGGCTCGGCCTTGATGGCCGCGTTCCAGGCGGCGTGCAGCAGGGCCGCGCACAGCACGGCCGCCAGGACCAGCCCCGGCATCAGGCGTTCACGCTGTGGTGCTCGTCGTGGCTGTCATGGACGCGGTGGGTGCGGAAGTACAGCCAGGCCACCAGCACGGCGCACGCCTGCATAGCGGCGCACAGGAAGAAATGGCTGCCGAGGCGCCAGTCGCCGGACGGCAGGTGGCTGACCCGGGCCAGGATCGCGGTGCCGATCAGCGGCGTGACGATCACGCCCAGGCTGCTGATCGACTGCAGCGAACCCATGAGCTCACCCTGCTGGTCGGCCGGGGTGGACTTGGAGACGATGGCCTGCAGCGCCGGCCCGGCGGCGAAGGACAGCACGTTGCACAGGATCAGGGCATACATCATCCAGCCTTGCGTCGCCAAACCGTAGCCAAGAAAGGCAAACGCGCCCGAGGTAATACCCAGCAGCGACAGCCGCACTTCGCCGAAGCGCCGGATCAGCACCGCCAGCAGCCCGGCCTGCACCACGGCGGACACCAGTCCCACGCAGAACAGGGCGATGCCGTTGTCGCGCGGGGTCCAGTCGAAGCGGAAGGTGGTGTACAGCACCCAGGTCGACTGCAGCATCATCTGGCCGAAGGTGACCAAGGTAATGGCAATGAGCAGGCCGCGGATGTCCTGGCGCCGGGCCAGGCGCAGCAGGGCGGCGAGCGGGTTCAGGCGCGACCAGGCGAAGGGTGGACGCTTGCCGGGAGCAAGCGACTCCGGCACCAGGAAGTAACCGTAGACCAGGTTGGCCGCGCCCAGGGCCGCCGCCACGTAGAAGGGCAGGTGCAGGTCGGTATTGCCCAGCAGGCCGCCCAGTACCGGGCCGCAGATGAAACCGAGGCCGAAGGCGGCGCCGATCTTGCCGAAGCTTTTCGCCCGGTTTTCCTTGGTCGAGATGTCCGAGGCATAGGCCGCGGCCACCGACATGCTGGCCGAGGACATGCCGCCGATGATGCGGCCGACGAACAGCCAGAACAGGGTCGGCGCCCAGGCCGTGACAAGGAAATTGAGGCACATGCCCGCCATCGAGTACAGCAGCACCGGGCGCCGCCCCACGCGGTCGCTCAGGGCGCCCAGCGCCGGCATGAACAGGAACTGCAGCACGCCGAAGGTCGAGCCCAGTACGCCGAACCACAGGGCCTGATCGTCGCGGCTGGGGACGAACTGTCCGACCAGCAGCGGCAGCACCGGGACGATCAGGCCGATGCCGAGCATGTCGATGAAGATGCAGACCAGGACGAAATTCAGCTTGCCAGGTTTGGAAGTCGGTAACGTCGTCGAGCTGGACATGGATGCCTCAGACTGGGGGATAGGCAGCTATCTTAACATTGGGCAAGCGCCCACCGAACGGGATGGTCTGCCGGTATGTCGAAAAACTTGACAGTTCGGGTCGGTGGTTTTGGAGGATTCCTCAGTGCGCCCCGTTGTTGCCGCATCGGCACGAATCTTGCTCTCCCATAAGTGCCACTCCCGGCAGCCAAATCATAGGGATAATAATGACAAACTTGAAGAAGCTTGCCTGCGCGTGCGCGGCCGCAGCCTCACTGATCGCAGGCAACGCCTGCGCCGCCCCGATCGTCCTGGATTTCGAGGGGATCGCCGAATTCAGCAAAATCGGGAATTTCTACAACGGCGACACTGACGAAGCCGGCAATAGCGGCACCAACTACGGAATCAGCTTCTCGGCGGACAGCATCGCGCTGATCGACAGCGACGCCGGCGGCCACGGTACCATCAGCGGCATGCCTTCGGGAGCCACCGTCCTGACCTTCTTCGATGGCGGCGCCGCGGTCATGAACGTGGCGGCGGGTTTCGACACCCGTCTGGGATTCCATTATGCGGCCGGTGATCCGGGCATCGTGCGGCTGTTCGATGGTCTGAACGGCACTGGGAACCTGCTGGGCTCACTCAGCCTGGCGGTCAATATCGGCGGCTGCCTGGACGGGAACGACCTGTTCTGCAATTTTAGCGAGATGGAGATCCTGTTCGGTGGAACTGCGCGCTCGGTGTCCTTCAGCGGCGAGAACGGCTGGATTACATTCGACGACGTCGCGCTCGGCGCGCTCGAAGGCGCACCGGCCCAGGTACCGGAACCGGCCTCGCTGGCCCTGGGCGCACTGGGCCTGGCGGGACTGGCGGCCGCACGCCGCAAGCGCGCCGTTCCCCGCTAAAGCCGGAGCGCAGCGCCGCTCTCGGCGGCGAATTCCTCGCGAAATGCCAGCAGCCGCGCCAGCCGTTCGTCAGCCAGCGCGCGCCCGCCGCTCGTCTGCATTATCCCCGGCAGCTTGGCCAGCTTGACCATGATGTGGTCGAGCGCGTAGCTGCGGTCGTCGAATTCGCGCTGCACGCCGAGTGGATCCTCCGGGTGCGCGAGGCCGCTTCCCATGCGGCCGGCGATGTAGAACATGCGCGCCAGGCCGACCGCGCCGAGTCCATCCAGGCGGTCGGCGTCCTGCACGATCTTCGCTTCCAGCGACTCGGCCTGGATGCTGGCCGAAAAGCTGTGCGCCTCGATCGCGTGCGCCACCGCGTCCAGCTTCTCGGGCGGGAAGTTCATCCATGCGAGCTGGTGGCGCGCCAGCTTGGCGGATCGGCGCGATGCCTGGTCGCGTTCCGGGTCGTTCTTCGGCAGGTTGACCAGGTCGTGCAGGTAGCAGGCGGCCATCACCACCAGCGCGTCAGCCTCGGGGTGCTGCACCAAGAGAGCCTGGGCATTGCGCCAGACGCGCTCCAGGTGGGCGCTGTCGTGGGCGCCGTCGCCGCCGCTGGCGCCTGCGGCCATCGCGGCCAGGCGTGGACGCCAGGTAGCCAGGTCAAGGTTCGGAGGATTCTTCGGATCGTTCATGCGTGTCTTCGGTGATTGGCGGCACGGCGCGCTGCGACAGGGCGTCGGCGGCCGTGTTCTTGTGGCGCGGGATCCAGCGCAGCGTGGCGCCGGGCAGTTGGGCGAGCAGGGCACGCGCCCGCTCGCGGTAAGGGCGCAGCGCCGCGGCGCTCGCGCTGTCAGGGGCGTTCACATCATCGACCACCACCTGGCTATCGCCGTGGAAGCTTGGTGCCTCGGCGCCGTGGGCGACGGCTGCCTCCAGTGCGGCGATCAGGGCCTGGTACTCGGCTTCGCTGCTGTTCCCATAGCCTGCCGTGCGCGAGACTTCCACCCGCAAGCCGTCCGGGCCTATCAGGACGGCGCCGATGCCGCAGCGGCCCGGATTCGGACGCGCCGAGCCGTCGAACCAGGCACGCCAGGCCGGCGCGCCAGACGGTGCACTGCGGCGCGCCAGGCTGGCGGCGGCCTGGGCGCGGCGCGCGCTGGCGCCCTGTTCGCTGCGCAGGCGCAGCGCCGCACGCTCGGCCAGCAACTGGGCCAGTCCGGCAGCGCCGGCCTGCAGCGTGAGCGTGGCGTGCAGCGCCTCGGCTTCCGGCATCCCGGTGCGGGCAGCGAGCTTGCGGCTGGCGGCGAGTTCGCCCTTGAAGGCGGCGGCGAGCAGGACGGCGTGGTCGATCATGGGCGCAGACTATAGCAAAAAAGGCAGCCGAAGCTGCCTTTCTGGTCCGTTCCTGGAATGCCGGTATCAGCGGCGATACGGATTTTCCGGACGATGGTCGTAGCGGTTCGGCACGCCGTCGCCGTCCATGTCGCGGTCGCGGCGGTTGCGCACGCCGTCGTTGTCGAGGTCACGGTCGTAGCGGTTCGGTACGCCGTCGCGGTCGGTGTCGCGGCGGCCGCCACGCTCGTAGCGGTCGGGAATGCCGTCGCGGTCGCGGTCGTAGCGGCGGCCGTCACGGTAGTAGTCGCGGCCATCGCGGTAGCCGCCTGCGTACACCGGGGCGTAGCCGCGGCGCTCGTAGCGGTCGGGGATGCCGTCGCGATCACGGTCCCAGCGGCCCGGTTCCATGTACCAGCCACCCTGGCGCTGGTGCCAGCGCGGCGGTGCATACACGTAGCCCGGGCGGGCGGCGACCCAGTGGCCCGGCACCCAGTCGTGGCGGCGGCCGCGCCATTCCCAGTAGCCGGGCGCCCAGACATAGCCGTGGCGCGCGCGGGGGACGGCCTCATAGATGGGCGCCGGCGGGGCCGAGCCGATATACAGTTGGAAGTCGGTCTGCGCCATCGACGGCAGCGGCGCGAATGCGGCGCCAAGGGCGATCAGTGCAGCGAGGGTGTAGGCAGGTTTCATGTCGGGTCTCCAGATCCAGAAGCGGATGACCCACTATATCGCCGTAGCAGGGCGGAAGGGAGCGTTGAAGCAGAAACTTACATCTGAAACAGAAGGGCAGGCAAACGCTGCAGTAGCGTGATACAAATCGCGGCGCCAGGGGCCGCCCGCTGTCGCCTTGACGCTACAGCGGGCAGGCCTGCGGCACTCATCCGCGCGCCCCGGCGATCTGCTTTTCTTCGGCCGACAGGCGCTTTGCGCTGACGGTCACGACGGCGACCTTGTCGCCGCTGGCCACCATGGCGGCGTCGGCAGTGTAGTTGCGGGCCTGGGCTTCGGGGATGGCGTCCAGCAGGTAGCTGCCCGAGACCGCGAGGCTCATCGCGACGACGAAGACGGCTTCCATATGCTTCATGATGTTCATGGTATTGCTCCTTCAGGTGGGTGGTCGATGTGTGCACTGTAGGACAAGGCTTCCTTGACCGCGAACGGATTGCGACGAGACGCGGAAAACGCGGGATAAGCTGCAAAAATCCCGCGCCGATGCGTGCATGCCGCAGCGCGCACGGATGGGTTTCACCGGCCCTCCGCTAAGCAATTGCGAGGCGGCCGCATCCGGCCGCGCCAACCAGCGGACCACGATGACAGCCACGCTTGCCTCCTTGATGGACAGCCTTGCCGCCAGCCGGACGGCGCGGCGGCGCGCGCGCAACCTGCGCATCGGCAGCAAGACGGCAGTGGCGCCGCGCGTGTCCATCAACCTGTGGACGCTGCTGGCGATTGGCGCCGCTGCGCTCGGCGCGCTGGTGCTGGCACTGGCGGCCCGTTCGCTGCCAACCGCCGGCGAGCCCGAGCAAGGCGGCGCTGCCCTGGCCACGCTGCAGCCGCTGCTGGGCGGCGTGACCGTGCGCGTGCCGCGCGAGCCGGGCATCTCCGTGCATCAGCACGGCGGCGCGGCGCTGGTGGTGGCGTCACACATGCGCCTCGAGACGCCGCTGCGTGTCGACCTGTGTGCCGGGACGCTGCCGCTGCGGATCGGCTACCCGTTTGCAGAAGTGGCTGCACCGGCCCGCACCGCGCTGCTGGCCTTGCCCGGTTCGAACATGCCGCGCGTCGAACTGCGCGGCGATGCGCGGCGTCCGCTGCGCGTGCTGTGGAACGCCGGCGCCGGCAGGGCAAGCTGGATCGGCGACGCCGGCAATGGCGTGGCCGTGCGCGGCACCCGGGCCGAAGGCCTGCTGGGCAGCTCGGGCTGGCTGGTGTGGCAGGACGGCGCATTGCGTTTCACGCGCCGCGCCAGTAGCGCCTGTCCGCAGGCCGGCGAGCTGCTGGTGCAGCGCGCGGTAGCGGGCACGGACGGAACGGGCCTGGTCCAGGCCTTCGGCCAGGGCACCGTGCTGCCGCCGCTGGCGCTCGCGCCGGGCGAATACCGGGTGCCGGCGACGCCCCCGCGCGGGCTGGAAGACGCCTTGTTGTTCGAACAACTGCAGGCACGCGGCCTCATTCTTCTGGGTCGCAACGGCCTGGCCGAGCTGGCGCCGCGCGACCTGGCTGCCTGGCAAGCGACTGCGCCCCAAGATCGCGCGCCGCTGCCCGGCTGGGAATCCGTGCCGCTGGACGATGCCGGGCGCCGGCTGCTCGAGCGCCTGTACTACCGCGCCGACGGCGCCTTCGTGCGCGAGCAGCTTCACGTCTTTAACAGCGAGCGCCGCCTGCTGGCCTGGCGCGTGCGTTCCGGCAGCCAAGGCCAGTGGCAGGCCAGCGTCGGCGGCGTACCGGTGACGCAGGACGAAGGTTTGCCGGTGGCGGCGATGCGCCTGTTCGCGCGCCTGCCGGAAGGCTGGGCGCCGTGGCGTCGGGTCGGCGCCTGGGACCATGGCGGCCAGGGCGCTAGCGCCGTGCTCACGCTGGACGCCGGAGAAGCGGCTGAGCTGCTGTTGGCCGGGCGCCTGCGCCGGGTCGAGGGCGCAACCGTCAATGTGAGCGGCGCCTGCGACGGGCGCGCCTGCCGCGATCGCGACGCGGTCCAGCGCGTGCAGCTGGCGCCGCTGCCGGGCGCGCGCCGCATCGTGCTCGAGGTCGAGCCGCTCGACCTGGCGCAACTGGCCGGCAGCGCGGATGCGGCCTATCGCCACCTGCGGCTCCAGGATGGCCGACTGGCTTGGCACGCGCTCCCCGTGACGCAATCCCTGGCGCGGCCGGCAACGGCCGAGGTGCAGCTTGCCGGCAGCCGCGGCGAAGTCCTGTGGACCGACGGTAGGGCCAGCGCGGCGGCCCAGGCGGCCGGACTCGGCCCACTGCTGGGCGTGCACCGCGACCATGCGTCGAGCATCGCCGGCATGCTGGCGCGCCTCCCAGGGGCCAGCCATACGGCGCGCCTGAGCCTGGACCTGCGCCTGCAATCCATCGCCCAGGCGGCGCTCGACTGCATCGGCCTGCGCCAGGGCCAGTGGGACGGCAAGGCCTGCCACGGCGCGCAGCCGGTGCCGGCGGGCCGGCAAGCGGGCCTGGTGCTACTCGACGCCGGCAATGGCGACATTCTGGCCGCAGCCGGAGGTGGGGTGGGCACGGCGGATGCGGCGCGCTGGCCGGAACTGCGCGACTTCGACCGCGCCGACCCTGCACGCAGCCCACTGCGGCTGCCGGCCTTCCAGCACGACGGCGGCGCCGCCCGCGCGCCCGGCTCGACCTTCAAGGTCGTCACCGCCCTGGGCCTGGAAGCGGCGGCGCGCGAGGATGCTCGCTTCGAGCGCCTGCTGCAGGGCTTGCCCCTGGCCGAGATCGACGCCATGGCGGATGATGCCGGCTACCGATTCCGCATCGGTGCGCCTGCCTACCCGGTGGATGGCGGCGCACGCATCACCAATTTCCGCGAACAACTGGCCGAAGCGCGCGCCGTCGAAGGCCGCTTCGGCCTGGCGCAGGCGATGAGCTACAGCGTGAACACCTGGTTTGCCTGGGCGGCTGAACTGGGCGACCGCAGCCTGGGTGGCCGTGCCCAGGGCGGACTTACAGGCGTGCGCGAGCTCGAAGCAGGGGCGATCGACCCGCTGCGCCCGGTTGCCGGCATGGCGCGTCGGCTCGGTTTCGGCTCGCCGCTGCGGCTCGACGGCGGCCTGCTGCCGCAGGACTTCCGCTGGTCGGCCTGGGACGCGCTACAGGCCAGCCCGGCCATGCTGGATCCGATCGCCACCCGCCACGAAGTGCGGCAGATGGCCATCGGCCTGCGCATGCAGGCGACACCGCTGCAGATGGCGCTGGTCGCCGCCGCGGTCGGGCAGGGCAGGACGGTAACGCCGCGCCTGCTGCTCGAACTCGACGGCCGCGAAGCGGCGCCGCAGCCGGGCCGGGAACTGGGCGTGCGCCTGGACCGCATCCGCGCCGGCATGAAGGGCGTAATCGACCACGGCACCGCGACCTCGGCCTTCCGCGGCAAGGACTTCGAGCGCCTGCGCCCTGGCCTGTTCGGCAAGACCGGCACTGCGCCGACCGGCGACGACGGCATGGCGACCGTGTGGTTCATGGGCTGGCTGGAGCCCGGCAGCCTGCCGGGGCAGACGCGCCGGCTCGCCTTTGCCGCCTTCGTCAGCGAGTCCAGCCTGACCGGTGGCGCCCATGCGGCGCCCATGGTGGCTGCGCTGTTAAAACACATGCAACAGCAGTCTCCCGAACAGAAGGGGGAATGACCCTCATCTGCGCGCCTCGATTTTGTGTTTGTATGGCATCATCTGTTGACAATCCGCTCTTGTGCGGATGGCCATAGGATGAGGAAGGTATGCGTTTGCCGGGAACCCGGTACCAGGAGCACGGTTGGGAGCAGGTCCGCAAGTTGCTCGGGCAATGCTCGCTGCAGGCGCTCGCCCGCATCGATCCCGTCCGGCTGGCCGGGTCGGAGGGCGAAGCGCTGCTGCCGGAGTACGTCGACGCCGTGGCGCGCCTGCTGCGCGTGGACGGTGGCCGTGGCGAGGCGCCAGGCAACAGCTATGGCGACAGCGTGCGCGAACTGGCCCTGAGCCTGGTCTACGAACTGGGAGCGCGCCCGAGCGACTGGGCGGCCCTGTGCACGGCGGTGGCCGGGGAACATGCGCGCATGGGCGCCTTCTGGAACATGCCCGGCGGCGAAGCCCTGCTGCGCAAGAAATTCAACGACCTGTACGCCGTCCTGCGCGACAAGGTCGATAGCGACAATTACCAGGCCGCCTGCGGCCGCCCCTGCAGCCCCAACCGCATGTACGCCTACCGGATGCTGGACACGGCCTACGGCGAGGTCGCGCGCCTGTTCAAGGCCTGGCGCGAGCACCGCGAGCAGGTCGGCGCCATCCTCGCGCGTTCAGTGGAGGCGGAACCGATCGAGGCGCGGCTGCTGGCCGGCGTGTCCGGCTGCCGGCCCGAGTGGATCCTGCGCTGGAGCGAATCGCTGGAGCGCTTCACCGGCGCACCAGGGCCGCTGCATACCCGCTCCAAGCGCTTTGCCGCCCTGAAGGACAGCCCGGACAAGATCGGCGCCATGCTGCGCGAGATCGGCGAATACGAGGCGCTGTCGGCAAACGGCGACCGCGACTGGCTGCAGGACGCGAACGATGCGACGGCCTGGCTCGAGGACTACTGGCGCGTGATCGGCGAATCCGAACAGGCCAGCACGCCGGGACCCGACCGCATTCTCGAAGCGCGGCAGGAAGAACTCGACCTTGCCGAGCCGGTGTACGACGAGCAGGCTGCCGAGCCGCTGCCCCTGCTGGCCGAGCAGGTGGCGCAGCAGGTTTCACTATCCCCCCGCTACCTTCAGATGGCAGCGGCGGCGCAGGAGCGCGGCAGCTGGGCACTGCGCATGATGGTGGACGATACGCTGCCGGTGCGGCTGGCGGTCTACCTGAAGCTGCTCGGACCTTTCGATGACAGTTATCCGTCCGAATGGCTGGACCCGGCCACCGGCGAACTGCCGACCATGCAGCAGCTCGCGATGCTGGACGGGGTGTCGCTGCCGACCTTGCGCAAACGGCGCGACGCGGCGATCGCCCGGCTCAGTAGCGCCGGCAATGAGGAGACAAGATGATGGGCATGACGGAACTGGACCGCAAGTTGCAGGCGCAGCTGCTCTCAGGACGCCGGGTGGAGGGCGACCGCCTGATGCTGGACGACGCGGTGCTCCTGGGGGCGCTCGACGGCAGCCGTCCCCTGACGGCGGGCGAACGGACGGCGCTGCAGGCCTCGCCGCTGACGACTCGCCGCCTGCGCACGCTGGCCGATGGGCGCCGCGCGCAAACGGCGCCACACCGCTGGCAGGGCAGTGGCGGCATGCTGCGCGCCGCCGACAGCGGCACCGCGCTCGAGACCCTGGTTACCGACGACGGCGCCTGGCGCCTGCACTTCGTCGGCGCGCGCGTGATCCTGCAGCTCGACCCGCAGTCGCCGCTCGCCGCTACCTTGCTGCGCGAGGGGCAGCCCCTGCGCGTGCGCGATGGGGCGGGCAGCACGGTGCTCGAAGGCACCCTCGACACGGACGGCGAGTGCGAAGGCCCCTGGCCCTTTGCCGATGCGCCCGCCGTCCACTTCCAGCGCCACGGCGCCCGTTTCACCGTGGAGCCGACCGGAACCAAGGCATGCTGAACCTGTTTACCCGGCCCTTCCGCCAGCCGCAGCCCGACCTTGCCGGGCTCGGTGCGGGCATCATCGCGCTGCCCTTGACGAAAGGCTGCACGGTGCCGGCCGGGTGCTTTGCGGTGCTGGCCAATCGCGAAGGCCACACGCGGCGCCTGAGCGAAGGGGCGCGCGCCGCGATCCTCGAAGGGGAGAGCGCCTGGTGCGTGCATCCGGGACCGTACCAGTGCGAGCTGCTGCCCTTTGCGGCCGCGCCGGAGATCGGCCTGCGCGTCGCCTTTGCGATCGACACGCCCGACCCGCGCGAAACCCAGCAGCGCTTCGACCTGTACCTGGCCAGCGAAGGCGAAGCGCAGGTGGCCCTTGGCGGCTTTGTGGCGTCGCTGGAGGCGGCCCTGCAGCGCGAGCTGGCCCAGGGCAACCTGGAGCTGCCGCCCTGCACCACGTTCGAGGAGTGGAATGCCTTCCGCACCGGTTTCAACCAGTTGCTGTACACCCGCTTCGGCGTGATGGTGGATGACTGCGTACCGGTCGACCTGGGCAGCTCGCGCGACATGGCGGCGCTGTTGGCAGCCCGGCTGGCGCTGCAGCCGGTTCCCGCTGCGGCACCGGCCCAACAGGAAGCGTTCGATGCGGCGCCGGAAGACGCGAAAGCGTTGCGGCGCCTGTTCCTGGAACTGCCCGGCCTGATGTGCGGCTGGCGCCTGGCCATCCTGCCGGCCGATTGCGCGGCGTTTCGACACCACCAGGAGCTGCTGCGCCGGCTCGACCTGGTGAGCCTGTCGGTGGGAACGATGCCGGCGCTGGAACTGGCCGCCCCGGGCCAGCCGCTGCCAGGTGCCGAGCAGCTGCGCCGTGCACGCCACAGCCGCCGCGCCGCGGCCGCACTCGACGAAGCCTGGGCGCTGCTGGCGCGCATGAAGCTGAGCGATGCTGCCTTGGTGCCGCTGCTGCTGGAAGAGGCCGACCGCATCGTCGCCAACCTTGAATGCGACTGCGCGGCGCGGCGCGAGGTGGCGGCATGAATGCCCCCGATGTCAAAGTCCGCAGCCTGGCGCCGGACGGTTCGATGCTGACCGTGACCGCCACCGTGCGTCCGCGCGGCGGCCGGGCGGACGTCAAATGCAGCGTGCCGGACGCCCCGCACATCGCGCAGCGCATGCAGGAAGTGGTGCGCCTGGCGCGCCATACCGAAGCGCGCTTCGACAGCCGCGAGCAGGTGGTGCTGAGCCTGGACCGCGCACCGATGCCCGGCAGCCGTGACTGGGAGCTGGCCTGCGTGCTGGCTGACCGCATGGTGCGCGGACTCTGGCAGGCTAGCGCTCCGGTGGTGGCCAATGGCTGGTCCGACGCCTGGCAGCTCGGGCGCATCGACGGCCACGGCCTGGGTCAGGCGCCGGTGGGCGTGCTGCTCGGCGGCGCGGACGGCTTGCCGCACCTGGGCGCCCTGAGTGGCCACCCCGATCCGGCGGCCGGCGTGTCCGCGGCGCGTGCCTGGTTCCCCCTGTACAGCGGCGGTGCCGGCGACAGCCTGTGCTGGGTGGAAGTGAGCGTGCGCCCCGCGCCGCACGAAGGCGAGGAAGAGGCGAGCATCGCCGCGCCTGGCGTGGACGCTGCGCTGCAGGCGCGGGTACGGGGGGTGATGGCAGGGGCGCGCCATTTCGACGGCCGCGGCCTGGGGCAGTGGCGCACCACGGTGCGCTTTGGCGTCGAACACTTCCAGGGCGGCTCCTTCGAGCTGGCGCTGGTCATGGCCGACCGCATGGCGCGTGGACGCGAATTCCTGGCGCGCGGCCGGGTGCTGGCGACGGGGCAGTCATCGAGCTGGCACGCGGGACAGGTCGAGACGGTGGAGGGCGTGGCGCCGAAATGCGCGCTTCTTGCGCGTGAAGCCGCGCCGGGCGATCGGATCTTGGTGCCACGCGCCTGGGAAAGCCAGTTGCCCGAGGGCTGGCGCGAGTCCATCCGCTCGCGTGGCGCCAGTGTGGCGTGCGTGGACAGGATCGGGATCATTTGAATCTCGCTCAGCTGCGCTAGAATCGATCAGCAATGTGTTGTAACGAAACGGAGTCGGATATGTTCCAGATGTTCGGAGTGAAAGGCGCCAGCTGCCCGCGCTGCGAGCGCAAGAATGGCGGCGATGCGCGCTATTGCGCGGGCTGCGGCCTGATCCTGGGCGCGCCACGCAATCCGCCGCTGCTCAAGGAAAACCGCTGGGTCGCCGGTCCCGACGAACTGGCCGTGTTCTTCGGTGTACGCGAGCTGTCCGGCGTGTTCGTCAAGACGTTGCGCGTGCCGGCCACCGCGCGCGCCTACATCCTGCAGGGCGACAAGGCGACCGAGGTGCCGCAGGGCGAGTACGAGATCGAAGGCTTCTTCACGCGCCTGAACCATTTGCTACGCGACCAGCACGCCGAAATCCTGGTCACCCGCACCGGCGCGCTGCCGGTCGACTTCCGCTTCAACGACGTGGCGACCAGCGAGCAGCTGGCAGTGAGCGCGCGCCTCACGGTCAGCGTGCGCATCGAGAACGTGCCGGCATTTGCCCGCCATTTCATGACCACGCCCGGCACCATCGGCGTAAGCGAACTGCGCGAACTGTTAACTGCGCCAGTGCGCCAGCTGGCCGAGGAATTCGTCGGTGCACGCTCGATCCGCGAGATGGCGGGTCACCGTGAACTGCGCGAGCAGTTGGACGAGCGCCTGCAGGGCGGCCTGAAACTGCTGCTGGCCGAGTATGGGCTGGCGGTGGTGAAGGTCGATACCGTCGAACTGCGCCACGACAAATACGACGCCAACCGCGCCAAAGTGGGCAGCCTGTGGCTGGCGGCCGACGAGCGCCATGTGCGCGTCGAGCATGCGAAGCACCTGGACGAGCTCTACGATGCCGAGGAATGGCAGCGGGTTCGTCGCGCCGAGCAGGCGGCGCGCGTGCGCCAGCGCGAACGCGAGCTGCGCCAGGACGACGCCATCGCCCGCGCAGAACTGTCGCTGCAGGGCGCCGACCGTGCCCACGCCGTGCGTGCGCGCCAGATCGAGCTGTATGCGCGCGTCCTCGACGCCAGTTCGCGCAAGCAGGCGCTGGAGCGCGGGGCGGGCGACGTGCTGGCGGAACTCGAACACGAACTGGCGAAGAAGGGCGCCCGCCGCGCCGACGAAGCCCAGGAATGGAAACACCTGCGCACGCTGGCCCAGCTGCGCATGCGCAGCGAACTCGAAGTGGCGCAGCAGGATGCGCGCCAGGCCCAGGTCATCGCACGCCAGCGCTTCTCGCAGCAAGTGCTGCAGCAGCAGATCCGCTACAAGATCGAGCAGGCCGCCCTGATCGAGGATGCCGACCGCCAGCGCGCAGAATTGGCGCGGCTGCGCGAGAGCGAAGCCGATGCGGCGCGCCGCGCCCGCGAGATCGACGAGGAGGAACACGTCGCGCAGCACCAGAGCCTGGTGCTGGCGAATACCGCACGCCGCCGCGACGCGGAGCGCCTACAGGAGTGGGAAGACGAACAGGCGCGCCAGCGCATCGAATCTACCCGTACCACGGCCCAGCTGGACAAGCTTGCCCGCACCATCGAGCTCGATGCGCGCCAGGCCCGTGCCATGCAGGACGTCGGGCTTGAGGGCGAGGAGCGGCGCCATGCGCTCGAGCTGCGCCGCCTGGAAGTCTTTGCCGCGATGGACGACACCGCCAAGCTGGCGCTGAGTGCGGCGCCAAATGCGGCGCTGCTCAACGACTACATGAAGACGCGCGTGCACGCGGGCATGGATGCCGACCAGCTGGCCGCACTGGCCGGCCTGGCAGGCGAGGGTAAGCTGAGCTCCGCCGAGGCGCTGCAGCTGGTGCGGGACGAGCAGGCTCGGCGCGAGCTGGAGGTCGACAAGGACCGCCAGCACCAGGTCGAGTTGCTGGCGGCCCAGGCCCGTGCATTGAAGGACAAGTAAGCGAAGCAATGCAGACTGCCATCGACAAGATCCGTGAGTTGCGTGCGTTGCACGAGGACGGGCTATTGAGCCGGACCGAGTTCGACCTGCGCAAGAACGCGATCCTGGACGCGGCCTATGTGCCGGCGCCGGAAGCGGCAGAAATGGATGACGCGCCGGCGCCGCGCACGCGCCCCGGTACCGAGATCGGCCTGATGGCGGGCCAGGAACTGGGGCCACAGAACCGTCGCTACCGCCTGGAGCGCCTGATCGCGCATGGCGGCATGGGTCAGGTGTGGCAGGCGACCGACCTGGCCACCCACGCGGAGCTGGGCCACAGCGCCCAGGTGGCCCTGAAGATCCTGCCGCCGCAGCTGACCCAGTCCGCGCCGCAAGCCAAGCTCCTGATCCAGGAAGCCACGCGCGCGCGCCGCCTGGCGCACGAAAACATCGTGCGCGTCTACGAATGGGCTCAGGACCCGGCCACCGCCAGCTATTTCATCATCATGGAGTGCCTGGAGGGCGAGGACCTCGACAGCCTGCTGGGACGCGAAGGCAGACTCCCGTTCGAGCGGGTACTGTCCCTGATCGAACCGGTGGCCGCGGCCCTCGACTACGCCTGGGACAAGCACGGCCTGGTCCACCGCGACATCAAGCCGGGCAACGTGTTCGTGACCAAACGCGGCGAAGTGAAACTGCTCGACTTCGGCATCGCGGCGCGTGCCCGTGGCAGCGGCAGCACCTCGCCGCTGGATGCGCCGAGTACCTCGGGCACCGCCGGCTACCGCGCGCCGGAAGCCGGCAGCCCGGACGGACAGCCGGCGCCGACGCTGGACGTGTACGCGGTGTCGATGATGATCTACCAGATGCTCGACGGCGCGCTGCCGCCGGCGCTAAGGGCATCTCCGGCCGGCCTGAAGCCGCACCAATGGGAAGCCCTGCGCGCTGGCTTCGCGCAGGATCCGGCGGCGCGTCCGCCGACCGTGCGGGCACTACTGGAAAATTTGAAAAACGCCGTCGGCCCGTCGCCGGAAGAAATCGCGGCATGCGAGGCCGCCGAACGCGCGGAACAGGAGCGCCGCGCGCGCGAACTGGCCGCCCAGCGCGAGGCCGAGGAACAGGCCAAGGCGGCGGCGCGGGCCCTGCTGGCGCAGCAGCGCCGGGAACAGCAGCGGCGCGAGCGCGCGGCCCAGGAAGAAGCGCGGGCAGCACGCAAGGAAGCGCTGCGCCAGCAACTGCTGGCCAAGCGCGACGAGGAGCTTGCCAAGGCGCGACTGGCCGAGGAAGAGGCGCTGCGCAAGGCGGCCCAGGCCAAGGCCGCCGCGGCCTATCTGCTTGAGCAGAAGCGCGCACGCGAATTGCAGGCGGCGCGCACGGCGAGCGAACTGCAGCAGCTGATGCCGACGCCGGGCAGCCCGGTGGCCGACGGCGACGGCGTGCTGAGCGACCCCTTCCTGATTGGTGCCGGCAGCGGGCCCTCGCTGGTCCTGATCCCGACCGGGCGCTTCCAGATGGGCTCCCACGAGCACGAGCGCAAGATCGCGATGGCGGCCGGCGCCCAGAAAAAATGGCTGGAGCGCGAGACCCCCCAGCGCTGGGTCGGCATCGAGCGTCCCTTCGCGATGGGGCGCTATCCCGTCACCGTCGGCGAGTGGCGTGTGTTCGTGCAGGCGACAAGCTGGGAGCCTCAGGGCGAAGTGAACTGGCAGGAGCCAGGCTTCCCGCAGACCGATGCGCACCCGGTGGTGGGCGTGACCTGGCACGACGCCCAGCGCTACGTCGAGTGGCTGACCAAAGCCACCGGCAAGCGCTACCGCCTGCCGAGCGAAGCGGAGTGGGAATACGCCTGCCGCGCCGGCACCCGCACCGCCTTCAGCTTCGGCGACAGCATCAGTCCCGAGCAGGCCAACTACGACGGCAGCTTCACCTACAACGGCGGCCCGCGCGGCGCCTACCGTGGCGGCACCACGCCGAGCGGCATGTTCCCGCCCAACCCCTGGGGCCTGTACGACATGCACGGCAATGTATGGGAGTGGGTGCAGGACGTCGTGCATGACAACTACGAAGGCGCACCGCTGGACGGCAGCGCCTGGGAGACCGGCGGCGACGGCGCGCGCCGCATCCTGCGCGGCGGCTCCTGGCTCTACAACCCGCGCTACCTGCGCTCGGCGCTGCGCAACGGTTTTTCCAGCGTGCTGTCGAACGACATCGTGGGCTTCCGCGTGGTGCGCGAGCTGATCTAGGGCAGCTGCCATACCTGGTGGCGGATGGTGTACAGTAAGCGAATCACTCAAGCACGGAGGAATCGCCATGGCCATCGCCCACCTGTTCAAATCGCATGACAAGGACCTCGGCGGCGGCTTCACGGTCAGGCGCATCCTGCCGGCGGCCGCGCGCCAGTCGATCGGGCCCTTCCTGTTCTTCGATCACATGGGACCGGTGGAAGCCCAGCCCGGCGCCCGCCACGACGTGCGCCCGCATCCACACATCGGGCTGGCAACCGTCACTTACCTGTTCGAGGGCGCGATCATGCACCGCGACAGCCTCGGCACCGAGCAGCGTATCGAGCCGGGCGCCATCAACTGGATGACGGCCGGCAGCGGCATCGTCCATTCCGAGCGCACGCCCGACGACCTGCTCGACCGCGTGCGCCGCACTCACGGCCTGCAGCTGTGGGCCGCGCTGCCGCGCGAGCATGAGGAAGCACCGGCCGCCTTTTCGCACACGCCGGCGCAGGACATCCCCGAAGTCGAATTCGAAGGCGCGACGGTCAGGGTGTTGGTGGGCACGGCGTTTGGCCGCAGCTCGCCGGTGCCGACCTTCAGCACCACGCTCTACCTCGACGTGCAGCTGGCGCCGGGCGCGTCGATCGACCTGGGCGGATTGCCCGAGGAGAGCGCCGTGTATGCGCCGATCGGCGCCATCGAGGTCGACGGCGAAGCGATTCCCGCGAATACCATGGCGATGGTCGAGCCGGGCATGCCTGTGCGGGTGTCGTCCGTTGCTGGCGCGCGCTTCGTGCTGATTGGTGGTGAGTCGCTGGACGGTCGGCGCTACATCTTCTGGAACTTCGTGTCCTCGAGCCGCGAGCGCATCGAGCAGGCGGCGCGGGACTGGGAAGCGGATGCCTTCGTGCCGGTGCCCGGCGATAGCGAACGCATTCCGCTGCCGGCCTGGCCGGCGGCGTGGCGGCATGACGAGCGGCGGGATTGAAATGCATAAAGCCTGGACGCGTTTTGGCCAGCAAGTTTGCCCTGCATCGTGTCTTTGCTAGACGTTGCCAGCGAAGGTGATTTTTTCGTTCGTACCGTCGGTGTAGATCTTCATGCTGGTGCGTCCGGAGAACCGGTTGTTGGCAACGACGGTGGGACTGCCGTAGACGTACGCCAGGGCGATATGCGCCTGGAACGCGCTAGGCGTTTTCCCTCCACTGCGCCGGCTCATGACGGAGAAACTGCAGTTGGCATGCAGCAGGTTGGACTCGATCCGGTGGCCGCCAGTGTCTGGCCACCTTGCCCGATCGCCGCCGCCGTACACCTGGATTCCGTTTCCTTCGTTATTCGAGACCAGGTTGCCGTATACCAGGCACTGGTTGGCCCCGTCGTCCACACCGATGCCGACGCCTTCGGACCCGTTGTCCAGCGGACCACCGTAGTTGTAGTTGAACATGCAGGTGTTGTAGCGGATCGTATGGCCGGATACGGCGCCCTGGCCGACTTTGGACGATAACTCGATACCCCGGCCGTAATAGGTGCTGGTCAAGCTGCCACCATTGGCATTGCAGAGGTTGCGCTCGATGATGTAAGAACGGGCGGTGCCACTGATATGAATTCCGAAATTCATATTGTTGCTGCAGTTATTATTCCCCACGTAGCTGCGTTCTCCACCATTGATAAAGATACCCGTCAACATGCCGGTGACGGTATTCCAGTCCAAGGTAGCGGCCTGGCCGTTGATTAGATAAATGCCGATCGCTCGGCGGTTCGGATTGTAGGCCACACCTGGGGGAGGAGAAACGCGGTTCCCGCGAATGAGCAGGCGCGTCAGGAACGAGGAGCCGTTATAGGTTTCGCAGCGGATTCCATACGATGTTGTGCCCCCACCACCGCGGTGGCGGACAGTATTGTTGAGGAGGCGGATCCCGTCCATATTCCTGCCTCCGGCGACCAGAATTCCCTGGTTGCCTCGCGTACTGTCCTTGCCGATGACGTCGAGGACACAGTTCGACACCGTCACCTGGCTCTTTTCAAAGATATATACGCCGGCACAATTCGAGCTCACGTTGTTATTTTCGAAGATGCAGCTGTTGCCCAGCCAGATAATTGCCATGTCATTATCGTCGGGCAGGGCGTTATTACGGATATCGAGGTTGCGGTAGGTAAGGAAATCGCGCTCTTTTCCGTACACGGCGATCGAGGCGCCATCGGCGGGCATGGTGGGCGCCCCTGGCAGGACGATAATCGGCTTTGGCCGCGTCGCATCGTCACTGCCGTCGGGGCCAAAGTAGGCGCCAATATTGATGCGTTGTGTTTCGGTTCCACTTGTTGATACTTGAAACACACCCGAATACGTCGTGCCCCGTTTCTGCAAATAGGTATGGCCGGGTGTCCAGGAAACACTGGTCCAGGAGCGGTAGGGACTGGCAAGCGTTCCGTTCCCCGGCTCGACGGCGCCCGGATCGATGTAATGTACATTCGCGTTGCGCCCGTCCTGGGCATTGACAAGGCTCGGAAGCAGTGCCCCAGTGGAGACGGCAATGCCAACACCCGAGGCAGTCCGCAGGAAGTCTCTTCGCTTACTCATGACCATTCCTTCCATTAAGATCCGAAGTGGTGGACATTTTTATTGCTCCCGACCATACGGGCCGAAGGCTGTGTCCGCCGAGTCGATGCTACGCTTCTTGGTAGGAGGGTCGCAACGACTCCTTGTTAAACCGAGGAGGCGGACTGAAGCTGAGTTGTGGTGGCGCCACGTCTTTCCGTCGCCAGAGATTGCCTATAGGAGAGGCCGGGTGCAGTTTCAGATCTGAGCTTTGTTTTAACTGTGGAGGCGCAGGACGATGGCAGGATTAAACCGGTGTCAGGCAGCGCTTCGTCTGTTTGGCGACGATCTCGTTCCCGATGAACTCAGCGGTGTGTTCGGTCATCGGCCTACAAAAGGGTGGGTCAAGGGCGATGAACATCTGAGCTCATCCGGCGCGCTTATCGTAAAGAAGACCGGGGCATGGATACTTGAAGCGGAAGCTACGGAGAGTGCAGATTTCAACCGCCAGGTTTCCCGGGTGCTGGCTTGTGTCGATGTCGGCCTGGTTGTTTGGGCAGCGCTTGCCACGCGATTCGAGATTGACCTCTTCTGCGGCTGGTTCATGCAGGAGTCGAACGAAGGCGTAGACATATCGCCAAAAACGATGCGTATGCTCGGGGAGCGACATATCGGCCTCACGGTAGACATCTATGCGGCACCGGAAGATGGGGCCTCAGGATAGCTGATGTATGCTGGCTGAGCCTCGAGCACCCTGTGTTGAAGTCGTCCGCAGTCCGATTAACGCTCTTCAGTGGGACAGCAATGGTCGCGATGAAGATATGCCTTGATGCGTACGAAAAGTTATCCGCTGCGATCGAGCACAGCGTGTTCCGACATCGATTGCTGGCGATGCCGTTCTTACTCAGCGCGTTGCCGGCCCACGCAATTCCTCCACCACCATCCAAACCCGCGCTGCTGCGCGAAGCGAGAATGGCTGTTACGGTGCAGCTGATCGAAGCCAGCAAGGGCCGAGTAACCCGGATAACGAAGCTCTGCCAGGTGCGTGGAAAAATCCCCGTCTATTCCGATCAAGGTCGCGCTGCCAGCTTTTATGCGAGGGAGATCACGGGCTGCACCATGCCCATGAACGGGAAGGCGCTGAAGGTATCGGTGCGGGGAGCAAAGGCGGTTTCGAAAGACCGCGTTACTTATGCAACCGCAACGGTCAGCGTTACACCTCCCGACGCGGTTCCACTTTGTTCAATGTGCGGGCTACAACCCTTGGCAGATTCCAGGAGCGAAATTCGGGTGAGTGGCAAGCCCAAATCAATGACGTTCAACCTGAGCCCCAACCCCGGTTCCATATTAAACGCCAAACCAACTGTGTGGCTGGACGCCGAGGTCGAAATTCGCGACTGATTTCAGCAAACGCATAGTGCGTCTTAGGCGATCGGCTCGATCCGGTAATCGCAGCGCCGTGCCTTGGCCCACCGGTGCTGGACTCGCTTGACCTTCAGGTGCGGTGAGGATCAGTCTAACAACGAGACATGCCCTCCATGTGCACCATGGATGAGCGTGTGTTCAAATGTCAGACCTCGGCCTGGTTCTTCGAAATTTACTTTTCAATCGTCATCTTGGGGAATGTCGAGCCACATGACATAGTCACCTTCGCCTTGTGAGTCGCTGATTTTTCCACCGCGGATCTTTGCGGAGCATTCAAAGTGCTTAAACTCCGCGAGGTCGCCTTCGACAAGCGCGCGCCGAAAGTCCTGAGCCATACGCGGCGACAAATTGCCAATCACTTCCTCCTGAAGAAGGACTTTGACGGCATTGGAGCTGGTCTCGACCCGAAGCTGCACTTGGATATCGAGAGCCACACCTTTTCTGGTCCTTGGCCCGCATACGGATTCAAATACTTCTTGATGACGTTTGGTCCCTAACACTTCAATCCTGAACTGTCTCGGCCCGTTGATCGTTGGGATGATTGTAGGGCTGTCAACCGCAATCGTCTTCTCTGAAGGTTTCGGCAGTTCCTGCAGTCCATCTACATGGAAAGAGCGGAAGTAGACCTCAAGAGCCAGGAGCGTATCGTCCAGTGCTCGATGTGCCGTTCCGGGATTCAGGTTCAGATGCCTCGCCATGTTGACCAATTTATGGCTAGGGAGGTCTGGCCAAGCGATTCGGGCGCGCTCAAGCGCACAATGCGCATGGTTCCTGAGCGGCTTTCGGCCATGACGTTCAACAGCAGCACGCAGGAAGCGGCTGTCAAAGCTTATGTTGAACGAGACAACAGGATGATCGCCGACGAAGGCAATAAACTCGTCCAGGACGTCGGCCATTGGCCGGCCGTGAGCCTGCAGCATGTCGTCATTGATTCCCGTGAGCTTAGTGATGAATTTGGGTAGCGGACGGTCAATGGCAATTAAATGTTGGAGATGAGGATGTGCATCGGCGCCAGGCACGTACTTGACTGCGGCTACTTCGATGATCAGATCATTGGTCGGGCTAAGACCGGTTGTCTCAAAGTCAAAGAAGACGATGGGGTCTCCGGACACAGGATAATGGGTGCTGGTCATTGGCGCCTGCTTCGGTAGGGGCATCAGAGCGTGCCACGTCGCTCAACAATGATACCGCTGTCAAATTTGCCAAATACTCGCCAATTATCACTACAGATCGGTAAGGGGTTTCTTTATCCAAGCCGCCTTCCGGACGGAACAGGGCCAAGCGTGGCATGACTGTCAAACCTGACCATCATCGCACTGATTGGCTCTCGTGTGGTCCTGTTAGCGTTTTAGGCGATCGGCTCGATCCGGTAAGCACAGCGCCGCGCCCCGGCCAGCTGGTGTTCGACCCGCTCGACCTTCACGTCCGGCCCCAGTACGCGCTGGAACACATCGAGCTCTGACCGACAGAAATTCTGGCAGCTGCGCGCTGCCGCGCATATCGGGCAGTGGTTCTCGACCAGCATGACGCTCCCATCCTCGCCGACCGTGGCCTCCGCCATGTAGCCTTCCGCATCACGCAGCACCGCCAGCGTGGCGGCGCGCTGCGGCAGGGTTGCGGCCGGGTCGATCGCGGCGCGATAGCTCGCTTCGCTGGCCGTCTCGCGCGCATCGATCAAACGGTCGATGGCGGACTCGCCAAACAGGGTGCGCACCTGCTGCAGCAGATCGAGGGTCAGCGCCGCGTGGCGGTCCGGATAGCGCGCGTGGCCGAGTTCCGTCAGCTGCCACAGGCGCACCGGGCGGCCGACCTTGCCCGGTTTGTCGACGTGGGTCACGAGGCCTTTTTCCTCGGCCGCCTCGAGCTGGCGGCGCACCGCCATCGAGGTCAGGTGCAGGACCTCACCCAGCGTCTGGGCCGTCTGCGGTCCGCGGGTTTTCAGCAGCAGTAAGGTCTGTTCAGCCGTGTTCATGCGAATTCCTGTTGGGTTGCCGTAGCCGCGCGGCTCCAGCGCCGCATCGACAGAGAGGCCCACGCGGCAAGCAGGCCGCCGACGATCAGCACCAGCCGGGTATCGAACATCGCCAGCAGGCCGCCGCCGAAGGCCATGATGATGTGCGCGACGCAGAAGGTGGTCGACAGGAGGCCCATGACGGCGCCCTGGCCATGCTGCGCGAAGCGGTCGGCCGCCCAGGCCTGCAGCGTCGCATTATAGAAGGCATGCGGCAGGCCGAACAGGATGATGGCGGCTATGCCCACCCACAGGTTGCCGATGCCGACGCACAGGATCGCGAGCGCCACCGCGGCTGCCTGGCTGCTCACGCGGGCACGCGGGTCGCGTGCATGGGCACGGCCGGCGATGAGGGCGGTCAGGGTCATGACGCCACACATGGCCATGTTGACGAAGGCGATGCCGGCCGCGTCGTAGCCGCCCACCTCGACCAGCCAGAGTGGGAAGAATTCGTAGAAGCCCGCTACGCCGCAGGTGTAGGCGAGGTGAATCAGGAACAGGGTCTTCAAGGGGCTGTGGCGCAGCAGGGTGAAGGCGTGACGCTCGCGCGCCAGCGACCACCAGCCGCCCTGGATGCCCGGCGTCGATTCCGCTTGCAGCACCAGCAGCGAGAGCACCGCGCCCAGCAACAGGCCGCCGGCGGCGATATAGAAGGGCAGCGTGATGCTAAAAGCCGCGCTCAGGCCCGACAGCAGCGGCCCGGCCAGCCAGCCGAGGTGGAGGGCGCCGTTCAGCCAGGAGAGAGCGTGGTTGCGCAGCGGACCCTCGAGGCGCTCGGCGAGCAGGGCGCGCAGGATCGCGCCATTCCCCTCCAATACGCCGGTGACGAAGCGGGCGGCGACCAGCAGTGGATAGGACTGGGTCAAGAGCGCGTAAGCCGTCAGCAGGTGGCCGCAAGCCGCGCCGATCGTCGTGAGCAGCAGGATGCGGCGCCGTCCAAGGGCATCCGATAGCGAACCGAGCACCGCGCTGCCGAGCAGCATGCCGATCGGATTGGCCATCAGCGCCATCCCGAACAGCAGTTTGGGCGGCAGCCCGAGGAAGCCATTCAGGGCACTGGGCTGAGCGTCGGCGAACAGCGGAGGCAGCAGGGGATAGGCGAGCGAGGCCCCGATGGTCGAAAGCAGGGCGAGCAGGCAGGCGCTACCGATGAGCAGACGATGTTGCATACGACTCCTGGCTTGGCAATGAAGCAATGCCAGGAGTGTAGGTCAGCTCAGCAGATAAGTAAACGAGTTTGTTTATTTATTCCCTTCGGCGCGCCGGGTCGGGCGCATGTCGCTGTCACCGCTGCGGGTCTTGCTGTCGCTGCTGCCGCCGAAGCCGGCGGACCCGGCGGCGGTGCCGGTATCGGCCAAGGCTGCGCGCAGCTCGACGGCGCGCGGATTGTTGACCCGGCCTGCGACGACGTCGCGCGCGTTCACCGGCTTGCGGTAGTAGGCGGCGGTCTCGGCGCCGTCGAAGCGGATGTCGGTGACAGCGATTGTCGCTCCGCCGAACAGGCCTTCGGTGTCGGACCAGGCCGTGATGTCGCCCCAGCCGAGCGAGCCTTCGCCTTTCTTCGACCAGTCGACTACGGTGAGCCCGGCATCGGCGTTCAGCGAGAATTTGTTAGCCTGCATGAAGCCGTTCAGCGCCTTCTGGTCGTTGAGGATGAAGGCGATCGCGCCGCCTTCGGCGCCCAGCTGTGCGCCCAGGGTCACGCCAGCCATGTTGTAGAACGAGGGCGTGCCCCAGCCGTCGGCGCGGCGCACCAGCAGCACCCCGGCGCCGCCGCGCGCGCCGACACCGACCGCGACCCGCACCGAGTCCGGCACCACGAAGACGCCCTTCGATTTGTAGAGCAGGGCGGCGAGTTTCTGATCGCGCTCCATCTGGTGGATCACCTGGATGGCGCGGTTCAGGTGGGTAGTGGCGTCGGCGGCGTCGCTGCCTTCCTGGGCGACACCGGCCTTGGCGCTGGTCGGGTTGGTGCGTTCCTGGACCGTGCTCGGCCCCACGCGTTCCTGGGGAGCCGGTTTCGCGGGCTGCTGGGCAGAGGCGCCGCCGGCGGCGACCAGCAGGGCAAGGGCGGTGGCATGAATAGGGGAAATTCGTTGGATCTTCATCGAGTCGCTCGCATGTGCATTGGATATGCTTAGCCTAAAGCGAAGCGGCGAGCGGCGGCGCGAGCTTGCGGAAGGGAGCGGTATGCATCCGGCGCCGGCAGGCGTAGACTCGTCATACGCACGGATTTTTATGGCACGCAAACGAAAGGAGGCGTCATGAAAATTCCAGAGCACCTCAGGATTCCGGTCATCGTGTTCGCGCTGCAGGCGGCGCTGCTGGCCGGCACGGCCCTGATCTTCCTGGTCCTGCGCCCGCCCGGCTATTGACGCTTCAAGCGTTGAGCCAGGCCGCGGCTTGAGCACGCCGGCGCTCGCCGGCGCGGAGGGTGTGCGCGCGCGTTTCCACCCGCGTTTCCGGATACGGTTCAAGGGCGAAGCGCAGTTGGCGTTCCATGCCGCGCAGGCGCTCCAGGCTCGCGCCCGGCGCCAGCGGCGTCTCGACGCCGGTGACCGGGTCCAGGTGCAAGAAGCCGCCGTCGCGGTGGAACAGCAGCGGCAGCCCCGCCGCGCGTGGCTGGGTGGCGCAGTCGGCATGGCCCGGGTGGGTTTCCGGCGCCAGGATGCAGAAGGCCTCGGCCCGCGCGCCGGCATCAAGCCGGTGCAGCACGACCCCGTGCGGCCACAGCGCGCTGACTTCCAGTTCGACCACGCCGCGGATGCTGGCCGTGAGCGCAATGCGCATGCCCAGGCGCAGCGGCACCGGCGTGTGCTTGCCGGGCCAGACGCCGTCGAGCAGCAGGCCGTAGCGCGACACGTCTTCGATCTCGAAGCCATGGCGGCCGGGACGAATGATGGCGTGGCGGCCGGACAGGCGCCGCGTCAGGCCGCCGCGCTCTTCCCCGTGCTCGCCGTAATGCGTCAGCAGCAGGTCGGCTTCCGGTTCGATGTCTTCGAACCGGCCCAGCACGCACTCGTCCAGTGCGAACAGGCGCAGGTGGCGCTGGCTCGCCGAATCCGGCTCCGCGTGCACCAGGCAGGCCGTGGTGGCAGGGCAGGGATGGATGCTGGGCGCCACCGGCACGTCGATCTCGATCAGGTCTTCGTCCCAGGCGATGGTGGAATAGCCGAGATCAAGCTTGCCACCCCGTTCGTTCGGGTCGCGCAGGTCGAGCTGGGCGATCGAGGCGTTGCGCGCCGTGACGTCGATGTCGACGCGGCCGCCGCCCGGCGCCTGCACCCGTGCGATGCCGGCGTCGTCGGCCGTCACGCGCACGTTCTTGTAGGTCGCGAGAAAAGCCTGGTGGATCTCGCCCAGGCTGGCGTCCAGCCTCGGGACCAGGATTACCGGCGAGCAGGTCCAGGTGCGCGACGCGGTCGTCTGCTGCGGGTGGCGGCTGTGCAGTTCGATGTCGATGCGGTACTGGCCGTGCTCCAGACCGCGCGAGGAGAATTCCAGGAATACCGGACGCCAGTCGCCGCGCGAGGTGCGCTGGAAGGCATAGCTGTCGCCGTCGCGCAGCCGCAGGCCGGAACGCGCCAGCATGCGCACCTCGGCGGCACAGTCCATTGGCATGCCGCGCAGCTCGAGCTTGATGGCTTGCCGTCCGCCGGCCGCGCGCGGGTCGAAGCCGCTGATGTGCAATTGGGGACGCTGCAGTGCCGGCGCCGGGTTTGGTGCCTGCGCCGTCCGTTGCGCGCGCAGGGCGCTGATGGCTTCGAAGCTGGGCGGCAGCCCGGCCGGTGCAGCTACCGGCGCTGGATCGCTCTCCGGCTGGGCATGCCCGTGCGCGCACAGCTGCTCGCCGGGCATGACCCAGACGGTGCAGTGCGGATGCTCGGGATTACGGCAGCGGTTCATGGCGCGAGGGTGCGTTCTATTGGTTTCGGCAACATTGCAAGCTTACGCTGAATTGCTGACCAGCGGCGCGCTCCATTCGTTGATTAGCAACATTATTTTCTGTTAGGAATTTTTCAACTATCGGGCAGCGCGGTCTCGTCCGCATGGCCGTTGAGCGGGCGCAGCAGCAGCGCGGTCAGGTTGTCGGCATGCAGGCCGTCCGGCGGCGCCCTTTCGATCTCCTCGAACAGGCGTGCGACCTTGGACGCCGCATCCGGCGCCCCGGTCAGCAGTTCCAGCCAGCGGCCGACAAATCGGTCCGGGTGGGCGCAGGACCAGAAGCCGTCGCTGGCCAGCAGGTAGCTGGCGTCGTCGCGCAGCTCGAGGGCGCGCCGGTCCGGCAGTGTGCACAGCCAGGACGGCAGGTTCAGGGGCGTCAGCTCGAACAGCGGATCCGACAGCTGGGCCGGATTGCTGAAGGCGTTGCCGAGTATGAAAGCCTGGGCGATCTGCGGCGAGTGGGCGCCGTGCACCTGGCGCCACCAGGCGCTTTCGCCGATCCGCCCGGCCAGTGCGGCCGCGGTAGCGGGCACATGGTCGACCGTGAGCGGGACGGCGCCGGCCGGTCCGATCTCGTACAGGCGCGAGTCGCCCACGTGGTAGAGCAGGGGCGCGCGACCTTCCGGCAATTCGAGCATGGTGAGCGTGGTGCCGGGGCGGGCGCCGGCCTCGAACGCGAAGTGGCGCTGCAGGTCGGCGTGCAGCCGGTCCAGGTGGCGTCCCAGTTCGGCCGCCGAATGGCAGGGTGGGATCGTGAACAGCCCGGCGGCCACTGCCTCTGCCGCTTCCCGTCCATGGCCATGGCCGCCCATCCCATCCAGCACCGCCAGCCGGCCGTGGCCCGCCGGCCAGCCGGGCAGGCTGGTATGGCGCGGCGCACCGTCGACCAGATGGCAGGCCTGGCCCGCGAAGTCGATGACGACGAAGTTGTCCTGGTTCTCGGGGCGCTGCAGGAGGCCGCTGCCGCGGCGGCTGGCGACGGCGACGTCGTAGCGCGGTGCGAACTGGAAGGCGGACAGGATGTCGGACGGGTCGGGCATGTAGGGGATCGTCGATGCAATCCTGCTACTTTACACCTGAACAAGCCTGTTCGAAGGCGCGATTAGAGCGGTGTTTTCCGGTTTCCACCCACCAGCATGAGGGCGTTGAGCAGCACGCAGGCGCCGGCTGCGGCCAGCGCCGCGCGCACGCCCCAGCGGTCGGCCACCTGGCCCCAGAACACGCTGCCGCCTACATAACCGCCCGACATCACGAACAGGTAGATCGACAGGGTGCGCGCCCGCACCGCGGCCGGGAAGGAGAGCTGGGCCGCCGCGTTCAGGGTCGACACGGTGGCCGACCAGGCCATGCCGCCGCACAGGATGAGCGGCGCCAGGATCAGCAGCGAGCGGCTGAAGGACATCGTCACCAGCATCAGGCCGTAGACGACCAGCGCGCCGGCCAGCACGCCGCTCTTGTCGATCCGGGCGCGCACCTGCGGCAGGAAGAAGGCGGCGATGACGGCGCCGCCGCCCAGGCAGCCCATCAGGGTGCCGTAGGTACTCGACTGCAGATGCAGCACGTCGCGCACGAACACCGGCAGCAGGCTGGCGAAGGCGATGGTTGCAAAGAAGACGGAGAAGACGTTGCGCAGGATGCGGCGGTAGCGCGCGCAGCCGAAGGCGGTCTTCAGGCCCAGCACGAAGCGTTCGCGAAAGCCTTCGCGCACGACCGGCTGCGGCGTGCGCTCCTGCCACCAGGTCCAGTACACCCCGAGCAGACCGGCAAAGGACAAGGCATTGGCCAGGAACAGCACGCTTGGGCCGAGCCAGCCGAACAGCACGCCGCCCAGCGCCGGGCCGATGATGGCGGACAGGTTAAAGGACAGGTTGTTCAGGGTCGCCGCCGCTTCCACTTCTTCGGGATCGACCAGGCCCGACATCGCCGCCTGCCAGGCCGGCCAGATGAAGGCGGTGCCAATGCCGATGCAGAAGGTCAGTATCAAGACAGGCGTGGCCGCCACCATGCCGGTAGTGACCAGCAAGGCCATCGTGGCGGCGCACAAGGCCATGTAGAGGTTGCAGTAAAACAGGAACTTGGGACGGTGCACGGCATCGGCGACCACGCCGGCCAGCAGCGCGAACAGGAAGATCGGGACGTAGGTCGCGGTCTGCACCAGCGAGGTGATCGAGGCCGATTTGGACAGCGAGGCCACCAGCCAGGCCGAGGCGAAGGTCTGGATCCAGGTGCCCATGTTCGACACCATGTTCGCGAGCCAGATGTTGCGGTAACGCGCGTGCCGCAGCGGCCGCGTCAGCGGCACCTTGCGGCGGGCAGGAGCGGGCTTGAGCGGGATGCTGGCGCTGGTGCTGAAAGACGCGCTGTTGCTGGATTCGGACATGGTCTGGACAGTGTAGGCGGCTTTGCTGCCCAGGGTCAATAAAATTGCCCTATGGAAAATATTTTCTGTGATATTGTGGCGTTCCCAAAACACGTTTGGCGTGAAAGACATGTTGATCCGACCGCTGGTGGCCACCGACATTCCAGCCGTGGCAGCCTTGCTGCGCGAGCTGGCGCGCGAATACATCGTGCACGAGTCGCCGCCGGAAGGCGCGTCGACCTTCCTCGCGGAGAACGATGAGATGGGCGTGCGCGGCTTCCTCGCGCGCGGTCATGTCTACCACGTGGCGGTGATCGACGGCGTGGTGGCGGGTTTTGTGGCGGTGCGTGACCGCAGCCATCTGTTCCACCTGTTCGTTGGTAAACGCTGGCACCGGCGCGGCGTGGCGCGCGCGCTGTGGGAAGCGGCGCGCGACGCGGCCATCGCCGCCGGCGGCGACGGCGCCTTCACGGTGAATTCCTCGAATTTCGCAGTGCCGGTCTACGAGAACTTCGGCTTCGTGCGGGTCGGCCCGACCCAGTGCGCCAAGGGCCTGTACTTCAACCCGATGCGCCTGGCGGTGTCAGAAGAGGCTTGAGCCGCGCTCGTCGGCCCGCCGCAGCCACAGGCTGCTGGCCCAGCCTTCACGCCTGCGTCCGTCCACCACGGCGCTGACCCGCCACCAGTCGCCCTGGTACGCGCCCGTGACCGTCACCAGCGTCCCGGCGGGCACCACTGCCAGGCGGCGCGCATTCACCCCCACGTCGTCCCGCAGGTTCAAGTGGTCGCGCACGCGGTAGCTGGCGCCGGCCACCGGCATCGCGGCCTGCGCGAGCGGGAGCGCGGCCGCCTGCGGCGCAGGTCCGGGGCCGAGCAGCGCATGCAGCAGTCCCCCCAGCAGCACCGTGCCGCACGCCAGTACGGCGGCAGCGCGCGCATTGGCGCGGCGCCACCAGGCGCGCGGTGTCAGCCAGGCCGCCAGGCACAGGGTCAGCACCAGCCCGGCGGCATAGGCGAAGAGCGTGATCGCGGACGGCATCCCCGGCCTCAGGCGTCGAAGCGCAGCACGTAGTGGCCTGCCACCAGGTGGTGACCGGGCGGGATCAGGTAAGGCTGCTCCTGGGTCGCGGTCTCGACCTGGGCCACCAGGCCCAGCTCGGCGTCCAGGTGGAACAGGGCCTGGGTCTCGGCCAGGCGCACGATGCGCAGGCCTTCTCCCGTCGCTTCCCAGCTGAAGGCATTGCGCGACAGGCCGAGGCGGTCGGCGCTGGCGGCCAGGCTGCCATCTAGGTGGCGCAGGAAGGCCGGCGCGTCGAGCACGCGCAGCGCGGCGAGCGCCGGCATGCCGCGGCCGAACACGAGGCGGGTGCCGGCCGCCGCCGGCTGCACCGGCCCTTGCGGCACCGCCAGCAGGGCCGCGTAACGGTCCGCCATCTGCGGCGGCACCGCATGCAGCTGGATGCTGGCGCCGTCGACCGGGGCGAAACGCGAGGGCACGCTCACGCGCTGGCGGCCGGCTGCGGTGATCGCGTGGACCTCGTCGGCATCGTCGACGGCGAAGCGGATCAGGCTCTCTTTAGTCGGCGCGGCAGGCGCCAGGCTTGCTCCCAGACCGATCTCGAGGGCCTGGGCGCCGGTGTCGCGGTAGCGGCTCAGGCGCGGCAGCGCGAGTGCGGCCAGGGTGATGCGGTGGCGTGCGACCGGGGCGTAGGTGGCGTCGTTCTCGGTGACCGGGGGAGCGGCGGGGACGGCGGCCAGCGGCATGGCGGTCATCTCGCTGTCGTCAACCGCGGCACGCGGTTTCCATACCGCCGGCGTGCGGGCAGGCGGCGCGCTCGGCGCCCTGGCAGGCGCAGGTCCAGGCCGGGCGGGCGCGCCCATGCGGCTGACCTTCAGGAGCAGGCGCTGGCCGCCGGCCTCCCTGGCGCGCAGGACGTAGTAGCCGTTGGCGGCGTCGTACTGGCAGTCGAGCAGGTCCTTGGGGCGCACCTGCACTTCGATCGGGGCGTCGGGGCCGTCGTTGATCAACAGGATCCCGCCTTCGCTGCCGAAGGACCAGCCGGGCACGGCGAAGGTGGCGCTGGCTTCGTCTTCGCCGACCAAAGTAAGACGCTGGTTCGGATACACCGCGCACACCGGCTGCCAGATGGCGCTGTCGGTTGATGCCGTGACCGCGTACAGCACCTGTTCGCCCGGCGCCGGCAGGTAGACGGCGTGGCCGAACTTGACCTTGACTTCGCCCGGCGCGACCGCATCGGTGCCGACCACGTGGTAGCGCACCTCGTCGCCCTTGAGCAGGTCGCCGAAATCCTTCTGGTGCAGGGCCGCCAGCGAAGTCGCCAGGTCGCGCACGCGCGCGCCGCGCGTCAGGTGGCGGTCATCGTCGACCTCGTCCTGCGGCAGCATCAGGGTCACGTGCGAAAAGCAGCGGGTGGCGGCACGCCCTCGCTGCTCGCGCGGCGAGCGCTCCAGCAGGTCGCGCAGCAGCGGACGGCGCGAGAACAGCGACAGGCCAGGGGCCTGCCACAAGGCCTCGGCATTGAACACATCGCCTACCTTGGCCAGGATTTCGTGTTGGACGTAGACCGGCATGATTGATTCTCCTCGAAAGATTGAACGCTCGCCATGCCGAACGCTAGCAGGGGGCAGATGAAAAACAGCAGGTGCGAGCCGCCGGCGGACAGGAAGCTCATCGGCTGGCCCATGATGGGGAACAGCGCCAGGTTGGTGCCCCAGGACAGCAGGAAGTGCCCGCCCAGGAAGGCGGCGCCGCCGGCCAGCAGGAAGCACTGGAAGCGTCCCAGCCAGGCGCGCCGGAAGTCGCCGGCGCCGCCGGCTACCCGCCAGGCCGCGGCGGCGGCATGGAGCAGGGCTGCCAGCAGCGCCGCCTGCAGGAACCACAGCAGCAGGGCGCCGGCCAGGCCGTGGCGGTTGATCAGGAAGGAGGGCGCGAAATCGTCCTGCACCGCCGGGATGCGTAGCGCATCCCCGGCAGGGCCACCGAGCGAGGTGATACCGAGCAGCCCGTCGGCCCCGCGCCAGCCACCCTCCTGCACCGCGCGCGCGCCCAGCAGCATCTGCTGGCCGGTGTGCGGATGCACGGTCGGATCGGCCCAGACCTGGAAGCGCTCCGCGTAGAAGCTGCCCGCCAGACCAGGGCCGGCCGACTGCAGCGCGAGCGCGCCGGCCAGCAGCGCGCAGCAGGCACCGCCGACCAGGCCCGCCCCCAGCTGGCGTCCGGTAGCGAGGCACCAGGCCAGCAGGGTCACGGCGCCCCACACCAGCAGCAGGATCAGCGGCGAATAATCGTCTACCTGCACCAGCGCCACCGCCAGCAGCAGTACGAACAGCAGCACCGGCACGAGAGGACGCAGCCAGTCGCGCCAGTGACGGCGCGCGTCCTTGCCGGCCACGCCACTGGTCGCCAGCGCCAGGCAGTGGGCGCTGAGGGCGGCCAGGGCCAGCTTGGCGAATTCCACCGGCTGGATCTCGAACACGCCAGTCTCGTCGCCGAAGGCCACCTGCAGCAGCAGGCCACCCAGCGCGGCAATGGCAAGCAAGACCAGCAGCCATTCGGTGACCGGGCGCGACAGGGCGCCACGGGCCAGGCCGCCAAGCAGCAGCAGGCCGAGCGGGAGCCCGACCGCCAGCAGCACGCAGCTGGTTTCGACATGGCGCAGCCAGGCGCTGTCGCGCGCGCCCAGGCCGAGTTCCAGTTGCACCAGCAGGCCGGCGCCGAGCAGCAGCACCGACACCACGCCCAGCAGCGACAGGCGCCGAGGCCACAGCAGCGCGTGCCACAGCGCGCCCCAGGCCAGCAGCAGGGTCCAGCCGGCGCCCGGGCCAGCACCGCTTCGCTGCATCACGAGCAGCAGCACGGCGGCTGCCGGCAGGAGCGCGGAGGCGATGGCCGTACGTGCCGATCCGGCGAGCCGCAGCCCGGCCAGGCTGGCCAGCAGCAGGGCCGCGAGCGCGCCGCACCAGGCGGTGGTGGAGGGCGGCGTAAAGCGCCACAGCGAGCGCTCCGACCAGGTCCAGTGCACTGCGCCCGGGAGCTCGGTCTTCGGCTGCGCGAACAGCGCCACCTGGGCGGCCGGCTGCAGGCGCAGGGTGTTGCCATCAATGGCGAGGGCAAAGCGGGTGCCCCCGACTGCGATCGCATCCATGCCTGCGAGGGCGTGCTCGCGCTGAGCGGCGTCCTCCCAGCGACCTCCGTCCTGCAGCAGGACCGGTTGACTTCCACGCACCTGCAGCACCAGGTCGCCAAGCGGCGCGCGCGCGATCGACAGCCTGCCCGGATCGAGTCCGGGTACGGCCAGGCGGTTGCCGCAGTACAGGTGGCCGCCGAAGGCGAGTGGACGGCGAAAGGCGAGGGCGCCTGGCGCGACGCGGTTCCAGATGCTGCTCAGGCGCGCCGCCATGCCGGCATCCGGACAGGACACCTGCGGCTGGCCATCGCGCAGCAGCAGCGCGCCATCGTATTCCCAGGCGTGGTTCGCATCGCGCAGCAGCACGCGGCCGTCGTGGGCGGCGCCGACCTCGAACACGGTCGCTCCCGCCTGCAGGCGCTGCCCGGTGGCCAAGACTGCGCTGCCGGTATGCTGGCGTTCGCCGCCGCGCACCAGCACCACCGCCTGGGCCGGGCTGGCATTGCGCAGCAACCAGCGCCCGGCGCCATCACGCCTTACTGTGAACTGTTGTGGCGCCGCGCCCGGCGCGGCCAGTTCGGCGCGGCCCAGGGTCTGCGTCGCACCCGGCGCCAGTTGCAGGGCGATTTCACGCGGCAGGTAGCGCGGGGGCGCCAGCAGTATGGCCAGCAGTTGCAGGCCGCACAGCAGGCACAGGGCTGCGGCTGCGCCGACGAAGCGCGGATTCATGCCGCCCTCCGCAGCGGTGCGGCCATGGCGACACGCACCGCATCGAGCAGGCGGCTGATCGCGAGTGCGTGGGCGGGACGCGCGGCGGGTTCCGGCGCGAGCAGGGCGCGCAGCAGCGCGCTGGCTTCCTGGCCGGCGGTGCCGAAGGCGGATGCGAAGGTAGCCGCTTCGTCCGGCTGCAGCGTCGGCGGAATGCCGCCTTGCTCGCGGCGCAGGATGGCGGCGCCTTCGCTGCCGTGCGCCGCGTAGGCATGCGCGCAGGCCGCGCCGTAGCGCAGCGGGCGGCCGCACACCAGCCAGTAGAGCAGGGCGCCGAGCGCGAAATAATCGCTGCGCGGGTCGGTGACATACAGGCCGCGTGCCTGTGGAAAGAACTGTTCGGGGGCCTGCCAGCGCGCCGTGCCTGCATACGAATGGGTCGGCGCATCGAGCAGCGGGCGGCTGGTGCCGAAGTCGGCCAGCTTCAGGCTGCCCGAGCGGCGGTCGAGCAGCAGGTTGGCAGGCTTGAGGTCGAGATAGCGGAAACCGGCCGCGTGCACCTTGGCCAGGGCCTGGTTGACCTGGGCGGTCCAGTCGAGCGCCTGCAGCGAGCCTGGCGTGCCTGTCGTCTTGACGTGCGCAGCCAGGTCGCCGTCCAGCAGTTCGAGCGCCATGGCCGGCAGGCCGTCGTGTTCACCGCTGTCGAGCAGGCGCACGATGTGGCGCGCGTCCCAGGGCGCGAGGCTGGACAGGAAGGCTTCCTCGGCGTGGGCGCTGTCGATCCAGTGGCGCTGGAGCAGGCTGGGGGCGAGTGCCATCTGGTCCGTGTTGACCAGTTTGATGGCGACGCTGCCGCCCGCGCTCTCGGCGCGCCACACGAGCCCGTAGGCGGATCCGCCGAGCGCTTCGCGCAGCCGGTACTGGCCGCGCGCGAGAGTGATGATTGTGCCTTGCTGGACCATGCTGCCTCCGCGACTGGCGCCGAGCGCCCTCGCGGTGGTTTAGCAGGGGGTGGGAGAAAGGGCGAAAAAAAAGCCGCGCGGTGCGCGGCTTCCTGATTAGCGACCGTGGCGATCCCAGCGGTCACCGCGGTCCCAGTCGCGGCGATCATGGCGATCGTTGCGATCCCAGTCGCGGCGGTCGTGGCGGTCCCAGTCGCCGCGGCGCTCGACATAGACCGGGCGCGGTTGCACATACACCGGACGCGGCTGCACATAGACCGGACGCGGCTGGACGTACACCGGGCGCGGCTGGACGTAGCCGTATCCGTAACCGCGGTTGTCGTAATGACGGTTGTCGTAGTAGCGGCGGTCGTCGCGGGTCGAGATCGAATTGCCCACGGCCGCACCCAGCACGCCGCCCACCAGGGCGCCACCCGAGCCGCCGGCGCTATGGCCGATCGCAGCACCGACAACGGCGCCAAGTGCAGTATTGACACCACGGTCGTCTGCCATTGCCGCTGGGGAGACGGCAACCGCGGCCAGGACCACCGCACCAACAATTTTAGATTTCCACATGGTTTTTCCTTTTTGCCTCAGCGGAGATCAGGATGATCAGGTCGACGCCAGGCATGGAATGAACTATAGACCTCTCCATGGTTGCTGCCATCCGTTAATACAGAAACTTACAAACGCCGATCCAGCGGTAACATGGAACGCGGCCCTTGCAGAGGGGCGAGGCCGCCCCATCTAACAATTGTTACTGTTTTCCGCATCAAACCCATCCGTGAACCGCTCTTTCGCTACCACCCTGTCCCTGCTGGTCCTGCTGCAAATCTACATCGGCATGCGCCTCTTGCCCGACCTCGATGCCGGGCTGCTCGTCAATATGGCGGGCGTGCTGGTGCTGGTGCTGCTCACCGTGCTGGTGCCGGTGGGCCTGATGTCGGCCTCGCTGCGGCGCCGGCGCTGGTCGGAGCTGGTGTCATGGCTGGGCCTGCTTTCGATGGGCCTGTTTTCTTCGCTGCTGGTGACGACCCTGCTGCGCGACCTGGTGCTCATCGTCCTGCGCATCACCGGCCTGCTCAGCCCAGCGATCATCCATGGCTCGGCGATGGCGGTGCCGCTGGTGGCGCTGGGCGTGACCCTGCTCGGCTTCGTCAATGCGCGCCGTCTGGCGCGGGTGAAACAGGTCGACGTGCCGATTGCCGGCCTGCCGGCGTCCCTGAACGGCTACGCCATCGCCCAGGTGTCGGACATCCATGTCGGCCCCACCATCAAGCGGCCTTATCTGAATGCCATCGTGAACCGGGTCAACAAGCTGGGCGCGGACGCGATCGCCATTACCGGCGACCTGGTGGACGGCAGCGTTCACCGGCTCAGCCTGCACACCCAGCCGCTGGCGCGCCTGGCGGCACCGGACGGCGTCTTCTTTGTGACCGGCAACCATGAATACTATTCGGGCGCGGAAGAGTGGATCGCCGAAGTGCGCCGGCTGGGCGTCACCGTGCTGCTGAACCAGCACGTGCTGCGCCGCCGCGACGACGCCACCGTCATGATCGCCGGGGTGGCCGACTATACCGCCCACCATTTCAACCCCGGACACAAGAGCGACCCGCGCGCCGCCGCCGGCAGTGCACGCGACGCCGCCGACGTGCGCATCCTGCTGGCGCATCAACCCCGCAGCGCGCCTGAGGCGGCCGAGGCCGGTTTCCATTTGCAACTGTCGGGCCACACGCACGGCGGCCAGTTCTTCCCATGGAACCTGTTCGTGCCGCTGCAGCAACCTTTCGTCGCCGGCCTGCACCGGGTACGCGACATGTGGGTGTACATCAGCCGCGGCACCGGTTACTGGGGACCGCCCAAGCGCTTCGGCGCGCCGTCCGAAATCACCTTGGTGCGGCTGGTCCCGGCATAGTGCTGTAAAGACGCCAACATTCCACAGCAAAAACTTTCCGGATGCGCTATCGTTGGAATCCCTTGAACTGAAGAAGGATCCGACGCATGAAGCGCAGCCGCCGCAGTCTCTCCGCCCTGACCGTCCTCGCCACCGCATTGCTCAGCAGTGCCGCCGCATTGCCTGCGCTGGCTGCGAGCCCCGGCAACGATCCCGCGGCGCTCGCCAAGATCCGTGACACCGCGATGGGGAGTGATTACGCCTGGGAGCGCATGGCGGACATGACCGACCTGATCGGCCCGCGCCTGTCCGGCTCGGCGGGCGCGGCCGCGGCCGTGACCCAGGTGGCGGAAGCGATGCGCAAGCTCGGCGCGAAAGTCACCCTGCAGCCGGTCAAGGTGCCGCACTGGGTGCGTGGCGTCGAGACCGGCGAGCTGGTCGACTACGCCGGCCGCCCGGCCGGCATCACCCAGCGTGTGATCCTGACCGCGCTCGGCGGTTCTGGCGCGACCCCGGCCGCTGGCCTGACTGCGCAAGTGATTGTGGTGAAGAGTTTCGAGGAACTGCAGGCGCGCAGCAGCGAGGTCAAGGGCAAGATCGTCCTGTTCGACGTCGCATTCGACCAGCATATGGCGGACCGTGGCCTGGCCGGCCAGGCCTATGGCCAGGCATCGGCCTTCCGCCGCGACGGCCCGCGCCGCTCGGCCGAGCTGGGTGCGGTAGCCGCGCTGGTACGCTCGGTGGGTGGCGCCAATTACCGCATTGCCCATACCGGCAACACGGCGCTGCAGGACCACCCGCGCTTCCCGGCCGCGGCGGTGACGGCTGAAGACGCCATGCTGATGAGCCGCCTGGCCAAACGCGGACCGCTCAGCATGAAGCTGGTGCTGACCCCGCAGACCCTGCCGGACGCCGACAGCTACAACGTGATCGCCGACCTGCCGGGCACCGACAAGGCGGACGAGATCGTGATCGTCTCCGGCCACCTGGATTCCTGGGACCTGGCGACCGGCGCCCACGACGATGCAGCCGGCGTCGCCAGCGCGATGGCGGTGCTGGAAACGCTCAAGAAGCTCGACTACCGTCCGCGCCGCACCATCCGCATGATCGCCTGGATGAACGAAGAGAACGGTACCCGCGGCGCGCGCGGCTACCTGGCCGCCGAGCAGGCCAATGCCGAGAAACACGTCGGCGCCATCGAAAGCGACAACGGCGCCGGCCGTCCGTTCGGACTGCGCGCCAGTGTGCCGGCCACCTCGAGCAAGCTGTTCGCACCGCTGCAGGCGGCGCTGCATCCGATCGGGGCCGGCATCTTCCGCCGCGAGGATGCGCTCTCGACCGGGGACCTGTCCGGCCTGGAACGCGCCGGCGTGCCGAGCTTCGCGCCCTTGATCGATACTTCCAGCTATTTCGATTACCACCACACCCCGGCCGATACGCTGGACAAGGTCGACCCCGACCACCTGCGCCGCCACGTGGCGTTGATGGCCGCCACCAGCTGGTTCCTGGCGAACATCGAGCAGCCGATCGGCCGCGCGAACGTTCCCGACCGTTGAGCCTGATACTCGCTCAAAGACCGTCCTCTCTTGTCAGCCGTAGATTCGTCGCCCCGGCGCAGGCCGGGGCCCAATTCGCATGTGCTGTCACAAGGCATGCAAACCTGGGTTCCGGCCTTTGCCGGAACGACGTGACACGAGGCGACGACCGTATCGCTTGCTGGCTGTAGCGCTCAGGGCACCGCAATCCTTCGCACCGCTCGCGCATGCCCCCGGTAGGGCCGCCCGTAGATGGTCTGGATGCCGCTCGCGAAGTTCTGCCCCCAGACGAGCTGGGTGCGCGTTTCGTGCGGTTCGCTCGACCAGTACCAGTTGCGCTCGAAGGCTTCGCGTTGGTTGGCGAACAGCAGCGCCAGTTCGCGCCGTGTCGGCAATACTCCACCCCGTCCCATCGCCCACTCGGCCGCGGTGGGCCAGCTGACATCGACGGCCTCGCTTGGCAACAGCACCAGGTGATAGTCGGATTCTTCTCCCTTGCCCAGGATCAGTCCTGCGTACGCCTCGCCTTCTTGCAGCATGGCACGCACTTGCATGTACTCGCCCATTTAACATTTCCTTTGGTTGGTAGCAGTCCATTAAGACTCTCCAAAAAGGGCTTTGGTTGCGTTCGGACGTTCGATCTAGCTCATGCAAGTGTTTGATTTCCATGGGGAAATCGATCTTGAAGAATTAATACTCCGGGAAAATTTATTTCAAAAAAAGTTGAACTTAGGAAGTTTCCTTCGCTCAAAGGGTTACATTCACTTGATGAGGCTTGTAACCTTGATGAAACGATTCAACGCTTTCGCTTCGACCCTCCGCATCAAAACCCTGCTGTGCTGCGGCGCCGCCGTCCTGCTGACTGCCTGTGGCGGCAACGTCGACGGTGGCAGCGGGCAGCTCTCGGCCAGCGCCGCCAGCGTGGTCACCGATGCCGGCGCCGCAAGCACTGCGAGCACTGCCGCACCGGCTCCTGCAGTCGACACCATCGCTGAAGCAGCACCCGCAGTGAACAACGAAGCAGCGGCCCCGGCAAGCACCGAACCCGCACCCACCCCAGGCAGCGCCGACGCCACCGCACAGGCGGCAGACCCGAACGCACACGCATTCGAACTGAGCGGCTACGACAGCACGGCCCCGCAAACGCAGGCCGGGCTGCAGGACGCCAGCGCAAGCGCCCTGGCCTCTACCCCGCAGTAAGGAGCAGTTCCATTCCGCACCGTCGCCCCTGCGACAGGTGCATCCATAGGCCCACAGACGTGCGTGCCTGATTCAGCAACCAGGACGATGCCACCGCTTTTTTACAGGTGGCCGGCTGCACCGGATTCCCGGCGCACCGGGGCCTTTTTTGCCCGCTGTTCCTCGCCCGCTCGGTCGGGCACTCAGGAAAACTACAAATGACCAAGACTTTCGCTTTCGCTTCGAACTTCCGCCACAAGGCCGCTCTCTGCGCAACCGCCGCCGCCCTGCTGGGCGCATTCAGCAGCGCCGCCGCCGCAACCCCGGCCACCACCTATAACTACTACGTGTCGCCGACCGGTTCGGATTCGGCCAACGGCAGCAAGGCCACGCCGTTCAAGACCCTGGCGCGCGCCGCCCAGGTCGCCAACAAGCCGAGCACCACCGTCTGGGTCGCTCCGGGCACCTACGCCGGCGGCTTCAAGACCACCGGCAGCGGCACCGCGTCGGGCCGCATCTACTGGGTGTCGACCACCAAGTGGGGCGCCAAGATCGTTCCTCCGGCGAACTCGACCAACAAGACTGCCTGGGACAACCGCGGCAATTACGTCAGCATCATCGGCTTCGAAGTCGACGGCAGCAAGATCGGTTCGGGCACCAAGTGGACCCTGGGTATCTACACCGGCGGTTCCTACAACGTGATCGAAGGCAATCACGTGCACCATACCGCGACCACCATCCCGTGCTCGAGCGCGGGCGGTTCGGCCATCGGCGTGGACAGCTACTACAAGGGCGTCAAGGGTGACGTGATCGGCAACGTCGTGCACGACATCGGCCCGGCCGGCTGCTCGTATGTCCAGGGCATCTATCACTCGACCTCGGGGACCATCAAGAACAACGTGGTCTACCGCGTCGGCTCGGCGGCGATCCACCTGTGGCACGACGCGACCGACCTGAAAATCATCAACAACACCGTGAGCTCGTCGGTGTTCGGCATCATCGTCGGCGGCGGCGACTTCTACTTTACGTCGGCCGGCGCGAATAACGTCCACGTGCACAACAACATCGTGTTCGATAACAAGTACGGCATCTCGGAGCAGGGCCGCACCGGTACCGGCAACACCTACAAGAACAACCTGGTGTTCCAGAACCCGACCTACAACATTTCGCTGCGCAATGGTCTGAAGGCCACTAACACCATCAGCTCGAACCCGCTGTTCGTCGGCTACTCGCGCACCGCCGCCATGCCGAACTTCAAGCTGACCACCAGCTCGCCGGCCATCGGCCGCGGCCTGGCGACCTATGCGCCGACGACCGATATCGACGGCCGCGCACGAAACGCCACCACGGGTTATGACGTGGGCGCCTACCAGCACTAAGCAGCACTCAGCAGCACCAGGCAGTACCAAGCAGCAACAAGCTTTGCATCCCGTGCAGGCGGCTCCGCCGCCTGTGCACCCGAGGGCGCACGCATGCATGCGCCCGTCAAGCAACCAGGAAGGCGCCGCCGCTTTTTTACAGGCGGCCGTCGCACCGGATTTCCCGGAGCGCGGGGCAGGTTTTGCCCGTCATTCCAGCCCTGCCGGGCCCACAGGAAAAACACAGATGAACAAGACTTTCGCTTTCGCTTCGCACATCCGCCACCACGCCGTCCTCTGCGGCACCGCCGCCGCCCTGCTGGGCGCCTTCGGTGTCAGCGCCGCCGCCACCGCGGCCACCGCCCCGACTTTCGCAGCCGCCACCACCGCGCAACAGAACCAGATCAACCAGCTGTACGTCCAGCTGCTGGGCCGTCCTGCGGATGCCGGTGGCCTGGCATACTGGTCGGGTCTGCTGGACCGTGGTGTGAGCCTGGACTACATCGCTGCCCAACTGAAGGCCAGCGAAGAGTACGCGAAGCGCAATACGAACTCCGGTCCGACCGCCGGCGGCGGCCTGCCGGCCATCCCGGCCACCACCTACAATTACTATGTGTCGCCAACCGGTTCGGACTCTGCCAATGGCAGCAAGGCCACCCCGTTCAAGACCCTGGCGCGCGCCGCCCAGGTCGCCAACAAGCCGAGCACCACCGTCTGGGTCGCTCCGGGCACCTATGCCGGCGGCTTCAAGACCACCGGCAACGGCACCGCGTCGGGCCGCATCTACTGGGTGTCGACCACCAAGTGGGGCGCCAAGATCGTTCCTCCGGCGAACTCGACCAACAAGACCGCCTGGGACAACCGCGGCAACTACGTCAGCATCATCGGCTTCGAAGTCGACGGCAGCAAGATCGGTTCGGGCACCAAGTGGACCCTGGGTATCTACACCGGCGGTTCCTACAATGTGATCCAGGGTAACCACGTGCACCACACCGCCACTACCATCCCGTGCAACAGCGCGGGCGGTTCGGCAATTGGCGTGGACAGCTACTACAAGGGCGTCAAGGGCGACGTGATCGGCAACGTCGTGCACGACATCGGCCCGGCCGGCTGCACCTACGTCCAGGGTATCTACCATTCGACCTCGGGCACCATCATGAACAACCTGGTGTACCGCGTCGGCTCGGCGGCGATCCACCTGTGGCACGATGCGACCGACCTGAAGATCATCAACAACACGGTGACTTCGTCGGTGTTCGGCATCATCGTCGGCGGCGGTGATTACTACTTCACCTCGGCTGGCGCGAACAACGTCCACGTGCACAACAACATCGTGTACGACAACAAGTATGGCATCTCGGAGCAGGGCAAGACCGGTACCGGCAACACCTACAAGAACAACCTGGTGTTCCAGAACCCGACCTATAACTTCCAGCTTCGTAATGGCCTGACCCACACCAACACGATCAGCTCGAACCCGATGTTCGTGGGCTACTCGCGTACCGCAGCGACGCCGAACTACGAACTGAGCGCCAGCTCGCCGGCCATCGGCCGCGCCATCTCGACCTACGCACCGTCGACCGATATCGACGGCGTGGCGCGCGGCGCGAGTGCTGACCTGGGTGCTTACCAGCACTAATCTGCTGAGCAGTTGATCGATTAGAACTCGCAGGCGCAAGCCTGCGGGTTTTTTTTCGCCTGGCGAAGAGTTAGTCGGCCAGCGGCAGCGCCATCTGCGGATCCTGGACGCCCGGGCGGTTCACCGCGTTGGTCACCTTGTACCATTCGAAGGCATCACAGGGCAGGGCGGCGCGGCGCGCCAGGTCGAGCGCTTCCTCGGCCGAGAGCGCGGGATTGAGCCACAGCTCGGCATCGGCCGCTTCCAGCACCACCGGGCGGCGGTCGTGGATGTCGAGCATGCCTTCGTCGGCGGCGTCAGTGACCAGCACGAAGCCGGCCTCGGCCCGGTTCTCGGTAAAGCTGCCAAAGTTCGCCAGGGCCAGGAAGAACAGTGGCCCGCGGTCCTTGCGGTGGATGTGCCAGGGCTGCTTCTTGCCCTTTTCGCCGGTCCATTCGTACCAGCCCTCGGCCGGCACGATGGCGCGGCCATTCTTGAGCAGCGGCTTCCAGTAGCGGTTGGTGAGCTTGTCCATGCGCGCATTGACCATGATCGGCACCTTGCCCTCGGCCCAGCGCGCGCGGTAGCTCCAGAACACATCGTCGATGCGGCGCTCGCCGTCCTGCAGGTGCATGACCGGGCGGTAGCTGCCGGGCGAGACATTCCACGCGGGCGTCGACTCGCTGTCGTAGACCGCATCGGTCCAGCCGAATACGCTGGCGTAGTAGCGAGCCGTCTGGCTCTGGTCAAATCGTCCACACATGATTCCATGGTAGCGCAGGCCTGGAGAAGGCGCGGCACGCTAGCGTGCGGATGAGTTCGCATTGCCGTGGCGCAGGGTGGTATGCTCGCGGCTAAACCGAATCGATAGGAGAACCCGAGATGGCAACTGGCTGGTGGAGCGTCCTCAAGACCGTGCCCTGGAGCGAAGTGATCAATGCGGCACCGCAGGTGGCGAGCGGTGCGCGCCGGCTGTGGGACACGGTGGCGCGCAAGTCCGGCGGCGCGGCCGGCATGCCGATGGGGCAGGCGATGGAGGCGGAGCCGGAAGAGGATCACTTCGGCACCCTGGTGATGCGTGTGGAAAGGAATGAAGCGACCCTGCTCGACCTGCGCACCCAGATGCTGCAGGCCTCCGAGATCATCGCCAACCTGGCCGACCAGAATGCCCAGCTGATCGCCAAGATGGAACTGGCGCGCACCCGCATGCTGTGGCTGGGCGTGGCGACGGGGGTATCGTCGATCCTGGCGCTGGTATCGCTGGCCCTGATCCTGGCGCGCACCTAGCACATGAAGATCGTCCTGATCCTGGCGACGCTGTTCGTGTTCGTGTCGATGCTGCTGAACTCGGCCCGGCGTCGCGGCAAGCTCGACAACAAGGCAAACCGCGCCGTTGCCGAGCTGGCGACCTCGATGCGGATCTTCGTCTACGGCTTGCTGTTTTTCGTCGGGATGGTTTGCCTGGCAGTGGCTTGGGAGTCACTGCACTAGATACATTGCCACATGATTGTGCGATCACGCTGACAAACTCGCGGGAGAAAGCGGCGCTTGTAGGTCCCGATAGCGGGCCTATGTAGGTTACGTTCTCTGGTGGATAGTTCCCACCTCTCCGCGTGTCTCCAGCTCAGTGTTGACTGAGTATTCGGCCGCTGCCTCTGCAGGCAGCGGCATTTTTTTTGTGCGCCCCTGCCGCCCAGTCCCTGAACCGTAAAAGTTTCCGACATTTATGACCCTTCGGGATGTGGATGATGCTCGACTACTAACACCCTGTCCCCTGCACGTAGTACAATCCCCGCCGGCGCGGGCATGGCGAAATTGGTAGCCGCAGCAGACTTAAAATCTGCCGACGCAAGTCTTGCCGGTTCGAGTCCGGCTGCCCGCACCAAACCACTCCTCATCCGGCGTTCGCCGGGCTGGTTTCCCACTCATCCATTGGTCCTCCGGCAAGGATGGTGTAGCATGCCGGACGGCGGCCTGACCTTGTTGCCGCCGTAGCAAGAGGACACCAATTGAACATCACTATCAATGACGAGCTGCGTGCCTTCGTCGACCCGCTGACCGATATCGAATACGCCGCGCTCGAGCGCAGCCTCCTCGCCGAGGGCTGCCGCGACGCGCTGGTGCTGTGGCGCGACACCCTGATCGACGGCCACAACCGCTACGAGATCTGCCAGAAGCACGGCATTCCCTTCCGTACCGTCCACAACAACAACTTTGCGTCGATCGAGGACGTGATGCTGTGGATGATCGACAACCACCTGGCGCGCCGTAGCGTGTCGGACTTCCAGCGCGGCGTGCTGGCGCTCAAGAAGAAAGAGATCGTCACCGCCCGCATGGCGGAGAAGATGGCCGAGGCGCCGCCCGAGCCGGAAGCCGACGACATGGATTCGCGCCCGCCGCCGCCCTGGAACACCCGCGAGGAAGTGGCCAAGGCCGCGCGCGTGTCGGCCAATACCATCAGCCAGATCGAACGCATCCAGAAGGCGGCGACGCCGGAACTGCGCGAAGCGGTGCGGACCGGCACCATCTCGATCAATGCCGCCGCCAACGTGGCCCAGCTGTCGGAAGAAGAGCAGAAGGCGGCCGTGGCCGGCGGACGCAAGGAATTGCAGCTGGCCGCGCGCCATGTGCGCGAGCAAAAAATGGCGACCCGGCCGAAGAAAGAGACGGCGCCTGCCGATCCGGCCGACGAGCTGGCCGCTGCGCGCGCCGAGGTCGCTTCGCTGAAGGACCGCGTCGCGACCCTGCTCACCGAGAACGAAGTGCTGAAACAGCGCCTGATCCACGCCGGCATCACACAATAATTACCCGGAGACACGCATGACGACCACCCGCCTGATCCTGCCCACCATCCTGGCCTGCGCCCTCGGGGCCGCGCCCGCGCTTGCCGCGCCGACGACGGCAGCCCCGAGCGCGAAGCAGGGCGCCAGCGCGCTCGAGCTGGCGCGCTGGAAGAAGACGGCGGCGCGGGTGACCATCATGCGCGACAAGTGGGGCATTCCCCACGTCTTCGGCAAAACCGATGCGGACGCGGTGTTCGGCCTGCTGTATGCCCAGGCCGAGGACGATTTCAACCGCGTCGAGCTCAACTACATCAACGCGATGGGGCGCCTGGCCGAGGTCGAGGGCGAGAAGGAAGTCTGGCGCGACCTGCGCATGAAGATGTACATCACCCCAGCCGACATGCAGGCCAAGTATGCCGCCAGCCCAGCCTGGCTCAAGGAGCTGATGATTGGCTTTGCCGACGGCCTGAACTACTACCTGCATACCCATCCGGAAGTGAAGCCGAAGCTGATCACCCGCTTCGAGCCCTGGATGGCGCTCAGCTTCAGCGAGGGCAGCATCGGCGGCGACATCGAGTCGATCGACCTGAAGGAACTGGAACGCTTCTATGGCAAGCAGCCGCAGCAGGCCAGGGTAGCCATGCTGGACAAGGGCTTCGACGCCGAGCCGCGCGGCTCGAACGGCTTCGCCATCGCGCCCAAGCTGTCCAGCACCGGCAATGCGCTGCTCCTGATCAACCCGCATACCTCGTTCTACTTCCGTCCGGAAGTGCACATGGTGAGCGAGCAGGGCCTGAATGCCTACGGCGCCGTAACCTGGGGCCAGTTCTTCATCTACCAGGGCTTCAACGACAAGGCTGGCTGGATGCACACCTCGGGCGGCGGCGACGTGATCGACGAGTACCTCGAGACCGTGGTCGAGAAGGGCGGCAAATACTTCTATAAATATGGAAATGAAGAGCGTCCGATGCAGGCGCGGGCGATCACGCTGCCGTACAAGACCCCCTCCGGTGCAATGGCGAGCAAGACCGTCACGGCATACTTCACCCACCACGGTCCAGTGGTGCGCGCCCAGGACGGCAAATGGGTGGCCGTCAAGATGATGGACGAGCCGCTCAAGGCGCTTACCCAGTCGTACAGCCGCACCAAGGCGCGCGACTACGACGCCTTCTACAAGGCGATGGAGCTGCGCACCAATTCCTCGAACAACACCGTGTACGCGGATGCCAAGGGCAATATCGCCTACTTCCACGGCAACTTCATCCCGAAACGGGACCCGCGCTTCGACTGGAGCAAGCCGGTCGACGGCAGCACGCCTGCCACCGAATGGCAGGGCCTGCATGCCATCAAGGACACGATCACGCTGTTCAACCCGGCCAGCGGCTACATCTCGAACACCAACAACTGGCCGTTCAGTTCTTCGGGCGCAAGCAGCCCGAAACGCGAGAACTGGCCCGACTACATGTGGTCGCTGCCGGAAAACGCGCGCGGCCGCCATGCCGAGCGCGTGCTCAAGGACGCCAAGGGCTTCACCCTCGACAGCCTGATCGCCGCCGCCTACGACAGCCACCTGACCGCCTTCGAGCCCCTGCTGCCGCAACTGCTGAAGGACTACGACGCCCTGCCAGCGAGCGATCCGCGCAAGGCGGCGTTGGCTGCGCAGGTGGCAAGCCTGCGCGGCTGGGACCTGCGCTTCGGTGTCGCGTCCGTGCCGACCTCGCTGGCGATCTACTGGGGCCAGGACATGGTGGCCCAGCACGCCGCGCGCGCGCGGGCCCAGGGTACGCCGGTGGTCGACTTCATCACGAGCAGCCTGAATGCCGAGGAGCGCCTGGCGTCGCTGCAGCGGGCCAGCGACAAGCTCACTGCCGATTTCGGTACCTGGCAGACCCCGTGGGGCGAGATCAACCGCTTCCAGCGACTCAGCGGCGACGTCGACCAGCAGTACGACGACAGCAAGCCCAGCTGGCCGGTGGGGTTTGCGTCGGCCAACTGGGGTTCGCTGGCTTCGTTCGGCATGGTGGCCAAGCAAAAGACCAAGCGCATCTACGGCGACCGCGGCAACAGCTTCGTCGCCGTGGTGGAATTCGGCCCGCGCCTGCGTGCCAAGAGTATCCTTGCAGGTGGCAACAGCAATAATCCGGCCTCGAAGCACTTTGCCGACCAGGCCGAGATGTACAGCCGCGGCGAGTTCAAGGACGTGCTGTTCTACAAGGAAGACATCGAGAAGCACCTGGAGCGCAAGTACCATCCAGGCCAATAGCAAGGGAGCAGGTCCATGCGGATGAGCGAGCGGCACAAGATGCTGGCGGGCGAGCCCTACCATGCGAACGATCCGGAGCTGGTGGCCGAGCAGGGCCTCACGGCCGCCTGGCTGGCGCGTTACAACGCTGCGCTGGGCCAGCCGGTCTCGGTCTGGCGCACGCTCCTCGCCGAACGCCTGGGCGCGCTGGGGGAGGGCAGCATCGTGCGTCCACCATTCCACTGTGACTACGGCTGGAACATCCGTCTCGGCAGCCGCGTCTTCGTGAACTTCAGCTGCGTGTTCCTCGACGTCGCGCAGGTAGGCATCGGCGACGACACCCGCATTGGGCCGAACGTGCAGATCTACACCGCCGAGCATCCGCTCGACCCAGGGCTGCGCCGCAGCGGCCAGGAATCGGGGCGGCCGGTCACCATCGGCAGCAACGTCTGGATCGGCGGCGGCGCCATCATCCTGCCCGGCGTGAGCATCGGCGACGATGCCGTGGTCGGCGCCGGCAGCGTGGTCACCCATGACGTGCCAGCGGGTGCCCGTGTCGCGGGCAATCCGGCGCATCTGCAGGGCAGTTGAGCTAGTCCGAAACCGTTTCCGCTTGTTATAATCCGGCAATTCTTCGATCGTTCCAGCTCGGCCGTGGCAAAACTCTATTTCAGGTATTCGGCGATGAACGCCGGCAAATCGACCTCCCTGCTGCAGGTCGCGCACAACTACGAAGAGCAGGGCCAGAAGGTCAAGCTGTACACGGCGGCGATCGACAACCGCTACGGCGTCGGCCTGATCACCTCGCGCCTCGGTCCGCAGCGCCAGGTCGACCTGTTCGATGGCGACACCGATTTCCTGGCCAGCGCGCCGGCGGTGGCCTGCATCCTGGTCGACGAAGCCCAGTTCCTCACCACCCTCCAAGTGCAGCAGCTGCACCAGGTGGCCCAGGTGCGCGGCATTCCCGTGATCTGCTACGGCCTGCGCAGCGATTTCCGCGGCGAGCCTTTCCCCGGTTCGGCCTACCTGCTGGCGCTGGCCGATGACATCGAGGAAATCAAGAACATCTGCACCTGCGGCAAGAAGGCGACCATGAATATCCGGGTCGATGCCGAAGGCCGCCGCATCCGCGAAGGCGAGCAGGTCAGCATCGGCGGCAACGAGAGCTACCGCCAGGCCTGCGGCCGCTGCTTCTATTCGGGCACCCATTGAGATGAGCGTGCAGGGCGGCGGCCTGCTCGACATGCTGCTCTACCTGGTCCCCTCGGCGGCGCTGGCGCTGCTGCTGTGGATCGGTTCTGGCGCCCATCCCTTCTTTTTCCTGTTCACCGCTGCCGGCACCCTGTGTCACGAGCTGGCCCATTTCTCGGTCGGGCTGCTGACCAATGCCGAGCCGGTCGGCCTGAGCGTGTTCCCGCGCCGCATCAAGAAGCCAGGTAAGGGACATAACTGGGAACTGGGCTCGGTCACCTTCGCCAACCTGCGCTGGTACAACGCGGCCCCCGCCGCGCTGGCGCCGCTCTTGGTGCTGGTGCTGCCGTTTGCGGTTGCCTGGTGGCGCACCCGGCAGGGCTGGGTGTTCGAGCCGCTCGACCTGGCGCTCACTTTCCTGCTGGCGCCGCAGTTCCTGTCCTTCTGGCCGTCGCCGGTGGACTGGCGCCTGGCGGCGCGCTCCTGGCCCTGGATTCCGGTGCTGCTCCTTGTCGCTCTGGCCACATTCTTTCGCACGGAACTCTTCCAGCTTGTCAAAGGATGAAGGCCTGGCTTATGACAGCCTTAATTGTCGGGCGCAAATGAACAAATGCCGGCTCTGCCTTCCTCCGGCTTCCTGTAGAATGGCCACGAAGGGCGTATTGACCGGCTTGCTTGTTTCCATCCATCGCCGGTCGCGCCGACGCACAGTATTTTCGTTTCGGAGAGACGACGAATGAAGAAGCACCACCTGTTCATGGCCGCCATGGCCTTTGCGATGTCCGCCCACGTGGTGACCGCCCAGCCGGAAAAAGTCGCGGCTGTCGCGCCCGTCAAATCCCCTGCCGCCGGCGCCCCCGTGACCGCCGCCAGCCTGCAAATCAAGCCACTCGCCCAGCAGACCGAGGCGGCGCTGTGGGCGACCCGGGTGCTGGGGCGCCTGCACTACAAGGCGGTCCCGCTGGACGACGCGATGTCGGTCAAGATCTTCGACAATTTCTTCGAGGCTTGGGACAGCGAGAAGCTCTACTTCGTCCAGTCGGACATCGACAGCTTCGCGCCTCTGCGCAGCCGCATGGACGACGCCATCAACAACGAAGACCTGCGCGGTCCGTTCTCGATCTTCAACCTGTTCCAGCAGCGTTTCACGGAGCGCATGAATTACGCGCGCGAGCTGCTCAAGACCCGCCCCGACTTTACGATCGACGAGTCGATCGAGCTCGACCGTGAAAAATCGGCCTGGGCCAAAAATGAAGCCGAGATCCGCGAACTGTGGCGCAAGCGCGTCAAGCATGACTGGCTGCGCCTGAAGCTCGCTGGCAAGGACGAGAAGGCCATCCGCAGTACCCTCGACAAGCGCTACGAGAATTACATCGCCCGCATCCGCAAGCTGAACAACGAAGACGTGTTCCAGACCTTCATGAACGCGTACGCGACTGCGATCGAGCCGCATACCAACTACCTGGGCCCGCGCTCGGCAGACAACTTCGAGATCGCGATGCGCCTGTCGCTGGAAGGCATCGGCGCCGTGCTGCAGTCGCGTGACGAGTACACCGTCATCCGCGAAATCGTGCCGGGCAGCCCGGCCGCGCTGTCGGGCAAGCTGAAGGTGGGCGACCGCATCGTCGGCGTGGCGCAGGGCAACGGTCCGTTCACGGACGTGCTGGGCTGGCGCATCGACGACGTGGTCCAGCTGGTACGCGGCGCCAAGGGCTCGACCGTGCGCCTCGACGTGCTGCCGGGCGACGCCGGTCTCGACGCCAAGCACGTGACCGTGTCGATGGTGCGCAAGAAGATCAGCATGGAAGAGCAGGCCGCCAAGAAGTCGATCATGGAAGTCAAGGACGGCGCCGTCAAGCGCCGCGTGGGCGTGATCTCGCTGCCGACCTTCTACCTCGACTTCGAAGCGCGCCGCCGCGGCGAGAAGGATTACCGCAGCGCCACCCGCGACGTGGCCCGCATCCTGACCGAACTCAAGAAAGAGAAGGTGGACAACGTCCTGATCGACCTGCGCAACAACGGCGGCGGCTCGCTGGACGAGGCGATCGAGTTGACCGGCCTGTTCATCGACAAGGGCCCCGTGGTGCAGCAGCGCGACGCCCAGGGCCGCGTCGAGGTCGGTGAGGACGTGCAGCCCGGCCTGGCCTGGGACGGTCCGATGGGCGTGCTGATCAATCGCGGCTCCGCTTCGGCCTCGGAGATCTTCGCCGCCGCGATCCAGGATTACGGCCGTGGCCTCGTCATCGGCGAGCCGAGCTTTGGCAAGGGCACCGTGCAGACCCTGTACAGCCTCGACCGCTTCGCGCCGGCAGAGAAGGTGCGCTACGGCGAGCTGAAGATGACCGTGGCCCAGTTCTTCCGCATCAACGGCGGCACCACCCAGCTGCGCGGCGTGACCCCGGACATCAAGCTGCCGGTGCTGTCCGACCTGGAAAGCTTCGGTGAATCGTCCTACGACAATGCGCTGCCCTGGGTGGCCATCAAGCCGGCCAGCTATACGGCGGCAGGCGACCTCAAGGAGCTGATCGGCCCGCTGCAGAAGCGCCATGAAGCCCGTATCGCCAAGGACAAGGAGTTCCAGTTCCTGCAAGAAGACATCGCCGAAGTCCTGAAGGTCCGCAAGGAAAACGCGATCTCGCTGAACGAGGCGGTGCGCCGCAAGGAACGCGACGAGCAGGAAGCCAAGGCCAAGGTGCGCGAAGCCCGCCTGGCCGGCGCCAGCGGCACCAACAGCGACGAGCCGGCCGCCGGCCCGGCAGGCAAGGAAGCGCGCGGCAAGGTGCCGGCCCCGACCAAGCCGGCCAAGGCCGTGACTGCCGTGCGCGGCTCCCCGCGCCAGGACGACGGCCTGACCTACGACGAGCGCGACCTGGCGGCGGACCTGGCTGCCGAGAAGGCGGCCAAGGACGCCAAGGACATCCTGCTGCAGGAAGCAGCCAACATCCTGGCCGACGAGGTCGGCATGCTGCGCACCGACACCCGGATGGCCTCGCGTGCCATGCCTTATATGGCGGCGTCACGTACCGGTAACTGAGCACTGGGCGCGAGCGGCGCCCGAACAGAACGGCGGAAGGCCGGGCCTGCGACAGCGGGCCCGGCCTTTTTCTTTGCGGAACAAGATGTTTCTTCAATTGCAACGAATCTGCCCCGATTCATTATGCAGATCACATTTTGGGTAGGATTGGTCCTACTGAAATTTGAGGCTTTTTCTCGCTTTCATACCCCGCGCACGGTTGAGCTTGGCCAGAACTCATCCGTTTTAAAGCTGTGGTAGCATAACTCTACGGTTGCAAAAACAACAATTGAACAATACCCAAGGAGTTATCGCCATGCTAATTCGCCGCCTCGTGATCGCAGCACTGTTCGCCGGTGCAGGTGCCGCCCACGCAGACACCATCCCGGCTCAATCGTCGAACGCCGGTTCCGGCTGGACCGCCGGTAACGGTACCGACGTCCTCGGCTCCGGTGTCATGAAGGACAATGTGAACCTGGTCGGCGGGATCGCGCACGGCGCCGATTCGAATGCCGCCGTGGATGCACTGCTCGGCAAGGTCGCCGGCACCGTGACCCAGGTCGACGGCCAGACCAAGCTGTACCTGCAGAGCGGCATCGAGGCGAACTACGTGCTTGCTGACAGCAACAGCATCCTGGCCGCGACCATCGGTCCAGGCAAGTCGGTGGTCTCGACTGCCGACGGCAAGATCATTTCCGACGGCCTGACCAAGGCGCCGGGCATGTCGGGCGGCGGCAACAACACCACCGGCTCCACGGGTGGCTCGGGCAGCGGCTCTTCGGGCAGCGGTTCGAGCGGCAGCGGTTCGAGCGGCTCGTCGGGCGGCAGCGGCAGCACCGGCAGCGGCTCGCAGTCGGGCGGCTCGACTGGCGGCGCCCAGACTGGCGAGTCGGTCGCCCCGGTGGTCAGCAACCCAGGCAGCATCGGCGCGAATCCGCAGCAGGTCAGCCCGGCAGCGACCGCGATTCCTGAACCGTCGAGCATCGCCCTGATGCTGCTCGGTATGGTTGGCGCGGGCGCCATGACCCGCCGCCGCGCACGCTGATCGTCGACAGCAGGGTGGCACCGCCCACCCTGTGCAAAAAACTCAACTAGGCAGCAAATCTGTCGGTTACAATCCTTGTGAACGACCGTGCTTTTTCAGGCGGCGATAACAAGGAGACGACATGGACCTGCACTACTCGGACGAGGACCTGGCCTTTCGCGACCAGGTCCGCGCCTTCCTCGATTCCCATCTTCCCAAAGACTTGCAAGCCAGGGTGCTTACGCATAAGCGGCTGAGCAAGGATGACTTCGTCCGCTGGCACAAGATCCTCGCCGCCCAAGGCTGGGTCGCACCCGGCTGGCCGGTCGAATTCGGCGGCCCGGGCTGGACCCCGGTGCAGCGCCACATCTTCGAGGAAGAGTGCGCCCGCGCCGGCACCCCGCGCGTCATGCCTTTCGGGATCGACATGGTCGCCCCCGTGATCATGGCCTTCGGCAGCCAGCAGCAGAAGGACCATTTCCTGCCGCGCATCCTGTCTTGCGAGGACTGGTGGTGCCAGGGCTATTCCGAGCCGGGTTCGGGCTCCGATCTGGCGTCCCTGAAAACCACGGCGGTCCGGGATGGCGACCATTACATCGTCAATGGCCAGAAAACCTGGACCACGCTGGCCCAGCATGCCGACATGATCTTCTGCCTGGTGCGCACCGACCCTTCCGTGCGCAAGCAGGAGGGCATTTCCTTCCTCCTCATCGACATGCACTCGCCGGGCGTGACGGTGCGTCCGATCATCATGCTCGACGAGGACCATGAAGTGAACGAAGTCTTCTTCGACAACGTGCGGGTGCCGGTGGCCAACCTGGTGGGCCAGGAAAACCGCGGCTGGACCTATGCCAAGTACCTGCTCGGCCACGAGCGCACGGGCATCGCCGCCGTCGGCCGCAGCAAGCGCGAACTGGCTTTCCTCAAGCGCCTGGCGCGGCGCGAGCAGAAGAACGGCCGCCCGCTGCTGGAAGACCCGCTGTTCGCGGCCAAGGTGGCCGACCTGGAGATCGAACTGATGGCGCTCGAGATGACGGTGCTGCGCGTGCTGGCCAAGGCGAACAAGGCGCCGGGCCCGGAAGCCTCGGTGCTGAAGGTGCGCGGCACCGACATCCAGCAGGCCCTGACCGAGCTGATGCTGGAGGCGGCCGGGCCGATGGCGCTGCCTTTTGACGCGGCCTTCCTGGAAGGCGAGCGTGAACACAGCATTGCCGGCGACGACGACGCCGCGCCGCTCGCGTCCTACTACTTCAACTACCGCAAGACCTCCATCTATGGGGGCTCGAACGAAATCCAGCGCAACATCATCACCCAGATGATCCTGGGCCTGTGAGGAGAACCCGAATGCATGTCGATTTCAAGGAAGAGCAGCTCCAGTTCGCCGACGCACTCAAGCGCTGGATCGCCCGCGACTACAGCTTCGAACAGCGCCGCGCCATCATCGGTTCCGAAGCGGGCACCTCAAGCGAGGCCTGGTCCACGCTGGCCGAGCTGGGCATGACGGCCTTGCCGGTGCCGGAAGCGCAGGGCGGCTTCGACGGCACCGCGGTGGACCTGTTCGTGGTGATGCAGGAGCTGGGCCGCGGCCTGGTGGTGGAACCGTATTTCGCCACCGTGCTGGGGGCGCAGTTCCTCAAGCTGGGCGGCGCACATGCGGCGCTGTTGGAACGGGTCGCCACGGGCGAATTGAAACTTGCCTGTGCCCTGGGCGAGCGCCAGTCACGCCACGAGCTGCGCGACATCGCCACGCGCGCCGAGCAGTCAGGTTCCGGCTGGCGCCTGTCGGGCGCCAAGAGCGCCGTGGTGCATGGCGCCGAGGCGGGCGTGCTGGTGGTATCGGCGCGCAGCGGTGGTGGCCAGCGCGACGAGGCGGGCATCACCCTGTTCGCGGTGCCGCTGGACGCGCCGGGCGTGCAGGTGACGGGCTACCGCACCCTTGACGGCCAACGCGCGGCCGAAGTGCGCTTCGATGGCGTCGAGCTGCCGCCGGATGCGGTCATCGGCCAGCCCGGCGCTGGCTGGGACATCCTCGATGCCTGCGCCGATTATGGCGCCGGCCTGCTGTGCGCGGAAGCGCTGGGCGCGATGGAAGCGCTGTTCGAGGCCACGCTCGAGTACCTCAAGACGCGCCAGCAGTTCGGCGTCCCGATCGGCAAGTTCCAGGCGTTGCAGCACCGCATGGCCGACATGTATATCCACCTGGAGCAGGCGCGTTCGATGGCGCTGCTGGCGGCGGTGCAGCTCGATGGCGGCGACATCGGCGAGCGGCGCCGGGTGGTGTCGGCGGCCAAATACCGGGTCGGCCAGGCCGCCCGCTTCATCGGCCAGCAGGCGGTGCAGCTGCATGGCGGCATGGGCGTGACCGACGAACTCGCAGCGGCGCATTACTTCAAGCGCTTGTCGATGATCGAGCTGACCCTGGGCGACCGCGACCACCACCTGGCGCGCTTCGTGGCGCAGCCGGGCTTCCAGCAGGCCGCATAAGGAGGCGCCATGACGCGTCAATGGTATTTCGAAGATTTTCACCCGGGTCAGGAGATCGACCTCGGCGAACGCCGTGTCACCGAGGAAGAGATCATTGCGTTTGCGCGCGAGTTCGATCCCCAGCCTTTTCATGTCGACCGCGAAGCGGCGGCAGCGTCGATCTACGGCGGGGTGATCGCCAGCGGCTGGCATACCTGCAGCATGATGATGCGGATGGTCGTGGATGGCCTGATGTGCAGCGCGTCCAGCATGGGCTCGCCGGGTCTGGACGGGGTGCGCTGGCTGCGCCCGCTGCGCGCCGGCGACACGCTCAGGGTGCGCTACCTGACCACCCAGGTCAAGGCGTCGAACTCCAGGCCCGACCGCGGCGTGGTGTGGTCGAAATGGGTCGCGACCAACCAGCATGGCGAGGAGATCTGCACGATCGAAGGCATGGGCATGTTCGGGAGGCGGCCATGAGCAGGACGATCGCCTTCGGCGAGCTGCCCACCCTGGTCGGGACTGAAGTCGCGGTCTCCCGTTGGTTCGACGTGGGGCAGGAGCGCATCAACCACTTTGCCGAGGCGACCGAGGACAGGCAGTGGATTCATGTGGACCCGGAGCGCTGCAAGCGCGAGTCGCCCTTCGGCGCGCCGGTGGCGCACGGCTTCCTGACGCTGTCGCTGCTGCCGGCGATGCTGGAGGATGCGATCACGATTGGCGGGATGCGCATGGGCCTCAACTACGGCTTGAACCGGGTACGCTTTCCGGCGCCCCTGCCGGCCGGTTCCAGGGTGCGCGGGCGCTGGCTGCTGGCCGCCTGCGAGGCGATCGAGGGCGGGGTGCAGCTGACCTGGAACGTGGCGATCGAGCCGGAGCGGAAGGGGGCGAAGCCGGTGTGCGTGGCCGAGTTCCTGATTCGGGCGTACGCCTGATGCCGCAAGGCTGGTAGGGTGGGCGGCTCGTAATTCGGGCCACCGGCCCGAATTACCCCACGCGGTCATCTATCGGCCGAACTGGGTTTGCAGAATTTAGTTCGGCAGTCGCGGCGTGGGCGTTCGTATTTCAGGCCACCGGCCTGAAATACCCCGCCCACCCTACAGTTATCTGGATGCGTACTTCGCCAGCTCCAGCTTCGCAATCGCGTTCCGATGCACCTCGTCCGGTCCATCCGCCAGGCGCAGGGTCCGGTTCCCCGCCCACTGGTAAGCCAGCGGAAACTCCTCGGACACCCCCGCTGCGCCGTGCGCCTGGATCGCCCAGTCCAGCACGTCCTGCGCCACGTTCGGCGCCAGCACCTTGATCATCGCGATCTCCGCCTGCGCCCCCTTGTTGCCGACCGTGTCCATCATATAGGCCGTCTTGAGCGTCAAGAGGCGCGCGGTGTCGATGCGGATACGGCTTTCCGCGATCCGTTCGCGCCACACGCCCTGTTCCGAGACCTTGCGTCCAAAAGCGACGCGGCTGTCGAGGCGCCGGCACATCAGTTCCAGCGCGCGCTCGGCCACGCCGATGGCGCGCATGCAGTGGTGGATCCGGCCCGGGCCCAGGCGGCCCTGGGCGATCTCGAAGCCGCGGCCTTCGCCCAGCAGCATGTTGGTGCTAGGGACGCGCACGTTCTCGAACAGGATCTCGCAATGGCCGTGCGGCGCGTCGTCGTAGCCGAACACCGGCAGCGGACGGACGATGGTGATGCCCGGGGTGTCGGCCGGCACCACGATCATCGACTGCTGCTGGTGGCGCGCCGCGTTCGGGTCGGTCTTGCCCATCACGATGAAGACCTTGCAGCGCGGGTCGCCGGCGCCGGAGATCCACCATTTGTGGCCATTGATCAGGTAATCGTCACCGTCGCGCTCGATGCGGGTGGCGATGTTGGTCGCGTCCGACGAGGCGACGTCCGGCTCGGTCATGGCGAACGCGGAGCGGATCTCGCCGCGCAGCAGCGGCTCCAGCCACGTGCGCTTGATGTCTTCCGACGCATAGCGCTCCAGGGTCTCCATGTTGCCGGTGTCGGGCGCCGAGCAGTTGAAGACTTCCGGCGCCCAGGGAACGCGGCCCATGATCTCGCACAGGGGCGCGTAGTCGAGGTTCGACAAACCTTCCGGCGCGCGCGTCGAGCGCGGCAGGAACAGGTTCCACAGGCCGGCGTCGCGCGCCAGCGGCTTGAGGCGCTCGATCAGTTCCAGCGGCAGCCAGCGCGTGCCCTTGTCGCGCGCGTTGGCCGCGATTTCGTCAACGAAGGCGCGTTCGTTGGGATAAATGTGATCAATCATGAAGGCGAGCAGGCGCGCCTGCAAATCCTTGCAGCGTTCCGAATAGGCGAAATCCATGGTGTGTCCTTGTCAGGTCAGCGGCTACGGGAGGCGAACTGCCAGGCCATCTCGGCCATCGGCCGCGCCGCCTTGCCGTTCTCCAGGGCCTGGGCGCTGGCGGCGGTGCCGTCCACGTAGCGCTTCATGATGCCCTGCATGATGCCGGCCAGGCGGAACATGTTGTAGGCCAGGTAGAAGTTGAAGTCGTCGAGCGAGATCGCCTTGCCCGTCCGTTCGCAGTAACGCGCGACATACTCCTCGAGAGATGGAATGCCAAGCGCCTTCAGGTCGAGTCCCCCGATGCCGCGGAAGCGCCCGGGCGGGATGTGCCAGCTCATGCAGTGGTACGAAAAGTCGGCCGCGGGATGACCCAGGGTCGACAGTTCCCAGTCCAGCACCGCCAGGATGCGCGGCTCGGTGGGATGGAAGATCATGTTGTCGAGGCGGTAGTCGCCGTGCACGATGCTGGTGTCGTCACCTGGCGGGATGTGCTGGGGCAGCCATTCGATCAGGCGGTCCATGGCCTCGATCGGTTCCGTCACGGAGGCCTGGTACTGCTTGGTCCAGCGCTCGATCTGGCGCGCGAAGTAGTTACCCGGCTTGCCGTAGTCGCCCAGCCCGATGGCCGCGTAATCGACCGTGTGCAGCTGCGCGATCACGCGGTTCTGTTCATCGTAGATGGCCGCGCGCTCGGCTTGCGACATGCCGGGAAGCGACTGGTCCCACAGCACCCGGCCTTCGACGCATTCCATCACGTAGAAGGCGCGCCCGATGATGGACTCGTCCACGCACAGCGCATACTGGCGCGGCACCGGGAAACCGGCGCCGTGCAGCGCGCTCATCACGCGGAATTCCCGGTCGATCGCATGGGCCGAAGGCAGCAGCTTGGCCGCCGGGCCAGGTTTGGTGCGCAGCACATAGCGCTGGCCACCGCTGGTGAGGCGGAAGGTGGGATTCGACTGGCCGCCCTTGAACTGCTCTACGTCCAGCGCTCCACCAGGGTAGCCGTCGACGTTCGCCGCCAGCCAGGCGCCAAGGGCCTCGACGTCGAAGCGCTGGCGTTCGGACACGGGTTTGGTGCCCATCATTTCTTCGTACATCGCGTCTCCATTCTTGTGTTTGTTCTTTATTCTAGCCCGATTCGCCAGAAAAATGTACGGGCGTGCTATTTCTTTTCGTGCGAAAGAATCAGCGCCCTTTGCGGTACTGCTCGAACAGCTGTTCCATGGTGGTGGTGCGGGCCTCCGGTTGCAGCGGCCCGGGCGGCACATAGTTGACGAAGCGGACCACCCAGTCGTTCGGATCATTCCCGACGTCGAGCGCATTGATGCAGCCGGCCGCTTGCGACAGGCCGCCCAGGAACAGGCGCTGGCCGGTGAGGGCGAGCGACAGGATGGCGCAGTTGACGCCGCCGTGCAGCACCAGCAGCACCGTATCCCAGTCGGGCAGGGCGCGCAGGCGGGCGATGGCCGGGTGCACCCGATCCATCATCTCGCCCACCGATTCCCCGCCCAGGAAGCGCTGGTCTTCCTCCACCACGCCCTCGAACGCCCCGGTGAAGGCGCGTCGCAGTTCCTGGGTCGGAATGGTGGACAGGCGCCCGCCGCGAATCTCGTGAAGGTCCGGCCAGGTATCCAGGGCGATCTCCTGGCCGCTGGCAGCCAGCACCCGGTTCGCCGTTTCCACGGTGCGCGGCAGTCCGGACACGATCACGCGGTCGAAACGCACGCCCGCTGCGCGGAAGGCGTGGCCGGCAGCATCGGCCTGGGCCTGGCCGGCAGGGTTCAGGGACACGGTCTCGGGCAGGAATGGTTTGCCGCTGTCGTCGAAATAGGTGACGCTGCCGTGCCGCATCAGGTAGACGCGGCGGCGAAGGCCAGGCTGGAGGCGCTGCTCGTTCATGGGCTTCCTTGTCGTTTTGTCTTGGCCATCTTACACGCGATGCCCTGATATCGAGGCGAATGCGCGACAGCGACTCATTCCAGTAGTCAATATTTGGTGGTTCTGGCATAAAATATTCGTTGCAACCTATAAAAAAAGGGATGTTCATGGCAAGGCCGGAAAAAATTCGCCTCGGCGAGGTGCTGATCCAGCAAAAGCTGCTCACCGAAGAGCAGCTGAACCAGGCGCTGGCGGCTCAGAAGAGCACCGGGCGCAAGCTGGGGCGGGTGTTCGTCGAGAACGGCTATGTGACCGAAGAGCAAATCTCGGGCGCGCTGGCGCGCCAGCTCAACATCCCCTACATCAACCTCAAGTTCTACAACATCAACGCCGAGCTGGTGCGCTTGCTGCCGGAAACGGCCGCGCGCCGCTTCCGCGCGCTGGTGCTGGAAGACCGCCGCGAGACCCTGCTGGTGGGCGTGTCCGACCCGACCGACCTGTTTGCCTACGACGAGATCGCGCGCCTCTTGAGGAAGCCGGTCGAGCTGGCGGTGGTCAACGAGACCGAAGTGCTGGGCGCGATCGACCGCATCTACCGCCGCACCGGCGAGATCACCGGCCTGGCGCGCGAGGTCGAGCAGGACCTGGGCGACGCCTCGATCGACTTCGGCGCGCTGGCCGCCAATCCCGGCCTGGAAGAGGCCCCGATCGTCAAGCTGCTGCAGTCGGTATTCGACGACGCGGCCCAGGTGCGCGCCTCGGACATCCATATCGAGCCGCAGGACGGCCGCCTGCAGATCCGCTTCCGCATCGACGGCGTGCTGCACCTGCAGACCGAAGCCGACATCAAGGTCGCCACCCCGCTGGCGCTGCGCCTCAAGCTCATGGCCGACCTCGACATCTCGGAAAAGCGCCTGCCGCAGGACGGCCGCTTCGCGGTCAAGGTGCGCAACCAGCGCATCGACGTGCGTATCTCGACCATGCCGACCCAGTACGGCGAATCGGTGGTCATGCGTCTGCTGAACCAGGGCGGCACCACGCTGCGCCTGGATGCGATCGGCATGCCGACCCGGATCATGGAGCGCTTCCGCACGCTGGTGCAGCGTCCCAACGGCCTTGTGCTGGTGACCGGCCCCACCGGCAGCGGCAAGACCACCACGCTGTACAGCGCCCTGTCCGAACTGAACTCGGTCGAGAAGAAGCTGATCACGGTCGAGGACCCGGTCGAATACCGCCTGAAGGGCATCAACCAGGTGCAGGTCAACGACAAGATCGAGCTCACTTTTGCGCGCGTGCTGCGCTCCGCGCTGCGTCAGGACCCGGACATCGTGCTGGTCGGCGAGATGCGCGACCAGGAAACCGCCCAGATCGGCCTGCGCGCCGCCATGACCGGCCACCTGGTGCTCTCGACCCTGCACACCAATGACGCTGCCTCGACTCCGCTGCGCCTGATGGACATGGGCGTGCCGCGCTACATGGTGGGCGGTTCGCTCCAGGCCGTGCTGGCGCAGCGCCTGGTGCGCGTGATCTGCGAGAGCTGCACCGAGCCCTATCGCCCGACCCCGGCCGAATTCACCTGGGTGCTGCAGGAACTGGGCGAGCACGCGGTGCAGACCCAGTTCTTCCACGGGCGCGGCTGCTCGCACTGCAACGGCACCGGGTTCCGCGGCCGTACCGGCGTGTATGAACTGCTGGAGATGACGCGCGCCGTCACCGACGCTGCCAACCATCCCGATCCGGCCTACTTCCTGAAGGTGGCGCAGGCCGAGATGGCGGGCGAGACGCTGCGCCGCCACGGTGTGAGCCTGGCAGTGCAGGGCAGGACCACCATCGCCGAGGCGATGCGCATCAGTAACCAGGTCGACTGATGCCGTATTTCGCGTACAAGGCGAGGAACGCCAGCGGCGAACTGCTGCAGGGGATCCTGGAAGCGGCCGATCCCGGCGCCGTGGCCGACCAGCTGTTCGGCAGCGGCGCCACGCCGATCGAGATCAACCCCAGCCGCAAGGGGCCGGCCTCGAAGGAGGGCAGCGATGGCCTGATGGCGCGTTTGACCGAAAAGAAGGTCACCTCGATGGACGTGCAGCTGTTCAGCCGCCAGATCTACACCTTGCTCAAGTCCGGCGTGCCGATCATGCGCGGCCTGGCGGGGCTGCAGGAATCCGCCATCAACAAATCCTTCGGCAAGGTGATCAAGGACCTGCGCGAGTCGCTCGACTCGGGCCGCGAGCTGTCGAGCGCGATGGGGCGCCACCCGAAGATCTTCAATCCCTTCTACCTGTCGATGGTGCGGGTGGGGGAGATGACCGGCCGCCTGGAAGAAGTCTTCCTGCGCCTGTTCGACCACCTCGAGTTCGACCGCGACATGCGCGAGCGGGTCAAGACGGCGCTGCGCTACCCGAGTTTCGTGGTGATCGCGATGATCATCGCCATGGTGATCGTGAACGTGTTCGTGATCCCCAGTTTTTCCAGCGTGTTCAAGCAGTTCGGCGCCGAGCTTCCCTTGATGACGCGCATCCTGCTGGGTACCTCGAACTTCACCGTCCAGTACTGGCCGCTGATGGCAGGCACGGCGGCCGGCGCGGTGGCGGGTTTCATCAAGTGGAGCAACACGGCCAAGGGCCGGCTGGCCTGGGACCAGTACAAGCTGCGCCTGCCGATCGCGGGCAAGATCATCCACAAGGCGACCATGGCGCGCTTCGCGCGCAGCTTCGCGCTGTCGCTGCGCAGCGGGGTGCCGATCGTGCAGGCCCTGACGGTGGTGTCGCAGACGGCGGACAACGCCTACCTCAGCATGCGCATCGAACAGATGCGCGACGGGGTCGAGCGCGGCGAAAGCATCCTGCGCACCTCGACCGCGGCCAACGTCTTCACCCCAATCGTGCTGCAGATGATCGCCGTCGGCGAGGAAACCGGCTCGCTCGATGAACTGATGGACGAGATCGCGCAGATGTACGAACGCGAAGTCGATTACGAGCTCAAGACCCTGTCGAGCCAGATCGAGCCGATCCTGATCACCTTCCTCGGCGTGATGGTGCTGATCCTAGCGCTCGGTATCTTCCTGCCGATCTGGGACCTCGGCAAGGCGGCGCTGCACTCGGCGAAATGAAGCCGCGCCGCCGGGCTGCTGGCCTGGACATCGGCGATGGTCAACATGATAAAAGAATCAATTTTTTGTTGCGTAGCGACACTTTTTGTTTCTATGACTCAAAATTGCCAAAGTTCAAGGTAGAATTGTTGCAGGAGCGCGATCCGACCGCTTTTGGGCGGAGAGAAGCTGCACAGGGCTGGTTTTCGATCAAGTTAATCGCCCCGCGTCCGATAACCACTAATAACCGAACTGCGGGACGTCCGCACCATTTCAAAACGGAGAGAGCTTCATGAACAAGAATTTCAAGGCGAGCAACCAGGGCGGCTTTACCCTGATCGAACTGATCGTCGTGATCGTCATCCTGGGTATCCTGGCCGCCACCGCGCTGCCGAAATTCGCGAACCTCGGCGGCGACGCCCGTGAAGCGAGCCTGCGCGCCGCCCGCGGCTCCCTGACCTCGACCGCTGCGATGGTGCACGCGGAAGCGCTGGTCAACAATATCAATACCGGTAACGTCTCGCTCGAAGGCACCAACGTCCCCCTGAACTTCGGCTACCCGTCGGTCACCTCGCTGGCCCAGGCACGCACCTTCGCTACCGCGGCCGGCCTGAGCGCGAACGACTACACCATCACCTTCGCCAACGGCGGCCTGACCATCTCGCCGGCTGGCGTGCGCGACGCCACCACCTGCTCGGTGGTCTACGTGCCGTCGGCAGCGCAAGACCGTGCACCGACCTACGTGACGCAGCCAGCCAACGGCAACTTCGTCTGCGACTAAGCTGTCCGTCCCGCCCCATGGGGCGGGATCGATCGACCGCCCTGTATTTCACGGCGCACTCCCGATTCCGGAGTCCTGCCTGAAAGCAGGGCGGTGTCGTTTTTGGATCCCTGCTCATTGCGAGATGGTTCGGCAACAGAAATTGTCGCAACGCCGACAAGGCCCTCAAATTCCGTGGTTTTCAAGCATTTTTCTGGGCTCATCGTCTGAGTCTTGAATATAATCAAGACTTTGCCGCGTAATTATTTCTCTGCTGACAGGAACTTTGCCGCTCGATGCGTTTTTTCAAGAAAGCCAGGAAAAAGGATGGGTGGTTGACCATTGCCGTGCAGCGTGACGGCGTGGCGGCTGCCAGCATCAAGCCGGTCAGCGAGGGCGGCAAGCCCTTCGTGCGCTTCGCCCGCTTCCTGCCGGGCCAGCCGGACGCCGTGCTGGAACAGGCTGGCCGCGAAGGCCAGGCCAATGCCTACCGCTGTGCGACCCTGCTGGGCGGCGGCGAATACCAGGTGATCAGCGTCGAAGCGCCCAACGTGCCGAAGGAAGAAATGCGCACCGCGATCCAGTGGCGCCTGAAGGATATGCTCGACTTCCCGGCAAGCGACGCCACGGTCGACGTGCTGGAAATTCCGCTCGACGGGGCAGCCCAGGGGCGGCCCCAATCGGTATTCGCCATCGCGGCGCGCAATAGCGTGATCCGGCCACGCCAGAAGCTGTTTCTGGACGCCAAGGTCGACCTGCGCGTCATCGATATCCCGGAAATGGCCCAGCGTAACATCTCGGCCCTGCTCGAGCCCGAGGGGCGCGGCGTGGCCATGCTGTCCTTCGGCGAGGATGGCGGCCTGTTGACCGTGTCCTACCGCGGCGAACTCTACCTGTCGCGGCGCTTCGACGTGACGCTCGAGCAGCTGCTGGAGCCGGACCATGAGCGCAAGCATGCCAGTTTCGACCGCATCACGCTGGAGCTGCAGCGCTCGCTCGACCACTTCGAGCGCCAGTTCTCCTTCATCAGCGTGTCCAAGCTGGTGCTGGCGCCCTCGAGCGTGACGGGACTGGACGAATACCTGTCGAGCAACCTGTACATGCCGGTCGAGACCCTCGACCTGGATACCGTGTTCGACCTGCAGCGTGTTCCCGAGCTGGCAGACAAGGCCGTGCAGCAGCGCTTTTTCCTGGCCCTGGGCGCAGCCTTGCGCGCGGTGGAGGCGGCATGACCCAGCGCGCCAGCGTGCAGCAGATCAACCTGTTCAACCCGGCCTTCCTGCCGCAGAAGAAGGTCGTGAGCGCGCCCATGATGGGCGTGTCGCTCCTCGTGCTCGTCGCCGGCATCGCCGTGATCGGCGCCGCCCTGCATGCGGCCACCGGACGCATGGAGCGCGAGCGCGACGCCGAAGCCGAGCGCCTCGTGCGCAAGCAGGCGCGCCTGGCGACGGTGAACGCGCAGTTCGCGCCGCGCACCAGGAGCGCCGGACTGGAGACCCAGATCGCGCAGGCCGAAGCGCAGCTGGCCGCGCTGCGCCACGTCTCCAGCGTGCTCGAGCGGGGCGAACTGGGCGACACCAGGGGCTTTGCCGGCTACTTCCAGGCCTTCGCGCGCCAGAGCGTCCCCGGCCTGTGGCTGACCGGCGTCAGCGTGGCCGGCGCCAACATCGGCATCAAGGGCCGCACCCTCGACCCGACCCTGGTGCCCGGCTATATCAACCGCCTCACCCAGGAGCCGCTCCTGCAGGGCAAATCCTTCGCCAGCCTGCAGATCGGCCAGGCCGCGAAGATCGAAGCGCCGGGGCCGGACGGCAAACCGCTAGCGTCGCCCGCACCCTACGTCGAGTTCAGCCTGCAGTCCGTCGTGGAGGCGCCGCGTCCATGAAGCAAAGGCTGATCCAGCTGGCGGCGCGCATCGACGCGCTCACCCTGCGCGAGCGGGTGCTGGCCTTCGCCGCCGCGGTGGCGGTGGTCTCGTTCATCGGCTACCAGCTGGTGCTGGCGCCAATCTACAAGCAACAGGAAGCGCTGCTCGAACAGATCCTCCAGGCGCGCAACGACATGATGGGCATCGATGCCGAGATCGCGGCCCGGGTGACGGCCTACCAGGTCGACCCGGACGCGCCGGCACAGGCGCGGCTGGAAGCGGTGAAGCAGGAATCGGCCCGCATCGGCGACGCGCTGCTGGCGATGCAGAACGGCCTGGTGGCGCCGGAGCGCATGGCGCCGCTGGTCGACGCCATCCTGCGCGCCAACGGCCGCCTGCAGCTGGTGTCGATGCGGACGCTGCCGGTGGAGACGATTTCCGGGCGCGCCGCGACCACCGCGGCGACCCCAGCACCGGCTGCCGCTCCCGCCGTGGCCGCGATTACCGCGGCGGCCGGCCTTGCGGCCGCGCCGGCGCCTGCGCCCGAACCTGCGCCGGACGCCGGCAAGCCCGCCGAGGTGCTGTACCGCCACGGCGTCGAAGTGACCGTGCGCGGCAACTATCTCGACATGGTCGATTACATGAGCGCGCTCGAAGCGATGCCGACCCGCCTGTTCTGGGGCAAGGCGCAGCTCGACGTGGAGGAATATCCGGCCTCCCGCCTGACGCTCACGCTCTATACCCTGAGCCTGGACCGGAACTGGATGAAGCTGTGAAGACTCTGACCGCAAGCACCCTGGCAGCCCTGATGCTGGCCTCCCTCGCTTCCCATGACGCCGGCGCCCAGGCGCTGCTCGATCCGACCCGTCCGCCGGCGTCGCTGGGCGCCCGCGCTGACGGCGCCGCCGCCGGCGATGGCCAGCCGCGCCTGCAATCGGTGCTGATCGGCCGCGGCGGACGCCAGGTCGCCGTGATCGACGGAGAGACCGTGCGCGTGGGCGACAGCTACAAGGGCGCGCGCGTGGCGCGCATGACCCAGACCGCGGTCGAGCTGGTGCGCGGCAGCGAACGCCAGGTGCTGCGCCTCGAGCCAGCGGCCGTCGAGTCGCCGGACCGCGGCATCACGCCTGCCAACTGAGCGGCCAACCGACGGAGACACGATGCGCACATCCTTCCTGATTCCCGCCGCGATCGCGTGCCTGCTGGCCGGCTGCCAGACCGGCGCGCGCCACGACGCCTACGACGCGGTCAAGCGCGAAATGGCCCGCGCCAACAGCCAGCCCGCCGCGGCGGCGCCGCTCGACGACGCCGTGGCCAACGCACTGCTGCCGCCCGCCAGCGCACTGGCGACCCAGCTGCCGAAGGCGCGTCCCGCGCTCGAGGAACGCTTCAATGTCAACTTCAACAACGTTCCGGCGCAGCAGTTCTTCCGCTCGATCGTGGCCGGCACCCGCTACAACATGCTGGTGCATCCGGACGTCAGCGGCAGCATCAGCGCCAACCTGAAGGACGTCACGCTGCAGGAAACCCTGGAAGCAGTGAAGGAGATGTACGGCTACGACTACCGCATCGACGGCACCCGCATCACGATCCGGCCGCTGACGATGCAGACCCGGATGTTCCATGTGAACTACCTGACGGCGCTGCGCCGCGGCACCTCGAACCTGCGGGTGAACTCGACCTCGGTGGGCGATGTCGGCAGCAATAACGGCAACAACCAGAACGGCGGCCAGAACGGGCAGAGCCCGCAAGGCAACGGCGGCAGCGACAGCAACCAGTTCGGCGGGGGCGGCGCCCAGATCCAGCGTACCGACGTGTCGACGACGTCGGTGAACGACTTCTGGGCCGACCTCAAGGCCGCGGTCGAGGCGATGGTCGGCTCGAAAGAGGGCGGCCGCAGCGTGGTGATCAGTCCGCAGTCGGGCGTGGTGGTGATCCGCGCCATGCCGGACGAGCTGCGCAACGTCGACATGTACCTGAAGGCGACCCAGCTGTCGGTGGACCGCCAGGTGATCCTGGAGGCCAAGATCCTCGAGGTCGAGCTGAACGACAGCTTCCAGAGCGGGATCAACTGGGCCTCGTTCGCCTCCTTCCGCGGTTCGCACGCCAACCGGGTCTCGGGCGGCTTGATCTCGCCGGGCGCCAACCTGGCGCCGCTGCCCTATAACGGCGGACAGCCGCCTGTCATCACCAACGGCAACGGCCTGAATGCGAGCACCGGCTTCTCGCTGTCGCAGGCGGCCAACGCGGCGGGATCGCTGTTCGGCTTCGCCTTCCAGACCAATAATTTCGCAGCCCTGATCTCCTTCCTGGAGTCGCAGGGCACCGTGCATGTCCTGTCCAGCCCGCGCGTAGCGGCAATGAACAACCAGAAGGCCGTGCTGAAGATCGGCACCGACGAGTTCTACGTCACCGGCGTCACCACCACGACCGACAGCACCGCGGCCGGCAGTTCGACCACGCCGAGCGTCACGCTGCAGCCCTTCTTTTCGGGCGTGGTGCTGGACGTGACGCCGCAGATCGACGACAAGGGCAACATCCTGCTGCATGTGCACCCTTCGGTCAGCCAGGTCACCACCGTCAACAAGGGCGTGAACCTGGGCAGCGCCGGCACCCTGAACCTGCCGCTCGCCGCCTCGTCGACGAGTGAACTGGACAGCATCGTGCGCGGCCAGAATGGCCGGGTGGTCGCCATCGGCGGCCTGATGCGCCAGGCCTCGACCGGCGACACCGACCAGCTGCCGGGCGCCGACAAGCTGCCGGTGCTGGGCGCGCTGTTCCGCAACAAGAACCGGGTCAACCAGAAGCGCGAGCTGGTGGTGCTGATCAAGCCGACCATCGTCGAAGGCGCCAACGACTGGAGCCAGGACCTGCTCGACACCCAGCGCCGCATCGACAGCCTCGACCCAGCCCAGCAGGGTGTCACGCGGACGGGCGGCCGGTAATGTACGCGCCACACTTCGGCCTGCGCGAGCTGCCGTTCGGGATCACCCCGGACACCAGCTTCTTCTTCGGCAGCCCGGGCTCGCAGGAAGCGCTCAACACGCTGCTGGTGGCCGCGCGCAGCGGCGAAGGCTTCATCAAGATCACGGGCGAGGTCGGGACCGGCAAGACCCTGCTGTGCCGCAAGTTCATGGCCACGCTGGGCGAGGGCTTCGTCACCGCCTACATCCCGAACCCCTACCTGGAGCCGCGCACCCTGATGCTGGCGCTCGCGGACGAGCTGGAGATCGTGCTCGAACGCGACGTCGACCAGCACCAGCTGCTCAAGGCCATCAACCTGCGCCTGCTCGAGCTGGCGGGCCAGGGGCTGCAGGTGGTGCTGTGCCTGGACGAGGCGCAGGCCATTCCCGTGGAAAGCCTGGAGGCGCTGCGCCTGCTCACCAATCTCGAGACCGAGAAAAGAAAGCTGCTGCAGATCGTCCTGTTCGGCCAGCCGGAACTGAACCGCAAACTGGAGCTGGAGCAGATCCGCCAGCTGGCCCAGCGCATCACCTTTCACTACCATCTCGGGCCGCTCTCGCGCGACGACCTGGATTACTATGTGGCGCATCGGCTGCGGGTGGCCGGCTTCACCGGCGCGCGCCTGTTCACGCGCACCGCGATCCGGCGCCTGTACAAGGCCAGCGGCGGCGTGCCGCGCCTGGTGAACATCTTGTCGCACAAGGCGCTGATGCTGGCCTATGGCCAGGGCAAGCAGCAGGTCGGGAGCGCACACGTGCTCACCGCGGCGCTCGACACCGTGGGCGCCAAGCGCCGCTACTGGCCGGGCCTGGCCGTCGGCGGCGTCCTGGCCGGCGCCGTGGCCGGCATTGCATGGGCGTTGGTACGATGAGTTTGATTAACAAGATGCTGCAGGACCTGGACGCCCGCGGCGGGCAGCCCGGGCCGGCCGCGGTGTCGCCCGAGATCAGGCCGGTACAGGCGCCCGAGCGCAGCTTCCCCTGGTTGCGCGTGGCGCTGCTGGGCGGCCTGGCCGTGGTGCTGGGTGGGTCCGGCTACCTGGCCTGGCGCATCCAGCAGACCACCGCGGTCGAGGTGCCGGTGGCAGCGGCGCCGGTAAGCGCGCCTGCACCTGCAGTGGCGCCCGCAGCGGCGCAGCCGGTACTGGCCGAAGCCGCGCCGGCGCCGGAGCCGATACAGGAGCCGGCGCAAGCGCAAGCCAAGCCTGCGCCGGCGCCGCCCATCCCGGCCGAACCGAAGAAGGCCGAGCGTCCTGTGAAGAAGGAAGCAGCGGCGCCGAAGCCGGTCGCAGTACGGCCGGAACCGGCAAAGCCAAAAGCCGCCACGCCGCTGAAAACCACACCTGCTGCTGCGGCAGGGCGCGTGGAGACGGCGGCCCAGCGCGCCGAGAATGCCTACCGGCGCGGCCTCGCCAGCCTGGAAGACGGCCGTGTCACCGAAGCCATGGGACACCTTCAGTCGGCATTGCGCGCCGACCCGCGCCACGAGGCCGCGCGCCAGACCCTGGTGTCGCTGCTGATCGAGGCCAGGCGCCCGGACGAGGCGATCCGCCAGCTGGGCGCCGCCCTGGCGCTCGATCCGCGCCAGCCGGCGATGGCCATGCTGCTGGCACGTTTGCAGCTCGAGCGCGGCAGTCCGGGCATCGACACCCTGATGCGCACCTTGCCCTATGCATCGGGCAACGGCGAATACCACGCTTTCCTGGCCGGCGCACTGCAGCGCGAGCAGCGCCATCGCGAGGCGGTCGAGCATTACACGGCCGCGCTGCGCACCGCGCCGCAGAATGGCGTGTGGTGGATGGGGCTGGGGATTTCGCTGCAGGCGGAGAAGCGCCATGCCGAGGCGGCGGATGCCTACCAGAAGGCGCAGGCCAGCGGGACGCTGTCGGCGGAGCTGCAGGGGTTTGTCGAGCGTAAGCTCAAGCAACTCGCGCGGTGATTGACGGCGTGGGCGGGAAACCCGCCCACCCTACGGTTCAAAGGCGACTCAGGGTTTCGAGGGCCTTCTTCAGCGTCTCATCCTTCTTCGCAAAACAGAAGCGCACGATCCCCGATTCGGTCGGCTGGCTGTAGAACGCCGACACCGGAATCGCCGCCACCTTCGCTTCCACCGTCAACCACTTCGCGAACTCCGCTTCCGGCAAATCCGAAATGGCGCCGTAGCGCACGCACTGGAAATAGGTGCCGCTCGATTCCAGCAGTTCGAAGCGCGAAGCCGCCAGGCCGTCGCGGAACAGGTCGCGCTTCTTCTGGTAGAAAGCCGGCAGCTCCAGGTAGGGCGTCGGGTCCTGCATGTAGCTGGCGATCCCGTGCTGCATCGGGGTGTTCACGCTGAACACGTTGTACTGGTGGACCTTGCGGAACTCGACCATGAGCGGGGCTGGCGCGGCCACGTAGCCGACCTTCCAGCCGGTGACGTGGTAGGTCTTGCCGAAGCTCGAGACGACAAATGCGCGCTCGGCCAGCACTGGGTGGCGCGACACCGATGCGTGCTGTTCGCCGTCGTACACCATGTGCTCGTACACCTCGTCGGACAGGATCAGGATGTCGCTGCCGGCGACGATCCCGGCCAGCGCTTCCAGGTCGGCCATGCGCATGATCGAGCCGGTCGGGTTGTGCGGCGTGTTCACGACGATCATGCGGGTGCGCGGCGTCACCGCGCTGGCCACGCGGTCCCAGGGCACGCTATAGCCCTGCTGTTCGACCTGCATCGCCACCGGCACCGCGACGGCGCCGGCCAGCGCGATGGCAGGCAGGTAGCAGTCGTAGGCCGGCTCGATGACGATCACTTCGTCGCCCGGGTGCACGCTGCACAGGATGGCGGTCATGATGGCCTGCGAGGCGCCGGAGGTGACCGTGATCTCGCTGCCCGGGTGGTAGGCGTGGCCATACAGGGCCTCGACCTTGGCGGCGATCGCTTCGCGCAGGGCCGGCACCCCGGTCATGAAGGGGTACTGGTTGTGGCCGGCGCGCATGGCCTCGTTGACGAGGTCGATGAGCTTCGGGTCGCAGCCGAAGTCGGGAAAGCCCTGGCCCAGGTTGACGGCGCCGTGTTCGAGGGCGAGCTGCGACATCTGGGTGAAGACGGTGGTGCCCACGGCAGGCAGGCGGGTGCGCAAAACGGGAACGGTCATGGTGGCAGGCTGTGGATGCAATGGGTTTATTCTAGCGCGGCGGCGAGTCTGGCCTTGAGCCAGGCCTCGGGCACCATGATCTTGAACAGGCCTTCGCGCGCAGTGCGGCGGGCCAGCTTGAGCAGGGCCTTGTCCTTGGTAATCAAGACCTCGGCCTCGGCGTCGCGCGCGATTTCGAGGAATTTCTGGTCGTCGCGGTCCGTGCACACCGGCAGGCGCACGTGTTTCGCGCTTGGCGCGATGACGCGCAGCAGGGCGTCGAAGCGGGCGATGGCCTGCTCGCGCGAACCCTCGTCGAGCGGCAGGTGCGGGTACTTCAGCACCGCCAGGTATTCGTCGCGGCAGTCGGCGCGGGTGACGGCCACCAGTTCACCCGATTCCAGCGCTTCCAGCAGCGGCGCCCAGCGCGGGTCATGGAAGACGAACAGGTCGAGGCAGACATTGGTGTCGATGACGATGGGTTTTTGTGGAACGAGTATCATGTGGGAAATTTTTTAATGCAAAGCTGTTTGAACCGATGCTGATTGTCCTGTCGCCCGCAAAATCCCTCGACCTCGAATCCCCAAGCACCACCAAGGAACATACCACGCCGGATTTCATCCCGCGTGCCGCCGAACTGATCGACGTACTGCGTACCTATTCTCCGGGCCAGGTCGCCGAGCTGATGGACCTGTCCGACAGCCTGGCCATGCTCAACGTCACGCGCTATGCGCACTGGAGCGAAGACCATGCGGAGGCGCGCCAGGCCATCATGTCCTTCAACGGCGACGTGTACGCCGGCCTCGACGCGCGCACGCTGAACGCGAAGGGAATCGACTACCTGCAGCGCCACCTGCGCATCCTGTCGGGCCTGTACGGCCTGCTGCGCCCGCTGGACCGCATGCATCCCTATCGCCTGGAGATGGGCACGCGCCTGAAAAACCCGCGCGGCAACAACCTGTATGCCTTCTGGGGCGACAGCGTCACCGAGGCGCTGAACCGCCAGCTCGCCCAGACGAAGAGCAAGGCCCTGGTCAACCTGGCGTCGGAAGAGTACTTCAAGTCGGTCAAGCCGAAGCTGCTCGACGTGCCGGTGATCACGCCGGTGTTCGAGGACTGGAAGAACGGCAAGTACAAGATCATTTCCTTCTTCGCCAAACGCGCCCGCGGCATGATGGCGCGCTACGCGGCCGAGCACGGCGTCAAGAACCCGGAACGACTGAAGGACTTCGACGTCGACGGCTATGCCTTCGACGCCGCCGCGTCGAACGAGCAGGATTGGGTGTTCCGCCGCCGCCAGGAAGCCTGAGCGGGCAGGGCGGCCGATTTGCAGCTGCCGCCCCGGATCACTTCACCGAGCTTACTTGATGGCGTCTGCCGGCGCCGGGCGCGGACCCGACTTCGACCAGAAGCGCCACCATGGGGCGTCGCCCTTGGCGTTCGGGTTGAGGAAAGCGCTGTTCGGATAGTTCAGCACCAGCACGCGCTGGGTGTCGTCGCGCAGCGCCGGCATGCCGAGCTTGTCGTAGGAGCGCATCATGATGAACAGCGCTTCTTCGCGGGCCGGGGCGTCGGTGTATTCGCGCACGGCGGCCTGGGCACGGTTCAGCGCGGCCAGGAAGGCGCCGCGGCGGTAGTAGTAGTTCGCCACGTGCACTTCGTACTGGGCCATCGCATTGACCAGGTAGTTCATGCGCGCGATCGAATCCGGCGCATATTTACTGTTCGGGAACTTGTCGACCAGGACCTTGAAAGCGGCGAAGGCTTCGCGCGTAGCCTTCGGGTCGCGCTCGGTCGGATCCTGCGAATAGATGAAGCTCAGGAAGCCGAGCTGGTCGTTGAAGTTGATCAGGCCGCGCAGGTAATACATATAGTCGACCTGCGGATGGTTCGGGTGCAGCTTGATGAAACGCTCGACCGCGGCCAGGGCTTCGGCCTGGTCCTGGGCCTTGTAGTGGGCGTACGCAATTTCCATCTGCGCTTGCGCGGCATAGGTGCCGAAGGGGTAGTTCGACTCGAGCCGTTCGAACAGCTTGATGGCCGCTTCGTAGCTGCCGCTGTTCATCTCATCGCGTGCCTCAGCGTATAATTTCTCCGCTGACCAATTTTTGGTGTCGTCATCCCGCTTGGGCAAGATGCTGCAGGCGGACAAACCGAAGACGACAGCGACGACCAACACAGACAATTTTTTTTGCATAGCTCTTTGCAAGAAAGTTTTACCTAGATTCAACGAACGGCTGATTATAGCCGATGGGACTCACGTGATATTAACTCCTGCGCCGAATTCGGCGGAAATGCCTCTCGACTCCGATTTAGACGATGAGCTCGAGAGCGGGTTCGACCTGACCGCCGGTCCCGACCTGTCCCCGATCACCCTGCAGCTCGATTCCTCCGCCTGCGGCCAGCGCCTCGATAAAGTGATCGCCGGCCTGGTGCCGCAATTCTCGCGCAGCCGCCTGCAGCTCTGGTTCGAAGGCGGCTTCGTCAGGGTCGACGGCAAGCCGGCGCGCGGCAAGGATACCGCCTACGGCGACGAAACCATCGTCATCGAACCGCAGGCCGCGCCGGAAGACACGGCCTTCGCGCCGGAGCCCATGCTGCTGCCTATCGTCCACGAGGACGACGACATCATCGTCATCAACAAGCCGGCCGGCCTGGTCGTGCACCCGGGCGCCGGCAACTGGACCGGCACGCTGCTCAATGGATTGCTGCACCATTGCCCGCAACTGGTGGGCGTGCCGCGCGCCGGCATCGTGCATCGCCTCGACAAGGACACGAGCGGCCTGATGGTGGTCGGCAAGACCCTGGCGGCCCAGACCGACCTGGTGCGCCAGCTGCAGGCGCGCACCGTCAAGCGCGAGTACTTCGCGCTGGTGTGGGGCACCCCGCAACTGTCCGGCACCATTAATGCATCGATGGGCCGCCACCCGCGCGACCGCGTCAAGATGGCGGTGTCCACCGGCATGTTCGGCAAGCCGGCGATCACCCATTACAAGCGCGTCGCCGTCGGCAGCCTCGACCGCCGTCCGGTGAGCCTGGTGCGCTGCAGCCTGGAGACCGGCCGCACCCACCAGATCCGTGTGCACATGCAGCACCTGGGCTTTGCCCTGGTAGGCGACGCGGTCTACGGCAAGCAGCATCTGGTGCCGGTATTCCACCGCCAGGCCCTGCAGGCACGCCGCCTCGGCCTGGTCCACCCGGGCACGGGCGAACCCTGCGAGTGGACGGTGCCGCTGGCGGCCGACTTCGCCGAACTCATCGCCAAGGCCGGCATCGAAGAGCCTGGCGACGACGACAGCGAGGAATGATGGAGCGAGAAGCGCTGGTCTGGCCCGCGTGGCCCGACCTGCCGGCCAATGTCGGCGCGCTGGCGACCAGCCGCGACGGCGGTGTGAGCCAGGGACCGTATGACGATGGCAAGGGCGGCGGGGGACTGAACCTCGGCCTGCACTGCGGCGACGAACCCGAGGCCGTGCGCAGTAACCGGGCACGCCTGCAGGAGTACCTGCCGGGACGTCCGGCCTGGATCGCCCAGGTACACGGCGCCGACGTGGTCGACGCCTGCACCGTCGGGCCGGACCAAGCGGTACGCACCGGTGACGCCAGCATTGCCAGCACCCCAGGCCAGGTATGCGCGATCCTGACCGCCGACTGCCTGCCGGTGCTGTTCTCCGACCTCGAGGGCAGGGTGGTGGGCGCGGCCCATGCCGGCTGGCGCGGGCTTGCGGGGGGAGTGCTGGGCGAGACCGTGCGCGCCATGCGGGCGGCCGGGGCCGGCGAGATCACGGCCTGGATGGGGCCTGCGATCGGGCCCGAGGCCTTTGAAGTTGGCCAAGACGTGCGCGACGCCTTCCTGGCCGCACTGCCGGGAGACGCGACGCTGGCGGCGTTCCGCCCAAAATCTGACCAACCGGTAAAATTTCTGGCCGACATGTTCACGCTGGCGCGCCTGATGCTGGCGCGCGACGGCATCACGCGCGTGCACGGGGGCGGCATGTGCACCTTCAGCGCGCCGGAGCGCTTCTATTCCTACCGGCGCGATCGCGTCACCGGCCGCCAGGCCAGTCTGATCTGGCTCAAATAGTTATTTGGGCGTGTTGTCGCGCGCCTGCGCTTCGCGCCGCGCACGCCTGCGTTTTGACCCTGTGAGATAAAAAACAATGGATAATGGCAGGGCGCAATAGAAGACGAAGGTCATCACGCCGTGCACCACGGTCGGTTCGGTTGCCGCCATCAGGGCAACGACATAAATCCAGGCTACGGCGACGATCCACATGCGCATTCTCCCAAGCAGTAACCGGATTTTAAACATTGGACGCTGACATGAACATGCCTGACCCCCAAGCCATTGCCGCCTCCTGGATGAGCCAGTTTGCCGACCCGAGCGTCTGGCAGGGCTGGATGACGATGCCGACCATGACGCCCCCAGGCGCCGGCGCCAATCCCCTGGCCGGCGTGCTGAAGGATTTCGGCGCCGGAATCGCCCCGGCCAAGTTGGAAAGCATCCGCGACGGCTACCTGAAGAAGGCTGGCCAGCTGTGGCAGGATTTTGTGAGCGGCAAGACACCCGAGATCCATGACAAGCGTTTTTCGTCCTCCGAATGGCGCGAGCATCCGCTGTCGGCCTTTTCGGCGGCCTCCTACTTGTTGAATTCCGAGTTCATGCTGGCCCTGGCCGACGCCGTCGAGGCCGGTCCGCGCGAGCGCCAGAAGATCCGCTTCGCGGTCCAGCAGATGGTCGACGCCATGTCACCGGCCAATTTCTTCGCCACCAATCCGGAAGCGCAGAAGAAGCTGATCGAGACCAAGGGCGAGAGCCTGACCAAGGGCTTGTCCAACATGCTGGCCGACCTGCAGAAGGGCCGCATCTCGCAGTCCGACGAATCGGCCTTCGAGGTCGGCCGCAACGTCGGCACCACGGCGGGCCAGGTGGTGTTCGAGAACGAACTGTTCCAGCTGATCCAGTACACGCCCACGACGCCGACCGTCAAGGCGGTGCCGCTCCTGATGATCCCGCCCTGCATCAACAAATTCTATATCCTCGACCTGCAGCCGGAAAACTCGCTGGTGCGCTATGTGGTCGAGCAGGGCAATACGGTGTTCATGGTGTCGTGGCGCAACCCGGACGGCAAGCTCAAGCACCTGCGCTGGGACGACTATGTCGAGACGGGTGCGATCAAGGCCATCGACGTGGTGCGCGAGATCACCGGGCAGGAGAAGACCCATGTGTTCGGCTTCTGCGTGGGCGGCACCATTGCCGCCACCGCGCTGGCGGTGCTCTCCTCGCGCGGCCAGCAGCCGGCCGCCAGCCTGTCCTTGCTGACCACGCTGCTCGACTTCCAGGACACCGGCGTGCTCGAAGTCTTCGTCGACGAGGCCCAGGTGGCGCTGCGCGAACAGACCCTGGGCAGCGGCGGCCTGATGCCGGGCCGCGACCTGGCCACCACCTTCTCGGCCCTGCGCCCGAACGACCTGGTGTGGAACTATGTGCAGCAGAACTACCTCAAGGGCAAGGAGCCGCCGGCCTTTGACCTGCTGTACTGGAATGCCGACAGCACCAACCTGCCGGGTCCGATGTTCTGCTGGTACCTGCGCAACACCTACCTGGAAAACAAGCTGAAGGTGCCGGGCGCCCTGAACGTGTGCGGCGTGCCGGTCGACCTGGGCAAGATCGATTGCCCGGTGTTCGTGTACGGTTCGAAAGAAGACCACATCGTCCCTTGGGAAGCGGCCTTCGCCTCGATGGACCTGCTCAACCCGAAGAACCCGAAGGCCAATCGCTACGTGCTGGGCGCCTCGGGCCATATCGCGGGCGTGATCAATCCCGCCTCCAAGAACAAGCGCAGCTACTGGGTCAACGACAAGAACGGCAAGTCGCGTCCGAAGACAGCCGAGGCATGGTTTGCCGGCGCGACCGAGCAGAAGGGCAGCTGGTGGCCGGAATGGGCCGGCTTCCTGGCGCAGAACGGCGGGGCCGACGTGGCGGCGCCGGCCACGCCGGGCAACGCGCAATATCGCCCGCTTGAGGCAGCGCCGGGGCGTTACGTCAAGGCGCGCGCGGATTGATCGCGTAATAACAAAAACACCACGGAAGTTTGTAGTCTAATAATTGCTGCACCTGCGCGCGGGTCGTGGTATGGTGTGGGCCTGTCCGTCCCGTCAGGCAATATTTTTGCAAGACGGAACGGCCCCGCAGCTGCAGCGCACAACGATGAGACAAGAGATGAGTAGTGCAAAAAAGAGTGCTGAACGCCTGATCAAGAAGTACCCGAACCGCCGTCTGTACGATACCCAGACCAGTTCCTACATCACCCTGACCGACGTGAAGCAGCTGGTGCTCGACGCCGACGAGTTCACCGTGGTCGACGCCAAGACCAATGAAGACCTGACCCGCAGCATCCTGCTCCAGATCATCCTGGAAGAGGAAGCCAACGGCGTCCCCATGTTCTCGAGCTCGGTGCTGGCCCAGATCATCCGCTACTACGGCCATGCCATGCAGGGCATGATGGGCTCCTACCTCGAGAAGAACGTGCAGGCCTTCACCGACATCCAGAACAAGTTCACCAGCAACGCCGCCGGCGCCCTGGAAGGCAAGCCCTTCAGCCCGGAAATGTGGACCCAGTTCATGAACGTCCAGGGCCCGATGATGCAGGGCATGATGAACAACTACATCGACCAGTCGAAGAACCTGTTCCTGCAGATGCAGGAACAGATGCAGAACCAGAGCAAGGCCATGTTCGGCGCCTTCCCGTTCCCGGGCATGACCCCGCCGACGGACAAGAAGTAACAAGCGAGCAAGAAGTCGCTGTATAGCGACAGCCGCCGGCCCATTCTGGGCCGGCAAACACCCCCGCCGGTTCCACCGGCACACCCGCTTCGGGTACAATCGTGGATTGCCCAGATTCTTTGTCGTCCACCCATGACCGAACTCCGTCGTATTCCCGCATCCGCATCCGCCGCTGCCGTCGCTGAAGCTCCTGCGCCCTCGCTCGTCATTCCGAGCCCGGCCCCGGGCATCGCCGCACCCAAGGTCGGCTTCGTGTCGCTCGGCTGCCCGAAGGCGCTGGTCGATTCCGAACAGATCCTGACCCAGCTGCGCGCCGAAGGCTACCAGACCGCCAAGTCCTATGACGGCGCCGACCTGGTCATCGTGAATACCTGCGGCTTCATCGACGCCGCGGTGCAGGAGTCGCTCGACGCCATCGGCGAAGCATTGGCCGAGAACGGCAAGGTGATCGTCACCGGCTGCCTGGGCGCGAAGAAGGACGCTGCCGGTGACGACATCATCACCAAGGTGCACCCGAAGGTGCTGGCCGTGACCGGCCCGCATGCAGTGGCCGAGGTGATGGAGTCGGTGCACATCCACCTGCCGAAACCGCACGACCCCTTCGTCGACCTGGTGCCGGACCACGGCGTCAAGCTGACGCCGAAGCACTACGCCTACCTGAAGATATCGGAAGGCTGCAACCACCGCTGCAGCTTCTGCATCATCCCGTCGATGCGCGGCGACCTGGTCTCGCGCCCGATCCACGAAGTGCTGCAGGAAGCGGACAACCTGTTCAAGGCCGGCGTCAAGGAACTGCTGGTGATCTCGCAGGACACCAGCGCCTACGGCGTGGACGTCAAGTTCCGCACCGGCTTCTGGAACGGCCGCCCGGTCAAGACCCATCTGACCCAGCTCACCGAAGAACTGGGCAAGCTCGCGCGCCAGTACGGCGCCTGGGTGCGCATGCACTACGTCTATCCCTACCCGCACGTCGACCAGGTCATTCCGCTGATGGGCGACGGGCATGTGCTGCCTTACCTCGACATCCCGATGCAGCACGCGCACCCGGATGTGCTGAAGCGCATGAAGCGCCCGGCCAGCGGCGAGAAGAACCTCGACCGCATCCTGGCATGGCGCAGGATGAACCCGGACCTGACCATCCGCTCCACCTTCATCGCCGGTTTCCCGGGCGAGACCGAAGCGGAATTCGAATACCTGCTGGACTTCCTGCGCGAAGCGCAGATCGACCGCCTGGGCTGCTTCGCCTATTCGCCGGTCGAGGGCGCGACCGCCAACCTGCTGGACAATCCGGTGCCGGAAGCGGTGCGCGAAGAACGCCGCGCGCGCGTCATGCTGCTGCAGGAAGAGATTTCCCTCAAGCGCATGCAGGCCAAGGTCGGCAAGACCATGCGCGTGCTGGTCGACGAAGTCGGCGCCCGCGAGGCGATCGGCCGGACCGCCGCCGACGCGCCGGAAATCGACGGCGTCGTGCACATCAAGCGCGCTCTCCAGCCGGGCAAGGCCAAGCCGGCCGTGGGCGAGTTCATCGACGTGGTAATCACCAGGGCCGACGCGCACGACCTGTGGGCCACTGTGGCATGAGCGAGAAGTCGGTCCAGACTGCGCTGATCCATAGCGACTACCAGGCGCCCGGGGGCTTCGACGCTTTTCCGCCGGGCGTGCACCGCGCCTCGACTGTCCTGTTCGAGAACGTGGCGGCCATGCGCTCGGGCCAGTGGAAGGACAAGACCTCGTACACCTACGGCCTGCACGGCACGCCGACCACCTTCACACTGGAAGCGCGCCTGGCCGCGATCGAAGGCGGCCAGCACTGCCTGCTCGCGCCCTCGGGCCTGTCGGCGATCGCGATGATCAACTTCGCGCTCCTCAAAAGCGGCGACGACGTGCTGCTGCCCGAGAACGTGTACAACCCGAACCGCGAACTGGGCCGCTGGCTGGCGCAGGACTTCGGCGTGAGCGCGCGCTTCTACGATCCGATGATCGGCAGCGGCATCGCCGCGCTGATCCAGCCGAACACGAAACTGGTCTGGACCGAAGCCCCAGGCTCGGTGTCGATGGAAGTGCCGGACTTGCCGGCTATCTGCCGCGCCGCGAAGGAGAAGGGCGTGCCGGTCGCGCTCGACAACACCTGGTCGGCCGGCCTGGCCTTGCGCGGCTTCGACGTCGGCGCCGACATCGTCATGCACGCGCTGACCAAGTACCAGTCGGGCGGCGCCGACCTCCTGATGGGCGCCGTCATCACCCGCGATCGCGCCTTGAACGACCAGCTGGCGCAGGCCCACATGCGCCTCGGCCTGGGCGTGGGCGCGGACGACGCCTACCTGGTAATGCGTGGGCTGCCGAGCATGAAGCTGCGCTTCGAGGCCCACGATGCGGGCGCACGCAAGCTGGCAAGTTGGCTCAAGGCGCGACCGGAGATCGCCAGGGTGCTGCACCCGGCCTTCGCGGATTGCCCGGGCCACGAGAACTGGCAGCGTGATTTCAAGGGTGCCGGCGGCCTGTTCTCAGTGCTGTTCGATCCGCGCTATACGGAAGAACAGACCGACCGTTTCGTCGACGCGCTGGAGCTGTTCGGCCTCGGCTACAGCTGGGGCGGCCCGAACAGCCTGGTGATGCCCTACCGGATCCGCGCCATTCGCAGCCACTGGCAGGAACAGGGCGTGCTGGTGCGCTTCAATATCGGGTTGGAAGACACGGATGACCTGATCGCCGATATCGATCAGGCAATGACAAAGTTGTAAGGACGAGCCCTAACGTCGCTTTTGTGCGTCATCATTTCCACACGGCAACTTTCGTGATAGACTTTCTTTACAGTAAGTTTTATTGCGAATCGGAAAAACTTCCGGCCCCCACAAGGATAAATGATGACCACGACCACTTCGTCCGTTAGCACCACGCTCGATTCGATCACCGATGACCTCACCCTGACCGGTACCGCCGACATCAACGGCACCGGCAACTCCCGTAACAATGTCATCACCGGCAACGCCGGCGCGAACGTGCTGAACGGCATGGCGGGTGCGGATACCCTGATCGGCGGAGCAGGCAACGATACCTATGTGGTGGATAATGCCGGCGACGTCGTGGTCGAACGGGCAGGCGAGGGCGAGGACACCGTGCAGGCGAGCGCCGGCCATACGCTGTCCGAGAATGTCGAACACCTCACCCTCACGGGCGCCGGCAATATCGCGGGCACCGGTAATGCGCTCGACAATACCATCACCGGCAATGCCGGCAGCAATACGCTCAACGGCGCAGCAGGCAACGATCTGCTGATCGGCAATGCCGGCAACGACCTGCTCGACGGCGGCGTCGGCGCCGACACCATGGTGGGCGGCGTGGGCGACGACACCTATGTGGTCGATGACGCAGGCGACGTCGTCACCGAAGCGGCGGGCGGCGGTACGGATACGGTCAGGTCCAGCATCAGCTACACCCTCAAGGACGAGTCCGAGAACCTGACCCTGCTGGGCGACGCCGCCATCGATGGCACCGGCAACAGCGCCAACAACCTCCTCACCGGCAACAACGGCAGCAACAGCCTCGGCGGCGGCGCCGGCAACGACACCCTCAATGGCGGACTCGGTGCGGACCGGATGGCGGGCGGCACCGGCAACGATACCTATGTCGTCGACAATGCGGGCGACCTGGTGGAAGAAGCGGCGGGCGAGGGCGTCGATGTGGTCCAGTCCGGCATCAGCTACACGCTGACGGACAATGTCGAGAACCTGGTGTTGACCGGCAGCGCTGCCGCCGGCACGGGTAACGAGCTCGACAACAACATCCTCGGCACCACGGCCGCCAACACCCTGTCCGGCCTGGCGGGCAACGACACCCTCGACGGCGGCGCGGGCGCCGACCAGATGCTTGGCGGGACGGGCGACGACACCTATTACGTCGACAACGCCGGCGACCTCACCGTCGAGCTGGACGGCGAGGGCCGCGACCGGGTGTTCTCGAGCGTGAACCATGCGCTCGCCGCGGCGATCGAGGAACTCACACTGACGGGCTCCGGCAACACCGTCGGCACCGGTAATGAGCTCGACAATACCATCACCGGCGGCGCCGGCAGCAATACGCTGAACGGCGGCGCAGGCAACGACACGCTGACCGACAACGTGGGCAATGACACCCTCGACGGCGGAAGCGGCGCCGACACCATGGCCGGCGGCGCCGGCAACGATCTCTACGTGGTCGACGATGCGGGCGACCTCGTCATCGAGGCCCTGGGGGCGGGCATCGACACGGTGCGATCGAGCATCGACTACACCCTGACCGAGAACGCCGACAACCTGGAGCTCACCGGCGCCGAGGACCTGAAGGGCACCGGCAACGCACTGAGCAACACGATCACCGGCAACGGCGCCAATAACACGCTCGACGGCGGCGCTGGCAACGACACCCTGAAAGCGGGCGCTGGCGATGACCTGGTCTACGGCGGCGAAGGCAACGACCTGCTGCAGGGTGAAGCAGGCCGCGATACCCTCTACGGCGACGCCGGCGACGACCGTCTCGACGGCGGCCTCGGCGGCGACCGCATGCTGGGGGGCGCCGGCAGGGACGTGTATGTCGTCGAGGACGATGGCGACCTGGTGATCGAAGAAGCGGGCGCCGGCATCGACCTGGTCGAAGCCAGCATCACCTACACCCTGACGGCGCAGGTCGAGAACCTGACCCAGACCGGCATTGCCGCCATCAACGGCAGCGGCAACGAACTCGACAACATCATCATCGGCAATGCGGGCGCCAACACGCTGCAGGGCCTGGCCGGCAACGACACCCTGTACGGCAACGCCGGCAGCGATACCCTGCAGGGCGGCGAAGGCAACGACTATCTCGACGGCGGCCTGGACGGCGACAGCATGCAGGGCGGCACGGGCGACGACGTTTACATCGTCGACCAGGTCGGCGACCTGGTGGCGGAAAACGCCGGCGAAGGCCTGGACCATGTGCGTGCAAGCATCAACTACATCCTGACGGCCGACGTCGAGAACCTGACCCTGACCGGCAACGGCGCCATCAGCGGCACCGGTAACGAGCTCGACAACACGATCATCGGTAACGGCAGCAACAACACGCTGTCCGGCGGCGCCGGCAACGATACCCTGACCGATGGCAGCGGCGCCGACCGGCTCGACGGGGGTCTTGGGGCCGACACCATGGCCGGCGGCGTCCAGAACGACGTCTATGTGGTCGATAACGCGGGCGACGTCGTGATCGAGCTGGCCGGCTCCGGTGTCGACACGGTCGAATCCAGCGTCGACTATACCCTGGGCGTGAATGTGGAAAACCTCACCCTCACCGGTTCGGAAGACCTGGTGGGCAATGGCAACGCGGTGCAGAACACGATCATTGGCAACGCAGGCAACAACAGCACCGATGCCGGCGCGGGCAACGACACCGTCCGCGCCGGCGACGGCAACGACATCGTGCGCGGCGGCGACGGCGACGACCTGCTCTACGGCGAGGGCGGCGACGACCAGCTGTCTGGCGACGCGGGCAACGACCTGATCGACGGTGGCCTGGGCGGCGACCGCATGGCCGGCGGCCTCGGTAACGACACTTTCGTCGTCGACAATGACGGCGACATCGTCGTCGAAGATGCCGCAGCGGGCACCGACATCGTGCAATCGAGCATTACCTACACCCTGACCGCGAACGTCGAGAACCTGACGCTGACCGGCTCGGCCAACATCAGCGGCGCGGGCAACGAGCTGAACAACATCATCATCGGCAACACCGGCAACAACGTGCTGGATGGCCTGGCCGGCAACGACACCATCCACGCCGGCGCAGGCAACGACACCCTGGTCGGCGGCGAGGGCGACGACACGCTGAACGGCGACGCCGGCGACGACATCCTGCGCGGCGACGTCGGCAACGACATCCTGAACGGCGGCCTGGGCGCTGACAGCATGCGCGGCGGCAGCGGCAACGACACCTATATCGTCGACAATGCGGCCGACCTCACCTTCGAGGAAGCTGGCGAAGGTACGGACATCGTCCAGGCCAGCGTCACCTACGCGCTGGCGGCGAATGTGGAGAACCTGACGCTGACCGGGTCGGCTGGCATCAGCGGCACCGGCAACGAGCTGGACAACGTCCTCACCGGCAACGAGGGCGCCAACACCCTCAGCGGCGACGCCGGCAACGACACCCTGATCGCGGGCGGCGGCAACGACATCCTGGACGGTGGCACGGGCGCCGACAGCATGCAGGGCGGGGCCGGCAACGACCGTTACCTGGTCGACCAGCTTGGCGACGTCGTGGTCGAACTCGCCAACGCCGGTACCGACACCGTCGAGTCCAGCATCGACTACGTGCTGGGCGCCAATGTCGAGAACCTGGTCCTGGCCGGCGCAGCCCTGAACGGCACCGGCAACGCGCTCGCCAACGCCATCACCGGCAATGCCGGCAACAACCTGATCGACGGCGGCGCAGGCATCGACACGATGAGCGGCGGGGCCGGCGACGACACCTATATCGTCGACGCGACCGCCGACGTCATCAATGAGGCGGCAGGCGCCGGCATCGATACCGCACGCGCCAGCGCCAGCTACACCCTGGCGGCGAACGTCGAGCACCTGGTGCTGACTGGCAGCGCGGCGATCAACGGCACCGGCAATGCGCTGGACAACGAGATCACCGGCAACGAGGCCGCCAACGTCCTGGCCGGCGGCGCCGGCAAGGACAGCATCGTCGCCGGCGGCGGCAACGACAGCATCGACGGCGGCCTCGGGGCCGACACGATGAGCGGCGGCAGCGGCAATGACAGCTACGTGGTGGACGACGCCGCCGACGCTGTGCTGGAAAACGCAGGCGAGGGCGTGGACACGGTGCAGGCCGGCGTCAGCCACCGCCTGGCCGCCAGCGTCGAGAACCTGACGCTCACGGGCAGCGGGGCGATCTCCGGCAGCGGCAACGAACTGGACAACGTCATCATCGGCAATGCGGGCAGCAATCAGCTCGACGGCGGGGCGGGCAACGATACGCTGCAAGGCGGCGCCGGCAGCGACCTGCTGCTGGGTGGCACGGGCGACGACACCTACCGTTTCAGCCGCGGCGACGGCGCCGACCGCATCGAGGACACCCAGGGCAGCGACACCCTGCGCCTGACCGGCGGCCTGACCCAGGCCGACCTGACGGCCGGGCTGTCGGGTGACGACCTGGTGATCTCGATCAGGGGCAGCGCCGACAGCGTGGTGCTGGCCGGCTGGCTCAGCGGCACGGCCGCGGGCGTGAACCGCGTGCTCTTCGATAACGGCAGCACGCTCGACCGTGCGGGCATGATCGCCCTGCTCGGCGACAACCCGATCGCCGCCGCCGACAAGCTGGCGGCGCGCGAGGATGGCGGCATGGTGCAGATCACGACCAGCGAACTGCTGGCCAACGACGTCAACGGCGCCACGACCGTGGTGGCGGTCGGCGCGTCCAGCCTCGGTGCGCAGGTCGACCTGGCCGGCGACACGGTCCGCTACGACGTCGGCAGCCGCTTCCAGGAACTGGCGCAGGGCGAGGTGCTCAAGGACAGCTTCAGCTACACCGTCCAGGATGGCGTCGGCCGCAGCGCCAACGGCGTCGTCAATGTCGAGATCACGGGCGTCAACGACGGCCCGGTCGCAATGCAGGACAGCGCCGCCTTCAAGGAGGGCGACGCGGCCGCCATGACCGGCAACGTGCTCGCCAACGACAGCGACATCGACCGCGGCACCGTGCTGCAGGTGGCGGCTCCGGGTAGCATCGCAGGCAGTTTCGGTACCCTGGTCATCGACAAGGACGGCAACTACAGCTACGCCCTGAACGCCGCCGGCGCCTACGATGCCTCCAAGGCCGTGGACGGCGTGCTGACCGAGCGCTTCGATTACGCCGTCACCGACGGCATCGCCAGCGCCAGCTCGACCCTCGAAATCCGCGTGACCCTGTTGAACCAGGCGCCGCTGGCGTCCGACGACGTGGCCCAGCTGTCGGAAGACGGCGTGGCGGCCCTTGGCAACGTGCTGGCCAACGATCGTGCTCCGAGCGCCGGCGCGGTCCTGAAGGTGACGGCGCCGGGCAGCTACGCCGGTACTTACGGCAGCCTGGTGCTGGCGCAGGACGGCAGCTATACCTATACCCTGAACGAGGGCGATGCCCGCGTGCAGGCGCTTTCACAGGGCCAGACCCTGCTCGAATCCTTCGCCTATGGCGTTACCGACGGCGTCGCCACGGCCGCATCGAAGCTGGCGATCACCATCACCGGCAGCAATGACGCCCCGGTAGTCAGCGCCGACGCAGGCGTGGCGGCCGAAGACGGCGCCGTGGAGGCCAGCGGCAACGTGCTGGCCAACGACCAGGACCTCGACGCCGGCGCCAAGCTCGCGGTGGCCGCGCCCGGCACCTACGCCGGCGCCTACGGCACCCTGGTGCTGGCGGCCGACGGCAGCTATACCTACCGCCTGAACAATGGCGACGCCAAGGTGCAGGCCCTGGCGGCAGGCCAGGCCGTGCTCGACAGCTTCGCCTACGACGCCACCGACGGTATCGCCGCTACCCGCGGCAGCCTGGTGTTCACGATCACCGGCGCCAATGACGCCCCGATCGTCAGCGCCGACACGGCGGTCGCGCTTGAAGACAGCGCCGTGGCCGCGAGCGGCAACGTGCTGGCCAACGACCAGGACATCGATGCCGGCACCCTGCTGGCGGTGACCGCCCCCGGCACCTATGAAGGCGCCTACGGCACCCTGGTGCTGGCCGCCGACGGCAGCTACACCTACCGCCTCGACAACGACGCCAGGGCCGTGCAGTCGCTGGCGCAGGGCGCCACCGTGGTCGACAGCTTCAGCTACGCCGCGACCGACGGCACGGCGTCGGTGACCGGCAGCCTGGCCATCACCATCACCGGCACCAATGACGCTCCGCTTGTCGGCGCGGACACCGCCTCGGTGTTTGAAGACGGCGCCGCGAACGCGAGCGGTAACGTGCTGGCCAACGACAGCGACCTCGACGCCGGCGCGCTGCTGGCGGTCGCCGCCCCCGGCACCTATGCCGGCGCGTACGGCACCCTGGTGCTGGGCGCCGACGGCAGCTACACCTACCAGCTCGACAAGGACGCCAAAGCGGTGCAGTCGCTGGCGCAAGGCGCCACCGTGGTCGACAGCTTCAGCCACGTCGTCACCGACGGCAATTTGACGACCGGATCCAGCCTGGCGATCACGATCACCGGCAGCAACGACGCTCCTGTCGTCAGCGCGGACGCCGGCGTGGTCGGCGAAGACGGCGCGATCGAGGCCAGCGGCAATGTGCTGGCCAATGACCAGGATATCGATGCCGGCGCCAAGCTCGCGGTGGCCGCCCCCGGCACCTACGCCGGCGCCTACGGCACCCTGGTGCTGGCGGCCGACGGCAGCTATACCTATCGCCTGAACAATGACGACGCCAAGGTGCAGGCGCTGGCGGCCGGCCAGACCGTGGTCGACAGCTTCACCTATGCGGCGACCGACGGTACGGCTTCGGTGCAAGGCAGCCTCGCGCTGACCATCACCGGCGCGAACGATGCTCCTGTCGTCAAGGGCGACGTGGTTCAGGCGGACGTCGCCGGCACCGGCCTGGTAAGCGGCAACGTCCTGGCCAACGACAGTGATCCGGACGCCGGCGCCGCCATGACGGTATCCGCTCCGGGAACCTATGCCGGCGCCTTCGGCAGCCTGGTCCTGGCTGCGGACGGCAGCTACACGTATCAGGTCGACCGCGACGCAAGCGCTGTGCGCGCGCTGGCTGCCGGCCAGTCCGCCGTGGACAGCTTCAGCTACACGGCAGGCGACGGACTCCTGAGCAGCAAGGGCGCGCTGGAAGTCAGGGTCACCGGCGCCAACGATGCTCCGGTGGCGGTGGCGGACGCGGCAAAGCTCGGCGCAGGCAGCAAGGTCCCGGTGACGGGCAATGTGCTCGCCAACGACCGCGACCCGGATGCCGGTACCCAGCTCAAGGTGGGCGCAGCCGGCAGCTTCGCAGGCAAGTACGGCACGCTCGTACTGTCGGCGGACGGCGCCTACAGCTATACGGTGAACACCGAGCACGCGGCGCTGCGGGCGCTGCAGCAGGGCCAGTCGGTGGTCGACAGCTTCACTTACGCCGCCACGGACGGCAGCGCAAGCGCCCTCGCGAACCTGGACATCACCATCAACGGAGAGAAAGCGCCGGCGCAGGCCGACACCGCGACCATCAGGGAAGACCAGTTCCTCATCAGCGGCAACGTGCTGGCCAACGACAGCGGCCAGGGACTCAGGGCCACCATCGATATCGATATCGGCAAGTATGGACTGCTTGCCCTGCTGCCGAACGGCTTCTTCGTCTATACCCTCGGCGTGGTCAACCCGGTGGTGCAGTCGCTCGGCAGGGGCGCGTCGGTGGTCGACAGGCTGGATTACACCGTGATCGACGCGGGCCGCAAGATCGCCGCCACGCTGGATGTGACGGTGCTGGGCGAGAACGACGCACCGATCCTGGTGAAGGCCCTGGGCGACCGCAGTATCGAAGCCAACAAGGCCTTCTCGTTCCAGCTGCCGGCCGACAGCTTCGTCGATATCGACAAGGGCGATACGCTGGTCTATTCGGCCAAGCTGGCAAACGGCTCGGCACTGCCGTCCTGGCTGAAGTTCGACGCGGCCACCGGGACCTTCTCGGGCACCGCGCCCAACAAGGGCCCGGCGATCGAGGTGCGTGTCACGGCCACCGACAAGGTCGCGGCGACCGGAAGCATGGAAGGCAGCCTGTCGGTGTCGGACGTGTTCAAGCTTTCGTTCGGCAACGGCAACAGCAATAGCAGCGGTGTGCAGGTGGGCGGCGGCAAGATGGTGCTGACGGCGCCGGCAGCCGAGGCGGAAACGGCCTACCACGACGGCACCGTCGTGGAAGAGCTGGCCATGCTGGTCGGCGCCCAGGACTGGAATGGCCTCGACCATCTGATCGCCTGAGGCTGAGCAAAAAAAGGGACGTCCGCATGAACTGACCCCGTAAAGTTGGACGGTTAGTTTGCTAAGCGGCCAAGGCCTGAGTCCTGTACTGAACGGGGCTCAGGCCTTTTAATTTGAGCTTGATGCGGTCGTTATTGTAATAGTGGATGTAGTC